>CALXWW010000001.1 GCA_944392545.1 uncultured Clostridia bacterium
TTTCTTTTTTGGTAGTTTTACTACCGCTTTATTGGTTTCTCAAAGTTTATTGTTTACTTTTCAATGTGCTTTTATTTATCTCAATTCTTCCTTTAAGGTAGAACGCAATTTATTTTACTACTTTTAGATTCATATGTCAATACTTTTTTTAAACTTTTTAAGTTTTTTTATAGTGTCAAAAAGTGCAAAATAATAAACTAGTATTGATGTGTTTTTTTGTTTTTTTGCATATACTTTACTAATTTATACTTATGTTTTTCATATTCATCCTCAGTACATTTATTATGATACCATAACATATCTTTAAAGTCAATACTTTTTTTGTAGAATTTTAAGAAATTTTGTTGTTTTTTTATATATCCACTAATATAACATCTTCGCCTATACATTTTATGTTTTGCCATTGTATTACAATCTCATTTCCTCCTGAAAATATTCCCATAAATTTATTATTTCCAGGAACAATTATACTAGTTATAGTTCCAGTTTCCAAATCCGCGCAAACATCCTGAACATATCCAAGCTTTTTGCCATCTTTTATATTTATTACTTCTTTATGTTTAAAATCCATTCCTTTTTGACTCATAAATGTAACTCCTTATAAAATATTCCTTTATATATTATAATATTTACTCTATTTATTTATGATATTAATTTAATATAATCTTAAAAATAAGAGATATTATCTCTTATTTATATAATCTTTTTATATGACTTATTGCATTCTTTTCTAGCCTAGATACTTGTGCTTGAGATATTCCAATTTCTTCTGCCACTTCAATCTGTGTTCTTCCTTCAAAAAACCTTTTACCTATAATCAGCTTTTCTTTATCATTCAATTTTTTCATTGCCTCAACAATAGTGATGGTTTCTGCCCAATAAGTATCACTATTTTTTTTATCGCTTATCTGATCTTCTATATTTATATTGTCTACACTATTCCCGTTAACAGGATCTTGTAAAGATACCGGCATTTGGATTGCGTCTAAACTCATTACTATGTCTCCTCTGGATACTTTTAAAATATTTGCAAGTTCATCCACAGTTGGTTCCCTTTCTTTTTCTTTTAAAAATCTATCCTTTTCTACTGAAATTTTATATGCCAATTCTCTGATAGATCTACTAACTCTTATTGAATTATTATCTCTTAAATATCTTTTTACTTCTCCTATTATCATCGGTACAGCATATGTTGAAAATTGAACGTTTTGTTCTATTTCGAAATTATCTATCGCTTTTATTAAACCAACACATCCTATCTGAAATAAATCATCTGCATTTTCTCCCTTACTAAAAAATCTCCTTATTACACTTAATACTAATCTTAAATTTCCATTTGTAAATTTTGTTCTAGCATCTTTATCTCCTTTTTTTATTTTATTTAGTAGTTCTATTTTTTCTTCGTTTGATAATATAGGTAGCTTTGAGGTATCAACACCACATATTTCTACTTTATTAATCAAGAAAAAACCTCCCTTTAAAAAATACTATTTCTAGTATTTCCAAAAAAGGAAGGTTTATACATTTATCCAGTTTTACTAATTATTTCTTTTTTTATTTTTCCAATAATCTTCTTTTCTAACCTCGAAATATAGCTTTGAGAAATTCCTAACATGTCTGCGACTTCTTTTTGAGTCTTTTCATTTCCGCTCACAAATCCAAATCTTAATTCCATTATATTTCTTTCTCTATTATTAAGTTTTTTTATTGACGATCGTAACAATCTTTTATCAACTTCTTCTTCAATTCTTCTTGAAGTTATGTCTGGATCTGTGCCTAATATGTCTGAAAGCAGTAACTCATTTCCATCTCCATCTTGATTAAGTGGTTCATCAATAGATATTTCTCCTTTTATTCTATTACTTCTTCTTAAATACATTAATATCTCATTTTCTATACATCTTGATGCATATGTGGCAAGTTTTATGTTTTTACCTGCATTAAAAGTATTAATTGCTTTCATTAACCCTATAGTTCCTATAGAGATTAAATCTTCTAGTCCAACTCCTGTATTTTCAAATTTCTTTGCTATATATACTACTAATCTTAAATTCCTTTCTACTAATGTTTTCCTTACCGATTCATCTCCATTAGATAATTTTTCCAAAATTTCTTCTTCTTCTTTTTGTTCCAATGGTGGTGGAAGTGTTTGGCTTCCTCCTATATAATAAATAGGAAAATTTTCAATTTCGTCATCACCTATATATTTAACATATAATGTGTTTATACTATTTTTTAATATCTGCAAGATATTCATCTTTTTTACTCCTCTCTAAAATATCTAATCCTATAAGTCCAGAATATTTTCCAGATTTACTAAATGTTTTTTCATAAATGCCAATAATTGTTCCTTTATTTATAATTTCTTCTACATCTGTAACTATTGTTACAAAATCCACTTTAATTCCTAACAACATACCATTTTGCTGTCCAACAGACATAAATGGTATAAACCTTAATCTTTTTCTATACTCCAAACTTTCCGTACAATTTATATCACCTCCTAAAATACTATTTATATTATCTAATATGTTGTTAGGAAATATTGAATTAAGTTTATTTCTTTCAACCAATATAACCGAATCTCCGCTAATTGGCTCTTTTAGCATGTTTCCAGTATCCAACAGCACATTTATTTCTAGTTTCTTTTCTTCTATATTTATTATAGCTTTATATATTATCTCATTTTTTGTTATTCTCATCTTTGCAACTTTAAAAGCTATATATGTTATTATGAATCCTACAATTCCTCCAAGTAATGCTATTTTCAAAGGATAAGTTCCTATATACACTCCATCTTTCATAAAAATATCTTGCGGTCTCACTATATATAAAAGTGCAAAAGCACATCCTCCTAAGGAAAAAGATACTAAATAAAACAATATTAATTCTTTTATTAGTCCTTTTATTTTTTTAGGTCTAAATGCTATATATATCATGCAAATTGATAATATTATTTTAGTTATTAAGTTTTCATACAACGGAAAAACTTCTGCATACACTAGCACAGCATATACTGCACCTAGTAAACTGGCAAAAATAATTCTTGTTTGCTTTATTTTGATTTTCATAATATACGCTGTTCCAAATAAAATTATATAGTTCATGCATAAATTTTCAAACAATACTATATCCACATAAATAGTCACCAATTTCCTCCATTCTTAATGTTATTCATTAAGCATTCATATTGTACAACTTTAATTTTAAAAAATGTGTCATTTCATGGGCACGAAAAAAAGAAATAATCTACTAAATTCGATTATTTCTTTCCTATATTTATATGTATACGGAAAATATTTTGTTATTCTACTTATTTATTCCTCTTTTATTCCTTAAGAAAGATGGTATGTCCAAGTTATCTACTGAATTTGAATTATCTGTTGGATTAGGTATAGAGTTAATTTTTTTATCCCATGCCTTTTCTACAATTTCTCCTACTGGAATGCTAGAATTAATTCCTGTTTCTTTTTCAAATCCTGTTGCAATTACTGTAATAATAATATCTTCATCTAAACTTTCATCTATAACCGCACCAAATATAATGTTTGCTTCTGGATCTACGCTACGTTGAATAAGTTCTGCTGCTGTATTTACTTCATGCAATCCTAAGTTTGTTCCACCTGTAATATTTATTATTACTCCTCTAGCGCCTTCTATCGATGTTTCTAATAATGGACTTTGTACAGCTTGTTTTGCTGCATCTTCTGCTCTATTTTCTCCTGATGCTCTACCAACACCCATGTGTGCCATACCTGTATTCAGCATTATTGTTTTAACATCTGCAAAATCTAGGTTTACTAAACCTGGAATTGCAATTAAGTCTGATATACCTTGTACACCTTGTCTTAATACGTCGTCAGCCATCTTAAATGCTTCTACAATTGATGTTTTTCTATCTATTATTTGTAGCAACTTATCATTTGGTATTACAACTAAAGTGTCTACTTTTCCTTTTAAGCTTTCTACACCACGTTCTGCTTGAGATAAACGTTTCTTTCCTTCAAATGTAAATGGTTTTGTAACAACACCTATTGTTAGTATTCCCATTTCTTTTGCAGTTGCTGCTACTATTGGTGCTGCACCTGTTCCTGTTCCGCCTCCCATACCAGCAGTAACGAATACCATATCAGCGCCACGTAAAGCTTCTGCTATTTCAGATTTGCTTTCTTCTGCTGCTTGCGCACCTATATCTGGATTTGCACCAGCGCCTAATCCTCTTGTTATTTTTTCTCCTATTTGTATTTTTGATGCAGCTTTTGATAATAGTA
Organism: uncultured Clostridia bacterium; assembly: GCA_944392545.1. Classification (GTDB taxonomy): domain Bacteria; phylum Bacillota; class Clostridia; order TANB77; family CAG-508; genus CALXVA01. Next base: position 4,272 of record CALXWW010000001.1, read on the forward strand.
GTGCTTGTCTATCTGTATTTACAGTTATAAATTCAACACCTTTAATTCCAGACTCAACCATTCTATTTACTGCATTGTTTCCAGCGCCACCAATTCCTATTACTTTAATTGTAGCTGTTCCATCCATCATTATATTTTCGTCTGTGTTATCCATGAACATAATGCTTATCCTCCTCTATAATTTTAAATTTGTTTATATTTAAGAATAAAAAAATTCTTTAATTCTATCAATAATATTTTTGAAAATATTTTCTTTAGACCTTGAATCTATACTGCTAGATAAGTTCTTTGCAAAAGGTCTTGATGCAATATATCTTACTAGTGCATAAGCTGTTCTATACTCTGGTCTTACTGTACTTACTAGTCTTCCTGTAGATATTTTAACTGGTATATTTAAAATTATTTTTCCAGCTACATCGCTTTTATTTATACTTGTTATTCCTTGTCCTGTTAGTATTACATTGTTTATTCTTGGTTTTATTCCCTGTGCTGTTATATCTCTATTAACTAATGAGAATATCTCTTCAATTCTTGCTTCTATTATTTCTATTAGTTCAGAACTCTTTATAACTCTTCTATTTTCATCCTTACAAGTATTTAACAATATTTCATTATCATTATCTATAAATGATTTTAGTGCTAATCCATATTGATGTTTTAATCTATCTGCTTCTTCTTCAGATATGTTTAGTACTAATGCAATATCATTTGTAATACTGTCTCCTCCAAGTGGTATTGTGTTTGTGTATGAAAAAGATAGTCCTTCAAAAACTCCAATATCAGTATTTCCTGCCCCTATATCTAATAACATAATATTATCATTTAGTTCATTTCCGTCTAATACTAAACTTCTTTCTGCAAGTGTTACAGGAACTAAACCGTCTATATCAATGTCTGCCTTTCTAAAAATATTAGCTAGTTGTTTCATATACTCTTTATTTGCAAGAACAACTTGAGCTTTTACTGTAAAATTAGAACTCAAGCTTCCTACTGGATCTGCAACAACCTTTCCATTATCCAATATGAATTCATCCGTAACAATATCTATAATTTGCATTCCTTCTGGTATATCAATATCTTTTACTTGTGATATTGCACTACTTACATCCTTTCCAGAAATTCCTGCATATTTATCTCTGGCTTCTTTTGTAATACTGTTTTGCACTATTGTAACATATTTGCCTGGTATAGTTAAATATGTTGAATTTATTTCCATTTCAAGTTCTGATTCTGCCTCTTTGATAAGCTTTGAAACTGTTGATACTATTTCATTTTCATCTACTATTTTTCCTTTTTTTATACCATTACACTTACAACTTGTTGTGCATAGGACCTCTATTTGGTTAAAATTATTAACTTCTCCAATAACTAAACTTACCTTTGAAGTTCCAATGTCCATTCCTACGATAATATCTCCTATAGCCAAGACACATTCCTCCATTTTTTTCTGCTCTTATTTGTTCATTAGAATATTACATTTTTAAAAAAATGTCAATAGAATTTGTAATATTTTTGTAATATTTTTGTAATATTTTTGAAACATTAGGATGAAAATAATACTTCCGTAATCCTCTTTAAATTTATTCTAATTTTTTGTCTTTTTTTCTTTCTTTATTTTTCTTTCTTTTTCTCTATTTTTCGTCCATTTTTCTAAATAATATCTTCTTATTATTGCTAAATTGTTAAACATTCTTCCTACAAAAACTACTATAGCGGCTAAATATATATCTACATTTAACTTTTGTCCAAGATATGTTAGTAATATTGAAAGAATAGCATTTCCAAAGAATCCTGATACAAATATTTTTAAATCAAAGTTTTTATTTAATGTTGAAGCAATTCCCCCAAATACTGAATCTAATGCTGCAATAATTGCTATTGCTAGATATCCTGAATATGTATATGAAATTATTGGCATATTAATTCCTATTAACGCGCCTACTATACACCCTAATATTATTGCTGCTAAAATCATAATAACCTCCTATTATTTTACCTAATTTATTCACTATCTGCTTCTTGCATATATTCAATTTCCATTTCTCCGTTATATTTCGGTATGTTCACTCTGTTTTTCGCTTCCAAATTTACATTTATTCCAGTTGTAGTATCTATAAATCCGCTTCCTTTTAATTGTAATACAGTAGATATATAATCTTTATCTCCTATAGCCTTAACTACATAAGGTCCTTGCAATCTTTGTAAATTTACCATTATATATGAATAGTCTGCCATATCAATTATATCTGTCATTGCTAACACTCTAATCTCATTTATTGCTATAGCTTCTGCGCCTGCATATCTTAATTCATTTACTAAATTAATAAGATCAGCTGCTGTTACTTTTTTTGTTCCATCACTTAAAGTTACTACAACTCCTTCACCATATACATCTGTCTTACCTACTAATATATTAGACTCTGTTAATTCTTCATCTATTAATTCCGACGCTGCTTCATTATCCTCTATAGTTTTATTGTATCCTTCTATTCTCTGATTTATATCTTCTAATTGTGTGGCTATCTCTTCATATTTTGTTTTCCATTCTGCTAATGCAGTCCTTAATTCTGATTCTCTCATGTTTTCGATTTCTGTTATATCTGTTTGCTCTACAGTTCTAAATTGCATAAGCATAACACTTACCAAAACAATACATACAATAAACACCACAACTGTTACAGTTGTTATATCTACTCTAATTTTTAATTTTCTCACTGCTTCACTCTCCTATTTGTCTTCTTTCATATACTTATATGTTATAGCACCTGTATATTTAGGTATAGTAATTCCATCTACTTTTGTTATTTCTGCTATATTCCCATAATCTTTTAGAAAATCTAAATATGAGCCCGCTCTTGATAGTGCACCATATAATAAGCTCTGTGAACCTATTGCTCTTATATAAAATGGTGACCCCACTCTCTCTCCGTTTATTTTTATTATGTTTCCTTCACATGTAATAGCTGAGGTATTAACTAATCTTTGTCCATTTATCTCAATTGCTTCAGCGCCTGCATTTTTTAATTCATTTACTACATATTGTATGTCTCCAAAATGAATAATTTGATCTGATGGATTAAAACTGTTTGTAACATTTGCATCAGCTAATATAATTTCAACACCATCTCCTGTCACATCTGTGTTTCCAAGCAACATATTATTTTCTTTCAGTTCTCGTTCTTTTGCTTCTGCTGTACTATCATTTTGAGTAGCTGCTTGTCTTATTTTCTCTAGTTCCTTTTGCGCATTTTCTAATTCTTTATATGTATTATCATACTTTTCTTTCATTTTTAAGACTTCATCTCTCAAACCATTATCAGCCAAAGTTTGTGATACAGTTGAACTTGCTGAATTCATCGTTCTTATTTGAACACATATTGCAATAGTTAATAGTAAGCACATTACTCCTAAAGTAATTGCTATCTGCTTTTTATTCAAATATATCTCCTCCTTAAACTTTCTCTCTAAAGTATGGTCTTTTTGTATTTAAATTTACATTTAAATATATTATTCCTTCATTTTTTTCTTCTTCTAAAAATTTATTAATCCATAATAATTTTGTACTTAAATTTGTTGTATCCCCTAAATATATTGTTTTCTTTTCTTTTGGTAAACTCAAAATATAATTATTTCTATCTGAGATATCTATTTGCGTAATCAAACCACTTATATCACTTTTTCCACTTGATGCAACTTCCATTATTTTTAGCACATCGTTTAGTTTTTCTAGGTCAGTTTGATTTAATCTGTTTCCTTCTACAATTTCTTCTGCTGTAGTATTATATCCTATTAGTAATGGCACTTCAAGTTTTTTAGCAGTTATTTCTAAAATATATCCTTGATTATTTATATGTACATATGCATTTCCTAAAGTTATCATATATGTAGCTGTTCTCTCTTTTACATTTATCTCTACTATATCAGGTAGTTTTCTTTTTACTTCTACTGTATCCATATACGCATTTTGTTTTACTGCTTCTTCTATATCATTTGACCAAAAATTAAATATATTTTGATCAATATTAAGCCCCGATAAACTTATAATTGTTTCTGAAGAAATTTTTTTGTTTCCGGTAACAATTATATTTTTTATATTAAATATAGGTGATAACATAGCATATATTATTCCACCAATTATAATTGCAAGTAGCATTAATATTTTTATAACCTTTAAATTTTTTTTTCTTTTTCTTTTTGCTATTTCCTTCTGTTTGCTTAATTTTTTAGGTTCTTTTTTTGTTCTTTTAATATTTCTTTTGATTTGATCCTTTTTATTATATACATCGTCGTCATAATTGCTCATATACTTAGATTTAATTATTATACCATTATCCTCATAATCATTTATGTTTTTACTTGCTTTAACATTTTTTCTTTTTTGTTTTCTATTATTTGGCCTTTGAGCTTTTTTATCAGTAATTACTTTTGGCTCATCAATTCTTTTTAAACCTATTACAATTTCTTCATCAAAGCTAAATTTGTCATCTTTTGTATTTTTTAATGTATTTTCAGTTACTATGTTCCTAGTTCTATTAGATTTTTTCTTTGATTTATTTACTTTATCTTTAGCTACTCTTGGCATTTATTATTCACCTTCTTTTATCTTAATATTTGCACCTAGATTTCTTAATTTCTCATCTAAACTTTCATATCCTCTTAATATATATTCTATATTTGTTATTTCTGTCTCTCCTTTAGATACAAGTCCAGCTGCAACCAATGCTGCACCTCCTCTTAAATCTGTACTTATTACTCTTGTTCCTGATAGTTTTCTTGTACCTTTTATTACCGCTGTTTTTCCTTCTATAGTAATTTTAGCCCCCATTTTCTTAAGCTCTGCCATAAACTTAAATCTATTTTCAAAAATATTTTCCACAACAATAGAAGTACCCTTAGCTACTGTTAAAATACTTGCAAAAACAGATTGCATATCTGTTGGGAATCCCGGATATGGCATTGTCTTTATATCTACAGCTTTTAATCTCTTTGGTGCTTCCAAAAAAACAGCTCTCTTTTCCTTTTTTATTTTACAACCACATTCTTCTAGTTTGTTTATTATCGGGCTAATATGATCTGGTATAACATTATTTAATTTTATTTGGCCTCCCGTAATTGCTGCCATGCATAATAAACTTCCTGCTTCTATTCTATCAGGCATAATATTATAACTAATATCTTTTAATTTTTTGACTCCTGTTATCTTTACATTACTTGTTCCTGCGCCTTCTATTTTAGCCCCCATTTTATTTAAACATGTAGCCAAATCAGCTATTTCTGGCTCTCTTGCAGCATTTGTAATATTAGTTACTCCTTCAGCATATACAGATGCTAATATTATATTTTCTGTAGCACCTACACTTGGGAAATCCAAATCTATATTTGCCCCTATTATTTTATCACATTTGCATACAATAAATCCAGCATTTTCTATAATATTTATTCCTAATTTTTCAAAACTTTTTAAGTGAAGGTCAATTGGTCTTGCACCTATATCACATCCACCTGTTTGTGGTAGTTTGTGGATACATAAACTTCAAATGAAATAGCAAGCCTCCATTTTCATAGAGTTCCTTATACATTTCATCATTTAAGTTATATTCTTCTTTTTGCTTTCTTGTTATTTCTTTTGGATCAAATACTACTATTTTATCAAATAATCTCGATAGTTCTTCTTTTGTTAGTCCATTTTTCTTTATGTCATCTATTGCTTTGAAAATTAAATCTTCTCTATCTTCTAATTCATTTAATGTATTAAACTTATTTTCTGTTTCTTGTAATTTTTCCTTTTCATTTTTTAACTTCTTTTCTAATTCCTGCTTTTTGTCTTTATATATAAATTCTGGAATTAATTCATTTAACTTATCTTCATATACTTGTTTGAATTGTTTTTCTAATTTTTCTATAGTTTGCTTTTGCTTATTTAATTCCTTTTCCAAAGTAACTTTATTCGTATTAGTTATCCTTACATTATTTATTAAAAAATCTTTAAATTCTGGATTACTAATTAAGTTATCTATATATGCATTTACAATTTTGTCTAAATATTCACTCCTTATTCTATGAGATTTGCACCCATAATATAGTCTTATATCTTTTATAGCACCTTCATTACTATATTTTTTACATAAATAACCATCTGGTCTTTTTCTTGTACCACTTGTTCCTTTTCTTTTATACATTGCAGTTCCACATCTTCCACAATACAAAAGACCTGAGTATAAATTATTTTCTACATCTATAACTCTGAATTCATTATCATATTTATAACTCCTTTTTTTCCTTTCAGCCCTATTTTTTTGTACTTTTTCAAATAGTACTTTATTAATAATTGGTTCGTGATGATTTTTTATTATAGTCCATTCTGATTTATCTTTTACTCTTGTTTTTTTAGATTTAAAACTTACTTTTTCTGTATGTCCTCCAACATAATCTCCAATATATCTTCTATCATCTAATATTCTCACTATATGTTGTGCTTTCCAATTTGCCGTTTGTTTTGCATTTAAAAAATTCCTACTTTGAGATGGTGTTGGCACTCCTTTTTTATTTAGATAAGTTGCAATCTTTTGATACCCCCAGTCTTTAGAATATAATTCAAATATTTCTTTTACAGTAGAAGCTGTTTCTTCATTTATTACTAATTTTTTTCCATCTTTGTTATATCCATAAATTGCTTTCACAAGTAAATCTCCTTCTTCTATTTTATGTCTTAAATTTCTCCTTATATTTTTGCTATCATCTCTTGCTCTTCTTTCATTAAACCACGCATATAGCCCAAACATTTCCTCATTATATTGTTCATCTTCAAATATTATTTCTACGCCTTGTTCCTCTAAGTATTCTGCAAAGGAAATAGCTTCTTTTTGATTTCTTCCAAGTCTCGCAGAGTTTTTAAAAACTATTACATCTATTTCTTTGTTTTGAGTTTTCTGTTTTATATCATCAAATCTGCTAAAGTCTGTACCACTTTTATCATCATCCATTATGATATCCACTATATTCGTATATCCATGACCTTTACAATATTTTATTAACAAATCTCTTTGCGTTTCAATTCTTTCATAATTTTCTCCATAATCATCTCTACTCTCTCTACAATAAATTACAACTCTTTTTTCCTCATTAGACTTTTTCATTGTGTACCTCCATTGGTATGTATTAATAACATCTTATTTAATATATTATTTTATTGTTGCAACTATGTAATAGAACATGAAGCTTTCCAATATTTTTATTAAATTTTATACATACTTTTATATAATAAGTCGGTCTTCTTGTAAGTGAAAAGGATGTTTATATGACAAAAGCTGACTTAATATACAAACTTATTCAAGAATTACTTAACGAGCACTCCGAGAATAAGGAGTCAAAAGATATTAAAGACTACTGCATATCTGAAATGAATTATTGCTCACCGTAAGGCTTTATTTTTTGTAAAAAATAAGAACTAGGATTCACCGTTCCTAATTCTTTGCTTACATGATTACCACTGACTAAAACAATACATTTGCTTTAAATCTATTACTAGCAGACTACAGTACTTATAAAATATGAATCTCAGCCAATAATTTTTTGCATAAATTTCATAATTTTTTCTTTTATTATTCATTTGTATTTTTCTTGTATTTTATTGGAAACAATATCAGTGAACACTTGTCTATAATCTTCTATTTTTTCACTATTAGCTTTAGGACATATAAATACTGAAAATGGCAATTTAGTTTCTCGCTTATTGTTAGTATTTTTCTCTCTTTTTTTCAGAATGTCCACCCACCTTTCCTTATTTAAATTATATTTATATATTTCTTGTCCTTATTACTACTATTACTAATCTATTATTTTTGTTTTCTTCCATTTTCATATTCAAAAAGAAAGAGAGAACCTGAAATTTCAAAGTTCTCTCTTTCTATCTACGTTTGTAAATGATGTGAATAAGTTAGAATAGTTCTACAATTATCAGCACTATTTAATATAAAGTATAGCACGAAATCCAATTTTAGAGCAATATTCAGCAGGAGTGTGGGAATTGCGATGAGCGACTGGTGAAAAGATTCCAAGATGGTCAAAAGATCCACCACGAGTAATGCAATACGAACTTGCTTTATGCTCTTGCGTCCATTCTTCGATATTTCCCGCTAAATCATAAAGGTTATTTACACACCATTCGACACAGCTTCCTGTTTCAGCAATTTCTTTTGGCGAATTTACTGTATTCCAATAGTTCCCCCAATCTTTAGAATTCTCTGTAATCTCATAACGAGTTTTTGCCCCAGATTTTATAAACCAGTCTAATACAGAATCATATTCAATACCAAAAGGCAAATGACTCTTAACTGCGTCATTATCTTCCATGGCAGCCGCCACTTTCTTGGCAGTGTCAAAATCAATATTTACCCAAGGTTTTCTTCCTTTTATTGACCGTGGTTTTCCATCTGCGCTCTCGGAAATATTATAACGAGAAATATAAAATCCCCCATATTTTTTAACACTTTCAAGCTGTCGCACAAGTTCCACTGTCAATGTTTCGTTACATTCTCTTTCCGAAAATTCATTAATTCCATGTGTTGATGATGAAAACTTTTCAGTAAATAGACTCCCTTCAGTTGTTCCGTTAGAAGCCAACAAGCTGACGGGAACCCATACCAACTGGTCATATATTCTCTTTAAGTTATCAATCTCATATGAATTTGACCAGTTGATAGTGCTTACCTTCTCTTTTGGAATCCGATAAATTACTAAGCTTTTGTTTTTACCCCAAATAGTGTTTTCTCCTCTTGTTCCAGAGACTGTCCAACCAGCCGGAATAACAGCCTTATTTCCATCTTGATCTGTATATACAGATAGTACTGTTGCATATTCTCCTAATGATACCTCTGGAAGTGTAGGATGCTCATTACTAATTGTTTCATTGCTATTCTTTAAAACAGCTCTGATGATTAGCTCTCCAGTTATTCCTTCTGAGACTTTAAAGGCTATCCCTTCTTCAGCCTCAAGTACAAACTTTTCATACCGATTTTCCATAGCTATTCCTCCTCATGATAATATATTAATCGGTTTCAACTTAGCATTTGCCATTATGTTAATATTACCATTTTTCTAGCTATTTTGCAACATTCTAGCTTATTATTTTAAAAGTGTTATCTGTATAACTATTATTACGCACCGATTCAAACCAAATAAAAAGCGATTGGTTATATATTTGAAGTATCACTAATCTTTTTATAATTTTCAAATAAGATATTCCAATTAAAATCATTATAACTTCTGTCGCTTCTATATAGAATATTTTGGATTATGCGTAAAGTTTATCTTAATTCTATTTCTTTTCCTTATGTTTTATATTTTAATCTTACTTTTTTATAATTATTTTAAATAACTTATTATTTTTGATATTTTACACGATGTTATATTTACTATACACCTGTTGCTTGCAAAACATTTTTTGCTTATTGGTTTAAATATAAAATTGTTTGAAATCAAAAAACAAATTCCAAATTTCTTTTCTTAAAACCATCTATTTTATCCTTTAACTCTCTAACTCGATTTTTAATCTTAAGCCTAACCAATGTATCAATTAAATATCGCAATCTCCAGGATATGAAAATGTGACCTCCTTAAATCTTCCTAATATTGCACCCGCTAAAATTACTGTTGAACGCATCTGATGCATCAAATGTTCTGGGATTTCTTTTTTTATTATATTACTAGAATCTATTTCTATCTTTTCTTTTGTCTTCTTTACTTTACAACCTAAAAATTTTAATATTTCTTGAGTAATTTTTGTGTCTCTTATATTTGGAACATTATATAACTTTGTTGTTCCTTCATTTAATATAGTAGAAGCCAATATTGGAAGTGAAGCATTTTTAGAACCTGATACATATTCCTCTCCTTCCAGTTTCCTTCCACCTTCTATTATGTAACTTGGCATTTTTTTCACCCTTTCATATTTTTTATTTTTGCTATATTTTATGTTTTCTTTACATAAAAGGTGAATGGATTATCACTGTATTAAAATTTTCATTTACTTCCTCGATAAAAGATTATTTTGTTTTTATTTTTAAAAAATTAGTTGCTCAATGTTACCATTTTACAACTAATTTATTTACCTTTGAATTTATGTAATTTTCTAATTTTTCCATAAAAGTATCTGCTTTTATTTCTTTTTTTGCTACCATATCTAAGCCCTTTTCCCAACTTGCTGTTAATTTTGGATTAAGCATGTCTGGCATAGAATTATTTACAACATCATATATTATCTCACCCTTTTTTGTTGGTGTAATAATTTGAGTTTTTGTATTTATCGCTATATACTGTATTCTTTCTAATTTTTTTATAATTTCCGCTCTAGTTGCACTAGTACCTATTCCAGCACCTTTTATTTGTTCTCTCAGTTCCTCTTCTTCTATTAGCTTTCCTGCATTTTCCATTGCTAATATTATAGATCCAGAATTATATCTTGTTGGTGGATTTGTTTCAGAAGTTTTAATTTCAAAATTTAATACAGGTATTTCCTGACCTTTTTTTAATGTTGTTAATGCTTCTAAACTAATCTCTTCTACATTTTTATTATCATTTTGTTTTTTATCTGCATTTTCTTCGTCTTTTTTTGCCCACTTATCCACATTCTGTTCATTGTCTCTTTCTCTAATTTCTTTTGTATTTCTATCTTTTAAAACTTCTAAGTATCCTTGTTTTATACATACTTTTCCGTTTGCATTAAATTCTTCACTTTCTATATTTATTTTTACAGAAATCTTGTTAAATTCTGCTGGTGGATAAAATATAGCCAAAAATCTCTTAGTAATTACTTTATATACTTGCTTTTTTAGTTCTGAAAGTTTATCAAAATTTTCGTATCCTTGACCTGTAGGTATTATTGCATAATGATCTGTTATTTTGCTATCATTTACATATTTTGTTTTGGTTAGGTCAGTTTTATATTTTTCTTCTATCATTCGCTTTATATAGCCTTGTACTTCACTATCTACGTATCCTTTTGCTATTCCATTTAAGTTTTTTGAAATTACTTTTGCAATAGCTGTTGATAATACTCTTGCATCTGTTCTAGGATAAGTTACTAATTTTTTCTCATATAATTCTTGTATTATTTCTAATGTTTCGTCTGGTTTTATTTTAAATCTTTTAGTACATTCATTTTGTATTTCAGCTAAATTGAATAAAAGTGGTGCATTTTCTTTTGTTTTACTTTTTTTCACTTCTGTTACAACTGCTTTTTTATCTTTTATCGACATTATAAATTCTTTTGCATCATTTTCTTTTTTAAAACCTGCTTCGTTATATAGTTTTGGAGATTCCCACATTTTAGAGTTTTCGCTTACTTTCCATTCTGCTTTTAGAGCTTTTTCCTCTTCTCCAAATTCTCCTATAACTTTATAATATGGTACTTTTATAAAGTTCCTAATTTCTCTCTCTCTTGATACAACCATTCCTAAAACACATGTCATTACTCTTCCTACAGATATCGATATTTTATCTTCATCTAATTCTTTTGCAATTCTTTTTCCATATATTATCGATAATAATCTAGAGAAATTTATACCAATTAAATAATCTTCTTTCGCCCTTAAATATGCAGAATCTGATAAACTATCATATTCCGATAAATCTTTTGCTTCTTCAATTCCTCTTTTAATTTCTTCTTCAGTTTGTGAATCTATCCATACTCTTTTTCTATTTTCTTTTTTTATTCCTATTTGATTTTCTACTAATCTAAAAATATATTCTCCCTCTCGTCCAGAGTCTGTAGCCACATACACTGAATCCACATCTTCCCTTGAGAGTAATTTTTTTATTATGTTATATTGCTTTTGTACATTTCCTATAACTTCGTATTTATATTCTTTTGGCATAAAAGGAAGAGTATCTAGTCTCCAAAATTTAAGCTTTTCATCATAAGCTTCTGGATACGACATAGTAACTAGGTGTCCTACACACCATGTTACTATCCAACTTTCAGATTCTAAATACCCATCTTTTCTTTCCCCACTAATTTTTAATACTTTTGCAAATTCCATTGCAACTGAAGGTTTTTCTGTTATAAGTATTCTCTTTGACATTTTTTCTTCTTCCTTGTTATATCTATTCATTTTACTCGAATAAAATTATATCCATTTTAGAGGTAAATTCTCCATTTCCATAAGCATATACTATATAAAGTGTATTATCTGGTCCTAAGAAATATCCTCCTGCATTTTCCACTGTATATATATCACTTGTTAAATCTCTCATATATACTTGATTATATCCCATATTTTGTAAAGCCTTGTCCTCTTCATCAGCCTGTGTTACTACTTCCATTATTTTAGAATTCACTTCATCTCTATTTATCTGCTTTAATGTAAGTAAATCAATTAATGAAGCTTCTGTATTTGTTGATAAATTATAATTGTATGTTTGAACTATTATTCTTTGCGCTGCTGTGCTTTCTTTTAATGTTGACATTATTACTAATGATAATATGTTTCCATTTACATATGCTGTATAATCGATGCTATATATAGCTTTTTTATTAGGATCTGTATTTTGCAAAACGTCATTTGCTTTATTTACAAATATTGTTTGTGTGTTTTGATTTAGTTTTGTTGCCACATCACTTTTTATATTAACTATAGGAATATTGATATCTACTTCATAGTTATCTGTAACTTCTAATTTTTCATATACTGTATAAACGACATCATTCTCTACATTTATTTTAGATATTCCAGTTGTATCAAATCCTCCTAAATCTATTGTATTTGTAAACAATTTATCAAACTCATCTTTTATTTCAACTTGTGATTTTTCTCCAGCTATTTTATTCGCATCTTCTGCCGCTAAGTCAAGTCCACCATAATCCGCGTCAATAAACTGTGCATATACTCCTGCTAAAATAGCAAATACGCAAAATATACTTATTAAAATATATAAAATTTTAGGATTTTTCATTTTTTCACCTTTTCTTATATTATTTTACATCTATAGTATACAACATACATGTATAAATTTCAATTACTATCCAAGATTATTATTGATAAGTATATATATAATATATTTTTCTGATTTAAATTATTAGTCTTCTAGTTTTTCTATTTCATATAAAAGATAAGTACATAATCCTATAAAAATAGTTTATAATTAATCCTATTTTTATTAAATATATCAGTATAATTATTCAAGTATTTAATTGACTTTGTTTTCATTTTAATGTATTATATATTATGTATAATTAGCATACAAGAAGGAATTCTCGATAGGAGGTTTTTATATAATGTTATGTTCAGACTGTAAAAAGAATAATGCAGTTGTTTTTGTAAATAAAAAAGGGGAAGATGGTAAAAATACTTTAGAAGGTTATTGTTACGATTGTGCTAAAAAGAGAGGAATTAATCCTATAGACAGTTTAATGAAACAAGCAAACCTTTCTGAAGAAGATTTAAATAATATGACACAACAATTTGAATCAATGTTTAAAGATATGTCTGATAATATGAATTTTACAGATATACAAGAAGATAATAATGATTCATATAATCCTGACGAATCAAATAGTGGAATGCAATTTGGTGCTATTCCCTTAGGTTCAATTTTTTCTAATATGTTTGGGAATAATCAAAATGAAGATAATAATACTTCTTCTAACAAGAAAAAAGTTAAAGTAGATAAAAAAGCAAATAAAAAGAAAAAAACATTAGAAACATTTGGAACCAATTTGACTCAAAAGGCTAAAAATAATGAATTAGACGCAGTTATTGGTAGAGATAAAGAAATTCAAAGAATTATTCAAATTTTAAATAGACGTTCTAAGAATAATCCTTGCTTAATTGGTGAGCCTGGTGTTGGTAAAACTGCAATAGCGCAAGGCTTAGCCATCAGAATTGCAGACGGCAAAGTACCTGCTAAACTTTTAAATAAAGAAGTTTATCTATTGGATATGACTGCTGTTATCGCTGGTACACAATTCAGAGGGCAATTTGAAGCTAGAATGAAATCTATAATCGATGAATGTAAATCTCTTGGCAATATTATATTAGTAATTGATGAGATTCATAATATTATAGGTGCTGGAGATGCAGAGCATGCAATGAATGCAGCAAATATTTTAAAGCCTTCACTTGCAAATGGCGAAATTCAATTAGTTGGTACAACTACTTTAAAAGAATATAGAAAACACATAGAAAAAGATAGTGCTTTAGAAAGAAGATTTCAGCCAGTTATAGTTGCAGAACCTTCAATAACTGATTCTATTGGTATATTGGAAGGTATTAAAAAATATTATGAAGATTACCATAAAGTAAAAATTTCAACAGATGTTATTAAGCAAGCTGTTATAATGTCGGAAAAATATATACATGATAGGTTCTTACCAGATAAGGCAATAGATATTTTAGATGAAGCATGTTCAAGGATAAATCTAGATAACAAAGAACTTTATGAACTAGAAGTTTTTAAAAATGAACTTGCTAAAGTTCAAGAAGAAAAAGAAGAAGCTGCTCAAGCCGATTCAACAGAAGATTATCAAAAAGCTGCTGAGTTAAAAACTAAAGAATGCGCTCTTACTGAAAAAATAAATGATTTATCTAAAAAAATAAAATTAAAGGATTTAACAGTTCAAGATATCGCTGAAGTTATTGAAAACTGGACTAAAATTCCAGTAAAGAAAATAACTGAAGCAGAAACACAAAAATTATTGAATTTAGAAGATAATCTTCATAAAAGAGTAATAGGTCAAAATGAAGCTGTAGAAGCTGTATCTCGTGCAATTAGAAGAAATAGAGCAGGGTTAAAAAGTACCAAAAGACCTCCTTCATTTATATTTGTAGGTCCTACAGGTGTTGGAAAAACTGAACTTGCTAAATCTTTAGCTTATGAAATGTTTGGTAGTGAAGATTCAATAATTAGAATAGATATGTCAGAATATATGGAAAGTCATTCTACTTCTAAACTTATTGGTTCTCCTCCAGGATATGTTGGATATGATGATGCCGGACAACTTACAGAAAAGGTAAAGAGAAATCCTTACTCAATAATACTTTTGGATGAAATTGAAAAAGCACATCCTGACGTATTTAACATTCTACTACAAGTATTAGATGATGGAAGACTTACAGATTCACAGGGCAATACAGTAAGTTTTGAAAACACAATAATCATAATGACTTCAAACGCTGGTTCAAACTTAAATACAAATTCCATAGGATTTGGTGGCGGACAAGTAAATAATAATGCAATTCAAAATGCTTTAAAAGATACATTCAGGCCAGAATTTTTAAACAGAGTAGATGAAATTGTAATATTTAATAGTTTATCCATTGAAGAATTAGTACAGATTATAGACTTAATGTTAAATGATACTAAAAAAGCATTAGAAGATAAAAATATTACTTTAAAAGTAACAGATTCCGCAAAGAGATATTTACTAGATAAGGGAACAGACGCAAAATATGGTGCTCGTCCTTTGAGGAGAGCTATTCAAAGATATTTAGAAGATGAATTATCAGACAAGATTTTGCGTTCTGAATTAACTAATGGTAATACTGTAAAAGTAGATTTAAAAGATAATAAGTTATTTTTTGAAATTTTAAAATAAGTATAAACATAAGGAGTAAAATATATGTTAAAAAATATACCCAACCTACTCACAATAGTAAGATTTTTTTTGATTCCATTTATCGTATATTATATACTCACAGGTCAGTATATAGCTGGTTTTATAATATTAACTGTTTCGGGTTTAACCGATATACTTGATGGATGTATAGCAAGGAAGTTTAATTTCATAACTAATTTTGGTAAACTAATAGATCCATTAGCAGATAAAGCAACACAAATTTCTGTACTTGCCTCACTTACTTTTAAGGGAATAGTTCCTCTTTGGATACTAATGATAGTATTTATAAAAGAATTCGTAATGGTATCTGGTGCTTCATTCCTTTTCGGTAAAAAGTTAGTTGTATCTAGTAGATGGTATGGGAAACTTGCAACTGTATTATTTTACATTGCAATAGTATGTTCTTTATTTATAGAATACTGGAACACAACAATATATCCACAATCACCATTATTTTCTTTTGATGATTATATATATTATTTAGCGATAGTAACAACAATTTTCTCGCTAGTAATGTATTTTAAGCAATTCTACCAAGAAGGTTATTTAAAAAAAGAAAACTTAAAAATAGATAATTAATATTTAATTAATCTATGTAATCTTAGACATAAAAAAGATATATATTACTTAAACAACTTTAAGTTAAAATATATATCTTTTTTAGTTATATTTTATTCAAAATCTTCTAAAAATTCTATTAATTTTGTTTTTCCAATTATCTCTACACCTGCCTCTAATTTTTTTATATCCTCTTCCGGTAAGTATTGGGTTGCTATTTCAGTATCCTCTTTTAATGTTTTTACTCCATATACATCAGTTATATAAATTCCTATAACTCCATTATGCTCTTGTACAAAATAATGTTCTCCACAATTTTCATTAGAAGTTTTATATAGTATAACTTGATTTGAAGAAAAACTTTCTATTTCCCATTCGGGATATTTTAACTTTATATCTTCTTCTGTTTTATTAACCAAGTCTTCATCTATATCCTCAACTTTTCTTATTAAATGGTCACAAGATTTATAATATATTTTTTTTATAATTACTGCATTTGGAGATATTTTTCCTTCTGATGTAGATGTTTCTACAACTTTATTTTCTTCCAAAACAGAATTAAATTCATTATTATTTATAGCTAATTCTTTTTCACTTAATACATTAGTATTTTCTGTCTTTCTCATGTTTTCAGCAAATATCGCAAAAGCTATTCCTAATGCTAACCCTAAAATAATTACTATTATTATACTAATAATCCATTTTTTATTCATACTAATCCTTCCCTGTCTACATTATAATTAATATTAGTATGATATTTTTTTCTAGAAATTATACAGATGAATGTGTTTTTATGTGTTTTACAAGAATTTAATTTGACACCATTGTTTTTATTTTTATTCCATTTTTATTAAATTTTATTTCAATTTCTCCACTTTCGTCAGTTCTATATATTATATTTGTATATTTTCTAATTCTTTGTATTACATTTGAAGCAGGATGTCCGAAATTATTATCCTTTCCTACTCCAATAAATGCGATTCTAGGTTTTACTAAATTCAAAAACTTTTCCGTACTTGAACTTTTTGAACCATGATGTGCTACCTTTATTATGCTTGATTCCAATTTGTTAGTATCTTCATATAGTTCACATATTCTTTCTTCTGCTACTTTTTCTATATCTCCAGTAAATAACATTGATATGTTATTTGAAGTAAATTTTGCTACTATTGAGTTATTATTTAATACATTCTCTGATATATACATTGTCTCCGGAAATAATATCTCAAAATGCGAATATTTATCAATTTCTATATAGTCTCCTTTTTTTACTATTATCAAGTTAATATTCTTTTCATTTATTAAATTAATAAATTTTTTAAAATTATCACTTTCTTCTCCTTGTTTTGAAATAATTATATTTTCTACTTTTAAATTTTCTATCACTTTAAATAATCCGGCCTACATGATCACTATCAAAATGTGATACCATTAAATAGTCAATTTTATTTATATTTCTATCAAGTAAATATGGCAGAAGTATGCTTTCTCCTACATCAAAGTTTCCAAATTCACTTCCTCCTCCATCTATTAATATCGTTTTATTCTGTATTGTTTTAATTAACGTACAATCTCCTTGCCCCACATCTACGAAATATATTCTTAAATTATTTGGAATAATTCTTATAATACAATTAACTGATAAAGCTAATAAAATAGTCGCTACTATAATCTTGAGTTTATATTTATTAATATATCTTTTTATTTTCAAAATTATATTACTTACTTTTTTACATTGCTTTAATTCTTTTATTCTAAAGATAAGAAATATTATTAAATAATATGTAGAACAGAATCCAATACTAGGAGTCTTTATACACATTGAACTACCAGGAAGCATGGATGATAATTCAGCTATCTTTAAAAGTACCGTTAACAAAAAATTTAAAATTATTCCTAGAAATTCTGCAAATATTGGAAATATTATTGATATAAAGTAAACAATGAAACCCAAAATTGTGACTAATTCCATTATTGGTGCTGCTAATATATTTGAAATCCAAAATGTAAAAGATATTGTATTAAACATGTATGCTATTATGGGTATAATTAATAAATTTGCTGCAACAGTTATACTAAATGAATCTATTAAACTATTTAAAATCTTATTAATTATTATTCTATATTTTTTTATTTCGATTATTTTTGAATGTCTTTTATGTCCTTTAACGTCATCTAAATTTTTCTTCTCTTTTAAGATTATCTTTTGTATAAAATTCTTTATTTTATCAGAAAAGAATATAATTCCTATTGTGCCTGCATAAGATAGTAAAAAACCCGCATCTAATAAGAAATATGGATTATATATTAATAATATGATAGATGATAATCCTAGGTTATTTACTGTATCTGATTTTCTATTTATAATACTAGCTATTAAAGTTATTATACCCATGATGCTTGCTCTCATAACAGAAGCAGTAAATTCTGTAAGTCCCATAAAAAATATCAAAAAAATTATTGTAAATATATTCGAAATCTTTCGATTTGCTTTTCCGATAACACTTGTTAAAGCTACAATTATATATGTAATATGAGAACCAGATACTGCTAATAGATGAGTTAGATTGCTTTTTTTAAAATCTTCCTCTGTTTTGTCAGATATTTTTTCTCTATCTCCAATAAGTATACCTACACATAAAGCACCTTGCTCTTCATCTAATATTTTCATCATGTTATCTTTTAGATTGTTTTGTACTAAATAAATAAATTTATTTACTCCCTTTATATTATTAGTACTTAATATTGAATAGTTCTTACATTCTATTGTTCCATAAATTCTTTTACTCTTTAAATAATCTCTATAATCAAATCCTCCGTAATTTCTAGCTTCTCTCGGCTTTTCATAAATTCCTATTATTTCTATAATATCTCCGAATTTCGGGATATTTCCTTTTAATTTATTCACTTTTAAATCTAATTTAAGCTTAATATCTTTTTGTGTACCCTCATTTTCTATTTTTATAACCTTAACTACATATGTATATTTATATTCATTATCTATTCCATCTGAAATCACAACAGCTTGTAATTTTATCTCTTCTGGAATTTTCGAAATTACTTCTCCATAGTTTTTTTCTGATATGTTTATTTGTATAATAGCTATAATACATATCATCGCAGATATAAAGCCAATTCTTCTTTTTAACTTAAAAATTTTAATAATTGCGCACGTTAATATTATTACTCCCATACATAAAAAGACTATACCTATTTGTAAGTATAGCCCAATTAATATTCCTATAATATATAAACCAGAGGCAATACAAAATGGTCTTTTTATTTTATTTCGTCCTTTCTATTCCCCCGATTAGTATTTTAAAGTTATATAACTCTTCTTGCTGCACAATATCTAGTGTTATAGTATTCTCCAGGTAACAAGCTGTTTATCTTAACGCAATAACCAGATCCTGATGATGCATGTATAAAATCTCCATTTCCTATATATATACCGCAATGGCCTATTTCATCCATTGTTTCATAATCTAAGAAGAATACTAAGTCTCCTACTTCAAGATTATTTAATAAACTACTTTTAGAAGATTTATCTGCCTTTACTGCCGTACCTTCTCTAGATTGCATTTGAGCACCATGTCCCATTGAAATTCCAAAATGATCAAATACATACATAGTAAAACCTGAACAGTCAAATCCACTAGAGCTTGCACCTCCATATACATATGGAACTCCTAAAAATTTTTTAGCATATGCTACTATTTCGCTTGCTTTCGTGCTTGAAGTAGAAGAATTAGATGTGCCTGATGTTTTTTCACTATTTGTAGATGTAGATGTTGTTTTATCTGTGTCTTCCTTCTTTCTATCTACACTTCCTCTATTTGTTACTGTTCTCTCTGTTGATAGTACTTCTTTTGAAACATATGCTTCACCTTCACTAGTGTCTACTTTATACCAGTCTCCTTCTTCTCCTATTACTTTTAGAGCTGTATTTTCCTCTACAGTCATTATTATATTATTCTCTTCTGTAGTAGGAGTACTTCTTATATTAACATAGTCCTTTGTGTACATTGTTTTCGTTTCAAAATCTGTAGTATCTGTACTTGTAGAATTGTTACTATTGCTATTATCTTTATTATCATCTGTCTTATTATCCGTATTGTCATTAGTATTATTTTGTTTGTCTTCTATTTCAACAAAATCACTTCTTATCCAGCCTGAAACTGTATTTGTTTGGATATATACCCAATTATTAATTTTATCTATTATTATAACTTCAGTACCTTCTTTAACATTTTCTAATATATTAGAATTTATCAATGGTACTATTCTTATACCTGTTCCTTCAGTTATTTTTCCTTTTAACACAGAACTAATATTACTAGTTATTGTTTGACTATTTGAGTTGTCTGTAGCATTATTATCTTCTGCTTCGTCAGTTTCTTGAGTAGTATCTGTAGTTGTTCCTGTTTTTTCTGCGTATTCTTTACTTATATATCCAGAATATTCCCCATATTTGACTTCATACCAATCGCCTTCTTCAGATATTAATTCACACTCTTCTCCTATTGAAATCAATGCTACTATATCTGAATCTGTTGATGGCTCTTTTCTTAGGTTAAGTGTTTCTGTTGTTACTTTTACTGTATCTGCTTTTACTATTCCTGATATAATAAAAGTAAATATTGTAATGCTTAATAATGTATAAAATGCTTTCTTAACTATGCTCATATTTATTCCTCCTATAATACGAGTATAGTATATAATCAAAAGAGTAAAAAGTCAAGAATAAAGACTAAAGAAAAAATAGGAGTTACAATTTCTTGTTCCCCCTATTTTTATATATTTAAATTATATATTATTCAATAACTTCTGAAACAACTCCAGAACCTACTGTTCTACCACCTTCACGGATAGCAAATCTTAATCCTTTTTCAATAGCTATTGGTGTGATAAGTTCAACTGTCATGTCTATGTTATCACCTGGCATAACCATTTCTGTTCCAGCTGCTAATTCAATAACACCTGTAACGTCTGTTGTTCTGAAATAGAATTGTGGTCTATATCCATTGAAGAATGGTGTATGACGTCCACCTTCTTCTTTTGTTAGAACGTAAACTTGTGCTTTGAATTTTGTATGTGGATGTATTGTTCCTGGTTTTGCTAAAACTTGACCTCTTTCGATTTCTTCTCTTTGAATTCCTCTTAGAAGAACACCAATGTTATCTCCAGCTTCAGCTTGGTCTAGTAATTTTCTAAACATTTCTACACCTGTTACAACTGTTTTCTTTGATTCTTTTGAAAGACCTACTATTTCAACTTCATCTTGAAGTTTAACTGTTCCTCTTTCTACTCTACCTGTAGCAACTGTTCCTCTACCTGTAATTGTAAATACATCTTCAATAGGCATTAAGAATGGTTGATCTACTGGTCTTTCTGGTGTTGGGATATAGCTGTCAACTGCATCCATTAATTCTTTCATTGGTGCATATACAGCATCGTTAGGATCTTTTGAATCACTTTCTAGTACTTTTAATGAAGATCCTTTTACAACTGGAATTTCATCTCCTGGGAAACCATACTCTGTTAATAGATCTCTAACTTCCATTTCAACTAATTCTAATAATTCTGGATCATCAACCATATCGCATTTATTTAAGTAAACAACGATATATTTAACACCAACTTGTCTAGCAAGTAGAATGTGTTCTCTTGTTTGTGGCATTGGACCATCAGCTGCTGAAACAACTAATATTGCACCATCCATTTGTGCAGCACCTGTAATCATGTTCTTTACATAGTCTGCGTGTCCTGGACAGTCAACGTGAGCATAATGTCTATTGTCTGTTTCATACTCAACGTGAGCTGTATTAATTGTAATTCCTCTTTCTTTTTCTTCTGGAGCACTATCGATTTGATCGTATGCTTCAAATTGAGCTTTACCTAATAAACCTAAATATTTAGTAATAGCTGCTGTTGTTGTTGTTTTACCATGGTCAACGTGACCAATTGTACCAATATTAACGTGTGGTTTTGTTCTTTCAAATTTAGCTTTAGCCATTTTTAAATCCTCCTTTAAATTTAGAATACTTTTGTATTCTTTTATTATATTTTAAAATTAAAATCTAAACTATTTTTACACTTGAATTTTATACCATTTATGTAAAAAATGCAAGTCTTTTTATAATAAAGTATTATAAACTACTTTTTTATTGATTAGTCCTTTTTAGCACGACTAGCTACTATTGTATCTAGTATTGATTTTGGAACTTCTTCATAATGAGATGGTTCCATAGAGTATGTTCCTCTACCTTGTGTTTTAGAACGAAGGTCTGTAGCATACCCAAACATTTCTGATAATGGAATAAATGCTCTTATTACTTGGTTTCCACCTTCTGGTTCCATTCCTTCTAGTCTACCACGTCTAGAGTTTACGTCTCCAATAACATCTCCCATGTATTCTTCTGGAACTGTTATTTCAACCTTCATAATTGGCTCTAAAATAACTGATTTAGCTTGTTTACAACCTTCTTTGAATGCCATTGAACCAGCAATCTTGAATGCCATTTCTGAAGAGTCAACTTCGTGATATGAACCATCTACTAAAGTAGCTTTAAAGTCTATAACTGGGTATCCTGCAAGAACACCTGTTTCAGCTGCTTCTCTAACTCCTTCTTCAATAGGTTTGATATATTCTTTAGGAACAACACCACCAACGATTTTGCTCTCAAACTCTATACCTTTTCCTGCTTCTAGTGGTTCCATTTCTAGCCATACATGACCATATTGTCCACGTCCACCTGATTGACGAATGAATTTTCCTTCAACTTTAACTTTATTTCTAATTGTTTCTTTGTAAGAAACTTGTGGTTTACCAACTGTACATTCTACTTTAAATTCTCTTTTTAATCTGTCAACTATGATATCTAGGTGTAGCTCACCCATACCTGCAATAACAGTTTGACCTGTTTCTTGATTTGTATATGTTTTAAATGTTGGATCTTCTTCTGCAAGTTTTGCTAGAGCTATACTCATTTTTTCACTATTAGCTTTGTCTTTTGGCTCAATAGCAATATCTATAACTGGCTCTGGGAATTCCATAGACTCTAGTATAACTGGATTAGCTGGGTCACAAAGTGTATCACCAGTTGATACTTCTTTTAGTCCAACAGCTGCGGCTATATCTCCTGCATAAACCTTGTCTATATCTTGTCTATGGTTTGAATGCATTAATAATATTCTTCCCATTCTATCTCTTTTACCTTTATTAGCATTTAAAATTGTAGAACCTGCTTCTAATGTTCCTGAATATACTCTAAAGAAACATAATTTTCCAACAAATGGATCAGTTGCAATTTTGAATGCTAATGCAGAAAATGGTTCTGTATCAGATGTTTTTCTTTCTGTCTCTTCTCCATCTAAAGTTACACCTTTTATATGAGGTATATCTAGTGGAGATGGCATAAATGCAACAACTGCATTTAATAATTCTTGAACACCTTTGTTTTTGTATGATGAACCACATACTACTGGAACTATTTTGTTATTTATTGTTCCTAGTCTTAATCCTTTTTTAATTTCTTCTTCTGATAAATTACCTTCTTCTAGGTATTTCATCATTAATTCATCATCTTGTTCTGCAGCAGCCTCAAGCATTTTATCTCTATATTCTTCAGCTTGATCTTTTAATTCTGCAGGAATTTCTCCCTCTTCTATTTCTTTTCCAAGGTCATCTTTATGAATAAATGCTTTCATTTTTATTAAGTCTACAATTCCTTGGAAATTGTCTTCTGCACCAATTGGTAATTGAATTGGAACAGCATTTGCATTTAATCTTTCTTTTAATTGGCGAACACATAGCATGAAATCTGCACCTGTGATATCCATTTTGTTTACATATACCATTCTTGGAACTTGATATTTATCAGCTTGTCTCCAAACTGTTTCTGTTTGTGGTTGAACACCACCTTTAGCTGCTAATACTGTAACAGCACCATCAAGTACTCTTAAAGATCTTTGAACTTCAACTGTAAAGTCAACGTGTCCTGGTGTATCAATGATATTGATTCTATGACCTAACCATTGGCATGTTGTAGCAGCAGAAGTAATTGTTATACCTCTTTCTTGCTCTTGAACCATCCAGTCCATTGTAGCTTCACCTTCGTGAACTTCTCCAATTTTATGAGTTTTACCTGTATAGAAAAGTATTCTCTCTGTAGTTGTAGTTTTACCTGCATCGATGTGAGCCATTATTCCTATATTTCTTGTTTTCTCTAAAGGAAACTCTCTTCCAGCCATCTTTTTCCTCCTTTTTTATTTTCATAAATTAAAACTTATAATGTGCAAAAGCCTTGTTAGCTTCAGCCATTCTATGCATATCTTCTTTCTTCTTGAATGCACCACCGTTACCAGCTACTGCATCCATAATTTCAGCTGCTAATTTTTGAGCCATAGTTTTTTCATGTCTGTTTCTAGCATATATAACTAACCATCTTAGACCTAATGTTTGTCTTCTTTCTGGTCTAATTTCTATTGGAACTTGGTAAGTAGCCCCACCAATTCTTCTAGCTTTAACTTCTAGAACAGGCATTACATTTTCAAGAGCTGCTTCAAATACTTCTAATGCATCTTTTTGTTCTTTTTCTTTTATTATATTGAATGCATCATAAACTATACCTTGAGCAACTGTTTTTTTACCATCAAGCATTACATTGTTTATTAATTTTGTAACAACTTTGCTATTATATATTGGATCTGGTAAAACATCTCTTTTTGCTATAATTCCTCTTCTTGGCACTATTCTTCACTCCTTTTCTTAATATTTGGTATTTAAAGAAATACCTAAAGTTACTCTGAAAAGATTTTTCTTCTTTTCCGTATAGTGCTATATATTCTATTATAAATTTAAGTACCTTAAATTAGTAATTTCATATAAGCACCATTAACCTAAAAATTTTATTTTTTAGGTTTCTTTGCACCGTATTTAGATCTACCTTGCATTCTATCTTTAACTCCGGCAGTATCTAATGTACCTCTAATTATATGGTATCTAACACCTGGAAGGTCTTTTACTCTTCCTCCTCTTATAAGAACAACACTGTGTTCTTGTAAGTTATGTCCTATACCTGGGATATATGAAGTTACTTCATATCCATTTGAAAGTCTAACTCTGGCAACTTTTCTTAGCGCTGAGTTTGGTTTCTTAGGTGTTACTGTTTTTACAACTGTACAAACACCTCTTTTTTGTGGAGATCTCTTGTTTGTTAATCTTTTATTTCTTGAATTGTATCCATGTTGTAAAGCTGGTGCTGTAGATTTAGTTGTAGAACTTTTTCTTCCTTTTCTTACTAATTGATTAATTGTTGGCACTTAAATTTCACCTCTTTTCATAATAAAAATAACCGCTAGTATAGTCATTTTATACTAACGGTAATATTTTATCATTTTTTTACCTTCAAGTCAAGGTGTTTCAAAGATTTTTAGACGCTTTTTATTCATTCTTATCTTTCTTCTTGATCTCTTTCATTTTGTTCTCCTAATTTTTGTTTTAGAGCTTTCTTTTTAGTTTCTAATCTTTCATCGTCAGCTTGTTTCATTCCTTTTTCAGCAACCACTTTTATATATGCCCTAAAATCATCTGCTTCTTCTTTTGCCTTTACTTCTGAAGTTTTTTCTTTGCTTCCTTCTTTTTTCACTTTTTCTAAATCTTCTTCTTCTTTTGTCTTTCCTTCTGAAGTTTTTTCTTTGTCTACTTCTTTTTTCACTTTTTCTAAATCCTCTGCTTCTTCTTTTGTATTTACTTCTGAAGTTTTTTCTTTGTCTACTTCTTTTTTCACTTTTTCTAAATCTTCTTCTTTATCTGTAAACGTATCTTTTATGATTTGTCCCATTTTCTTAAAGAAGTTTTTGATTTTAGCTAATCTCGGATGCTTTCTATCAAACTCGCTTACTTCTACTAAAGGTCCACCCTTTCCTGTTTCCTCTTTTCCTTTACTACTTTCTGAATTAATTCTTCCTGTCTTTTCTTTACTGTCTTCTCTAGTTGTACCTTTATCTTGGATATCAGATCTTTTTGTTCTTTCTTTTTTATCTACATTTGCTGCATCTCTCATTTTGTCGGCAGTCTCTTTCTTAGATGTAAACTTCCTATCTTGCCATTTTTCTAACTTCATGTCTATTGAGTCCCAGCTATAGCCTTCCATTAGTTTTTCGCAAATCATATTACATTTTAAAATTTTAGAACTAATATTTGTTTCTAGTGCTATTAATTTTTCAGCTGGTAATTTAGCTAACTTTCCTCCTGCTTTTGAAGTTGCTGCTATAGTTAATTGATTTTCAGAAAATTTTTCTTGGTTTTTATTAATTCTATTTTTTATGCCAGCAACCCTTGCTTCCATTTCTTCTTTTTGGTCTTGAGATAAATTTGATGATTTTAATTTAGTTTCTGCCTTATCTCGTTCAAGCTTAAGTTTTTCCAATTCATTATCAAGTCTTTTAGCCTCTTTATTTAATCCAACTAGACTTTTCCTTCTATCTCTTTCAGCTTTAATTTCCTTTAATTGTTCCTCAAGTTTACTTTTATACTCTACTATATTGTCTATTTGTTCCTCAAGTTTGCTTTTATACTCTACTACATTGTCTACTTTCGATATACTATCTTTTATTCTTTTAGATTCTTCAAGTTCCTTTAATTCTTCTCTTGTTATAGCTCTGGTATCAAATTTCTCTTGTAGTTCGCTTATTCTTGCATCTAATTTTCCAGATTGTATCTCTTTGTACTTCTCTTCCCACTTTCTCATATTTTTCCTCCTAATTTCAACTATACCTAATTATATCATATTTTTAGTTCAGTGTCAATTAATTATGTATACTTGAAGTCAATATCATAAGTTTAAATTTATATTATCATTTTTATATGATCTTTGCAACAATATTTCAGTTTTGTAATATAAATGTCATACTATTGTAATATTTTCTTGTAATTTGTTTATTGCTCTATCTGCTAATTTTGTATATTTAAGTTTTTTATCTTTGATTTTTTCTTCTAAAGTTGGTAATATTCCGAAATTCGCATTCATGGGTTGAAAGTTTTGATTAGGTGTTGAAATATATTTTGATAAAGCACCTATCATTGTATACTCCGAAAATACAACTTTCTCTTTATTCTTTTCTTTTCCAGATTTTAGACTTTCAAACTTACTTATTGCATTTAAAGCTGCTACTAATCCAGATGCAATTGATTCAACATATCCTTCTACTCCTGTAATTTGCCCTGCAAAAAATATATTTTTATTCTTCTTCAAATTATATGTTTCATCTAATAATTCAGGAGAATTTATAAATGTATTTCTGTGCATCACTCCATATTTTATAAACTCTGCATTTTCCAAGCCTGGAATTAATCTAAATACTCGTTTTTGTTCTCCAAATTTCAAGTTGGTTTGAAAACCCACCATATTAAATAAATTTCCCTCACTGTTATCTTGCCTCAATTGAACCACTGCATATGGTCTTCTACCTGTCCTTAAATCTGTAAATCCGACTGGTTTCAGTGGCCCAAACCTTAAAGTATCAACTCCTCTTTTTGCCATTACTTCAACTGGCATGCATCCTTCAAAAATTTCTCTTTTTTCAAACTCATGTAATTCCACTACTTGTGCTTTTACAAGTTCATTCCAAAATCTTTCATATTCTTCTTTATTCATAGGAAGGTTTATATATCCATTACCATTACTATTTTTTAATCTTTCTTTCCATTCTTCTACGCTTTCTTCTTTTCCTCTTTCTTCACTATATCTATCGCCCCAAAAAGCAATATTCATATCTATTGAGTCTTTTTCTATTATTGGGGCTGCTGCATCATAAAAATGTAGTCCATCATCCGCAGTAATCTCTATAATTTCTTTAGATAAACTATCTGATGTAAGTGGTCCTGTCGCAATAATTACTATGCCATTACTTGCTAATTCTCTTAATGAGATGTTATTCGCAGTTTTTCCCACTTCTGTTCTTATGATTTCCACATTTTCTAAGCTTTCTATTTTTTTAGTTACTCTCTCTGAAAATTTTTCTCTATCAACAGCTAAAGCTTGACCTGCCGGAACTGCTGTTTCATCTGCAGTTTTTATTAAAAGCGAATCTAATAGTCTTAATTCTTCTTTTAATAGTCCGCATGCATTTGTATGTAAATTAGATTTAAAAGAATTACTACACACTATTTCTGCCAAATTTTTATTGCTATGTGCTGCTGAAAATTTATTTGGTTTCATTTCGTATAATTTTACTTTGATTCCTCTTTTCGCTATTTGATATGCTGCTTCTGAACCAGCTAGTCCTCCACCTATTATTGAAATGTATTCTTTCATAAATCCTCCTAGTTTTAACTTTATATTTTATATTATATAAGACGAAGGCATATATTACAAGATAATTACCTAGTAATATATGCCTTCTTTGGAAATTAGATTTTTTAATCTTAGCTGAGTAGATCTCCAACGTCTCTGATAATAAAATCTTCGAATCCCTGTGCTGCAATAATGACCTTTATCACTTCTTCCAAAATAGCTTCTTCAAATTTATCAAGAATCTGAAGCACCAAATCAGAAGTTATGATTCCTGCAACCGCTGTCTCTGGATTTCTCCCATCGAAGATAATGCCTTCTGACGCCTGAGAAATAGCGTTGTACATAACATTCTGCCTGATATCTTGTATAAAGTTCTCTTTCGAAATTATGTACTCACGTAACTTGTTCTTTCCCATTTCCTCTTGCACTACTTTGATTTGTTGTGCAAGATTTTTGAAAACCTCTTCGATTCGTTTCTTAACCTCTGAACTTTCCATTGTCTCAACATATTTGGTGGCAATGGGCTCTCGATTAAAAAATTCCTCAATTTTAGCTGCATCAGCTAAGCATATCAATGGGACCCGCTCAATTTGAAGACTCACAAAATCTTCCTCCTTTTATTTATTTACAACAAAGTTGCATTATTTATTATACCTCATATTTATATTTTAGTCAAATAGTGCTATAATATCTTCTTTTGAAAGTTTATTAACAAATGTAGTTTCTGTAGAAAGCATTGTTTTTGCAAGTTGCGCTTTTTTCTCTTGAAGCTCATATATTCTTTCTTCTATCGAGTCTTTTGTAATTAATTTATATACTTGTACATTCTTCTTTTGACCAATTCTATAAGTTCTATCTGTTGCTTGGTTTTCCGCAGACAAATTCCACCATGGATCGTAGTGAATAACCATATCTGCACCAATTAAGTTAAGTCCTGTTCCACCCGCTTTGAGTGAAATTAAAAATACTTTTATTTCTTCATTGTTATTAAATTCCTCTACAAGTTTTATTCTATCTCCAACTTTTGTCTGCCCTGTAAGTTTAAAAAATTTTATTTTTTCTCTTTCTAGTTCTCTCCCAATTATTTCTAGCATACTCGAGTAACCTGAAAATAGTAATATCTTGTGTCCTGATAGAACAGCATCTTTTACTACTTCTATACATTGATTAAGTTTACTACTTTCTCCTGTATAATTAGAAATAAATAGAGATGGATGACAGCAAATTTGCCTTAATCTCATAAGTAATGCTAATATTTTTATTTGGCTTTTCTCAAATCCATTATTTTTCAATTCTTGGCTTACTTCTCTTTTAGCGTTTGCCATATATGACATATATATTTTTAATTGCTCTCCCTGCATTTCATTATTAAGAATGCTTATAGTTTTATCCGGAAGTTCCGTTAGTACTTCTTTTTTTGTTCTTCTCAAAATAAATGGTTCTATTAGCATTTTTAATTTATTCATTGTCCACTCATCATTATCTTTTACAATAGGCAATTCATATATTTCTTTAAATTTTCTATAACTATATAGATACCCTGGCATTATAAAGTCAAATATGGACCAAAGTTCTGATAAAGAATTTTCGATCGGTGTTCCTGTTAAAGCATATCTTGTATCAGCTTTAATTTCTTTTATTACTTTTGAGTTCTGTGTATTATTATTTTTGATATACTGTGCTTCATCTGCAATTATATATTTAAATTCATAATTTCTATTTTTGAATTCTTCTATATCTCTTTTTAACAAATCATAAGAAGTTATAACTAAATTATATTTATTTATACTATTAATTTGTTTTATTCTTTCTTCTGCATTTCCATGTATTACTAATGTTTTCATATTAGGTGCAAATTTATCAATTTCATTCTTCCAATTAAGTGAAAGTGAACTCGGGCACACCACAATACTTGGCTTAGGCTTTTTTTCACTTTCCAAATATGACTGAATTACTGCTAATAATTGTATTGTTTTTCCAAGCCCCATATCGTCTGCAAGTATTCCACCAAATTTGTAGTTGTCTAGTATTTTTAGCCATTTAAACCCTGTTATTTGGTATGTTCTTAATTCCGACCTTAAACCTTTTGGAATTTCCATTTTTTCTTCAATATCTCTTTTAGATATTTGCTTTACCATTTTTTTATATGCATCATTTTTTTCTATACTTGTGTTAAGCTTTTCTATAATTCTATCTAAATACATTCCTCTAGATATAGGTAACTCTAATTCTCCTTCTTGTATTTGCTTATAGCTAATATCTTCGTTTTCAAGTAATCCACTTATAAAATTCATAGTTTCGTTTTCTTCTAAATCTAAAAAGCTTCCATCTTTTAATCTGTGATATTTCTTTTTTAATTTGTATTTTTGCATTATGCTTTTAATTTCTTCAATATTAAAATCTATTTTGGACAAATCTATTTTTAGCAAATCATTTTCTAATTTAATTCCTATATTTCCTATTTTAGGCTTTCTAATTTCTCTCTTTTTAAAATCATCTGTAGCTAGCACTTCAAATTTTTGCATATATGTTCCAATTTCTTCTGACAAGAAGTTGTATATCTTTTCTTCATCTGCTAAAATTAGTCTTCCGTTTTCTTTATCCAGCATAAATCCTGTATTCACAAATATATCTAAATATTCATTTTCTTTTGCAATATCTCTTGCTACAAATATATTTACATCTTTTAATGGATTAAATTCTATATCGCCGTATACAAACTTTATATCTGCTGTTATATAGTTCTTTTTGTCATAATCTAAATATATTTTTATATATAGTTCTTCTGGAATATATTTTTTAATTATTCCTTCATCTAATTTTTCCAATGATATTTCATTTTTTAATTTTGGATATACCAATGAGCAAAAATTTGCAAGCTCTTCTCTTTTAAATCTTATTTGCTGTATATAATTTTCTTTGTATATATTTAAAAGCCTTAGTATTGTATCTTCAAAGTCTTTGTTACATCTATATAGTGCTTTTTTTGTGAGCATATATGTGTAAGATGAACCTTTTAAAACATCATATGAAAATACATCTATATTTGGAGTAAAAATATAGTCTCCTTCTTTTTCTTGTTCAATCGAAAACTTTATGTCTGGTAAAGTTTCTTTAAATATAATTTCAGTGTCTACAGCATCTCTTTTAAATAATACTCTTCTATCTTTTAAAACATCAAATATTTCATCTAAACCAGTATTAGATATAGTAATATATTCATTACTCATTGTTCTCATATACTTACTATAGCTTCCTACAGTTTCATTTGCATATTTTATAATTTCTGCATATTTTAATATATATTCTAATAAATCTAAATCTTCTTTTCTAAAAGCTGACTTGTCATGTATAAAATCTAATTTTGCCCCATATTTATATTCTTCATGATTAAGCATTCTTTCAAAAAATTCCGGCAGACTTTTTATTTTATACAATTGACTATTTCCTATTCTAAACTCTGCTTTTAGTGTTTTATGAAATGTATCATATATTAATTTAGGTTCTATTAATAAATTATTTACTTTAACTTGAATATCTTTAGTTTTTTGAACATCATTATGATAAAAAGTATGTACAAGTTGTTTAAATATCTTGTATTGTTCTTCATTTCTATTCATATCGTAAATAACTCCTTCTCATTTTTCCTAGTGAAAAATTATATCACAATTTTTTTTATTTTACAAGTATAGTATTCAAATTACAAATCTATAAGTATTCAAATTACAAATCTAAAAAACTATACAAAAAACTTAAGTTTTTCATATAGTTTTTAGATAGCTTTTATGCTCTGATTTTTTTATTCTTCTTTTTCCTTTTTATCTGTTTTCTTTTCTTTTTTAGGTTTATTCCAAGAAATATAATCACAAGTGCCTGGATTATTTTCACAAATATAGAATTTTCTCTTCTTTTTAGATTTTCTAACTTGAATCTTTCCTCCACACTTTGGGCAAGGCACTTCTATTGTTTCCACTAAAGGCTTAGCGTTTCTACATTCCGGATAACCTGGACATGCTAAGAATTTTCCAAATCTTCCATATTTTATTACCATCATTCTACCACATTTATCACATGGTACATCAGAAACTTCTTCTTCAAGCTCAACATGTTCTAATTCTTTATCTACTCTTTCAACTTCTTTTTCAAATGGTCCATAAAATTGGCGTATTACTTGTTTCCAATCTTCTCTACCTTCTGCCACTTCATCAAATTCTTCTTCTATTTTGGCTGTGAACTCTATATTTATTATATCTTCAAAATTTTCTGTAAGCAATTTATTTACTACTTTTCCAAGTTCTGTTGGAATTAATTGTTTTTGTTCTTTTTCTATATATCTTCTCTCTAGAATCGTAGTAATTGTTGGTGAATATGTACTTGGTCTTCCTATTCCTTTTTCCTCTAATGCTTTTACTAAACTTGCTTCTGTATATCGTGGTGGTGGCTCTGTAAAGCTTTGCTTTGAATCAATCTTTTGTTTTATTACTTCTTGATTTTCTTTTAAATCAGGGACAAAGGTCTCTTCATTTTCATCTGTCTTAGTATCTAATGTTTCTACATATAATGCCATAAATCCTTTAAATTTAATTGACTGTCCACTAGCTCTAAAATTATATTCGTTTACATCAATGTTTGCAGTAATTGTATCATATACAGCTGCACTCATTTGACTTGCGAGAAATCTATTATATATTAATTTATATAATTTATATTGATCTTTTGTAAGATTGTCTTTTATATCTTCAGGATTTAAGTCGATATATGTTGGACGTATACCCTCATGTGCATCTTGCGAAGTTTGCTTTGTTTTATAATATCTATTTTCGTAATATATCTCTCCATATTGTTTTACAATTTCTTTTTTAGCTGCTGCTCTTGCTTCTTCTGATATTCTTGTAGAATCTGTTCTCATATATGTGATTAATCCTACTGTACCTTTTCCATCTACTTTTACTCCCTCATATAACCCTTGTGCTATTGACATTGTCTTTTTTAAAGTAAAACCTAATTTTCTTGAGGCCTCTTGTTGCATTGTGCTAGTAGTAAATGGTGGTGCAGGAGTTCTTTTTCTTTCTCCTTTTTTTACTTCTGTTACAATATATTTTCCTTTATCTATATTTTTTAATATGCTTTCTACTTCTTCTTTATCATGTATTTCAATTTTCTTTTTGCCTCTACCATATAATTTAGCTATAAAAGTTTTATTTGAATTTTCATCTAATAGTGTTACAAAAATGTTCCAGTACTCTTCTGGTATAAATTTTTCTATTTCTTCTTCTCTATCAACAATTAGCTTAACTGCAACCGACTGGACTCTTCCAGCAGATAGTCCTCTTCTTACTTTTTTCCAAAGTACAGGGCTCATTTTATATCCTACTATTCTATCTAAAACACGTCTTGCTTGTTGTGCATTTGTTAAATTCATATCTATCTTTCTTGGTTTTTTCATAGAATTTTGTACAGTTTCTTTTGTAATCTCGTTAAAAGTAACTCTACAATCACTATCTTCTGGTATTTCTAAAATATGTGCTAAATGCCATGCAATAGCTTCTCCTTCACGGTCAGGGTCAGTTGCTAGATATACTTTTTTTGCTTTTTTTGCATCAGCTTTTAATGATTTTATTAAATCTCCTTTACCCCTAATATTTATATATTCTGGTTCAAAGTCATGTTCTATGTCTACTCCCATTTTAGATTTTGGCAAATCCCTAATATGCCCCATAGAAGCTACAACTTTTGTGTTACCACCTAGAAATTTTTTTATTGTATTCGCTTTTGCTGGTGATTCAACAATTATTAATTTATCTGCCATTATTTATTTTTTATGATAATACATACTTTTACTTATATAACTAACGAATTTATTGTTATATACTATTATATATATTATCATTTTCTCCTTTCTAAAATTAAACTACTAAATAAAATAGTCTGTATAGTATAATATCGTATATTTTATTTTTTTGCAAGTAATTAATGTAATTTTATGGAAAACAAAAAAGCAACATACTTATATAATATGTTACTTTTTTTCATTTATTAGCCTAAAACTGTTGCAGATATGTCTGAAATTATATCATCCACTGTGATTGGTGTTACTTTATTTATCATTAATATATTTAATAGTTTGTTTATTTTCTGTTCTTCATTTGATATATTATTGATTATTTTAGATTCAATATTAAATTTTTCATCTTTCTCTTTTTTCTTTACTATTTCTATGCCGTATTTTCTTTCGTTCTTTTCTGCTAAATTGTGAGTTTCATAATATTCTAATTCTATTTTCTCATCTTCGCTTAATTCTTCTGAATCAGACCTATCTATTATTGTTCTACCAAAAAAGCTTTTCTTGTACTCCATCCTCTGTTCTCCCCTTTCCTAACAACATACTTTCTTACTATAATACAAATAGGCTAAAATAGCAAGCTATTTCGTATTCCAGTCTTCGACAAAATTCGACCTATGTAATTATTATTTTTTCTTTATCATCTTACTATATTATTTATATTGTATATAAATTTTAAAATAAAAAATACAGAAAAGTTTTGTTCTCTTCTGTATTATATATATTCATTAGTAATTAAATTTATTACTATTTTTTATCATTTATTACTTCTTTTATTTCTTTATATATATTGTCTTCCACATTTTTTATTGCAACTTTCTCTGCATTTTTTCCCATTTCTTCTAAATCATGCGTGTTTTTTATTATTCGGTTTATTGTGTTTCCTAAAAGTTCGGAATTTATATCTTTGTCAAGTATAATTTTTGCTGCGCCTACTTTTTCCAATACTCTTGCATTATATTCTTGATGGTTCTCTGTTGCAAATGGGAAAGGTATAAATATTGCCGGTTTTCCCACTACTGAAACTTCTGTAATTGTCATTGCGCCACTTCTGCAAACCACTAAATCAGCCACATTCATAACTTCTTCCATATTGTATATATATGGGACAATTTTAGCATTTTCTATTTTTTCTATGTCAATATTTACTTCACTTAACTTTTCTTTTATTTTTTCATATTGCTCTGGCCCAGCTGCCCACATTATTTGATAATCTTTATTTTTCTTGTTTACTATAATTTCAATAAAACTCCTATTTATACTTTGTGCACCTTGACTTCCTCCAAAAACTAAAACCATTGGTTTATTTAACTTTAGTCCTAATTCTGATTTTACTTTTTCTTTTTGGCTTTCTGTGTAATCTATTTTTTTTATTTTTATTGGATTTCCCGTTACTATAACATTTTTCTTATTATCTAATCGTTCTTTTGCATCTTTAAAACCTACTAATATTTTATCTGCTTTATTTTTAAACAGTTTTACTGCAATTCCTGGAAATGCATTACTTTCGTGTAAAACTACTGGAATTCCAAGTTTTTTAGCTGCAATTACTGTAGGCACACATATATATCCACCTGTTCCTATCAATACATCTGGCTTGAATTCCTGTATGATTTTTTTAGCTTCTCCAATTGATTTATATGTTTCAAATAAATTTTTAAAATTCTGTACTGTAATTTTTCTTTCTAGCCCATGAGCATTTATTGTTTTTAGATTATATCCGGCTTCTAGGTACTAAATCATTTTCTAAGCCTCTATTAGTTCCTACAAATATTATTTCAGAGTTCTTATCATTCTCTTTTATTTTATTTGCAATTGCAATTCCCGGATTTATATGTCCTCCTGTTCCTGCTGCTGCAATTATAGCTCTCATTGTATCCCTCATTTCATTTTTTACTTTATCATTTATTTTACTTTAAACTTTCTCTTTATTTTTTGAAATGTTTAAAAGAATTCCACACATTCCTAGTAGTAATATAAGTGCTGTTCCTCCTGCACTAAAGAATGGTAAAGAAATACCTGTATTTGGTATAGAATTAGTTACAACGGCTATGTTTAGCGCTGCTTGTATCATAACAAGTGAAGTAATTCCTGTTGCTAGTAAACTTCCAAACATATCTTTAGAGTGCATTGCTATCAATATTCCTCTCCATATAAATAATGAAAAAAGAATAATTACTATTACACATCCAACAAATCCTAATTCTTCTGCTAATATCGCAAATATAAAATCATTTTGAGGTTCTGATACATATAAGTATTTTTGTTTACTTTCTCCTAAACCAACACCAAATATTCCTCCCGAACCTATTGCATACAATCCTTGTATTGTTTGCCATCCCACTCCTGTTGCATCTTGCCATGGGTCAAAAAAGTTAAGAATTCTTCCAAGTCTAAAACCTAATTCTGACGCAGCATCTCCTGCTGTTGATAAATATATTCCTAATGCTGTTCCTCCTAGTCCTAATGCTAAAGAACCCGTAACTATAAAATGCAATAACTTAGAACCAGCTATTACCATCATAATAACAGTAATTAATCCCATTACAATACCAACACTTAAATGGTTTTGGATAGTAAATGCAATAAGTATTGGAACTCCTGCCATTGCTAAAGGTATCACAAAACCTTTTTTAAAGTTCTTTAATTGATCTTTATACTCTGTTAAATATCCTGCTAAACCTATTATTAATCCTATTTTTGTAATTTCAGATGGTTGGAAACTAACAAATCCAAAGTCTACCCATCTCGTAGCACCTCCACCTGTAGAACCTATCCCTGGAATTAATACTAAAAATAGTATTAAAACAGAGAAAGCATATATTAGCTTATAGAATTTTTTATATATATTATAATCAAGTCGTGATAAAAACCACATAACAATTAATCCTAATACAGCATATTGTAATTGACTTATAAAATATGTATAACTATTACCTGTTTCTGCTAATGCCGAGGGTGCACTTGCTGATAAAACCATTACTATCCCAAATGCCAGCAAGATTAATATAATTATTATTAAATAAAAATCCACTTGTTTCTTTTTTTCTTTGTTTACACTTTTTGTTTTGTTTTGCATTATAGAAATCAATCCTTTCTGAAGTGTAAAATTTCAATTCATTTGTTTTCCTATATTTTGCTATATTGCAAATAAAGCAATTATACAAAATAGTAATGTAATTAGACTAAATACAGATACTATTTTATTCTCTTTCCAACCAGATAATTCAAAATGATGATGAATTGGTGACATTTTAAATATTCTATTTCCTGTTTTTTTATAATATGCAACTTGTATCATTACTGATAAAGTTTCTATTATTGGTATAATAGCTATAATTATTAATAACAAAGGCATTTTTAAATATAAAGCAATACCTGCTATAGCGCCACCTAGCATAAGTGATCCAGTATCCCCCATCATTACTTTAGCTGGGTGCAAATTAAATAATAAGAATCCTAAGCATGCACCTATTAATATAGTTCCTACTGCTGTTACTTCTTTTATTCCTAACAATATAGATATTACTGTTAAACAAGTAATTATTATTGTTGTAACACTCGTAGATAATCCATCAATTCCATCAGTTAAATTAATAGCATTTGTAGTTGCAAGCATTACAAAAACAGCAAATGGTATATATAACCATATAGGAAGTGTAACATACTCCTTAAAGAATGGTATATATATATCCGTTCCTACATTAAATACTTTTGTAAGTACTATTGTATATGCTACAGCCACAACTAATAATCCCAACATTTTAGCCTTTGGACTTAAGCCTTTTGTGTTTTTAAAAAATAACTTTTTAAAATCATCTACAAAACCTATTAATCCAAATCCTACAGAAACACCTATTAATGGTAATATTGCTTTTGCTACTTGCTTTTGATCTATTGAGAAATCCATATATATAAACATACCTACTACAATTAGAACAATAATCATTATTATTCCACCCATTGTTGGAGTTCCTTGTTTTTTTAAATGTGATTCCGGTCCTTCTTCTCTTTCTATTTGCCCTATTTTTAACTTTCTTAAAATTGGTACAACTATCAAAGATAATACTACACTTGCCAGGAAAGATAGTAGTAATATCTTATTTTGATATTGCATATAATTTCCTCCTTTGTCGATTTTTTGACAGGTTATTTTACTACAAAATTGCAGTTTTTAATAGCCTCTCCATCTTCTTTATTTTTTATTTTCCATTATTTTATCTATTATCGTATTTACTATTAAATTTTCATCAAATGGATATCTTTTTTTATTTATTTCTTGATATTGTTCGTGTCCTTTTCCTGCAAGTACTATTATGTCTTTTTTGTTAGCCATTTTTATAGCTTTTTTTATGGCCTCTACCCTATCTACTATACATTCATATTTGCCATTTGTCTTTTTTATACCCTCTTCTACTTCTTTTACTATAATTTCTGGATCTTCTGTTCTTGGATTATCAGAAGTAATAATTGTATAATCCGCTACTCTTCCTGAAACTTCTCCCATCATAGGTCTTTTATTTTTATCTCTATCTCCACCACAACCAAATACTGAAATTACTCTTCCTTTTGTATATATTTTTACTGAAGATAATATTTTTTCCAAACTTTCTGGTGTATGTGCATAATCTATCATTATTGTTAACCCTAATTTATTGTCTACAAGTTCACTTCTTCCAGGAACTCTAATATTTTCTAGGGCTTCTTTTATATTGTCACTATTACAACCAAATTGCATAGATACTGCTATCGCAGCCAAACTATTATATACGCTAAATCTTCCAGGAATAGACACTTTTATTCTTTCATTTTTTTCTCCTATTTTTACTTTAAAGTCTACATATTGGTTTGTTACTGTTATGTCTTTTGCTAAAATATCACAATAATTATCTATTCCATAAGTTATATAATTACATTCCGGTACAAGTTTTGGTATTGTTATTGCATATACGTCATCTCCATTTATAAATACTTTTTTGCACATTTTAAATAGTTTAACTTTAGAATTGAAATAGTCTTCCATGTCTGGATGCTCTTTACTACTTATGTGATCTTCTGCTAAATTAGTAAATACTCCTATATCAAAATCGCATCCTGTTACTCTTTCTAGTTTTAAACTTTGTGATGACACTTCCATAACAACAACTTCACACTTCTCTTCTAGCATCTTGCTAAATATTTCTTGTAATTTTAAACTTTCTGGTGTTGTATTTTCATTGTTTGCTATTTTTTTATCTCCCACATAAGATGCCACAGTTCCAATTAGCCCAACTTTTATTCCTTTTTTCTTAAGTATATCTCTTATCATATATGTAGTTGTAGTTTTTCCTTTAGTTCCCGTAACTCCTATTAACTTCATTTTTTTGGATGGATTATTGTAAAAATTGCATGAAGCTATTGCTAGAGCATATCTTGTATTTTTTGTTAATATTAAAACTATATCATCTGGAATTTCTTTTATATTTATGTTGTTAAATTCATCTTCTTGAGCTAATATTGCTTTAGCGCCATTTTTTATAGCTTCATCTATGTGCTCATGCCCATTGACATCAAATCCTTTAATAGCCACAAACATATCGTTTTCTTTTACATCTTTAGAATTACTTTTTATTTCTTTTATATCTATATCTAGTTTTCCCCTTACCTTAAGTCCTTCTAAACCTGCTAAAATACTTTTTAATTCCATCTTTACCTCCGCCCAAATTAATTTTAAGTTCTCATAATTTTATATAATATGCCTTTTACATTATATAACTAAATTCTTTTTTTGTATATAGTTTTCTCCATTTTTTTCTTTACTACTTAAACAATTACCTTTCTTTATTCTTCAGAAATATCATTCTTTTGTACTTCTAAATACGGAAGTATTTCTCCTAATACTTGTGAGCCTACAGGTGCTGCTACTCCACCACCTTGGTGTCCTCCTTCTCCTGTAGGATTATATAAAGTAATCAGTACAACAACTTCTGGATCAGAGACCGGTGCTATTCCTACAAAAGAAGTTACATATTTTCCTGTATTTACTCCATCTTCTGAAGTCCCTGTTTTTCCTCCTATAGAATAGCCTTGCACCTGTGCATTTTTTCCTGTTCCCTCTGCTACTACTGTTTCCATCATACTAAGTATTCCTTCCGCTGTTTCTTTTGATATAACTCTATCTTTTTCTTCTATTGGTAAATCCTCTACTTCTCCTGTTTCACTATTAATTATTTGTTTTACTATTCTAGGTTTTACATACACCCCTTTATTTGCTATTGTAGATACTGCTGTAATCATTTGTATGGGTGTAATTTCGAATCTTTGCCCAAATGATATAGTTGCCAATTCTACTGGTCCTACTTTTTCTTCCTTTAAGAAAATACTACCTGCTTCTCCTGGTAAATCTATTCC
This sequence comes from uncultured Clostridia bacterium, assembly GCA_944392545.1. GTDB lineage: Bacteria > Bacillota > Clostridia > TANB77 > CAG-508 > CALXVA01. The sequence goes on from CALXWW010000001.1 coordinate 44,974, forward strand.
TGTTCTCCTTAATAGCCCAAATTTTTCTAGATAATCATAGTATTTACTTACACCTATCTCTTGCCCTAAACCTATAAATACAGGATTACATGAATTTTTTAATGCTTCCCTTAAGCTTTCTGATCCATGTGGATTATAATATCTCCAACAACTAATTCTGACTCCTGCAACTGTTATACCTCCAGTACAACAAAATTCTCCTTCTTTATCAGTAGTCGTTATTCCTTCCTCTAATGCAGCCGATGCTGTTACCAATTTAAATGTAGAACCTGGTTCATATGTATCTGCTACCGCTTTATTTCTCCAAACTTTTTGCATTTCCTTTATTTGTTCTGTTTCAGACATATTATCCCAATTTGGTTTAAGATCTTCTATTATTGTATCATATGGCTCATTTAAATTATAATCTGGATAACCAGCCATTGCTAAAATATCTCCAGTTTTTGGATTCATTACTATTATGTTTCCACCATCTGTACATTTATTATCTATACATGCTTCTTTTAAATATTTCTCTGCAATTCCTTGTATTGTCGCATCAATACTTAACACTAAATCATTTCCATCTGTCGCTGGTATATAATTTTCTCCTTCATTTTCAATCTCTCCTCCATTTGCATCTGTTACTTTAGTTATTCTCCCTTTTTTTCCCTGAAGCTCTTCTTCATAGATTGCTTCTATTCCATCTAGTCCTTGATTATCCGAACCACAAAATCCGATTACTTGTGATGCTAAGCTATTATATGGATAATATCTTTTTGTATCTTCATCTATGTTTATTCCTATTTCTATATTATTATCTGCCATCCATATTCTTAGTTCATCCGCTTTTTCCTTATCTACCCTTTTAGCTATAGTTTCTATAGAACTATTTTTCTTTACTTTTTTTAAAACTTTTTCATAATCTAGTTCAAAAATATTTGATAAAGCTTCTGCAACTTTTTCCTTATTTTCTTTTGATATGTTGTTAGGATTAACGGTTATTGTATTTACTGTACTACTTATTGCTAATACATTTTTTCCAGTAGCATCATATATTGTTCCTCTTCTTGGGTTTATTTCTCTATCTAAACTTTGTTGTTCTAGTGCCATTTGTTTTAATTTATCACCATCTATAAACTGTATCCATGCAATTCTCATAATAAATAGAATAGCAAGTACTATTACTAATATAATGCATACTTTTAACCTTCTTTTCCTACTCATATCACTATTCTTTTCGCTTTGCTTTAATTTGTTATTTTGAGATTGTTTTATTTGAGCTTTGTACTTTTTATTTTGCTTATTTTCAAACTTCTTTTTTAACTTTTCTACACTTTCTACATTATATTGTCCTTTTTCACTCCTCATTATTTTATTAATTTGTATTCTATCAAACCTTGGCTTTAGTATTTTTTCTGTTTTATTTTTCATTTTTCAAAACCTTCCCTTCTTTTGCATGTTATTAATACGTGTCCAAGGACTGTAAATACAATTCTTTATCAAACACTCTTTTCAAATAATTTAAGTATTAATTATTATAGAATAATTGTATTCATACAAATAAAAAAAAGACTAAAATATTCTATATATTTTTAGTCTTTCTTTATTTTCCTAATAAAGCATCTAACAATTCCTCAAACCAGCTTTTTTCCTCTACCATTACTACTTTTTCACTAGCTGGCTCTACATAGTCTTCTTTATCTAAACTAACATAAACTTTTTGACTATTATCTAATTTTTGCATACCTAATTCTTTTTCAGCCATTTTTTCTATATTAGATAAATTTAAACTATTCTCTAAATTTACCTTTAATTGCTCATTTTCTTTTTGTATTGCCGCTAAATTAGATTTTAATTTTTCATTTTCATTAAAACTTTCATTTATTAGTGAGTTTCTATAACTTATAACAACAAAACTAGCAAATATTAATCCTATGTATATAATTGTTTTAATTTGACCTTTTATATGTTTTTTTGGTTGTACTTTTTCTTGTTTTTTCTTAATAACTGTAGATTTCTTTTTAGAATATGGATTTTTTATTGGTTCATATTCCGGTTCTAATTTTCTTGGGCTAGTTTCATATTGGTATCTATTATACCTATAGTTTGCCATAAGTTATTCTCACCTCTTTTCTTATCAAATAGTTCTTTAATTTTTAGATATTCTTTCAAATATTCTTAACTTAGCACTTTTGCTTCTAGCATTTTCTTTTTGTTCTTCTTTAGTTGGTAATATTGGTTTTTTAGTGATGATTTTGCCATAAGATTTATAACCACATACGCAATATGGTAAATCCTTTGGACAAGTACACCTTCCTTCTGCTTCTATAAATGCTTCCTTTACACTTCTATCTTCTAATGAATGAAATGTAATTATTGCTAATCTTCCATTTTCTTTTAATAATTTAATTGCTTCTATTGTAGTATTATATAATGGTTCAAGTTCATTGTTTACTTCTATTCTAATTGCTTGGAATGTTCTTTTTGCTGGATGTCCGTCATTTTGTTTTGATTTCGGAATAGAATTTTTTATTACTTCTACTAATTCATTTGTTGTTTCTATTCTTTTTATATTTCTTTGTTTGCAAATATTTTTCGCAATTATTTTAGAAAATTTTTCTTCACCATATTTATATATAATATCTGCTAATTTTTCTTCTGGATATTCATTTATTATTTCTTCTGCCGTCAGGTTTTGAGTTTTATCCATTCTCATATCCAATTTGGCATCTCCCATATAGCTAAATCCTCTATTTCTTGCATCTAATTGATAAGAAGATACACCTAAATCTAGTAGGATTCCATCTACTCTTTCTATGCCTAATTCTTTCAATATTTCATATAAATCATCATGATTTCCATGAATGTATTTTACATTTTTATAATTTTCAAGTCTTTTCTTTGCTGCCTCTAATGCTTCTTCATCTCTGTCTATTCCTATAAGTAGTCCTTTTTCTGATAATCTTTTTAAAATTTCTTCACTATGCCCTGCACCTCCGAAGAGTACCATCTACATATATTCCATCCGGATTTATACTTAACCCTTCAATAACTTCATTTAATAATACTGGTTTATGTTTAAACTCCAAATTGCACACCTCATAGTAAAAAATTATTATAGCATAAGCAGTTGGTATAAAAATATACCAACTGTATGCTTGTCTTCATGTCACCTTAATTCAGGCATTTTTCTTTTGTTTGTTAGTTGTCTTTAGTTCATTAATACTTTATTTTTAATTACTATATATGTATAAACAATCAATATTTTATCTTTTGAAAATCAAAATATCTTTTGTTTAATTAAAGCTTTTGTTTTATCTTTTATTTTAATTTTTTCTTTTGTATTCTCTCTATCATCTTTTCTTTAGTAAGATTTTATCTTTTGTTAGCTTGTCTTTTGTATTTTTCTTTTTTATCTTTTGTTAGATTTTAAATTTTATTACTACTTTTATCTTTTGTAAACAAATGAGGTTTGATGTCTTTTGTACTTTAAAATTTTATCTTTAGTTTTCTATATAAACTTTAAAAAAAGTTATATACCTAACATTGTCATATTTTCTGCTATTTCATCAGCTGAAATATTTTCATCACTATTGTATTTTTTCCATTTTTCTTTGTTCCAAATTTCAATTCTAGTACCTACACCAATTATTGCAATTTCTTTTTCCATTTCTGCATATTCTCTTAAATTGCTAGCGATTAAAAATCTCCCTTGCTTATCAAGCTCACATTCTGTAGCACCAGATAAGAAAAATCTTACGAAATCTCTTGCATTTTTATTTGTAAGTGGAAGTGTTTTTAATTTATCTTCGAAGTTATTCCATTCATTTTGTGAAAATCCAAACAAGCACCCATCTAATCCTTTAGTTATTATGAACTTTTCTCCTATATCTTCTCTTAGCTTTGCAGGCATTATTAATCTGCCTTTTGCATCTAGAGAATGTTCATATTCACCAATAAGCACTTTGTTTCACCTCACTTCATTTTTTAACCACTTTTTACCACTTTACTCCACTTCAATTAAATTTTAATACAAGTATTTAGAAAAAGCAAGTATTTTTAGCAATTTTTTTAATATTTTTTTATTAATATTTCACAATACTTATTATAAACTTTACATCAACCCTTATTTTTGTTCTTTATGTTAATTCATATTATGATAAAATGTATTCATATCTTAATGGAGGCTCATGCATATAATTGTTTTAGCAAGCATTACTATCGTTGCAGCAGTTATTATATAAACACTATGCTTCGTATGCTAAATCAAAATAGTTAGAGAATTCCAAGTATTTGTCAAATTTTTTCAGTATTGTGTAAACCAATTTTTTCAAAAAAGAAAGAAAACTAATAGTAAGTAATTTCAATCTATTGGTTTTCTTTCTTAGTCTATGGTGGTACTTGTTCTTCCTGTTCCCACAACCGCTTCTTGTAGCGCTCTCCACGTATTACATCCAATTATTCCATCAGCTGTTAACCCCACAGAGGACTGGTAACTTCTCACTGCATTTTGAGTAGCTGATCCAAAAATTCCATCAAGTCCACCAGTTCTATAACCTAATGTATTCAAGTCATCTTGTGCTATTAAAACATAATTGCTTAAACTTCCTCTTTTTAATAATGGATATCCTCCTGTCGAGCAAGCCGCTTTTCCAAATCTTTTATCAAAATGTACCCATGTTGGTGTAAGAGAAATTGGTTCAACAAAACTCCATACTCCAGAGTTGTTTGCCGAATTCCATAACCTCGTTCTTTGCAACTGTGAAAGCTTCTGCCCTACATCAAAAGCAGTTCCTGCATAATGTTGACTTTGAGTTCCATGTCCACCTTCATAAGGTCTTTTAAATGCAAATCCAACAGGAATTGGCTGCCCATAAATATATCTTTGACTATTCCAACTTTGCATAGTTCTTTTTGTTGTCCATAACGTTGAAGATTTACTAGATCCTCTGAATTCTTTTACTTTTAATGTTGCATTTGTATTATATGGCATAGGCTCATTTTCTCCTCTATAATATGTCTCCATACGATCAGTATCATTATTAAATACAATTATCTTTGCCACAATATCCTCCTTAAATTACACTACTTAATTTACACAATATTTAATACATTGTATGTATGATAGTAAAAAGTGTTACTGATTTTATATTTTTGGTTATATATTTTTACATTTATTTATGGTATAATTCTTTTGGTGATAATATGGGAAAAGACTTATATGATAAAATAAATTCAAACTATTGCTATAAGGATAGTAATGTTTTAATTAATAAATTGGATATCCATGATGAAAAAATTTTACAGAAATTCGAAGCAAAAATAACTGCAGCAAAGCTTCTTTCTCTACGCAGAAAAGGTATAATTGGAAATTTTGATATAGAACATCTAAAAAAAATACATACATATCTTTTTGAAGATGTATACCCTTTTGCAGGTCAGTTTAGAAATGAAAATATTGCAAAAGGCCTATTCAGATTTGCAGAATATGAATATATTGAACCTGAACTAGAAAAACTATTAAATGAACTTAAAAATGAAAATTACTTAATCAGTCTTTCAAAAGACGATTTAGCGGAAAGACTTGCATATTATTTGTCAGAATTAAATGTACTTCATCCATTCAGAGAAGGAAATGGTAGAACTATACGCGAATTTATTAGAGAACTTGCTTTAAAAAACAACTACGTTTTAAATTTAAGTAATGTATCTCCATCTGATTTTCTAAATGCAAGCATCAAATCAATAGTAGATATTACGGACTTAACTAAGCTAATTTCAATATGTTTAGAAGAAAAACATTAGCATATTTTGTTATAAACTAGTTTAAATAATTTCTTAGTGTTTTCATTGAAATAATTTCTTAGTGTTTTCATTGAAATCACTAGACTTTTAGGCGGTTTTATGGTATAATATATATGTGGTTTGTTAGAGGGAAATTATAGTTTGGAGGTTATAAAAATGTTTAATGAAGAAATTTTTAACTTCGATATAACTAATATAAAAAATGACTTGGCTATAGAAGGTATGGCTATTTCAGATGAAGATATTACTTTATTTAAACAATTTGCTAATGAAGAAATAGATATGCCACACTTAATAAAAACAATAAAGGACGAAATTATTTAAAATTTTGTATTACATATAAAAGAATCCTAGATAATATATTTTATCTAGGATTTTTTTATACCGCTCTACATTTCACAACTAATCTTTCTGTCCCATAATTTGTACAAGTTATTAATGTTAATTCTTTTCTTCCGTTTGTATGTTGGCTTGTACAGCTTGTATCATCAGGCTTTACTACAAATCTATCATATACTGCATATTGAAGCGTTCTTCCTGTCATATCTTCTAAGGTTACTATATCTCCATTTTCTAATTCGTTCAACCTTCCAAACATTTTACCGTTTCTGTAATTATGTCCTACTATACAGTAGTTTCCTATCTCATTTGGTTGTAATTTATTTTGTTCAGGCCAATATCTATTAATTGAAATTTCAAGCAATTCATCTGAAGTTTCAGATAATACTGGGTATGTTATACCTATTTTAGGTATTGTAAGTATTGCTTCTGTCGTATATGTAATTCCATCTACAGTTGTATCACTTATTATTTCATTACTACTAATATCTTCTGCTTCTTCCGCTGCACTTTCACTTAATACTATAATTATAGCATCATCTTTTGTTGACTGCTTTGTAGTATCATCTTTCCCCGTTTTTACTTCTGCTAATAATACTTGTGAAACCTCTTCACTTTTATTTCTATCATATTCTGCATATATATAATATGAGGATAATAAGCATACTAAAAAGACTGATACAAAGAATTGCACTTTGTATAGTTTTTTCTTTCTTTTCAGTTCTGGAGTAACATATAGTTTTTCAGTAACTAAAATTTGATTCAACTTAAAATCCTCCTCTTCTTTTTGCATCTACATAATTATTATATCATATATTAGATTTGTTTTAAATACCTTTAGTTATTAAATCTGCAAGTTTTGCAAATTCTTCTATTGTTAATTTTTCTCCTCTTATATCTGGTTTTAAATTCATTTTATCAAATATTCGGTTTGCACTTTCCTTGTCTTTAATTATTCCTGCATTAGTCAAACTATTTGCAAGCGTTTTTCTTCTTTGCATAAAGCTTGCTTTTATTATTTTAAAAAATATTTCTTCATTTTCTACTTCTACAGGTGGCTCTTTTCTTATATTTAGCTTTATAACTTCAGAATCCACTTCCGGAGATGGTATAAAGCATTCTTTGCCTACTAAAACCACCTTTTCTGTTGTTGAATAATAGTTTACACTGTATGTAATAGCACCTGATAGTTTGTCGCCTGGCACAGCAGTTATTCTATCTGCTACTTCTTTTTGCACCATTACTGTAATACTTTCTATATTTAACCTATCTTCTAATAATTTCATAATGATTGGCGTTGTAATATAATATGGAAGGTTAGCTACTATTTTTACGTTTTTTAAATTGTTTAAGTTGCTAGTAATTAATTCTTTTAAGTTAATCTTTAATATATCTTCATTAATTAACTGTATGTTGTTGTATAATTTAAACCTATCTTGCAATATTTTCAACATATTCTCATCTAGTTCTACTGCTATAACTCTTCCTGCTTTTTCAAGTAGTTTAGAAGTAAGTGTTCCTAGTCCTGGCCCTATTTCTATTATTAAATCTTCTTCCGTTACCCCTGCTGCTATTATTATATTTTCTATAACATTATCATCTATTAAAAAATTTTGTCCTAATTTTTTATTTGCTTTTATATTATATTTTTTTAATATATATTTAGTTTCCTCTAAACTACTCATACATATCTCCTTAAAATTTATTCTTCTAATTCTTCTTTTAATACAACATTTATTATAGTTCCTTCTTCTACTTTTGTTCCAGCAATTATATCTTGACTTGTTACTTTTCCTGTTCCAGTATATTTAATGTTAAGATTTTTATTATTTAATGCCGCTTTTGCTTCCGATAATGACATACCTTTTAAATTAGGTACTGTTTGTGATACTCTTGTATCGCTGTTTTCTGTATACAATTTAATTATTGAATCTTCTATTAAAGCTGTACCTGCTACAGGCATTTGATCGCTTACTATTTCATCATCATTTCCGTCTGTTATACATTCAAAACCTTGTTTTTCCAATATTTTTCTAGCCTCTGCCACTGTTTTATTTTCTACATTTGATACTGATGTTGTTTCCATTTCACTATCTGTTGTATTTGAAGGAATCCCTAAATATGGTAGTACCTCGGATAAAATTTGTGCCACAACTGGTGCAGCTATAGTTCCTCCACCTGTTAAATCTCCCTGTGGTCCATATAATGTTAAAAGTACAACTATTTCTGGACTTTCTACCGGAGTAATTGCTGCAAAAGAAGCAACACTAACAGAGCTTTCATCAGAGTAATCTGCTTCAGATGTACCGGTTTTACCTGCTATACTATACCCTTTTACTTGTGCATAACTTCCTGTACCACTATCTACTACTGTTTGTAGCATATCTAATAACGTATTTGCTGTTTCCTTTGATACAACTTGTCTTACTTCTTTTGTTTCTATTGTAGTTATTGCACCTGTATCTGTATTTTTAATTTCTTTTGCAATTCTAGGTTGCATTAATATTCCATCATTTGCTACAGATGCTACAGCTGAAATCATTTGAAGTGGTGTTATCCTAAATCTCTGTCCAAAGGACATTGTTGCAAGTTCTACACTACCAACATCCTCTTCATTCCAGAAGATACTCTGAGCTTCTCCCGAACTTCCAGAATCACCTATATCTGCAAAATTTGAGTTGTTAAAAAATCCAAATGCGTCAAAATATCTATATAAAGTCTTTACTCCTATTTTTTGACCTAATTGTATAAATGCTGGGTTACATGAATATTTTAAAGCATCTCTTAAACTTAAATCTCCATGTCCTGAAGTATCGGAACAATTTATAGTTACTCCATCTACATCTTCATACCCGTCACAGTGATATACATTTGGAGTATCTGGATTTGTAGATCCTTCTTCTAGTCCAGCAGCCGCTGTTACTATTTTAAATACAGAGCCTGGTTCATATGTAGAGGTTATTGCTCTATTGTTCCATGTTTCTTGTTGTTTCTGATATTGCTCTTCACTAGACATTTTCTTCCACTCGTTCTCTGGAATAAACTCTAATGTATATGGGTCATTTAGGTTATAGTCTGGATACGTTGCCATAGCTAAAATATCTCCTGTGTCCGGATCCATTATTATAACATTTCCGCCTTCTTTACATTTATTTTCCTCACACGCTTGTTTTAAATATTTCTCTGCAATTTGTTGTATATTAGCATCTATTGTTAATGTTATATCATTTCCATTTTGTGGCGCTATATATGTTTCATCCTCATATGGTATTAAATCTTGTACTGCATCTTGTGCCGAAGTAACTTTTCCTGGCGTTCCAGTTAATATATCATTCCATTTTGACTCTAATCCCCATAAACCCTGATTATCTGTTCCACAAAATCCTATTAAACTAGATGCCAAATTATTATAAGGATAATATCTTTTAGTATCTTCATCAATATTTATTCCGCTATATACTTCATTTTCTTCCATCCAAGCTTCTAGTTTTTCTATTTTATCGTTTTCCACCTTTTTTGCTATAGTTATATTAGTTGTATCGGTTCTTGATACTTTTTCTAAAGTTTCTTTATAATCTAATTCGAAAATCTCAGAAAATTGTTTTGCTACTTCTTCCTTGAAAACCTTTGTTTTAGCTTCATCAATATCTCCATTTTCATCTTCTACAATAATTCTAGTTGGATCTATACTTACTGTATCTACTTGAGCACTTATAGCTAAAGCTTTTCCTGTAGAGTCATATATTGTTCCTCTTTTAGGGCTAATTGTTTTACTCGCTGTTAATTGTCTATGCATTTCTTCTTTAAGTTCTGCACCTTGAACAATTTGAAGCCATGCCAGTCTTATAATTAGTAGCATTAATATGCTTATGAATACTATGAACATTCTCCCTGCTCTATCATTCAAAGTAAAAATTTTCTTTACTTTGCTGAACTTTTTATTGTTTTTAAAATTATATGCATTTGTATTTTCTCTTTTATTCAACTTTTGTATCATCCTTTCATAGTTAAATTTTGTTTATTTTTAAGCAAAATCATCCTATTTTACATTTTATATTCTATATTAATTCACATAAAAAAGCAAGAAATTTTGAAGAAATTGGTAAAAATATGTGTTTCATACATAAAAATATTCTAGTCGTGTAAACAAACTAGAATATTTTTAAAGTATTAAATTTTCTATTGTGCATTTATTGCATCAATTATTTCTACTTGCTCTTGTGGTATTTTGGTATTTACTTCCATTTTTGTGTAATCATTATATTCTTCTAAATTAAGAATACTACTATCTACATCTGCATCAGTTACAACATTTTCTTCAAATGTAAAAACTCTTTCATTGTAAAAATGAGAATAACTTTCATTTACTTCTCGTACAGTAATATATGTATTTTTATCAACCCAAATATCTCTATAACTATTTCTATCTCCAAATCTTATTACATAACATTCTATACCATTAAATCTATCTTCTCTCACTGAAAATGCTAGACTATATATTGTAGATGCGATAGGTTTATAATTTTCTTTAATATATGAAAAAACTCCGACTGCACTTCCTTTTTTTTGACGAACATAATTAGAATGTTCATAATATATACTTTGAGAATCATAAAAAACAGATATCGAATCATAACTATCATCTTCATTGAAAAATATACTTTGATTAGATTCGCTTTTTAGTTTTCCATTTTTGTAATAATATGTTTCTTCAAATTCCCAAGAATTACTTTCTTTCTTAAAGTCTTTGTTTATAGTTTTTACAGTTATTTTATAGTTATCTAAAGATTCCATATATTCTACTTTCTCTGATACCTTATTTACTAAATTAGAAAAAGTAGCCTCTTTATACCATACAACTAATCCTGCGATTAATATAATAATTAATATGACTACTAATATTATTTTTAATATATTAATTCGCTTATGCACTTTTTTAAATTGCTTTTTTATCATCTTATCTTGTTCATTTTCATTACATACCGTATCTTCTATAGTCTTGTAGTATTTCCTACAATTTTCACAAGTTTCTAAATGATTTTTTACAAAATTTTGACTTCCTCCATTGAGTGATTTTTCTATGTATTGAACAGCTAAATCTTTTACTATTTCACATTCTTCTTTTTTATCCATCTTTTAAGTCCTCCTTTAATTTATTCTTAGCGCGAAAAAAAATAGTTCGTGCATGTTCTTCTGTTTTTCCAATTATACTTGCTATCTCTTTAAAACTAAAGTTTGTAAATATTCTCAAATAAACTACTTCTTTTGTTTTTTCATCCATTTTATGGATTCTTTTACAAATATTAAATAATTCATTTTTATTTAAATAATCCTCTTCTAATGTTGTATTAGAAGAAATGTCGTCACTGTTTTCTGTAATTTCAACTTCGTTTAGTTTTTTCGTTCTTTTGCAGTAATCTATCCATTTATTCTTAGCTATTGTATATAGCCATGTTTTAAGACTAGATTCATTTCTAAATTTCTTTATGTTTTTTACTGCACTGTAAAAAGTTTCTTGAAGTAATTCTTCTGCAATATCTGGATTATTTGTTAGAGACAGTAAATAACTATATATTTTTTTAGAGTACTCTTTATATATTTCTTCCATTTTTTCACCTTTCTACATATATAGACTTAAAAAATATTTTTTCGTTACAAAATTTTTTAAATTTATATTATCATTTTCATAGAAACAATTCAAATTAGTCTATAGTTAATACTTCTTGTTAAATTAAATAAAATTAAATACTATAATATAAAAAGAAGAAATTTTATAATCAAAATTTCTTCTTTTCAAGTTATTATATATTTTCGATTAATATAAGCTATTCGCTAAATATTCTATCAAATTCTTCTCCATCAATTTTCTCTTTTTCAAGTAGAACACCTGCTACGCTATGAAGTTTATCCATATGTTCTCTTAAAATATCTTCTGCCTTTTTGTATGCAAAATCTATTATGCTCTTTACTTCTTCATCTATTATACCAGCTGTTTCCTCAGAATATTCTTTAGCTTGTGCAAAATCTCTTCCTAAAAATACTTCTTCTTGGTTTTGTCCAAGTGTTATTGTTCCTACTCTTTCACTCATACCATATTTAGTAACCATAGCTCTTGCTATTTTAGTTGCTCTCTCTATATCATTACTTGCACCCGTTGATATATCATCTAGTATAAGTTTTTCTGCAACTCTACCACCTAAAAGTGATACTATGTTTTCTACCATTTCTGTTCTAGACATAAATGATTTATCCTCTGTTGGTCTATACATTGTATAACCACCAGCCATACCTCTTGGTACTATAGATATTTGGTGCACTGGATCTTGAGTAGGCAAAAATCTACTTACAACAGCATGACCTGCTTCATGATAAGCAACAAGTTTTTGTTCTTTATCACTTCTTACTCTTGTTCTTTTTTCAGGACCCATTGTAACTTTTACCATTGCATCTTCAATTTCTTGCATACCTATTTCTCTTAAATTTCTTCTAGCTGCTAAAAGTGCTGCTTCGTTTAGTACATTTTCTAGATCTGCACCTGAAAACCCTGAAGTATTTTTTGCTATTGTTTTTAAATCTACATCTATTGATAATTTCTTCTTTCTACTGTGTACCTCTAATATTTGCTCTCTAGCTTTTACGTCTGGGCTTGATACAACAATTTGTCTATCAAATCTTCCAGGTCTTAATAGTGCTTTATCTAATACATCTGGTCTATTTGTTGCTGCTAATACTATAACTCCTTCATTTGCTGAAAATCCGTCCATTTCAACAAGTAATTGGTTTAATGTTTGTTCTCTTTCATCATGTCCGCCACCAAGGCCTGCACCTCTTTGACGTCCAACAGCATCAATTTCATCTATAAATATTATACATGGTGCTTTCTTTTTTGCTTCGTCAAATAAATCTCTTACACGTGATGCACCAACACCCACAAACATTTCAACAAAGTCAGAACCACTTATGATAAAAAATGGAACTCCTGCTTCTCCTGCAACTGCTTTTGCAAGAAGAGTTTTACCAGTACCTGGCCCACCAACAAGAAGTACTCCTTTTGGTATTCTTGCACCCATGTCAGTAAATTTCTTTGGATTTTTTAAGAACTCTACAATTTCCTCTAATTCCTCTTTTTCTTCATCAACGCCTGCTACATCGTCAAATGTAACTTTATTCTTATCTGTTGGATTCATCATTCTAGCTCTACTTTTTCCAAAAGACATTGTTTTGCTTCCACTGTTATTTCCTTGTCCTCCACTCATGAATAAGAACCAGAATATTAAGAATATAATAAGTAGTCCAAATGGTGTAAGTAAACTTAGTATAAATACCCAAATGGATTCAGATTTTTCAGTTACCTTTACATTTCCAGCTGACATACTTTCTTGTAAATTATTCATTAAATTATCAATGCTTGGAATATTTACTTGTTTTACAAAGTTTTCATTTTTAAGTTTTACTTCTGCTGTTGTTCCATCTGATGCAAGTTCTATTTCTAAAACTTCACCTGCTTCTATTTTCTCTACTAATTCCGAATATGCCAGTTTGTTATTATCACTATCTAATATCGAAGTTAATAACACAAGAAAAATTATACCAATTATTAGCCACATAGCTAATGTTTTTATTCCACTTTTCAAATCTAAAATTCCTCCTCTTTATTGTTTCTTACAATATTTACTAAAAGTTCACCTTTGAAATATACCATATATACCTAGTTATTTCAAGGCTTTTTTTTAAGTTTTTTATAGTCAAAAAATTATTCTCTACGGAAACTCGAGTTAGACAAGAAAAAAATTTTTCCTTTTTTTACATATATTTTTATTTCTTTTTTAGGAGTCAAATATTTATTCCCTATATTATTGTTACATAACTTTATAATGTCATCTATATGTATTTTTTCTATTCCAGACGTTTTTCCATATATATTTGATATAGTATATAAAATCAATCTTGATTTTATTACACTATCTAGTTTATTAAACTCTTTTAAGTCTAAAACTGCTTTAATCTCTCCTTTATTTTCGCATCTCACTGTTTCTTTAGCATTTACTGTAATATTTATTCTTCTGTATTCATTTTTTACAATGTCATTTAAAAATCTCTCTTCTTCTGTTGCTATATTAGATAATCTGTTTATTCCTTCTATTATATTTGGATTAAATTCTTTTTGAATGTATGGAATTAATAAATTTCTTATTTTATTTCTAGTATATATATTTTCTTTGTTTGTTTTATCATATCTTGGTTCTAATTTTTCTGTTTTACAATATTCTTCTATTTCATCTCTTGATGATTCTATTAATGGCCTTATATACTTATTATCCCTTACAGCTTCAATACCTTTTAATCCAGATATTGAACTTCCTCTAAGTATATTCATTAATACCGTTTCTGCATTATCGTTGCTATTATGGGCTGTTGCTATTTTATTTGCCCCATTTTTTTTAGCAATCTCTTCAAAAAATTCATACCTTATATTTCTACCAGCTTCTTCTGTACCTATTTTAAGTTTTTTTGCTTCTTCTTCTACATTTATTTTCTTACAAAAAAACTCAACATTTATGCCAGCACAAAAATCTCGTACGTATTCTGTTTCCTCATCTGCTTCTTTCCTTATCATGTGATTAATATGTGCTACATATATATTTATATTCAGTTTTTCTCTAAAATTATTTAATAAGTTTAATAGAGTAATAGAATCCGGTCCACCAGAAACTCCTATTACTATCTTGTCTCCTTTTTGTATCATATTGTATTTTTCTATTGTTTTTAATACTTCATTTTCCAGCATCTCATTCACCTCTTAACCTATTTGTTTATGATACCATAAGTTTTGATAAGTTTCAATAGTTTGACATAATCTGTTTAATTTTAGCTAATGTTTATACAATATTTTTGCTATTTTATCTAAATTTAACATCGTCCTTATTGCTCAATAGTCCTTCATATGTATAAATCTGTAGAAATAACAAGTTTTAGCATTTACGCCCATATAAGTACCGCCTACTCAAGCTTGTGGTATAAAATATGACCCATCTGTAGACAATTATGAACTCATCAGTACCGAGTTTTAACTCATGCATTAAACCGGTGAATTTTAATTAATCCACCGGCTTTTTTATTTATTATTTTATTCTCTATATTTATCCATATTGGCAAATTTAGTATAATTTCCAAGCCACAATAATTCCACTGTTCCTGTTGAACCCGCTCTATGTTTAGCCATTATTACTTCTGCCACATTTTTCTTTTCACTATCTTCATTGTAGTAATCATCCCTATATAAAAACATTACTATATCGGCATCTTGCTCAATTGAACCTGATTCACGAAGATCTGATAGCATTGGTCTGTGATCCGGTCTTTGTTCTGGCGCTCTTGAAAGCTGTGATAACGCTATTACCGGCACTTCTATTTCCTTCGCTAAAATCTTTAGTGAACGGCTTATTTCTGCTATTTCTTGTTCACGGCTAGCACCTCTTTTTCCACTTCCTTGAACTAATTGTAAATAATCTATAACAACCAAACCAATATTTTTTTCTAATTTCATCTTTCTACATTTAGCACGTATTTCCATTATAGATATACCTGGAGTGTCATCTATATATATTTTAGATTCCGAAAGCACTCCTGAGGCTTCTGCAAGCTTTGCCCAATCTTCATCTTCTAATGTTCCTGTTCTTACTTTATTACTATCAACCATGGCTTCCGAACAAAGAATTCTATTAACCATCTGTTCTTTTGACATTTCTAGGCTAAATATAGCTACTGGAACATTTGCTCTTACTGCTGCATTTGTAGCTATATTTAAAGCGAATGCAGATTTACCCATGGCTGGCCTTGCTGCAACTAATACTAAATCAGATTTATGAAGACCCGCTGTTTTATAATCCAAGTCTGAAAAACCTGTTGGCACACCTGTTATATGTTGTTTTCTATTATATAACTGCTCTAGTTCTGTAAAAGTGTCCACCAAAATATCTTTTATTGAGCTATAACCTTTTTGGTTCTTTTTTTGCATTACTTCGAAAATTTTTCTTTCGGAACTATCTATTATCTCCTCTACCTCTTGTGTTGGGTCATATCCTAAAGTTATAATATCGTTTGCTGTTTTTATTAAATTTCTTAATATTGATTTTTCTTCTACTATCTTTATATATTGTTCAACATTAGAGGTAGTTGGTACTTTATCTGGCAAATTAGCTATATATTCAAGTCCTCCAACAGCCTCTAATTTTCCCATCGCTGCTAATTCTGATTTTAATGTAATTATATCTATTGGTTCATTTCTATTGTACAAGTTTAGTATAGCTGAGTAAATAATTCTATTATCTTCCCTGTAAAAATCTGTATCTTTAAGCACTTCAACTGCTGAAGATACAGCATCTTTATCTGTAAGCATACTACCTATTACAGCTTGCTCTGCCTCAGTATCATTTGGTGGTACTTTTCCTAATTCCATTTTGCTCTCACCTCTATTTTTCCGAAATAAATTTATACTCTAATTACTGATAACTTCTACTTTTAAATTAGTGGTTATTCCTTCAAATAATTTTACAGGTACACTAAAACCGCCCAATGTTTTTATGGTTTCCTTTAGCTCTATCTTCTTTTTATCTATATTAAAGTTATACTGTAATTTTAAATTATCTGATATTTCCTTTGCAGTTACTCCTCCAAATATCTTGCCATTTTCTCCTGCCTTGACTTTTATTTTAAGCATAATTCCTTTTAGTTTTTTAGCAAGTTCTTCTGCATTTTGTTTTTCTATGTCCTTTCTATAACTTGCTGCTTCTTTTTTGCTATTTAATTTATTCATATTCTCTGTTGTTGCTTCTACTGCCAATTTTTTTGGTAACAGATAATTTCTTGCATAGCCATCGCTTGCATTAATTACTTCATCCTTTTTTCCTACACCTTTTATATTATCTAGTAAAATAACTTTCATATTCTACTTCCTTCCTTCAAACTTGAACAAAAGAATTACTTTTCTTTGTTCAAGATATAATATAAGATTATATAATTCCTTTTAATAAGTTTAAATAATTGAAAACATAAATAAGAATATCTTTTATCCAAATTTAAATTTGCTCACTAAAATATTCATTAATTCTATTCATCAGTTCTTGTTTAACTTCATAAATGTCCATTCCTTCTACTTGTGCACCAGCTAAAGTTATATGTCCGCCTCCTCCAAGTTTTTCAAGGATTACTTGAACATTTATATCTCCTATCGAACGTCCACTTATGCACACTTTATCATTTGCTTTTCCTATTACAAACGATGCAGTAATATTACTTATTGTAAGTAATTCATCTGCCGCTTTTGCACATACTACATTTGAATCTTTGTCTTCTTCTTCATAAATTGATATAGCTATAGTATTATACACTAGTTCAGCTTTTCCAATTATGTTAGATATTTTATTATATGTTTCTAAATCACTTTGAAACCATTTCTTTACTTTAATTATATCAACACCACATTTACGCAAGTATGCTGCCGCTTCAAAAGTTCTAACACCCGTTTTAAATGTAAAGTTTTTGGTATCCATCATTATTCCTGAATATAAAGCTTCTGCTTCTAGGTTTGTTAATTCTGGTTCTGAGCTTGCATATTCTATAAGTTCTGTTACAAGTTCTGAGGCTGACGAAGCATAAACCTCATGAAATGTAAGTGTTGCATTTCCTATATAATCTGGACTTCTTCTGTGATGATCAACAACAAATATTTTTTTAGCTTTAGCAAGTACTTCTTGTGATTCAACATAGTTCTTTTTATTTGTGTCAACAACAACTAGTAATGTATCGTCATCCATTTCTTGGATAGCTTCTTCTGGCTCTAAAATTATATTTTCGTATTGTTTGTCTTCACTTAATTCTTTTAAAAATGTTTTTAAATTGTCACCTTTAGGGCTTAATATAATACTAGCTTGTTTATTTAACTTCATAGCTAATCTATATATACCCATACTAGCACCCATGCAATCCATATCTGAATTATTATGCCCCATTATCATTACTTTGCTTGATTCATTAATTAAGCCTTCTAAAGCATGTGCAATAATTCTAGCCTTTACTTTAGTTCTTTTTTCTAATTCTTGTGTTCTTCCTCCAAAGAATGTATATTTATCTCCTTCGTGGATAACTGCTTGGTCTCCACCTCTTCCTAGAACTATATCTAATGCTGCTTGTGCTGTTTTATATTTTTCTAAATTATTTTTTCCATCATTTGATACAGCTATACTCAATGTAAATTGCATTTTATCAGATGGCTGTAAATCTTTTATCACATCAAGGATATCAAATTTTTTATCTTCTATTTCTTTTATATATTTCCTTTCGAATATACATACAAAAGAATCTCTTTCCGATTTTAATATTAAACCGTTATATTCTGATGCCCAATTATATAGTCTCTTTTCTATTTCTGCCATTAATTGTGTTTTCTCATCATCTGGTATTCTTTGTATAATTTCTTCATAGTTATCTATCATTATGATACCTATATACATATCCTTATCATCGAATAAGTTTTCTAATTCAACTAATTTCGTATCATCGATAAAATATATAATAATTATATACTCATCCCTCAATGGCATATAATCACCATATAGCTTATATGTTTTTTTATCAATTTTTATCTCATCATATATTTTTTCTTTTCTATCATTATTCTTTATCTCTAACTTAACATCGTTTAAGATTTTAGCCAGATAATTATTTATATCTATATTTGCAAATTCCTGATTAAACTTTGTGTTTCTAAATATTAAATTTCCATTTGTTTCCGCAATCACTAATGGAAACGGTGAATTTACTAATGCAATTTTTGCTACTTTATCAACGCTAAAAGTCAATTTATTAATATGTTCTGTTAGTTCCTCTTGTCTTTTATTGTTAGTCCAATATGCATATGTTAAAAGAGCTGCATATATAATAATTGATGGAATTACAAGCCAATAATTATATATGCATATTACTACTAAAAGTATTGCAATTATTGCCAAATATATTTTCGTTTTTGATACTATTTTTTGTAATATTTTTTTATTATGGTTCATAAAAACCTCCATTTAAACATTATATATTGTACTATTTTTAGCATTTTTTGTCAAGTTTGCATAAAATAATAGAAGAACACATATTTCGTTATTAATACGAATTGTGCGTTCTTCTTATTCTAATTTCTATCCTTCTTTATTTTCTATATTTTGTTCTTCTGTATTTATATGAATATTTTTGTATGCTGCCATACCAGTTCCTGCTGGAATTAATTTACCTATGATAACATTTTCTTTTAGTCCAATTAATTCATCTACTTTACCTTTAACAGCTGCTTCTGTAAGTACTCTTGTTGTTTCTTGGAATGATGCTGCTGATAAGAAGCTCTCTGTCGCAAGTGATGCTTTAGTAATTCCAAGTAGTACACGTTTATATGTAGCTGGTATTCCACCTTCTGCTAGTACTTTTTCGTTTGCATCTTCTACTTCATATACGTCTACTAATGAACCTGCAAATAGTGGTGTATCTCCATTGTCTTCTACTCTTACTTTCTTAAGCATTTGTCTTGCTATTACTTCAACGTGTTTATCATTGATATCAACACCTTGGTTTCTATATACCTTTTGTACTTCTTGTACTAGGTATAAGTAAACTCCATCTGGTCCGTTTATTGCTAGTATTTCATTTGGGTTTATAGAACCTTCTGTAATTGGAGAACCTTTCTTTATTTCGTCTCCTTCTCTTACACGAAGTTTTGATCCAAATGGTATTGTATATTTTTTAGCGTCGTCTTTTCCTGTAACTGTAACTTCTTTTCTAGTTTTGTCGTCTGAAATGCTAACTTTACCATCAATTTCTGAGATTATAGCTAATCCCTTTGGTTTACGAGCTTCAAATAGCTCTTCAACTCTAGGAAGACCTTGTGTAATATCTGCAACACCTGCAACACCACCAGAGTGGATAGTTCTCATTGTAAGCTGTGTACCAGGCTCACCAATTGATTGTGCTGCTATAATACCAACTGATTCTCCTATATTTACTTCTTCACGAGTAGCTAAGCCCATTCCATAACATTTAGCACATACTCCATGTTTTGTTCTACATTCAAGAACAGAACGAACTTTAACACTTGTAATTCCTGCCGCAACAATTTTATCAGCAATATTTTCAGTGATTAATGTGTCCTTATCCACAATTAATTCATTTGTTTGTGGATTATATATGTCTTCTAGTGGATATCTACCAAGTAATCTTTCTTCCATCTTTTCAACTACTTGATTTCCATCTTTAATATCTGATACTTCTATTCCTCTTGTACTTCCACAATCATGTTCTCTAACAATTATATCTTGTGATACATCAACAAGTCTTCTTGTTAAATATCCAGAATCGGCTGTTCTTAAAGCTGTATCTGCAAGACCTTTTCTAGCACCATGGGCTGATATAAAGTATTCTAGAGCATCTAGTCCTTCTCTGAATGATGAAGTAATAGGAATTTCAACTGTTTTACCAGTTGTAGATGCCATAAGTCCACGCATACCTGCAATTTGTCTTAATTGGTTTAAGTTACCTCTCGCACCAGATTCAGACATCATATATACTGGGTTCATTTTCTCAAAGTTATCCTTCATTGCATCTGTAACTTTATCTGTAGCTTCTTCCCAAATTTTGATTACAGAATTATATCTTTCTGCATCTGTTATTAAACCACGTCTATATTGTTTTGTTACATTATCAACTTGAGCCTGAGCATCTGCTAATATTTGCTTTTTAGCTGGTGGCACTTTAACGTCATCCACTGATACTGTAATACCAGCTGTTGTAGAATATTTATATCCTGTTGCTTTTATATAGTCTAGAAGTTCTGCTGTTTTGCTTAATCCATGTTTATTTATACATTTTGCAATAATTTTTCCAAGATTTTTCTTCATTACTGTGAAGTTTAATTCTGGTTCAAACATTGTATCTGGATTGCTTCTATCTACAAATCCTAAATCTTGTGGTATTCCTTCATTATATAGTAATCTTCCAACAGTTGTTTTAACCATTTTGCTCTTTTTCTCTCCATTAACTTCTTTAGTAATACGTACATTTATCATTGCATGCATTCCTAAATCATGGTTAACATTAGCCATAATTGCTTCTTCTGGTGATGAATAATATCCTCCTTCACCTGGTTCTCCTGGTACTTCCATTGTTAAGTAATATGCACCAAGTATCATATCTTGTGTAGGTACTGTAACTGGTTTACCATCTTGAGGTTTTAAAAGGTTATTTACAGAAAGCATTAAATATCTTGCTTCTGCTTGTGCTTCTGGTGATAATGGTAAGTGAATAGCCATTTGGTCACCATCAAAGTCAGCATTGAAAGCTGTACAAACTAATGGGTGAAGTTTTATAGCTCTACCTTCAACTAAAACTGGTTCAAACGCTTGAATACCAAGTCTATGTAAGGTAGGTGCACGGTTCAACATTACTGGATGGTCTTTTATAACATCCTCTAATATATCCCATACTTCTGGACGTAATCTTTCTACCATTCTTTTTGCATTTTTAATGTTATGTGCTATTCCGCGTCCAACTAACTCCTTCATAACAAATGGTTTAAATAGTTCTACTGCCATTTCTTTTGGAACACCACATTGATAAATCTTAAGTTCTGGTCCAACAACAATAACTGAACGTCCAGAATAGTCAACACGTTTTCCAAGTAAGTTTTGTCTAAATCTACCTTGTTTTCCTTTTAATAAATCAGATAATGATTTTAAAGGTCTATTTCCAGCACCTGTTACTGGTCTACCACGTCTACCATTATCTATTAATGCATCCACAGATTCTTGTAACATTCTCTTTTCATTTCTTACAATTATTTCTGGTGCACCTAATTCTAATAATCTCTTTAATCTGTTATTTCTATTTATAACTCTTCTGTATAAATCATTTAAGTCAGATGTTGCAAATCTACCACCATCTAATTGAACCATTGGTCTTAAATCCGGTGGTATAACTGGTATAACACTCATAACCATCCACTCAGGTCTATTTCCTGATAGTCTAAATGATTCTACAGTATCTAATCTTTTTACAAGTTTCGCTTTCTTTTGTTCACTTGCTTTTTCTAATTCTTTTTTAAGTTTGCTAGCTAATTTATCTAAATCTATTTCTGCAAGTAATTCTCTTATTGCTTCTGCACCCATTTCTGCTCTAAAAGAGCCTCTACCATATTTTTCTTCTGCTTCATGATATTCTTTTTCTGAAAGCACTTGTCCTTTAGTAAGTCCTGTCTCTCCTTTATCAATAACTATATATGAAGCAAAATATATTACTCTTTCTAAGCTTCTTGGTGATACATCTAGCATAAGTCCTATTCTACTTGGTATTCCTTTAAAATACCAAATATGTGCTACTGGTGCTGCAAGTTCAATATGTCCCATTCTTTCACGTCTAACTTTCGCTTTAGTTACTTCAACACCACATCTATCACAAACTATTCCTTTATATCTTACTCTTTTATATTTACCACAATGACATTCCCAGTCCTTTGTTGGTCCGAATATTCTTTCACAGAATAAACCATCTCTTTCTGGTTTTAAAGTTCTGTAGTTTATAGTCTCTGGTTTCTTTACTTCACCTTTAGACCACTCTCTTACTTTTTCATCTGATGCTATACCTATTTTGATTTTATCAAAAATATCTAATTCGTCCACTCGGTTTAGCCCCCTTAAACTTATTTTTCAATTTGCTTCTTCAAGAGTTCTTAAGTATTACACTGCTGTACAATTCCCTAAAGTAAACTTTAGAACCCTTTAAAGAAACTATTCAATTAAAATATCTTTTTCGTTTAGATTATTTCTCATCTTCAATATCTTCATCATTTAATAAATTATCTAAACCTAAATCTGTATCTGCAAGATTTATTTCATCATCAGATAGTTCTTCAAATAACGCTTCATCATCTTCTTGCTCTTCATCTGCTAAAACTGCATCTTCGCTATAACCGTCATTTAACTCTTTTACGTCTAAAACGTCATCTCCTATTTTCTTGTCATCAATGTTATAGTCTATTCCATCATCTATATTTTCTTTAAGTTCTAGCTCTTGGTTATCTGGTGATAATAGTCTTACGTCTAAGCCTAAAGCTTGAAGTTCTTTAATTAATACCTTAAATCCTTCTGGAACTCCTGGTTCTGGAACATTCTCGCCTTTGACTATAGCTTCATAAGTTTTAACACGTCCTACTGTATCATCTGATTTAACAGTAAGCATTTCTTGTAATGTATATGCTGCACCATATGCTTCTAATGCCCAAACTTCCATCTCTCCAAAACGTTGTCCACCAAATTGTGCCTTACCACCTAGTGGTTGTTGTGTAACTAATGAGTATGGTCCAGTTGAACGAGCATGTATTTTATCATCAACTAAATGATGTAGTTTTAACATATACATAACACCAACTGTAACTGGATGGTCAAATGGATCTCCTGTTCTACCATCATATAGAGTTGTTTTTCCATCTTCTGAATATCCTGATTTTCTAAATAATTCTCTTATTTCTTCGTCTGTTGCACCATCGAATACTGGTGTTGCAACTTTCCATCCTAATAGTTTAGCTGCCATTCCCAAGTGTACTTCTAGAACTTGACCCAAGTTCATACGAGAAGGAACACCAAGTGGGTTTAAAACTATATCTACTGGAGTACCATCTGGCATAAATGGCATATCTTCTTCAGGTAATATTCTTGAAATAACACCTTTGTTACCATGACGTCCAGCCATTTTATCTCCAA
Organism: uncultured Clostridia bacterium; assembly: GCA_944392545.1. Lineage (GTDB taxonomy): Bacteria > Bacillota > Clostridia > TANB77 > CAG-508 > CALXVA01. The sequence continues at coordinate 68,892 of CALXWW010000001.1, forward strand.
CTGATATTTTTCTTTTTTGAGCTATATAGCAACGAATTACTTGATTTACACCAGGTCCTAATTCATCTGAATTTTCTCTAGTAAATATCTTAACATCTACTATTGTACCTGCTTCTCCATGTGGTACACGAAGTGATGTATCTCTAACTTCCCTTGCTTTTTCTCCAAATATTGCACGAAGTAATCTTTCCTCTGCTGTAAGTTCTGTTTCTCCTTTTGGAGTAACTTTACCAACTAATATATCTCCAGGTCTTACTTCTGCACCAATTCTTATAATTCCGTTTTCATCTAGGTCTTTTAATACATCATCACCAACATTTGGTATATCTCTTGTTATTTCTTCTGGACCTAATTTTGTATCACGGCATTCACAATCATATTCTTCAATATGGATTGATGTATATACGTCTTCTTTAACAAGTCTTTCGCTAATTAATACAGCATCCTCGTAGTTATATCCTTCCCAAGTAGTAAATGCAATTAATACATTTCTACCAAGTGACATTTCTCCGTTTTTAGTTGAAGGACCGTCTGCTAATAAATCTCCTTCTTTAACTTTCTCACCTTTAACAACTACTGGTCTTTGATTAATACATGTACCACCATTAGTTCTTTTGAATTTTCTTAACTTATATGTATCTAATCCATCTTTATTATTTCTAACAATAATTTCATCACCAGTTACTTTTTCTACAATACCTGCATTTTTAGCTGTAACTGTTATTCCTGAGTCTTTTGCAGCTCTGTATTCGATACCTGTACCTACTATTGGTGACTCTGGCATTAATAGTGGAACTGCTTGACGTTGCATGTTAGCACCCATTAATGAACGTTTAGCATCATCATGCTCTACGAATGGAATCATTGCAGCTGCAACAGATACAAGTTGTTTTGGAGAAACGTCTACAAAATCAACTTGTGACTTGTCAACCATTGTAATTTCTTCTCTCATTCTTACTTTTATCTTTTCGTTTACAAATCTTCCTTCTTCGTCTAATGGTTCTGATGCTTGAGCTATAATGTATTTATCTTCTTCGTCTGCTGGCATATACACTACTTCATCAGTAACTTTACCAGTTTCATGGTCTACTTTTCTATATGGTGTCTCAACAAATCCATATTCATTTATTGTTGCAAATGATGAAAGTGCTGATATAAGTCCAACGTTAGGTCCTTCTGGAGACTCTATAGGACATAATCTACCATAGTGAGTATAGTGAATATCTCTAACTTCGAATCCTGCTCTCTCTCTTGAAAGACCTCCAGGTCCTAATGCAGAAATTCTTCTTTTATGTGTAAGCTCAGAAAGTGGATTTGTTTGATCCATAAATTGTGATAATTGTGAGCTTCCAAAGAATTCTCTTATTGATGATGTAATTGGTTTTGTATTAATCAATGTTTGTGGTGTTATTACGTCTAGGTCTTGTATTGTCATTCTTTCACGAACAACTCTTTCTAATCTTGTTAAACCAATTCTAAATTGATTTTGTAATAGTTCTCCAACGCATCTTATACGTCTATTTCCCAAATGGTCTATATCATCAATTACTCCTAAACCATGATCTAAGTTTAGTAAATAACTAATTGATGCAATAATATCTTCTGTTGTGATATGCTTTGGAACTAATTCATCTATTCTTTCTTTTATAGTATCATGAAGTTCCTCTTCTTCTGTACTATCTATAATTGATTTCAATACGTCATAATTTACATATTCTTTAATATGTAAGTCGCTTACGTCGACATTTGGTAAATATTTATGAATATTTACTGTTCCATTACCTATAATTCTTACTTTTGTATCATCTACTTTAACGTCAACTATATTAATTCCAGCATTTTGGATATTTTCTGCAATTTCTTCGGAAATTACACTATCTTTTTCCACAAGTACTTCACCAGTCTCTGGGTCTACTATATTTTCAAAAGCAATTTTTCCAGAAATTCTTGAAGCTAAACTTAATTTCTTATTGAATTTATATCTTCCTACTTTTGCTAAATCATATCTTCTTGGATCGAAGAATAATCCATTAAATAAGTTTCTAGCAGCATCAACAGTTGGAAGTTCTCCTGGTCTTAATTTTTTATATATTTCAATTAATGCTTCTTCTTGTGTCTTTATTGGATCTTTTTGAATTGAAGCCTCTATTTTAGCTTCTTCACCAAATAACTCTCTTATTTGTTCATCTGTAATTACACCAATAGCACGTAATAATGAAGTCACAGGTATCTTTCTTGTTCTATCAACCCTTGCCCAGAATACATCATTTGCATCTGTTTCGTATTCTATCCACGCACCTCTTAAAGGCATTACAGTTGAAGTATATATTTTCTTTCCTGTCTTATCATAAGCTGAATCATAGTAACATCCAGGTGAACGAACTAACTGGCTTACTACAACTCTTTCTGCACCATTGATAATAAAGGTACCACTATCTGTCATAAGAGGGAAATCTCCAAGATAAATTTCTTGTTCTTTAATTTCACCAGTCTCACGGTTGATAAGTCTTACCTTAACATGTAATCTTGTTGAATATGTAGCATCTCTTTCTTTAGCTTCTTCTACTGTGTATTTTGTTTTTTCTTCCATGTAGTAGTCTAGAAATTCTAGAATTAAATTTCCTGAATAATCAACTATCGGAGATATATCTCTTAATATTTCTCCTAGTCCTTCTTCTACGAACCAGTCGTATGAATCTTTTTGGACTTTGATAAGATTTGGCATTTCGATTGAATCGCCGATTTTTGCAAAAGTCTTACGAGAACATTTCTCGTGTTTAATTTCTTTTACCAAAGAAAATCACCCCTAAAAAAGATTAAGCAGAATAAATATATATACTTTATCAAGAAGTCCTTCTTGTTTACGATATTATGTATACGTTTTTATGGTTTACTGCTCTCTAAACCTTTATTTCCGTAAATAATATTGTAACAATTCCTCTTCTTTCTAAATTTACATAACGAATGAAAAACGGCAATAAAAAGGCAGGTTGGCATTTTCTTAATTTTGCCAACTAACCTTCTTCTGTTTATTTGTTAAAATTTATTTTCCGAATTTAAATTTATTATTTTAATCACCCTTATTGTTTATTTAAGAGTTATTAAAGTTTTACCTAGCCGAACGATAAAACTCCCATGATATATTATTTTATACTATTTTGCATATGCTTGTCAATGTTTTTTGTAATATTTCTGTAATATTTTTTCTTGGTGCATTCAAAATTCAATAGCAACAAAATCCAACATATAACTTATGCAACTATTTTTGATATTTCTATATTATCATAATTTTAAAACTCATGTCCATTATGTGTTGTCATACTTTTAAATATTTCTTTAAAATATTTTCCATACTTTTCTTCTAAATACTTACTTAATGCCAAATAAATATTTATCATCTTCTTTATATACTTTTACTCCTTTACACAAAAGACTGTTTATGTCTTTTCAATTTCTTTATTATATTTTCCATTTTTTCTAATTATTTCTTTTAACTCAGTTTTTTCTAAGTTTAAATCATATATCACATATCCATATTTTGTTTCATTTAATTTTTCCACATATTTTTCAAATGCTACTACTGGAAATCCTACCTTACATATATTTTTCTTGTAACATGTATTTTAAGTTTAATTTTTTACTTATTAATACTGCATCTTCTCCTGCAGTTACATAGAATGTACCTGTCTTTGCAAAAACTATATTGCCTTTTTCTCTCTTTTTTAATAAATCTAACATCTCACTAAATGACATTTTAATTACACCACCTACTTTATATTTAATTTTGGTGGCGTTAGTACTACTTTTTATCTCTAAAACGCTGTAAGGCGCCATGCACCCTTGTTAAGGCGTGGCGCCATACACCCTCTAACGTACTTCCAGTTCACTAGACTTACAATTTTGGTGTTCTACTTTTTTAATTAACTTTTTATTCTTTTTGCTCTACCATTCTATCAGCACTCGTTCTACAAATACAAGTTGAGACGGAATCCAAGGTGGTAGATGTTGCGAGTCGTAACATTACCGTAACGGTCAACAGTGAAATTATCGCTGCGGTCGTAGTTGCTTCCTCTACTAGTACATGCGTACACACCACTGCTGCTAGTGTAATTTGAATATTCTGTAGTCCATTCTTTTACATTTGAGCCCATATCATTTATTTTACATACTTCATCTGCATTTGTTCCTGTATTTGCTAAACTAGAGTTTTTACTTGTTTGATTTGCATAGTTTAATCCCGTTGCTTCTTGTATATATACTATTGCTGTATCCCATGCATAACTATTCATTAAATCACTTTTTACACTTGTGTTTCCATAAGTATTTATTGCTACTTTTGATGCATCTATCTGATTTATACAATTCCACAATGTTCCTGTTTTATATGACATACTATCTTCTGAATAACCATTAGATATTTTTGATGCTGCTTTATAATCTGCTGTACTACTTCCACTCGCATAGCTTGCTTCATATCTTCCTATATAATATCCACCATTTGAACTTACACTATCTATAAATCCTTTTAAGTCTTTTGCTGTTGCATTTTTCCCATCTGTTCCATCACTTGATACTCCAGGTCTATAATCCACAAGTTCTTTAAACTTCGATTCTATTACTACACTCTCTGATTGATCTGTATAATTTGCTGCATCTTGAACTAATTCTGGATTTCCAGATACATCAAATGTATATCTTCCTAATTTTATTTCACCACTTGGGCTTCCATTATCTTTTGTAAATGTTCCTACTGGTATCCACACATATTGACTACCTTGTACTGCTGTATCTTTTGATGCATTTACATCTTCTATTACTATTCCCTGCTGTACTGTATTTCCTGAATCAGACGCTATTCTAAATCCTGCTGGCACCCATATTTCATTATTTTTTGAATCTACTACTTTTGTTTTTTCATCAAATGCTTCTCCACCTTTTACTTCTTCTACTTTTGGTGTTTGTGGTGCTGGTGGATTTTGATCTTCTATTCCTACTAATATTCCATTTATATATTCCTCTGCGCCTGTCAATTCTTCCTGCTCATCTGTCTGTGCTTGTTCTGTTAAGCTCTTTCCTTCTTGTGCTCTTTGTATTAATCCTCCTTCTCCAAGCACAACATTTATTGATACTGTTGCTAGAATTATTAGAATTACTATTGTTATTACCAACGCAATTAATGTTATTCCTTTTTCTGCTTTTAAGGTTTTTTGAAACTTTTTATTTTTACTCATTTTTTCCTTTTCTCCTTTCTTTTGTTTATCTTTTATTTTTTAATATTGCCTTCTTTCTTTCTGTTAATTCATTTTGCTTTTTCTTTTTCATATGTTTTTTCTTGTCCGTTTCTAATTTATCTTTTTTGCCCAATTCTTCAAACTTAAAAAGTACCTTTTTGTACATTTTATTTTGTACTTCTAAGTTTCAAATCACCTTAATTTTTTTGTACCTTTTGGTACTTTTTTAGTTTTCTTTTTTTGGTCATTTTTATTTTACCTCAAGATTTTATTTTTTGCAATATGGATTGTAAATATCTTTTTTCTAACTTTTTTATTTTCTAACTTTTTTATTTTTTCTTAATTCTATTACATATTATAAATACTTTTATGTTTTCGAAAATTTATCATATATATCTTTCATACATATATTAAAATATGATATAATCTTATCATTATGGAAGAATTAGAAAGATATAAACACCTAAATAAATATTTGAAAGAAAAATTTGGAGAACGTACACTTAAAATTTGTATCGATGGTGGATTTACTTGTCCAAATAGAGATGGATCAAAATCATTTGATGGATGTATTTTTTGTAGTGAAAAGGGATCTGGAGAACATATTAAAATTGCTAATAATATTTCTCAACAAGTAAAAAATTATTTTAATAGCTATAAAGCTGAAAGAGCTAATAAATTTATTGTGTATTTTCAAAACTTTACCAATACTTATGATTCTATTGAAAATTTAAAAGCTAAATATAATGCAGCTTTAATAGATGATAGAATTGTTGGAATTTCTATTGCAACTAGACCAGACTGTATTAATGAAGAAATTGTTAAGCTTCTAAAAAGCTATTCTGATAAATATTATGTTTCTGTTGAACTTGGATTGCAAACAGCTAATGAAAAAATAGGTAAACTAATTAATAGATGTTATACTAACATAGACTTTACAAATGCTGTTAATCTATTAAACAAATACAGTATTGACATAGTAACCCATATAATGATAGGCCTTCCAACAGAGTCAGAACAAGACATAAAAGATACTGTAGATTTTCTAAACCAACATAATATTCAAGGATTAAAAATTCATTCTTGTTATATTGTTAAAAACACTAAATTAGAAGAATTATATAATTCTAATTTATATACACCATTAGAATTAGACTATTATTTAAATTCTTGTGCATATGTATTAACTCATATTAATTCTAATATTATCATACATAGAGTGTCTGGAGATGCGCCAAAAGATTTGCTTGTCGCCCCACAATGGAATCTTCATAAAAAGTGGATTATTAATGGCTTAGATAAGCTTTTAAATGAAAGAGATTTGTGGCAAGGAATGCATTACAACATAAAAATAAAACAAGAGTCATAAAAAATAATTTATAAGCATATATTATATAATATTATTTCTAAAACTCTTGTTTTTTATTTTGTAATTCTATTATATTTTGATATGATATAGCGGTTTATTATACCCTTGTATCTTATCTGGATTTTTCTCATAATCAATACAACGTATTGTTACTATATCTTCTTTTATTAGTTCCATGTTCTTCTCACATAATGTTTTTTACAATAATCACATAATTCCATACATTCCTTCTTTTAGATAAACTGTTGTATATAAACTTTATTATATGATACTATTTTTTCACACAAAAAGAGCAGTCATTTAACTGCTCTTTTTGCTTAGGATTATCTGTTGCCGCCTGCCTGGCCGGATACACCACTCTTCGGACTGTAGAAGGTATGGTTACCATCCTTGTCCTTCGAGTTCATCTGATTCACCTGAACATCGTGGCTCGGTTTGGTTCCCGAATAGTTGCACCAGGAAACGCCGTCAGAGTCATGACGTCTGGAATCACCAGCAGTCCCATGGTCAGAGACCATTCTGCTACCATTGTTGTTGTCCCAAGACATATGCAACACTCCTTAAAATTAATTCAAGCTACTGCTTGTAGATTTATTTTAGCGTTTTTTCATTATTATGTCAAATTGTGGTAACAAATTTTTCTCCCCTTTACAAAAAAGAGCTAACATTGATGCAAGTCTAACTCTTAGGAATTCTTTTATGTTAAAATGGTTGCAATGGTCTGACTCGAACTGACATACCTTAGTTTATGAAACTAAGAAGCTACCTTTACTACCCTACCGCAATAGATTTTACAATAAAATCTAGTTCTTATTGTAATAACCTATTCTACTTTAATATGATATATTTTAACGTGCATATTCCCTTGCACACATATATATTACTATATATTTTGTTTAAACACAAAATAGTTTCAACTTTCACATTTATATTTTACCATTTTTATACATTTGTCATCCCATCAATCTCTCTTTCCATTCGGTCTCTCTAAATCCAATTAAAATATCCTTTTCTGTAACTAATATAGGTCTCTTTACAAGCATACCATCACTTGCAAGTAGTTTTATTTTATCTTCTTCCGACATATTTATTAGTTTGTCCTTTAGATTTAACTCCTTATATTTCATCCCGGTTGTATTAAACCACTTCTTTATATCCTTCTTGCTTTGCTTTATCCATTTATTTAATTCTTTCTCTGTTGGGTTATTCTCTATAATATGTCTATCTGTAAACTCTATATCATTGCTTTCTAACCATTTTTTAGCCTTTTGACATGTTGAACATTTAGGATATTCTATAAATAAATTTTTCATATTTTTCCTCCTTTAACTTATTATATAATTTATACCATAAAATAAACTATTATACAATTATATTATTAACATTATATTTTTTTACTGATAATATGTTTTTTCCTTTACATTTCTATATTTTCTTATATAATATATATAGTGTATAAATAGGAGTAATATATGGAAAAAAGAGATTTGTATGATATAAATAGAAAACCTACTGGAGAAACTATTTTTAAAGGAGAAAAGATACCTCCTAATAGATATATTATTGTAGTTCTTTCTTTTATTCAAAATTCTAAAGGAGAATTTCTAATTCAAAAGCGAAGTAAACAAAAGGACGGAAAGTTCGCTTCAACAGGAGGACATGTAAAAACAGGAGAAACTAGTATTGAAGGTATGATATCTGAAATACGTGAGGAAATTGGACTTAATATTACCCCTAATGAATTAGAATTAATTTATTCTGGAAGAGAAGATACTGAAAGGGTGTTTTTTGATATATATTACTTAAAGAAAGATTTTGATATTTCAGATTTAACTTTACAAAAAGAAGAAGTAGATTTTGTAGGATGGGATTCTATTAGCAGAATAGAAGAATTAATAGCTAATAATTTATTTTTAGAAAATCATGTAGAAGAATTTTATAGGATGATTGATATTTTTAAGAAAAGAGGTGTTGATATTGAGCACTGCAAATAATTTTCTAGGTAAAATTGTAAAAATAAAGGTTGATAGACCTCTTGGTAGTAAGCACCCTAAACATAGTTTTATTTATCCTGTAAATTACGGATATGTTCCTAACACAATAAGTGGTGATGGTGAAGAATTAGATGCATATATATTAGGCACTTTTGAGCCATTAGATGAATTTACAGGAAAATGCATTGCAATTATTCATAGAACTAATGATGATGATGACAAATTAATAGTTGTTCCTGAAGATAAGACATATTCAGATGCTGAGATTATGGCTTTAACTGAATTTCAGGAGAGATTTTTTACTAGTATCATTATCAGAGAAGATAACATTTTAAAAGAATCAAATGTTTCTTTTCATCCATCACTCTATATATTAACAGGCCCTCCTGGAGTTGGAAAAACCACAATTTCTAATGAATTAGCTCAAAGCCTAGATAAAAGTGTTGTTATAGAGGGAGATGATATATATAATCAAGTTGTTAGTAGCCATGTAAGTCCATGGAAGGAAGGAAATCACTTAGAAATTTTCTGGGAAATCTGTCTTAATACAATAGATATATATTTAAAAAATAATTATAATGTTGTTTTCAACTATATAATATCTCCTAAAGATTTAAATATATTAAAAACCAAATTTAAGAATTACACCCTAAGATTTTCTGTGTTACTAGCTAATAAAGAGACATTACTTGCTAGAGACTCTAAAAGGCCACTTGATTGCCAAATGCACGAGAGGTGTATTATACTACTAGAAAAATTTCAAACCCAATATGTAAGCTCTAATAATATAATAAACACTACAAATGCAAGTGTAAAAGATATTATTAACACTTTAAAAACTGACGACAAGTTTATTATATAATATAAAATTATGGAAGTGTATAAATATGAATATAGAAATAAGAAAAGCAAAATTAGAAGATTGTGAAGAACTATCATATCTAAAAAGAGAAATATGGGAAACAACCTATAGAGGTATTTATCCTGACGAAAAATTTGATTCTTATAATTACGTGGGAAATGCTCATAAATTCGAGAATATTATACTAAGTAATGATATTTTCTTATATGTTGCTAGTGATAATGGTAAATTAGTAGGATATGTTGCTTTTGGTTCTCCATTAAGACCATTTAGAGATTACTCTAAAGAAATAGTTTTATTATACATAAAAAAAGAGTATCAAGGTATTGGTATCGGAAAAAAATTTTTTAATTTAGGATATGAGTATATAAAATCTCTAGGTGAAACAAAATTTTTAATTTCTTGTAATAAATATAATTTACCGGCTCAAGGTTTTTATGAAAAAATGGGAGGTAAAAAAGTATATATAGATGATGATATGGATAATAAAAGTATACCTCAAATAAAATATGAATATATAATTAATCGACACTAATAAAATATAAAGGAGAATTAAAGTTATGGAAATGGTAGATAAATTAGATAATAAAAGACAAATGCTAAATAAAACAGCTGAACGTTCTGAAAAAACAAACGGAGAATATCGTCAATCTGTACATACATGGATAATGAATAGTAAAGGAGAATTTTTAATTCAAAAAAGATCTCCTAACAAAAAATTTTTTCCTAATATGTGGTCTCAAACTGGTGGAGGAGTTGATGAAGGAGAAACTACTTTACAAGCAGCACTAAGAGAATGTAAAGAGGAACTAGGAATCACTATAGATTTAATCAATATTGAACTAATTTTATCTTTTAAAAGAAAATTTGATTTTGTAGATGTATGGCTTGTAAAACAGGATATTGATATTTCTAATATATTATTGCAAGAAGAGGAAGTTTCTGACGTAAAATGGGCTTCAATATATGAAATTAGAGAGTTAATGAAAACAAATAGACTTGCAAAAAGTATTGAAATATATTTTGATATGTTTATTAATTTAATAGATTATCCTTTTTAAACAAGTTATCTTTGTAAAATATTAAATAGTTAAATTTTATAATCAATTTATTCATAATTGTATAGTATATAAAAATTAGCAGTTTGTAAAAGCTTTTTCTTAAGATTTTACAAACTGCTAACTTTAATTCATTGTTCTTTTTCAAATTCTATTGTTACTTTAAATAGATCTCCATCTAGATGAATATTAAACTTACCTTGTTGAAGTTCTGTTAAACTTGTTGCTATAGAAAGTCCTAGTCCGCTTCCCTCTGTATTTCTTGATGCTTCTCCTCTTACAAATCTTTGCATTAATTCATCTGCACTTATGTTTAACTTTTGTTTAGAGATATTTTTTAGTTCAATCGAAACCACATTTCCTTTATCCAAAATATCTGTATATACTCTTGTTCCATCCATTGCATATTTTGATATATTTGAATACATATTTTCTAGCACTCTATACATGTACCTACTATCTGCTTTAATATATACGTCTTTTTCTGGAAATGTTATTACCTCCTCAAGTTCATGTGCCTTAAATTTGTCTTCAAATTCTCCTGATACTTGCTTTATCAATTCATTTACATTTAATTTTTCCATATTAAGTTTTATTGTTCCTGAAGAAGCCTTAGATGCCTCTACTAAATCCTCTGTTAACTTTTTTAATCTTTGAGATTTGTTATCTAAAATTTCTAAATATTCCTTCGCCTTTTCTCCGTCCATTCCTTCTTTTTTTAATAAATCCACATAATTTATAATCGAAGTTAGAGGTGTTTTTATATCATGTGATACATTTGTAATGAGCTCGGTTTTTAGTCTTTCACTTTTTAGTCTTTCTTCTATTGCATTAGATAAACCTCCAGCTATATCATTAACTTCTTCTGACATATCTTGCATCTCTCTTGATAGTTCTTTCTGATCCAAATCTATATCTGTATTTCCTTTATATAGTTCATGTATTGCTTCTTTAACTTTTGCAAAAGATTTGACTGTTTTTGATAAATATCTAAACGTAAATACATATAATGTAATTGATAAAATTACTCCTATAAATCCATCAGACCAAAGGATTGCAAAACATATTAGATTAGTTATTATAAACAATATAAAGTACAATAATAATTTCTTAGTTAATTTTAGGTCCTTAATAAAATTAACTATTTTCATATATACCCAATATATAAATGTTGTCTTTATAAAAGTATGTGTTTTTAATCTCTTTACAATTGTTTCAAAGAATAATATACAAGCCAAGTAAATTATTAAAAGTCCTACTCCTATTATTGAAAGACCTATTACAAATGAAGCCATTGTAGAAATTCCACTCACACTAGCAATAAAACATACTCCTATTCCTCCTATAATTGTAGATATAAGCGCTGCAATTTCTATTAAAATTTTGTCATACCAGTTTAGTGATATTCCTTCTCTTTTACTTGTTTTTCCTATACCAAGTATAATCACTGGTATTAATAGTATTATTAATACAATTACTGCTGGTATTAATAATACTGCTCTTTGATTTATTCCTAATAATATTGAATAGAAAATTTTATCTGTAGACAAATTATCTAAATATATCATATCATCTAATACCGCAGAATAAATTGTATATGATTTTTTCTCATCTGTCTTGCTACTTTCTGTATTTGATGATTCTTCAAGAATACTTGAGTCTGATATTTCTAAAGCTCTCTGACTTATACCACTTTCTATATATTCTATATTGTCATTATTTAGTCTATTTATACTAGTTTCTATATTTCCATCTTGATAATTCCAATATCTTTGATTTTCCATTATACTATTTCTTATTTTTTCAACAGTACTTGTTTCTAGTGAATAGCTTAGGTTAGTATATGCTTCTTTTGTATCATTGTCAATTATTAACCAAATAACATTGTTTTCATAATATTGAACAAGATAATTTATCTTTGTAATTCCACTATTTTCTTTTATTTCTTCTGTATACACATAATAACCATATTTTTTTTCTTTTAAATTATTTACGGCAGACAGAGCACTAAATACTTCAGTTGCATAATTCTCCGCAAAAGTATTAGTTTCATAATAACTTAAATTTTGTTTTATTGCATTTCTTTCTAATGGATAAGTTAATGCTAGTATTAAAATTATAAATATTGCCATAAATACAGGGAACAATACATATGCTATATTCTTTAGTATTCTCGGTACACAAAGTTTTCTTTTCATTTACTTCCTCCATTTCTAAAACTTTTATTAATTAATCTATCTTTTCTATTTTATATCCTATTCCCCATATAACTTTTAGGTACTTGGGCTCTCTTGGATTTATTTCTATTTTTTCCCTTATGTGTCTTATATGTACTGCTATGATATTTTCTGCACCATAACTTTCTTCTTCCCATACATTTTCATATATTTGTTCAATTGAATAAACTATTCCCTTGTTTTTGGTTAAAAATTTAAGTATATTATATTCTGTAGGGGTTAATTTAACTTCTTTTCCGTCTACCTCTACCGTTTTAGTATCATCATTTATTACTAAATCTCCTGATTTATATATATTACTATTATTTTCCTTTTTTACCATAGAACCTAAGCTCGTATATCTTCTGATTTGTGAATTAACCCTCGCTATTAATTCTAATGGATTAAAGGGTTTAGTGACATAGTCATCCGCACCGTTATTTAGTCCAGAAATTTTATCATAATCCTCTGATTTGGCAGATAACATTATTATCGGTATTGATTTATCTTTTCTTATAATATTAGCTGTCTCTATGCCATCTAATTTTGGCATCATTATATCTAGTATAATAAGTTGAATATCATTATTTTTCCTTAATATTTCTAATGCTTCATATCCATCATAAGCTTTTAAAATATTATATCCTTCTTTACTTAAATATATCTCTATTGCCTTTACTATTTCCTTATCATCATCACATACTAAAATATTATACATAAAATTACTCCTTTTTAATTTAACTGTCTACATAACTATTATATCACATCTACCTTTTTCACAAAAATAGTATAGCATAATTTTATTAAGAAAAAAGGAGGTATTTATTAATTTTTTATTAATTATCTGTCTTAATGTCGAATTTTGTCGGCTTATTTTTGTTGTTATATGTATCAACCTATGTTATACTTTTAGTATCATATTAGAAAGGAGGTAAACCTATGGAACAGGAAACTCTATCACTTATATTATCAAAATTAAATGAAATGGATACAAAGTTTGACAGTTTAAACGCCAAGATTGATTTAGTTCATAAGACTCTTAATGATAAAATAGATAATGTATTTAATGTGCTTAATAAGAGAATTGATGACGCAGTTATTGAACTTAACCAAAAATATGATGCACTTGATAAGAAAATCGATAACATTAATGAATCTCTTAACAAGAAAATCGATGACGTTAATGAATCTCTTAACAAGAAAATCGATGACGTTAATGAATCTCTTAACAAGAAAATCGACGACGTTAATGAATCTCTTAACAAGAAAATCGACGACGTTAATGAATCTCTTAACAAGAAAATCGATGATGCTGTTATTGCCCTAACAGAAAGAATGGACTTTAGAATTGATGACGCATCTGAAACATTGAATGCAAAAATTGACTTTACATATAAGAGCCTATCTAATTCTTTAAATAGACTTGAGTCATATACTAAAAGCAACTTTGCTGAAATACATAATAATAATGTCTAAATTTCATTTTCATTTAAATCTTAAAGTGGCTTACAAATGTAGTTTAACTAAATAAAACTATATCTGTAAGCCACTTTAAGACTACTTTTACTTATTCATCCATATATCTTACTGTTTTTATATTATATTTCTATTTCTAATCCAACAGGGCAATGGTCACTTCCTAATATCTCTGGATATATATAGCTGTCCTTTATTTTCTCTTTTATACTATCTGATACTATAAAATAATCAATTCTCCATCCTACATTTTTTTCTCTGGCCTTGAACATATATGACCACCATGTATACGCTTCTGTTTTATCTGGGTATATATATCTAAAACTGTCTGTAAAACCAGATTCTAATAATTCTGTCATTTTATTTCTTTCTTCATCAGTAAAACCAGCATTTCTTCTATTGGTTTTAGGATTTTTTAAATCAATTTCTTTATGTGCTACATTTAAATCTCCACACATAATTACAGGCTTTTTCTTATTAAGTTCTAAAAGATATTTTCTAAAAGCATCTTCCCATGTCATCCTATAATCTAGTCTTTCTAATTCTCTTTTAGAATTTGGTGTATAGCAATTCACCATGTAAAATTTGTCAAATTCTAAAGTAATTACTCTTCCTTCTTTATCATGTTCTTCTATTCCTATACCATATGTAACACTCACCGGTTTATTTTTTGTGATTACTGCTGTTCCTGAATATCCTTTTTTCTCGGCACTATTCCAATAAGTATTGTATCCTTTAAAAATCGCCATAATATTTTCATCTAATTGTTCTTCTTGCATCTTGGTTTCTTGAATACAAAAAATATCTGCTTCTATATCTTTAAAAAATTGTGTAAACCCCTTAGTAATAGCTGCCCTTAATCCATTTACATTCCATGATACTAATTTCATTTATCTTTACCTCCAACAAGAAGAAGGAGATAGTTTCCCATCTCCTCCCTCTATTTCTATTGCTTTTATTTAATTCTCGTAAAATTTTTATACATTTATTGTCATCAATTAATTATAATGAGTTAAAATATACGTTTCCACCTATAAGTTCACCTGAATGGTATCCTGCTGCTCTAAATGATAAGTATGAATGGTTTCTTTTTCCATTTAGTGCATCTAAAACTGCTTGTTTAACATAAGATGGATAGTTACCATTTAATCTTCTTTGCCAATAGTTATCTATAGAATAACAGAATTGGCTAGGTGCCATATATTGGCTTAATGGATCTGAACCATAGCTTTTCCAACTACTACTTACAGTTCTATTACATGCCGTTGTAATAACAGCTAGTGCGCCTTCATAACTTGAACTACATTCCTGTGCTGTTATTGCACATAACAAATCTAATTCGCTTTCTGAATATGTCCATTTACCACCATTGTAAGTAGTTCTAGAACCACCTCTAGTGGTAATTTGTTTTGTTCTTATTTCTACAATTTTATCTACTGGCTCTTTTATAACTTTTGATGAAATTTTAATTTTTTCTATTTCTTTTTTATTTTGATATTTTACCCTATATGTTACTTCTCTTATTCCGTTTTCTCCTTCTTGTATAACACTATCCTGTTTAGTTCCGCTTCCTGTTGTAACATCTTTCGTTATTGTTTCATAAGGTATTGTTTCTTTTTCAACAACTATTTTCTCTACTATTGTAGAATAATTATCCATTATATCTTCAGTTGATACTTCTGAAGATTTTTCTATTTCCTCAAAAATCTCAACATCTTCTGTCTCTTTTGATATTATTATTGTATTATTATCTGATAGTTCTTCACTTGTGTCTGGTGTTACTTTCTCATCTTCTAATAATACAATGTGGTTTTCGTCTAAAATCTCTTTGACACTTGTCTTAGTTGTTAAAACGTCCATCTCATAACCACTTGATAAAACTATTTTAACATTATTAACTTTGACATTACCTGCCATTACGCCAACACTTAATAAGAAAATAAGTATTATGCTAATACATACTATCTTTTTCAGCGATATTGACGCTTTATCATCATTTTTCATACGAAATTTGTTCCCTCCTTTAAAAGCAACACATTTATTTTACCACATTTATTATATTTTGTCAAATTTAGGCTTGTCTCTTGTATGTGCTTATATTTATAGTATATGCGGCTTGTACAAAAAATATTACCATTTTTTATAAGTTTTGCTATTGGCTTTATATAATATTTTTATCATATTTATTTTATTTTTTTTATAACTTAATAAAATTTTTTGTATTTTATTTTCATTTTCACAATAAATTCACATATATAGGTTATAATTCTTGTATAATATTCACTAATATGTTATGATATCAATATATTTTATTTAAGGAGGAGAATCTTATGTTGTGGTGGATTATATTAGCAATAGTTGTAATAATTATTATTGCAATAATAGCGATATACAACAGTTTAGTAACCATGAGACAAAGAGTCAAAAACGCTTGGAGTCAAATTGATGTACAATTGCAAAGGAGATTTGATTTAATCCCTAATTTAGTTGAAACAGTAAAAGGATATATGGGACACGAAGCCGATGTTTTAACAAAAGTTACAGATTTACGTTCTTCTTGGGCAAATGCAAAATCTGTTGATGAAAAAGCTAAACTTGATAATCAACTATCTGAATCTTTAAAAACAATAATGGCTGTTGCTGAAAATTATCCTGATTTAAAAGCAAGCCAAAACTTCAGTGAATTGCAAACAGAATTAACAAATACAGAAAATAAAATATCTTATTCAAGACAATTTTACAATGACACAGTAACTAGATATAATACAAAATTAGAAATGTTTCCTTCTAATGTTGTTGCATCTGTATTTAATTTTAAATCAGAAGAATTATTTGAAGTAGCTGATGTAGCTGCTAGACAAAACGTTAAAGTTGACTTTAACAAATAGTTTATAATATGGCCACAATAAAATGTGGCTATATTGTTATATATCTTCATTATAAAGGATGGATATTATGTATCAAGATATACGAAATAATAAAATAAAAACTGGATTTATAGTTTCTTTATTTGTAATAGTAATAGCTCTAATAATTTATTATATTTGTATGGCATTTGATTTAGGATATATGTCTATTATTATTGCAATGATATTTTCTATTGCTTCTGCTTGGGCTTCATATTATTATAGTGACAAAATAGTTTTATCAATAAATAGAGCTCATCCAGCCTCTTCAGAACAGTATCAAAAACTAAATAATATATTAGACGGATTAATGGTTTCATCAGGACTATCTGATAGACCTAAACTATATGTTGTAGATGACCAACAGCCTAATGCTTTCGCAACAGGGAGAAATCCTAAAAACGCTGTGATTTGCGTTACTACAGGGTTACTCGAAAAGATGGATTATTATGAACTTGAAGGTGTAATAGCTCACGAATTATCACATATAAAAAATTATGATATACGTTTGTCTGCTGTTGTTAGCGTTATGGTAGGTTTTATGGTAATATTAACGGACTGGGTAAGTCGTGCTTTATTCTGGGGTAGATTTAGTGATGATGATAATAATGATAATAGCGGTAATCCAGTACTAATGCTTATTGGACTTATTTGCTTAATATTAGCGCCAATATTTGGTCAACTTATGCAACTTGCCTTATCAAGGCGTAGAGAATATTTAGCAGATGCTAGTGCTATTGAGATTACTAGAAACCCTGATGGATTAATTTCTGCTTTACAAAAATTGGACGCAGATACTAACCAATTAAGAACAGCAAATAATTCTACTGCGCATATGTATATTGTAAATCCTTTTAAATCAAACTTAAAAAATGGGAAAAGAAGAAAAACAAATCTTCTTTCTACTCATCCTTCTATCGAGGATAGAATAGAAGCAATCAGAAATTTAAAATAATAAAATTAATCATAGATGAAAAAGAAGATAATAATTTATAATTTTATCTTCTTCTTTTACTATTTAACATTAAATATTCTACAAGTATTTTCATACGTTACTTTTGCTATCTCTTCTAAACTTTTATGTTTTACATTCGCAACTTTTTCTGCTATATATTTAACATTTCTTGAATCGTTTCTTTTTCCTCTATTTGGCTCTGGAGATAAATATGGACTATCTGTTTCAATTAGCATTCTCTCTAATGGGACCATTTCTATTATTTCATTTGCATTCTTCGAATTTTTAAAAGTAATAGGTCCTGCAAAAGATATATAGTATCCTAATTTAAGAGCCTCTTTTACTAACTCTCTATTTAATGGGCAGCAGTGAAACACTCCTTTTCTTTCCACTTCATTTGTCTTTAATATTTCTAGAGTATCCATCACAGCATCTCTTGTATGGATTACTATAGGTAAATTAAAACTATTTGCAATTTTTATTTGTTTAATAAATACTTCTTTTTGTATATTTCTCTTTTCATCATCTTTTTCCCAATAATAGTCTAACCCTATTTCTCCTATTGCTAAAATTTTATTTGATTGTCTTTCCATCTCTACAAAATCCACAAGTTCTTTTAATTGATTATTTAATGTTTCTCTCTTCTCCGGTATGTCATTTGGCGATATTCCTGATATAGTATAAATCCAATCATATTTCTTAGCTATTTCCAATGCATATATAGAAGATTTTAAACTATATCCTGCGTTTATTAGCTTTGTTATTCCACTATCATATATATTTTTTATCAATTCTTCTCTATCGTAGTTAAATTTTTCATCATTATAATGTGCATGTGAATCGAAAAATTCCACACCTATTCCTCCTCTAATAATCTAATTATCAAAAACAGCAACTACACTTGCTACTGCATATTCTTTAATGTGTGAAATACTAATGTCTATACTTTTAAGTTCTATGTTATCCGCATTTTTTTTAAAGTTTTTCTGTAACTTATCCACATTTATTACAGGTTTCCCACCCTCTATGTTTATAACTTCTATATCTTTCCATAATGCTTCTTCTCTTCCTGATATAAATTGTGAAATAGCTTTAAAGACAGCCTCTTTCGTTGCAAACCTAGCCGCAAAATGTTGATATTTAATACTACCTGATTTATTGCAATATTCTATCTCTTTTTGGGTATAAATTCTATTTAAAAAATTTTCTCCCAATTCTTCTATGGTCTCTCTTATTCTATCTACTTCTATTATATCTATACCTGTTGTAACTCTCATATTATCTCCTTTATATTAAAAAGCCCATATTAAAGGGCTTTTATTCTTTATGCCAAACTAGCATATATTATTGTAAGAATATTTATTATCAATATTGTAATTATTACCACTCTTGTAATTTTATTATTTTTGTTTAATTCTTCAACATTATGTCTTTTATATGATACATCATACTCATTTTTTATTTTAGAATATGTTAACTCTATATCTAGATTCTTCATCCAGATTACTTCTAACCTTCTTCCAAATTCTTCATTTGTCATATCTTGTATCCATAATTGTTTTGTAAAATTTATTAACCCTTCTTCTGCTTTTTTAAATTTTCTTCTAAAATCATAGTTTAATTTATTTAATAGTATCTTCTTGTATAAAACTAATATGTATGTATATAAATACTCGCTTTCATACTTTTGAGGAACTATTGTAAAATTAGAAGTATTTATATTTGAAGTAAATAGTACTGTACTTGTAGATGTAAAACCATATTTTATATATTGATTTTTATACATCAACTTTTTTTCTTCAAATTTGTCTGTTTCCCTCGTATATTTGTCATCTAATATTTGAGAGCTTGCAGGAAGTACAGAGCGATATTTTTCAAATAAATTATCCAGCTCTTCTTCTTTTGTATTTTCATTCCAGTCCTTTTGATCAAGACAAGCATATGAATATACAAAAAACTTTTCCGTACCTATATTAGCTTCATTAGTAATATTTTCTGTTCCTGTTAATTCTTTTATTAAAACTGAAATATCTTTTACATTTTTAAATGTATTTGATTGTATTTTTATATTTTCGTATTCTTTTAAATTATATGCAATGGAATTAATTTCTCTAAATTTATAGTTAAAATTCAGTATATCAGAAAAATTTTCACTATTTTCTAAATTTGTTTTAAATACTAAAAAACATATTCCTGTCTTAAAGCATATAATTTTAATCTCTGATATTTCAAAAAAGATTCCGTTTTCATCGTTTACTTTACCTTGCAAATTTTCTGATAGTTCATAATTAAATATATTACATTCATGTTCTGCGAGTAATGTTGCTTTAACTGTAGTATCTAACTTTTTAAAATCTCTTAATCCTTGTTTATTAGCTTCAAACGACCAAAACATATAGTCTCTTATATTAGGTAGAAAATATGTATATAAATGTATATCTTTTTGCTTATCAAATATTCTTAATTTACACTTTTTATTTCTTAATAGTCCTTGTAAATATTTTTTATATTTTTCTTCTTCAATTACATACGGATAAATAAAATAAGTATACTGGTATTTTGTCATAAGTTCCATTGATATTTCCTCCTATGTTTTATTTATCAGTAAAATAATATAAGTTTAAATCTTCACCTAAATGCCATTTACCAATAAACTCTACTAAAATATTATTATCTAAATTATATGATGGTGCTACTGCTATTCGTCCTTGTGAGTCCACCGAACCCCATAGTCCATTTTGTTTTACACTTGCATATCCATAATCGTTTTGTTCTCTTGCATCATCATATATATAATTTACTACAACATTTCCATTTTTATCTACAAATCCATATTTTCCTTCTTCATTTCTACTTAAGAAAATTGTATTTCCATTTAATATTTCTTGGCTTGTTTTTTCTTCAAATCTAAAATTATAATATTTATATGTATCATTATCTCTTACCTTTATATATCCTTTTGTCTCATTAACTTCTGATACGATTACATTTGATAATTTCACATTAAGATCTGAATCTAATAAATCCGATGTATAGTCTTTATTTATTCCCTCATAAAGGTTAGATGCCGCCCTATATGATATATTCGAATATTTTAAGTCTACCAATATTTTTTTTGTATCATCTATAATTCCATATTTTCCATTATCTGCTACTATATATTTATTTCCTTCTGCATATGTAATACTATCATATTTTATATCTATTACATTTTTTCCTGAAGTTATAGAAACAACTCCATAATTTCCATCATTTTCAATAATTGCATTTTCTCCAGCTATAGATATTATATCCTCATAATCTCCATCTAAATATTTATTTCCCTCTGTATCTACTACTTCCCAGTTGTCATTTTCTTTAACTATATAGTATTTTCCTCCACCATATACATTTTTTATAGCATCATATTTTTCCTCTACTGCTACTGTCTTTGTATATGTTATTACTCCATATTGGTTGTCTTCATTTTTTACTATGTATCCATCTTCAAATCTAGTAGAAATTGGTTTTATCTCTCTATATTTGTTATCAATAATTACTGACCCCACATTGTCAATTATTCCTAACTTTCCACTTTTTTCTGTAAGTAAACTATTTTCTACACCTTTTAAAGCATTTATCGAGTCGTATTCACAATTTGCTATTTGTGTACCGTTAGTATCAATCAATCCATATTTTCCATCTTTTGATACTTTTAATATTCCTGCCTGATACCACAAATTATTGCTTTCGTCATAATTCTCTATCGCTTCAACTGTATCATAAGTTGTAAATAATTCCTCTCCCTTTTCATTTAATACTATTGTATTATAAGTGTTTTCATTATAGTTTACATCTGTTGTACATATAAATATAGCTTTTTGATTATCTGGTATCACTATATATTCATCATATGTTGGCTCTATTATTGTATTTCCTCTTGAATCTATAACTCCCCATTTTCCGTTTGTATATATAGGAAAATATCTTAATATTACAGATTTCTCTTTGACTGTATCTTCAGAACTAAATAGCTTTTTTATTCCTATAACAAACATAACTATTACTGCTATTGCTATTAATACAGCAAAAACCTTCTTTATGTTTAACTTTGGTTCTCCTTCATATCTTTTACCTCTACTCATAGTGACCTCCAAAATAGATATTTTTTTACATGTATACTATATCATATTTACGGGTACAATTACAACATTATTATACATTTTTCACAAAAATAGACTTATTTTATTAATACTTAAGTAAATATTTTAATAAATATTTAAATCTAAAAAATAATTTAAATATTAAAAACTTAAAAATTTGGTAGATAATCTCAAAATAATTTTTGAGCCCCCACCAAATTTTTTCTTAGGAATTCTGTTAAAATCTACTTGACTGATAACTAGATAAAACCTTCTTGATAAAATATTATCTTATTTTATATTTAATTACAGTCTAATTTTATTTTTTAGTAATTTTCGCTACGATTACACTCATATCGTCTTTTTGCTTACCGTAGTCATTGTCTATCGCTTCTCCAATGATTATATCTGCTATCTTTTGAGCATCGTTTATTTCTATATCTTCTAATAAGTACTTTAACCATAATTGCTTATTTACATATTCTTTATTTGAATCTAGTACTCCATCTGTACACATCACAAGTATGTCTCCTTCTTGAAGATCGTAATCATATACAACTAAATCTACGTTACTCAATATTCCAGTAGGAAGTGCCATAGATTTTAGTAATTGGACGTTTTTGCCCCTTTTTACATATGTTGGACAAGCACAGTTTTTTATAAATTCCATATTTCCATTAAACAAATCTAGTATTTCTATATCTAAAGTTGCATACATATCTTCTTCTGTATTTGCTGAAAGTGTAGAATTTATTAGTTTCAAAGATACTTCTTTTTCGAATCCAGCAGATAATAATCTTTCTAACATTTTTACTGCTATTTTACTACTTTTCATAGCCTCTGGTCCAGACCCCATGCCATCACTTAATGCTAGCAGATACTTGCCGTCTTGTAATTTTATCTGCAAACTACTATCTCCAGATACCGGTGATCCCGATTTTGTTGATTTTGCAGTACCTATCTGTATATTGTACTTATCGTCCGATATATATGTGAATTTGCAAGTATCTTTATTTAATCTTAATCCACATACCTGATTTTGTAGAATTAAATTTTGTTCTAATACTTTATTTAATATTTTGTTTATTTTTCTTACATCACATTCTGTTCCGTCTAAATTATCGCATACGTCTGTATATATATCAACAATATACCTTTTGGAATTAGTTTGCTTTATTTCTATATTCTTTATTTCTATATCTTTTTGTTCTAGCAATTTTAGTATTTCTTCTTTTTGAATAGAAAATTCATCATCTTCTTTATTAATATCATCTGCCATTTTTGAAATAGCCTCTGATACTCCTCTTAATTGTTCTGATATGTTTTTCTTACTTTCATCCAACTTTTTCTTCCAAATAAAGTTTATTTTACTAACTCTATATGAATAATTTATCGCTTTAACTATTTTATACACATCTTCGTTTGCCTGGTTCTTAGTGTTTTCAAATCCTACAACATAGTTGTTATTTTTCTCCATTATCTTAACAAATTCTTTCTCTGTTATCACGTCATTTTCTACTAAGTAATTAAATATGTCTGTTATTAATTCTTCCGTAGGATAGTATATCTCTTCATAAAGCATATTATCTTCTAGTTCTTCTAAATTTTTCTTTAACTCTTCCATAAAAATATCTATATTTGCCTTTTCTTGCGCCTTTAATTCTTTTTCTGAAAGTATTGTTGCTGCTGCTTCGCTATAGCTCTCTGCCATATCAAAAATAGTATCAGACATACTGTTTAATTTAAATATAGTATCTTTATTTTCTTCTAAATCTCTTTCCGTTCTTTCTGGTAATAGTTTTGTACTTCCAACCAAATCTTCTATATTAATCTCTATGTTTTTAGGAATGATTAAAAGTCCCAATGAAGCTATTAGTATCTCTTGAAATACTATAAGGTCTACTGTATTTCCATTGGCAGCATACGCTAAAATTACATTTCCTAGCGTAAATCCCGCTATTACGCCTAATCTACCCAACCTATTTAAAAGCCCTGCAATCAATCCAGATATTGCATACGCTGCAATCATTATAGGTTCTGTACCTGTAATAATTCCTAGAACTACTCCTATAGTTATTCCACCAGTTGCACCTACTAGCATACCATTTTTCCATCCAAGTACTAAAACTATTAATATACTTAAAATATTTTTTAATGAAAAACCAAAAATGCTTAAACTTCCAAACGCTGTTATGGTTATTGCAAGTAAAAGGCTTGTCCCTGTTACTTCCTCTATAGAAAATGCTCTTCTTTTTCCAAAATCTATTATCATTGTAATTGAATTTGTAAATATTTTATAAAATATGTAGGCTGTCATGGCAAGCATTATACTGGTTAATAAATCAAACACGTAAAAAGTTCTAAAGAACATTGGTATTATTTGTACCAGTATAACTGCAAAGAATAAGTGAAATCCTATCTTTCGTCTTTCATTAACATTATCCTGTATTTTAGGTCTTACTACTAAGACCATTGAAAATAAAACTAATGAAGTTATAAAATATATAATTAAATTATTAAATCCAAATCCAATAAATGTTCCTATTAAAGATAATACATACATTATCCCAATAGGTCTATTATTACTTAAAGAGCTTGCAATAATGGCTAGTCCAAATGGAGACAATGAAAACATTAAAGCACTTTCATCAAATCCTACCATAGATATTAAAAAAGTTACTGCATATAGCATAATGTTTTGTCTTGCAAATAACCTTTTTAGCACATCTTTTGCACTAACTTTTTTATTTTCTTCAATATTGTCGTCATTTTGATTATCCAATAAGTCTCTTGTTATATTTTGAAACATAGTAACCACCTCTACCTTTTTATTTATGCATTAATGTTCTTATTAAATAGTTTTCATTTGTGTTAATAGTATTTCTTAATGCTACCCTATTATAGTCTTTTTTTTAGATGTTTTTTGTCACATTTAATCCATAATATAAAAAAGTTTTTTACAAAATGTGATGTGCTTTTTATTATTTTATTCTTATTTAACAATTTTCTCATATTATTTTATCTTAAAATAGCACTTTTTTCAATAATTTGCTGATAAAAATTTAATTTTATACTTCTCAAGATATATTATTTACTTTAATACTTAATACAGTATTGAGGTAGAAAACATTTAAAGTTTTCTACCTCAATAAATTAGTATCTGTATTTTATTTATTTGTTGTCATTCTTTTTTAATACTTTTACTTTAATTAATACAATTCCAACTACCAGTATTGCCGCTACAATTCCAGCTATCATATAGAAGAAGTTATTCTCACCAAACGGTGTTAATATAACTATTCTTTCTGCTACACTACTATCTACTTCTGAAGCATCATCTAATAGTGGATCTTGATTTCCTACCACTGAGTATGCCATCCTTCTACCATTTTCATTAGATGTTTTTACAATTTCAACCATGTTAGTATATTGTAAGTCATCCTCTGTATTCTCTGGCGTAATTAATTGTGATAATACTAATGTTTTGCTTACTTCATCTCCTGGCGCTAATTCTGTGTTAAAGTTTGAAGTTTGAATTATATTATTAAATTTTGCAATGTTATTTGTTAATCTTCCATTTACTAAATCGCCATTCAACAAGTCCTCATTTGATATAACTGACCATCCATCCTTACTATTTGCGCTATTATTTGCCTCAAATTGTAAATTGTTTTGTACGTAATCTACTACTTGTTCCGCTGTAGTTGTCGATACATGTGCACCTGAAATATCTCCTTTATAGTAGAAATTCTTTTGAGCCCCATCAACATAATCTACCTCACCTACGTTTGTAACTTTTATAGCGTATGTTACTTGGATCGTAGCACCATGCATTAACTCTTCATCCATTGTAATCTGTACTAAACCTTTATCTGTATCTCTTACAATGTTTTCTATTTCATCTCTGTATGAATATCTATGTTTACTTTCGTCCCCATAGTATTCTTTATACATTCCTATAGCATCTCCTTCTTGATAGTAATCGTTTCCTCCAACTCGGTTATCGTCTGCATCTATTTTGTTTTTGTCTATGCTATATTCTTTATGGTCTTGCCACAACGCATTGTTTGCAGCTTCATTTATATCAAATAATACACTATTATTTGCAAGTGTTACTTTAATGTTTGCTATAGATTTATCTATTTCAAGTTGTGCTTTTGGTCTTTCCGTTAATCCTAAATCTATATTATTTAACGTGTAGTTACTATTATATTGGTTGTTTCCGACATAATCTTTGCTTGAGTTAGATGAGTTGTTTAATGTTCCTTTATCTCCATCAGATTGTTGTCTATCATACTCAAATTCAACTACTATAACTCCTGTTTCAGCTGTCATATATGTATTGTCCATAAGTTCGTTATATAAGCTTGAATCTCCACTATATGGTGAAGCTAAAACTTCTGCTATATGATTTGTTACGTCTTTATTACTGTAATCTATTACTCTGTCTCTACCTGCAACTTCTCTTGCCGAATTTACCGGTCCTATAATATTTAATCCAGATCTATTTGAAGTACTCCATATATCTTTTGCATCTGAGTAATTTGTCGAGTCACTATCTGCTTTATATATATCATATCCGTATGTACCACTTTCATTTTGTGTCTCTGTATTTGTGTATCCTACATACTTTCCGGATGAATCCGTTTGTCCTGATTGATCTATTCCGTCTTGATATGTTGTAGACTTGAAGTCTTGTCCATTGTATGATACTGATTGCTCTCCTGATGGAATAGCTGTTGCCTCAGTATCCCCATAGTAAAATCTTATTACATAGTCTCCTGGTATATAACTTTCAAAGGCGTATCTACCATCTCCGTTTGTTGTTGTTTCTTGCCAAATATATTCTGAACCATCTATACATTTTTCAACTAATTGTACTGTCACTCCGCTTATTCCTGTCTCTTCCTCTTGTCTTATACCGTCTCCTATAATTGCATCTGTAGAATTATTTGGGTCTCCGAATGTTTCAGTACGTTCATCTTCCCATACAGTACCATTTGCACGTCTTATAGCATCTTCATCTATTATTACTCTTAAAGACGGTGCTCTATCTGTGTCATCTTCAAAGTTCTTTTCATATTTTTCTACTTTCATATCTTTTTCTTCAAGGTTACCTGGGTTAGAATCCCTATCTAATAATCCAGCTATATCTTTAGAACCTTTGCTTACTCCGTTTGGAAGTTTTGTTCCATCTTTGTAGTATGTCATATATCCATTTATTTCAGCAATATTTTCTTTAGCATTAGTATCCTCATCTAATATTATTTTGTTTTCTTGTTTGTTTACTTCGAATGTTAAATAAATATATGCACTCTCTCCAGTCGCTAGTTTTTTATTTTCTAATCCTCTAATATATAGATTTTGATACTGTTCTCCTAAGTTTTTCTCATTTCCATATCGACTTTTTCCTTCTTCTGCTTTAACATCTCTTGAATTGTCTATGAAGGCTAAAGCTGTTGTGCTCTCTCTGTCTATTATATCTTGATCTTGTGCCATCATTTCATAGTATTGATCTTTACTTACAGTAGTACTAGTATTATTTCCATCTTTATACATTATCCATGATAAGTTTGGTTTGTATGTATATTCTGAATCATAGTAATCCACTACTTCTTTTATCTGTGACATTATACTCATTGATTGGTTCTTTACTGTAATCTTGTATGTTATATATACTTCTAAATCAGATCCTGGGTGATTTAATTCTGATGAATTATAGTTGTAATCAGTTTCATATATTTCTCTGTTATATCCACTGTTATAGTATGCCTCATAATCTGACATTCTTACATTTATGTCCCAATATGTATTATTGTCATTTCCGTCTGCATTATTTGAGCCTTCTTCCTGTTCTGCTCTTTTATCATAAGAATATATCACTGTTTTGTTATTTATTTTTAATGCTGCTTTATATACATCTTTTCTAACAGCCGCATCAAATTCCGGCCTTCTATATAGTCCTAAATTTATATATAATTGTCCCGGACGAACTGAGTATAAATCAATTTTTCCATTAAATGGTGAACCTGAATATGCTTGTATATAACAATCTTCTATAAATTGTAGTTTTCTTAATGTTTCTTTATTTCCACCTGCAATATCATTGTATATACGTTTCATTTCATTATCACTTGGAAATTCTCCATGGCTTTCTATATATTCTCTTACCTTCCTTGAAATTTCTCCTTCTGAGAAATTAGTAGTTTCTATACCATTTTTATCATATTCAAATCCATCTACTAATTGTACTTCTGTTTTAGCATATGTTCCATCATCATTTAATGTATATCCCATTAAATCTAATTGAGTATATACTGCATTTTTACTTCCTACACCTAAAGTGTTGCTCGAAGGATAATTTTCTGGATATGATGCTATTTCTGAAAATCTTTCATCCAATTCTTTTCTAGAAATGTCTATTCCTTTAACCCTACCTTCTTCAGACTCTGTACCTTTTGATGTTACCTTCCATTCTGTTGTATTATATAATCCTGCATTTAGCATTTGCTCAACCGAATTATATTGTCCTTTTTCAGTATTTAAGTATTCTGTTGGTTGATATCTTTGTCCATTATATTCAAATACCACATAGTATTTCTTTAGTGGATCCAAGCCTAAGAATAAATATTCTCCATTCTCATCCGTATATGTAGGATTTATTGTATGATATATGTTTGATGGATCTGTACTTTCTTTACTATTGTCAGTATATAATTTTGCTACATTTCCATCTTCATCATATAACGTTACTTTTACATTTTTTAATCTTATATCTACATTTTCTCCCGTTGTGTTACTTACACCATCAACCATTGATTCTTTTCCTGTTGGTACATCTTCCCATACATGTCCACCAAGTTTCGTCATAATATCTATCTTGTCAGTTTCTAAATATGTTTTATATAATTGTCTTTTTCCCTCTAGTGTACTTATGTGATCTTGTAATGGGAAATCTTCCAATTTAGAATATGCTGTACAAGAATTTCCAGTATGGTCATGTCTCCATTTTACAACATATGAATGTGCATCCATTTCACAAACATTTGCCGATGCGCTCATCCATTGAAATTCTATATGTAAAGCAAGCCTGCTTACAGCTTGTTTTGAATCTGTTGTTCCTTTATTTGGATTTGATATTTTTAAGTAAAATTCATCTTCTCCTGCTGAAACTCCTTTTGGATATACCTGTTTAGAATAATCCACATATGAGCCGTCATCCGTTTTTGGCTCAAAGAATTCCAAATCATATTCTTTACCATCATATATATATTTTTGTATCTCTACCCTATCTTTTACAATCTCGCCATTAGAATTATATCCTATGAAGTACATGTCTGATATTCCACCGAATGTCACTCCTTCATAAGTACCATTTATATAGTCTATTGACAAAGGTCCTATTGTTAAGGTTTGTGCTTCATAATCAACTAGGGTTTTAACATCTTCTAGCTTAGTTTGGTCTTTAGCATTAATTTTTGTTTCTGTTGTGCTTGCCCCTTCTGCATTTGCTGTTCTGTCA
Source organism: uncultured Clostridia bacterium (assembly GCA_944392545.1). Lineage (GTDB taxonomy): Bacteria > Bacillota > Clostridia > TANB77 > CAG-508 > CALXVA01. The sequence goes on from CALXWW010000001.1 coordinate 98,602, forward strand.
AAAAACTCCTCATATCTTAAAGCTTCTTGGTATAGTTTCTTTCCTTCTTTACTAATAGGTTCGTCATCTCCTCTTTTTGTTGCAAAGTCTGTACACCATAATGCATTTTGTTTAACTTCATTCCATTCTCCCATTGGTGGGTATGTTACTATATATGCCACATCCGGATGATACTCGCCATTAGGATCTATTAAATTATGATGGTTTCCCGTACAATACATATATGGATAACTTGTCTCTTCGTTGTTTTCAAATTTTCTACAGTAACCATAAGTTGTTGGCCATTGCTTTTCATTTCCTTGCAAATCCCCATATTTCAGCGCTGTTTCTATTGTTATAAAATATAATTCCTTACGAAACATTGTCCCATGGTTTACGCAGTAGAACTCTCTTCCTTCTGCAATAGCTAAAGCTGGGGCTGTAGGCGATGTGTATTGGTTTGTAAATTCTCTTATTTCTAAGCTTCCATCTTTATGTGTTACCACTGTTTCTGCAATCTTTTCTATCGGATTTCCTTTATATGCAGTAAAATTGGTTGTTCCGTCTTCTGCAAAAGAAATTCTACTTAGTAGCATTAAAATAAAACTTATAATTCCAATTGCTATTATTATAAAGATTTTCTTTGCTTTATTTGTCTCCATTTTTCTACTTCCTCCTTTCTTTTAATTCTTCTTATCCAAAACACGTTTTTTAATTCCATATATTCCAAATCCTAATATAGCTGTTACTAATAAGATTATAGCTGTATATGTTATTATTTTACCTGTTACTAATGATACAACTACTTCCGCTTTAGACATGTCGTCTTCTGAGTTAATATTGTTTCCTGATGTTGAGTCTATATCTTGTAAGCCTAATTCGTTGTAACTTTCGTAAATTTCTGCGTTATTATCTAAGGTGTCTAATAAATCTTCTGTTATTCGTATACTTACTACTAAAGTTACTTCTTTAGTTTCTCCTGGGTTTATTACTTCGTTCGCTAAACTTGCATTATATATATTACCATTTTCTGATAAATACCAGTCTGGATTTAATTCTGTGCTAAAGTTTACTTTCTGTGGTAAGTAGTCTACTATCTTAGTTACATATCCAGGTACTGAACCTTCATTTGTTACTGCTATCTTGTATTCAATTACCGCACTACTTTGTCCAACATTTTTCTCAAGCACTTCAACTTTTGCTACTTTTGTATCTCTACCATATTCGTCAACTCTTGTTCCTATTGTAGGTGTTGTAAGAGTTATTTTGCTTATGTATTTATCTAATCTTAAGTCAAATTTATTTGCTGTATATATACCCACGTCTATATTTCTTACATTTTCTCCATTTACTGTTAAAACGTCTGTAATACCAGCTACTCTTCTCTCTCCATTTAATGTCAAATTAACATCTATAGCGTCTGAGTTAAATCTTTCGTTTACTCCCTCTTTTTGATATTCTGTTAAACTATAGTTTGAAGAATCATATACAAATACTACAACATATTCACCATTTGGTAAGTTATCAAATTGATATGTACCATTATCTGATGTCATTGTTATCTTATCTTCGTTTGTATCTGGGTCCCTAACTATTGCACTATTATCTTTATTTAATAGTATAACTTGCATATTTGCTACTATTGGCTCTGATGAATCTCTTTGTCCGTCTAAATTCTCATCTATCCATGCTGTTCCTGTTATTTTATATCTATTTGGTTCACTTGGATTATTTCCTCCATCATGATTTGCATTCGGATCATATTCTATTATTGCTGTTACTTCATTAGAGACAACTTTTTCAAATCCCGTTGCTTCCAATGTTGCTACTGTTTTTATTTCTCTATCATTTTTATCTGGTAGCATATCTGCTTTTACTCTTACTTCAACTGTTGCTGAAGTTCCCGGATTCATTTCAGGAATTGTTATTGTAAATTTTCTGTCACTTGCTATTTCCAAAGTTTTGGTTGTTTCGTTATATGTATAAGTTGCTTTTACAAAACTTAATCCTTCTGGTATTTCCATTTCCATTTTATTTTTAACTGAAGTTATTTTTCCGTTATTTGTTATTGTAAAGTTATAACTATATTCTGTTCCTTCTTTAATGTATTGTTTTTCAAGTTCTGCTTGTTCTATGCTCATTTCTACTTTTTCTGCATGAAATCTTCTAACATTTGAGTATTGCTCATTTATTCCATCTGCTTTCGCTGTCATTATTGTAGTTAAATCTCCATAGAAATCTTCTACTTCAAATTCAACATATACATAAGTTTTAGTACGTAAATTAATATCTATAGGTTCATCTCCTGTATTCTGACCCTGATCACTGTCCATAAATGCTCTTATGCTCTTTAATTCTTCTACATTTACGGAGATATTATTTCCGTCTATAGTAACTCCATCTGTAATTTTATCTATATAAGTTTTACTGTCTGAGTAATATACGTTTCTGATTTTTATTCCCTTTGGTAAACTTAAGTTAAGTGTTACATTTGATAAATCTTTATCATTTGACACGTTCTCTATAGTTGTATCATATCTAATAATTTTGCCTTTTTTTAACGTATCACTTTCATATGTGTCTGGGGCATTAATTATTTTTAAATCTCCTTCTAATACTGTAAATGTAAATGGTGAAGATTGTAATTCTTCTGTTACATTGTCTGCCACCAAAGACACAACGTTTTGAATATCCTTATCTCCAGGATATCTATGTTCTATAGTTGGAAGTTCTCCTTCTCCTGTGTCTATAGTTACTGTTCCTTTTTCTATTCTTAACTCATATCTCACGCTAACAGTTTGTCCAGCTGCTATATTTCCTAGTGATATTATTTTCTCTCTTTCTGCACTATCTACATATGCTCTAGTTCCTTCTTTTATTTCTGTATGCACTGTTCCCTCAGGGGCTACGACTTTTAATTTAGCATTTTCTAACGCTTTATCTCCTGTATTCTTTACTGTAGCTGTTATTTCTACCACTTGTTCTTCTCTCACTACTTCTGTTGCTGTAGAAAGTGTTATTTCTGCTTCCGGTCCTGTACCTGTTGAAAATCCTATTATAGATGATACTTTATTTTCTGGCATTAATCCTATTTCAGAATCATTTGTATAATATACTTTGTACATTGCATATGTATTATTGTTTGGTGTTAAGTTTTCAGGTATTTCTACATCATAGTTAAAGTTTATTCTAATTCCCGAACTCATTTTATAATCTTCATTAAATACTACTAAAAATGACTTCGAACTTGTCTTTGCTGTTTCTGACCAACCATTATTTGAATTTGATAATTCTCTTCCTGCATTTGCATTATCTGAATAATATACTTTATAGTTTTCTGCCTCTACTCCTGATAATGTAATTTCTGATGCTAATGACATTGTAAATGTTGAACCCATGTCTGTATCTGTATCTATTTTTTTATTTCCTTGTGCTGGAATTCTTCCTAAAACTGAAATTCCACTTATGTCATTTGAATAATTGTTTATTAAAGTTCCACTTATTGTAGCTGTCCTCTTTGCTGCATATGTATCTATTTCCACATTTATTGGGCTATCTGATATTGATAGTACATCTTGTTCTCCGTCTTTGTAGTTACTTATTCCACTTGCTGCGACTACTCCATTTGGTGCAACAAATGTTATATTTTCAGATACTGTTCCTTTTGACTTCGTTGCTGTTTCGTTTTCGTTTGTATATTGCATTGTTATTTGGTCACTTCCGCTTGGTGTTAGTGTATCTGTTGTTAAATCTGTATTTAATACTATTATTGCACCTTTATATTCTGCATCTATTGCATACTCTGTTTGATTTCCTTGTAATTCTACTGTTATTACTTTATGCCCATTCTCTTCTGACAATTTTGAACTCTTTACTTCTAAACCATTGTCTAGTAATATGTTTGTACTTTTTAGTTTAACCTCTTTTATATATGAAGGTAGGGTTATCTTTAATGTTGGATTTTTGAATAATGCATTATAAACACTAGAAGTGTCTAAAACAGCTCTAATTTCCACATTTTCATTTGTCAAAACTGTTGTTAGCTCTTTTTTGCTTACAGATAGTTCTACTTTTGTTTCTGGTTCTTTAAGTGATATTTGCGCTACTTCTTTAGATGTTGTTATATCACTCTTGCCTTCTACTTCTACCTTTATACTGTCAAAGTCTTGCATTTTTTCTATAGAATAATTCATTTCGTCTTTTAAAGCTTTTATTATATTTATTTCTAGTTTTCCTTCTGTAATTGGTGCAGTTGTTGTTATTACTAATTTATTATTGTTGCTAGAACTTATGTCTAAACTATATACTCCGTTTTCTAGTTTTGTTTCTTTGTTTATTTTTCCAAGCTCTGTTTCGTTAGAATCTTTTACTATGATTTCTCCATCTTCTCCTAATATTTTGTTAAATACTGCTTGGCTAATCTCTACTCTTTTATTATATGCACAATTTTTTCCATCTATTGTTGTAGAATCTTCTTGCTCTTCTGATATAACAAATTTATCATATTCTTGCACTAATTCTATCGCTGTTGTCAATTTGCTACTATTAATTGTTGCCACATATTTTGTAGTATATTCTGTTTCGTTTTTGTCTTTTGCTTCATAGTTTGCGTATACATATCCTTTGCTAATATCTTTAGTCGCCTGAACTTCATAATCTGCTATTGTTCCTAATGTATCTGTATATTTAACTTCTAATACTGCTGTTTTTGTTATATTTGCTTCCTCGTTATTATATACATTTAGGTTTGATACTGCTGTAATACTACTATCTATTCCATTTTGAACAGCATAGTCATAAACATCTTTTCCTTCAAACAAATATGTTACTAAATATTCGTCTGTAGTATTTTTCTTCCAAGAAGTACTATCTTGCAAATTTGATACATTTATTATTACTTTTCCTGTTTCTGTATCATATGAGTAGTTACTACTTGTAAATTCTACTCCATCTTTCTTTCCATTAGTTGCTTCTGTTTTTGTTGCTATTGCTGTTACTGATGTTGGCTTTGTGCTGTTTATCTCTGGTACAGTTAATTCTATTAAAGTATTTTTGATAGGTAATATACTTTCCTTTACATTAGAATTTACTTTTGCTTGTACCATTACGCCATAATTATCATTTATGTGATAAGGAATATACTTAGTAGTCTCTACTTTCAATTCTGCCTCTGCCGTTCCTCTCCAAGAAAGCTTATTTATTACTTCTTTTTCTATAGAATTGCTTTTTCCTTCTCCATCTACATAATTTCCTGTAAATTTAGTCATTGTCTCCTTTGCAAAGTAATCTAAAGAAACATTCTCCTTGTTCAATATTTCAATTGGAAGTTCTATAGTAAGATCTGAACCTTTATTTAATTTGTTTAATATGATTTTACTATTTTCAGTATCAATACTTTGGATGTTTTCATTCTCAATGTCATCTTTTAGTTTAAAGTTTGAATTTTGAAATTGTACAGTTCCGTTTTCTAGATACCCTGCATTATTAACTTTTATATTGAGATACAGTTTTGCATCTTCCGAACCCATATCAAATGTTTGGTTATGTATTTCTCCATAAAAATATGAGTTAAATTCTACATTCTTGTTATTTGTTTTAGATGTTTGCTCATTTAACTCTTCATCACTTAGTGCATATGATATTGTGAATTCCCCAAGAACCGCCATATTAGCGCCCATTAACACTATAACCATTATTAATGCGATAATTTTTTCAAATAGTTTACTCATATAACAACCTCCGATTATATAACATATAAATATATTATACGACATTCTTGCTGTTTTTTCAATACTTACCAAGCTTTTCCTTAACTTTTTATGTACATCTTATGTTTGTTTGTCTCATTTTTACCTAAATATACTTTTTAGGCATTATAATATATTATATAATAATTATATTTTAGCATTTTTTATTAATATTTCAACTTATATACTTACTATATTTTGATTATTGCTTAATACTCTTTTACGGAAACTTGAATAATACGAGAAATATTAAAATTATATTACATTTTCTTTACAGTTTTACAGTTTATGATTTTAGTAACTATTTTTATTATTTTGAATATTATATTATAGTTTTTTAAACATATATTATATAGAGGTGATTAATTATGAATAATAATATGAACATGGCAGAGCTTATGTCAATGCTAGCTAAAATGGATAAAAAAGAATTAGAAAAAAACATTAATAAAGTAAGTCAAATATTAAAGAATAATGATGCTAATTCTATTATAAATGAAATTAAAAAGAATAAATAGTTTATGTATAGGAGGAGATTCGTATGAATGATAATGATATGAGTAATATAATGAAACAACTTAATAATATGTTACAAAGCAACGAATTTCCTGATAATATTAAAGAAGCTATTAATGGTTTTAAAAACTCATCAAGTAATAATAAAAATAACAACAATAGTCCTAAAGATGATAATCTCGACTGTAATACTTCTTCTGAAATAGATATAAATACAATATTAAAAATGAAACAAATTATAGATTCTATGAATACAAACAAAAATGATCCTAGGTCCAATCTCCTAATGTCACTAAAGCCATATTTAAAAGAGAGCAGGCAAAAAAAAGTAGATCAGTATATTCAATTGTTTGGCTTAAGCAAAGCTTTTGAAATGTTTAATTTTTTAGGTGGTGAGAATAATAATGGTATATAATTATCCACATTTTCCTACAAAGTCATATAGAAATTATCCACATAATGTGAACATTAATCCGCTTTATACAAAAAGCATGCCAATTAAAATGAATAGACCTCCTAGGGAAAATAATGTTTCGCCACAGAAGAATAATAATATAAAATCTAATAAAAAGCTAAAAGATGAAAAACTTGAGGATACATATTTTGAAATTCTAGGAATAAAACTATATTATGATGATATTTTATTACTATGTCTTATTTTCTTTCTTTATAAAGAGGGAGTACAAGATGAATATTTATTTATAGCCTTAATAATGCTTCTTTTGTCTTAAAAACTCCATAAGAATTAAAATGTTCTTATGGAGTTCAATTTGTTTTATATTTTTATATTATTCTAAAATTAATTCATCTTTATCATTTATATATGCTGACGTTTTTATTTTTTTAATTTCACCATCTTCTTTTTCTATTTCTTTTACTATATTAGCAATTCTTATTTGTACTGCATCTATTTCAGATGCTTCTATAACTGCATCTTTGTTCCCTTTAGCCCCTGCATGCGCAAGCCCTCTTAAAGTACCTAGTATCACTATATTCTCACTTGCTATCACTTCTGCCCCAGCATTTACGTCACCAATTATTACTATACTCCCCTCAAATTCTAGTCTCTGACCCGATCTCAATGAACCTTTATGAAATTTAGTTTCTGAAGTAGCTACTTCTTTATAGAAGGTTTTTTTAATTCCATGTAATCCTAAAACTTTAGGACTATCAAATTCAATTTGTATATTTAAGAACTTCTTTATAATTCCTTGTATCTCATCCATTTCTTTGTTTTTGAGCACTTTTCCAGTAATTAATATCGGTGTCTTGTCTTCTTTATATAGATTTTTTAATTCTATTATTTTTCTTTTTAGTTCTGATATAATTTCTCTTTGTTCAGCATTTTCATCTATTCTGATAGATACTTGATTTTTCTTAATACTTATACTTATACAACTTCCCATATTTCACACTCACCTTTATTTATCTTACACTCTCTATGCTAGAATTTGCATTTTTATCTTCTGTTACTTTTTCCGAATTCATACCAAAATATTCTTCCATAACTTTTTTAGCAACTTCTGCAGTATAGCCTCCAGAGCCCGCTTTTTCTACTAGTACCACGACAGCTATTTCAGGTTCGTCATAAGGTGCAAATCCAACAAACCAACCATGTGCCTCTCCTTCTATTCCTGTTTGTGCCGAACCTGTTTTACCAGCTATATCTATGTCAAAGTCCGAAAAAGTTGAATATGCTGTTCCTCCGGTTTCGCTTGTAACTCCTCTCATGCCTTCCCTAATAGCATCTAAATTTTCTTTAGATATGTCTAAATCTTCTGTCAATTCGTTTTCTGTTTCAATTGTATTTTTAGTATAATTTTCTATTTCTTCTCTTGATACTTCTGTCCCATCAGGGTTAATTATTGATTTTATTATACTTACATCAACATTTTTTCCTCCGTTTGCAACCATACTTATATATCTGGCCATTTGTACTGGTGTATATTCATTAAAGCTCTGTCCTATCGACGCAGATAGCGTGTCTGATGGGTACCATGTATTATATCCTATACTTTCTCCATATTCTCTGCTTGCTACAGTTCCTCTTTCTTCTCCTGTTAGTTCTATTCCTGTTCTCTTTCCTAACCCATAGCGTCCTGCATACTCCGCAATAGTATCTATTCCCATCCTATAGCCCAAATCATAAAAGAAATAGTTGCAAGAATATTTTATTGCTTGTGTTAAGTTCAAATATCCATGTCCCGTTCCATAACTTCTGTAATACCAGCAAGCTTGATTATCCCCGTAAGGATATACTCCTGTATCATTTATCAAAGTGGAAGTAGTTATTTCTTCTGTATCTAAAGCTGCTGAAGCCACAACCATCTTAAATGTAGAACCTGGCGGATACGCACTACTAATTGCTCTATTTACATACTTGCCTGTTGTATCATCCCCATCATATTCTTCTGAATATTTCTCTGGGTTATAATCCGGATAACTTGCCATCGCTAGTATTTCCCCAGTATTTACATTCATCACAACTACTGCACCAGCATCCGCATCATTTCCTTCTCCAAATTTTCCTGATGCTATATCTTTTATATTTCGTTCTAGTGCATCCTCTGCCACTTTTTGTAAGTTTGCATCTATTGTAAGAATTATATCTGAACCAGAAACCGCTTCTTTGGAAATATATTCACTGGTTATTGCACCATCCACTGTCATGTCTACTTGTTTTATTCCGTCGGTTCCTTTTAAGTACTCCTCAAAGACTTTTTGTATTCCATCTTTTCCTATTATATCATCATTTCTATACGTATCTTTTCTTTCATTATATTCATCCTCACTTATTGCACCAACATACCCTAAGATGTGTGACGCTAAATTATCTGAGGTATATGATACTATTGGCTCTGTGATAACATTTATACCTGCAAGTTTTGCATTTTGCTCTCTTATTTGTACGGCGGAAGTATTGCTAATATTTTTTGCTATTGTAACAGATTTTGTACTACTATACCCTTTATTTGAAATTTCATATCTTACAGCCATAATTTTTCTTGCTACATTTATATCTTCTTCATTTATTTCATATCTTTCTTTTAATTTATAAAAAACTTGCTCTGCTGTATAATTTTCATCTATATCATTTTCGTTTTTCCATTTTTTCTGTTTTTCTTCGCTTTCCTCAGTAAATTCAAACGGATCGACACTTATTGGTAAATTATCTATATACTCATCTTTGTTACTCTCTAATATTTTGATAAATCTATCTATTGCTGAATTTAGTTCTTCATCACTTACTTTAGTACTATAAATTTCTACGCTATATCCTGCTTCCGTTCTTACTAGCTCTACTCCTATTCTATCTTTTATCGAACCTCTAGCAGCTTTAACTACGGTTTCTCTTGTAAGTCTTGAATTGGATGTTTCTCTATACTCTTCGCCATGTATAATCTGTAAATTAAATAATTGTATTAACAATATTATTCCAACTATGTACACGATTATTGTAAGCATGTTATATCTGATTCTGTCACTTTTATTTTTTTCTTTATTCAATACCTCACCACCATTCTCATCTTAAAAATATCTAGTAAGTATGTTTTTTGTTTTAAAAACCTCTTCTAATGCATGTCCTGCTTTTTGTATCAATGGATATATAACTATTGTAATTAGCAAGTTGTATATTATCTCTATAATTAGTATTCGTACAAATTGAATTATTTCCGCATTAATGTCTAAAGCAATTATATTAAATATGTATCCTCCTATTTCATATATCGCCGTAGCTGCTGATATCATAAGCATAATTGTAATTCTGCTCTCTTTCGAAAAGTTTCTATCTAAATATTCACCAAACAATCCTATTGTCCCAAGCATAATTCCTGATATTCCAATTTGACGTCCTATTACCACATCTATAAAAAATCCAAATATTATACCAAATATCAACCCTAACTTTTTACCAGCAAATAATCCTATACATAGTACAAATATTACAAATAAGTTTGGTTTTATATTTGCTATTGTAAACCAAGTAAAAAAGTTCGATTGTATGAAATATATTATTAAAAAACTTACAATTATTAATACTATTGATAGGAATTTTTTCAAGTCAAATTTCTTCCTTTCTAAACTTCACTTTTTTATTTATATTTGTTTTTTAATCATTTACAGTATTAGTTATTACTAATACTGTATTTAGTTTGTTAAAATCTACTGCTGTTTTTATAGTAGCATATCTATCAGTTATATTGCTAGTGTTGACAACTTCTGTTATTGTTCCTATATGAATTCCTTTTGGATATATTCCACCTATTCCTGAAGTTTCCACTGAATCTCCCTGTAAAACAACTGCATCTGTTGGTATAAAGTTAGCCCTTAATGTTGATTTATCCTCTAAAGTTCCTTGCACAACAATTGTATCTTCTGTTGTACTTATCTTACTTGTAACGGCACTTGCAGTATCAACTATAGTTTGAACTTTCGCAGTATTTTTTGTTACAGATATCACATGTCCTACTAATCCACTATCTGCAATAACTGTCATTTCCTCTTTTATTCCATCAACTGAACCTACATTTATGATTATCGTACTACTATAATTACTAATATCTCTATTTATGACATCCGCTGGTACTGTAGTATAATCTGTGTATTTATCTTTTAAATTCACATATTCTTTTAACGTATCATTCTCTGCTTTTATTATTTCTAGTTCTCTTAACGACTGTTCTAATTCGCTATTTTTCTTTTTTAGTTCTTCATTTTCTGTTTTTAATGTATCCATATCTGCAAAGAAACTATCATTTCCAGATATTTTATTTTTCAAATAGGTAAATCCATTTTGTATTGGCATAACAAACGCATTACATATATTTTGAATATATGATACCTGATTAGCGTCACTATTAGTAAATGCTACTAATAGTATAATAATTATTATTGTTATAACAATACCTGCAATTCCTTTTTTCTTATTTTTATACATTTTAAGTTATCAGTCCTTTTCGTTATTTTCTTTTTCGTGCATTTATTAAAATATTCTTTAATTTTTCTAAATCTTCTAATGTTTTTCCTGTTCCTTTAACCACACAATCTAATGGTTCTTGTGCAATATACACTGGCATTTCTGTTCTTTCAGCTATTAGTTTATCTATATTTTTTATTAATGAACCGCCACCGGCAAGAACAATTCCTTTTTCCATAATATCTGAAGACAACTCCGGAGGAGTCCTTTCTAATGTTTGTTTTATTACTTCTACTATTTTTTCAATTGATTCTCTCATAGCTTCTTCTACTTGGCTAGAAGTAATTTGTACTGTTTGAGGTAGCCCAGTAGTTAAGTCTCTGCCACTTACTTCCATTGTAAGCTCTGTTAGCAATGGTTTAGCACATCCTATTTCTTTTTTTATTTGCTCTGCTGTTGTATCTCCTATTGCAAGATTCATTTCTTTTCTTACATAATTGACAATATCTTCATCCAATTCGTCTCCTGCAATTCTTATAGAGTTACTTACAACAATTCCTCCTAATGATATTACTGCAACTTCCGTCGTTCCTCCACCTATATCTACAACGATATTTCCGGTTGGCTCTGCTACTTCTAACCCAATTCCTATAGCTGCTGCCATTGGTTCTTCGATTAAATAAACTTCTTTTGCACCAGCTTGTAGAATTGCTTCTTCTACTGCTCTTTCTTCCACTTCAGTTATGCCAGATGGTACGCCTACTACTACTCTGGGTTTATTTACATTATATCTCTGACATATTTTATATATTATATTCTTAAGCATTAATTGAGTCGCTGTAAAATCTGCTATTACTCCATCTTTCATTGGTCTTACAGCCTTTATTCCTTCAGGAGTTCTCCCTAACATTTCTTTTGCTTCATGTCCTGTTGCAAGTATTCTATGCATTTTTTTATCTATCGCAACAACTGAAGGTTCATTTAATACTATTCCTTTTCCTTTTAATGTAACCAAGGTATTAGCTGTTCCTAAATCTATACCTATATCTTTTGATCTTATTACAAATAAACTCATTAATATGCCCCTCTCTAAAAATCACTCTTTATTTTCTCATCCTTAAGCATTATTTGAAAAATACTAGCATATCCATTTTCTCCAATAACAATATGGTCTAGTAATTCTATGCCCATTGTTTTTGACGCTTTTAGTAGTCTTTCTGTAAATTCAAAGTCTTTTTTGCTTGGTGTTGGATCACCACTTGGATGATTATGTACTAAAATAATCTTTGGTTCCCCTAATTTGATAACTTCATGTAATATATCTTTTGGTGTTACTATAACAAAATTTGTACCCCCAAAACAGATATCTACAATTTTAATTATTACATTTTTAGAATTAAGGATTATAGCTTTTACAACCTCTCGTTTCTCATATCTCATTTCATTAGTTAGTATTTTGGCTACATCTTTTGGTGAATTAATTTGTGTTTGACTAGTATCAAAAGGTTTTGACATTCTTTTAGTAAGTTCACAAATTGCTTTTAATTGTATAGCTTTTACTCTTCCAATCCCTTTTATACTCATAAATTCTTTTATAGATATATTTTGCAAAAAACTTAAATTATTTTCTCCGTTCTTTTCTAATGCCAATATTCTCTGAGCAATATTAACACTACTCTCATCTTTTGTTCCACTTTTAATTATGATAGCAATCAATTCTGCATTTGATAAAGCATTTTCTCCATACATTTCTAATTTTTCATATGGTCTTTCTGATATAGGTAACTCTTTAACTTTCATAAGGTTTCATTCCTTTCTTAAAAAGCCCTATATATCCATTCAAAATATTAGTTCTATATTTTTTTATAAATAAATATAGCGAGCACCATACCTATAATACTTGATATGTTTATTTCAAACATTAATCCAAATGTTATTGATATAACTTGCAAGTCTAATGTTATTGGTTCAGCTAGTCCAAATGTTTCTCCATAAGATAGCCACCATAAAAAGTCAACACGTCCTGCAAGATTTCCAAGTAACCCTCCTACTACAATTCCAGATAAAATGAATATTATAAGTATCCATATATTTTTTTCTCTCGTTGCCATATTTATTATATCCTCCTCTTTTGCATATATTCACATATTTTATACCTATGTATTATATATTGTATACAATTTTTTTTCAAGATTTACAGGAAAGTTTTTCTATTTATTTTTATGTTTTATTATGTTAAAATAAATTTATTAAAATATAAAAATATCTTTTATTTTATTTCTTTTTATGATATATTTATAGTTACATTTTTTATATTTAAAATATAATATATAATAGTATAGTTACTGGAGGATTTTTATTTAATGAAATTTGAAAAGCTTAATGAAAATAAAATTAGAATAACTTTATCTATGCACGACTTGGAAGAAAAGGACATAGATTTTCATGACTTTATGTCTAACTCAATAGAATCTCAGGATTTGTTTTTAGATATGCTTGAAGAAGCCGAGGAAAAAATAGGCTTTAAAGCGAAGGATTGTAAAGTAAAAATAGAAGCTTTAGCTATGACAGAAAATGATTTTGTTTTAACTATAACTAAAATTCTACCAGAAGGAAACAAAAAAACTTTATATACCACTCCTAAAAAGAAGCCAAAAGTAAAAAGGAAAGTAAATAGCATAAATGAATCTTGTTTAATTTACAAATTCAATTCTTTTGATGATTATTGTAACTTTATTGAATTTATGTTACATAACAAACTTATAGATGCTACTAAAATTGCAAATAAAATTCTTGTATATTTATATAATGACAATTACTATCTGGTATTATCTAACTTAAACATTACATATAGAAAGATTTCTACATTTTTTACAATAATTACGGAATTTGCTTCATATATTCCAGAACCAGATTTGTATCTTTGCAGATTATCTGAGTCAGGAACAGTGTTTATAAAAAATAATGCCTTCAAAAAAGGATTTGGATATTTTGAAAAAAATAAAATCTAATATTTACAGCATTGCAGTAAAAAAGAACGAAAATTTTACATTATTTCGTTCTTTTTTGTTATTAATATGTATAATATTGCGGGTCATACGTTACCCCATTCTTTCTTACTTCAAAATGTAGATGATTCCCTGTTGAATTTCCTGTTGATCCTACTCTTGCAATTAGTTCTCCTTGGCTAACGCTTTCGCCTGTTGAAACTAATAATTCGCTGCAATGAGCATATACTGTTGTTACACCATTTCCATGTGATACTATAACATAATTTCCAAATCCATCTCCAGCATTACCAGAAAATGTTACTGTTCCTGACGCTGCTGCTTTTATAGATGTTCCATATGGTGCAGCTATATCAAGCCCTGCATGTGTATGATCCCTTACGCTGTCATTACTTCCATATCTTGAAGTAATAACTCCTGATACTGGATTTATAAGACTAATTCCTAAACTTACCTTTGCTGATGAAGAACCTGTACTATAGTTTGATGCTGGTGCATATGAATAACTGTATGTTGGTACAACTACTTTTTCTTCATATAGTTTTGATACACAAGTTTTTACACTTGTAAATTTCTTTAATTCTTTTCCATATTTTTCTACAATACCTAAATCATCTTGATTAGCACTATCTTTATCTTCTAATTCTTCTATTACCTTTTCTGCATCCTTAAATGATGACAAATAGTATTTTTCTTTTTTATCTTCTGTTATTGCATAATATTTATAATATGGAGTTCCATTTTCTGTAACTTTTGCATATATTTCATCATCATTTGTTTCTATATCTTTCTTTAACAAACATAATTTATATGTAGGCATAGCATCTATCTGAATAAAAGCTATGTTTTCTTCTTCATCTTCTTGTGTGTATTGGTTTATTTTTGATTGTAGTTCACTTTTATTTGAAGTAAAACCTATAACTTCACCATTTAAACTCACCTCATATGTTGGGTTGTAAAATAGTACCACAAGTCCTATTAGGACAACAGCCGCTAAAAACATTAAAATTAATAATTTTATAGATTTTCTAGTAGTTATTGCAACCTTTTTTAAAATATTAATATTAAACAGTCCTTTCTTAAATAAAAAATCTTATTTCCGTAAGATTTTCTACACTAAAATATTTTTTATATTGATATTTTATATTAAAAAAAGATTTTAAACAATTTGTAAATATGTTTAAAATCCTTTTTTATTTTAGTTTTATTTCTATTTTCTTTAATTTACTCTTAATATCTTCTTTTTCCTTATAATTTATTGCAATTCTGTTTTTACAGTTTGTATTTCCGTAACACTAGCAGGCGCTGCTGATTTATAATACCCTTTTGCTTCAGCAGTTTTAAAAAGTTCATATTGAAAACTTTCATCACTGTTTCTTATTTGCTGAAAAGTTTGTCTTAATTGCATATTTTCAGTTTCTGTTATTGCTGTTTGATACGAGCCCAAACTCGCTTTTATTCCTGATAAAATATCATTTACCATTGTTTTTTCATCCATTACTTATACCTCCACATTTTTATTTTTCGAGTATTTTAAACAACTAATTATTTAAAAAAGACATCAATTTTTGTTTTGTATTAAGACTATCTTGTGCTGCTTTTGTAAACATTTGCTTTATTTGAGGATCTACTGCTTGAGATGCATATGTGTTTAACTTTTGATAAGTAGTCTCGTGTGCACCAATAAAATGTCTTAAGTTTTGTAGCTCTACTTGGCTTAAATTAGGCATTAAAGATCATTCCTTTCATTATTATTTTCAATTTATATTATGTGTATTTTTTCTATTTATATACAAAAAGATTAGAGTAATATTTACTCTAATCTCACTTTAGTTTTTTAATTTACATTAAAATATTTTCTATTTCTCTCCAATTATTTACTCTAATAATATTATTACTTCTTAATTCATCATTAGTTAATTTTTTATTATGATATGCTGTAAATAACAGCTTAGTTTCTGCTTTTCCTTTTAAATTATTTATATTATCATCTATTCTAATATCCGCATCAATCAATTCCTTATTATTGGCAAATATATATTTATTAGAATTAAGAAATGAAAAATTTTTATATAAATATTCAAATTTATCTTTTAATACTTTCCCTGATAAGCTTTCGTCATCTCTAAAAACATAAGCAGTTACTATATATATGTCATATATTTTATTAAGTTTTTCTAATACTACTTTAGCATCTTCTGACTGCTTTCCATATTCATATAAATTGTTTCTGCCAAAAAACTCTATCCACTCATTCATTTTGTTTTCCGGGATAAGATCATTTATATAATATGAACAAGCATCATCTTCTTTATAGTTAGTTTTTAAAAAATCATTTACCATTTCTATAAAGTTTTTTTCACAAATCACATCATCCATGTCTATTATTAATTTCTTCATATTTTCTCCTATACTGCTTTAAAATATATTATAATTTATTTTTTTAAATGATTTCAAGATTAGCAAATTTAGCCATAAGCCTCTTATGCCCTGCTTTGTCAAATGAAATATCTAATTTAAAGTCATCTCCTTCTTCCTCTATTTTATTAATTACTCCTTCTCCGAATCTCTTATGATATATACGTTGCCCTTCTTTATATTTAGAAATATCTGCTTCTGAATTTACTTTTTTATTATTTAATGAGTTTAGAAAACTTTCTGCTGTCTTAAATTTGAATCCAGAATCAAATGAATTTGCTGCCACTTTGTCTGTTCCAAAGTTATTGGTACTACCTATCTTATATGTTTTTACTTGCTTGCTAGTTCCATATTCCCATTTATATGTGTTATCTTCAAATTCTTCTTTTTTTGAATTATCAAAGCTATCATATCCATCTAATAAGTCTGAAGGAATTTCATTTACAAATCTAGATACTTGGTTATAACTTGTTGAACCAAATATTGTTCTTTTTTTAGAACAAGTTAAATATAGATACTGTTTTGCTCTAGTAATTCCTACATAGAATAAACGTCTTTCTTCTTCTATCTCTTTTGGCTCTCCAATTGATTTATTTCCAGGAAATATTCCTTCTTCTAATCCAACTAGAAACACAACTGGGAATTCTAGTCCTTTTGCACTATGTAATGTCATAAGGGTTACAGAATCTTCAGAGTCTTCCATTCCATCAATATCACTACTTAATGTAATTCCCTCTAAAAAATCTCCTAAAGTATTCTCTGCTTCTTCTTCTTCAAATTCTATAGCAACTGTTAAAAATTCTTCTAAGTTCTCTATTCTAGATTCTGCCTCAGTAGTATTTTCAAGTTCTAATGCTTTTACATATCCTGTTTTATTTAAAGTTTCTTTTATTAATTCAGATATGCTTAATTCTTCTATTTTACTTCTTAAGTATTCTATTGTTTGAATAAATTCCTCTGCATTTACTTTTACTCTATTTAGTCCATACTCGTCTGCATGTTTTATAATATCAAACATAGAGAGTCCTGTTTTTTCTGATATCTCTTGTATATTATCTATACTTGTTTTACCTATACCTCTTTTAGGTTCATTTATTATTCTTTTCAAAGAAATATTATCAGAGAAGTTATAGATTAATCTTAAGTATGAAATGATATCTTTAATTTCTTTTCTTTCATAGAACTTAAGTCCCCCAACAATTTTATATGGTATACTTTCTCTTCTTAGTATTTCCTCTATCGCTCTTGACTGTGAATTCATCCTGTATAGAACTGTAAAATCTGAATATTTAAAATATTCTTCCCTCCTTAAATGATTTATTTCTTCTGCAACAAATCTTCCTTCGTCATATTCATCATCAGATTTATGTATTACTGGCAATTTTCCTTCTTCATTTTCTGTCCATAATTTTTTTTCATATTTATTCTCATTATGTTTTATTACACTATTGGCAGCTTTTAATATATTTCCAGTGCATCTATAATTTTGCTCTAATTTTACTATTTTTGTTCCAGGAAAATCTTTTTCAAAATTTAAAATATTTGTAATATCTGCACCTCTAAAGCTATATATTCCTTGATCATTATCTCCCACAACTGTTATATTTCCATATTTAGAAGCTAAAATTGTAACTAAAGTAAACTGTGCCTTATTTGTGTCTTGATATTCATCTACTAAAACATAATGGAATTTGTTTGTATAATATTCTAAAGCGTCTTCATTTTCTGTAAGTATTTTTATTGTATAGTTAATAATGTCATCAAAATCTATTGCATTATTTTCTTTTAGTCTTTGTTGGTAAAGTTCATATATTCTACCAATTACTTCTTTTCTATAGTCCCCTGCATATTTAGTTTGATATGCTTTTGGCTCTAGCATTTCATTTTTAGCATTACTAATTTCAGCTAAAACACTTCTATCTGTAAACATTTTATCATCTACTTTTAATGCTTTCATACACTCTTTAATAAGTGTCCTTTGGTCGGAAGTATCAAAAATCAAAAAAGAATGATCAAACCCTAATCTATCTATATATTTTCTTAAAATGCGCACACAAATAGAGTGAAAAGTTCCTATCCACATATCCTTTGCTACTTCTCCTACAAGCTTTTCTACTCTTTCTTTCATTTCATTTGCTGCTTTATTAGTAAAAGTAATTGCTAATATATTCCATGGTTTAATATATTTTTCACTCATTAAATATGCTATCTTATGAGTTAATACCTTTGTTTTTCCGCTTCCTGCACCAGCTATTACTAGACATGGCCCTTCTGTTTCTAAAACTGCTTCTTTTTGTTTATTATTTAAACCTTCTATTAAATCTTGCATTTTATATAATTCCTTTCCTTAACTTATGTAAATTGCTATTTTTTCTTAACTTTGCCTATACACTCTAAACATTTATTTGCTATTTAATTCTACCTTATCTTCATATCTTTTTCAAGCAGACATTGCAATTTCTTTAATCTTTATATAATATATCAATATTTTCATTATATTCTTCTACTTTAAACCCTTTATTTACTAAAATCTCTTTAGAAGTTTCATCTCTATCAATCACATAAATTGTATCATCATTTATTTCGTTATTATAAAAAACATATCTTCCATAGGACCATATAGCGCCTCTATCTATAACTGCTGTTTCTTTGAATTCTTGTGGACAAGTTTTACTTCCAATTAATGTGTATATATATGGTTGTATAGCTCTAACTCTAAAATTCACTTTTTTTTCATCAAATCTTTCATTTTCTTCTATATATTCCGTTACCCCCACAACTTCACTATTAAATGATAAATTTATGTTTTCTTTTCCATAAACGAAAAAATAATATGATAAAAATGCTATATAAAATACAATATATATTACAATTATAAATTTAAAAATTTCTTTTCTATTTCCTGATACATATATTATTCCAAGTGCTGCATAGTATATAAGTGAAATATATATAGCATTCATTCTACTTATACCAGGTTCTATCAAAATATTACACATTACTACCGCTAAGAAATTTACTGTCATTATTATATCTAATGATAATTGTTTCTCCTTTATGTTTTCTTTTATCTTTTTTATAGAATCTATAAATCCTATTACAACAAAAGGTATACTTATATAATATAGCGTTCCAAATATAGGAAATGCATTATAATCATCTATATCAAATGTGAACATCGATTTAATCAAATACAAAATGTTATGAAGAATATTAGTAAAGTTTATTTCTGTAGCTCTAAATGTCCACATTTTTAGAATTGATACAAAAGGTAATTTTATTTCTTCTATTATTCCATAATTTACTAGTACAGATAAAATAAGTGGAACAGCAAATAGTCCTAGTGAAATTCCAAATATTATTATGTCTGAAATTTTTATTTTCTTTATATATAGCATATATGTGAATAAAATTAATAATATAATTGGTATTATTATATAGCTTAATGCATATGTATATAATGTTATTCCAAAAAATAATCCTGCTAGAAAATATAGTATTTTAGATTTCTTATTAACTGCTATAGTTAGTATATATATTGAAATTAATAACATTGAAGATAGTAAATTGCAATCTAATGCCCATCTTGACTGCATAAAATGCCATGGGCAAATAACAATTAGAAATTCTACTAATATTGCAAGTTTCTTATCCTTAAATTCTTTTGTTAGTAAAAATCCAAATATCATAAATAATATTGAAAATATAAATGCTGGAACTCTAACTACTGTAAGACTAAATCCAAACACCTTAATAAGTATTGCAGCTAAATATGTATATAGCGCACTTTGACCTCCTCCATAATTAATCATATATACGGGATAAATATTTCCAAATCTATCAGTGCCATAATTTGCTATTGCATAAGCATCATACATTGTTCCGGCTTCATCCACGTTGATTCCTATAGGAATTTGTCCAAGTCCTACTACTCTTGTTATAATTCCAAACAACATAACTGTAACTAGTATAATAATATATTTATCTACCTTCTCTTTTATACCTATTTGTTCTTTTTCCATAGTTATTCCTCTTTTTTACTATATTTTTATTTAGAAACTTCTTTATCATTTGCATGTATGTTTTCTATTCCACTATCTCTTTGATCACCTTTACAACTTATGGATTTAATATCCATTTTTATAGTCTCTTTAAAATTACATTTATTAGCTACAGGTACTCCTTCCTCTAGTCTTTTGCTATACTGGCTATCCCTATATACTCTTCCAAATATAATAGTTCTACTTCTAGTCATTGAAGAAGGCTTTTTAAACTCTGGAAACAATTCTACTGATACATTACATCTAGGAAGTTCTATATTGTACGGTATATGGTATGGTTTGTCCTTCTCAGAACATTTTAAAAAGTCCTTATCACTTTTCAAACAATATCTAGGTCTTACCCCTCTTCTTATACTTGTATAATCCCAAGTTAAATCGGTGTTAAACCATTCCCCATCTAATTTCACAATATTGTATGTATGAGTAGTATCATCTTCTCCTTCAATGCTCTTGCAAATTATCGATTCAATTCCTACTAAACTCAAAGTTTGTTTTAGTACCTCACAGTATCCTTGACAAACGCATGTATTTAATAGCACAGCATTTTCAAGATTTCTACATGCTTCTTCATTTAGTTTAGCATATTCACTCCCATCTTTTATAGCATCATGATCATAATCAATCATATTTGCAAGTCTTCTATAAATGGATTTAAATTTTTCTTTATCACTTTTTCCGTATAAATCTTCCACTATTTTTTCTAGTTTATGCCTAATTATTGAATATTTTAAAATATTCATTTTCCTTGCACAATTATTTTCTCTTGCACCAACTAAAATTTCTTTTATGCCGTGTCTTGTAAGGATAGCCACCGGTGCTTCTGCTATTGTATCACAATAATAGTAGATGTTTAAATCACCAGAATTAGTACTTATTTCTAGTTCTTCTAATCTTTCAATATCTGATTGGTTTATTCCTATATTTAGCCATTTATGCCCTCTACTCATATCTATTACTTCTTTTAATAAAGTTGTAGGTACTTTTTCTAACAATAGTACATACTTACCATTTTCTATTTTAATTACTTTAATTCTATGTATTAAATCTTCTTTGCTATTGCTATTCATGGCTTTTATCCTACCTTTTAAAAGTTTATATTATTATTTTATGTTTATGAACTAAATGATTTATTCTCTTGTTTTATACATTTGTTTTTGGCTAAAGATCGAAGTTTCTTTTTTGCCAACAAATTCACATTACAGTTATTAAAATATATATTTTTTATTAAACTATTGTTTAAATCTATTGCCATTTTTCTTGTTATATTCATTTCATTTAATGTAATCTGGTTTAATTTATTAATTTTATCTAAATTAATAAGCATTATCTTATTACAATTATCTAGATATATTTCATTAATATTAGATTGTCTGAAAACTTCTCCAATTGCTATATTTTCACAAAACGAAAGCTTAAGCTTTCGTAAATCTAATTTGCATTTATCATTGAAGTGACAATTAATTAGTTCTAATGTTTCTAATTTACTTAAGTTCTCTAATATCTCTATTTCTTTTTGACATAATCTATAATTTTTTAGTATACATTTTTTTAAATTGCTGAAGAGTGATAAATCATCTATTAAAAAATCCTCAAAATAATCTAGTTTAATAATTTCTATTTGTTTTAAGTCTTCTTTAGTTATTTCTTCAATTCTTTTACTCAATATTCCTTGTAAATTTGTTTTTAGCTCTAAACTTTTTATCTCTACCATACTTTTTTCCTATTCTTTTTTTACTTTTATATCCAAAATAATACTATAATACTAGCATAAAATCAATAATATTTTAGTTATATATTCATGGCAAAAACTCCTATAATAAATCCTAATATATTCCCTATAGCGCACAGTCTCCCATTATATAACTTATTTGCCTCTAATGTAAGCTCTCCTGACACTATATAAATCATTGCACCTGCTGAGAAAGCCAAACATACTGCAATCACTTCTATAGAGATTTTACCTACTATTCCTCCAATTAAAGCCCCAATTCCCGTTGTTACTCCAGATAATATTACATAGTATATGACTTTTGAAATTTTCATACCGCTATATTTCATCGGTACTGCCATAGCTATACCTTCTGGTAGATTCTAAAGTAGACAGTTAGTTTTAGTTCTTTTTTCTCATATTATTTTTACATTCTTCTATTATTCTATCAAAATCAGAAATATATTTTTTATCTTGTTCTTCTCTAAACTTCTCGTACTCATTTTCTGCAAATTCTTTTGCCAACTCTGCTGAAATAGTTCCTTTACCTTTTAGTACATCATACCTATTAGTTTTTAACATAGTGTTTAATTCTTCAACCCAATCTTTCATTTTCATTGGTATTTGTCTTTTTGCCCTATTCTCTGCAATGTCTAAATACATATTTACTATGTCTTGTAAAAACTCTAATTCTTTTGATGTTAAATAGTTTTTTGCAATAGAAACATCACTTTTTAAAATTTTTCCATCAGGAGATTGTTTCCAAGAAGTTAAGCCCATATGTTCTTTTTTACTGCTTGCTCTATGATATATAATTTCAGCGGCAGTCTCATTTGTAATAGCATA
This sequence comes from uncultured Clostridia bacterium, assembly GCA_944392545.1. Classification (GTDB taxonomy): domain Bacteria; phylum Bacillota; class Clostridia; order TANB77; family CAG-508; genus CALXVA01. The sequence continues at coordinate 121,803 of CALXWW010000001.1, forward strand.
ATGAAATTTATTTTGAATAGTTGCATAAAAATCCTTTGCAATTTCAGAATTTTTATTATAATCAATACTGCATTCAGCAAAAATATCTGTTACTTTTTGATAAAATCTTCTTTCACTTGTTCTAATCTCCTTTATGATTTCTAATAATTCATCAAAATAATCTTTTCCATATTTTGCTGGATTTTTTAATTTTTCCTTATTTATGCTATATCCTTTTATAATATATGATTTTAATATTTCTGTAGCCCATTGCCTAAACTTTGTTGCTTTTTTTGAGTTTGCTCTATATCCCACAGCAATAATCATATCTAAATTATAATAATCTATATTTCTAGTAACTCTCCTTCCTCCTTCATTTTGAACTGTTGCAAATTTTGCAACAGTTGAATTTCTTTCAAGTTCTCCTTCCAAATATATATTGTTTATATGCCTAGAAATATCTGATTTATCCTTATCGAATAATTCTGCAATTTTATTTAGTGGAAGCCAAATTGTTTCATTGTATAAAAAAGCTTCTACCTCTATTTTACTATTTTCATCTTCGTAAATAATTAAATCTCCTTTAGTTAATTCTTGCATTAGTGACCTCCTTTTATCGTGAACTTTTGTTTGTATTTTATAGTTTTTTTATCTATTTGTCAATGGTTCTGTCCAAATTCTTTCAGAATTATATAAAAATATTATCTATTCAGTTTAGATTATTTATAAATACCATTCAGTTTTTTGAAATTAAAATATAGGTCTACTTGTTTGTCTTGATGTATCTCTATTCTGTTAATCAACACTTTCATTATCTCTGGAGTTGGTTTTTCAAGTTTCAAAAATTCTTTCACAAGCTTTTCTATATCGTCATCTTTGTCGTCTGTACATTCCTCGGCTTCTTTTTTTAAGTCTATATACTCTGTTTCTTTAGTCTTTTCAACCTTTTTTAATTTTTCAAAAAGTCTTTCATACATTTCTTCACTAAGTTTGTTATTTAGCTTATCAATATACATTTTATCAATATTATTATTTATGATTTCAATTTCTTTTTCTATTTTGTTAAGCATTTTTTTATAATCATATTTTGTTTTACTTTGTTTAATGTTTAACATAATTTTTTTATTGTCAATTTCAACAAATAATTTCCTTATATAATCAATTATCTGTTTTTCTAATCGCTCATAACTAAAGCCATGAGATGTACATAAATTCAATTTAGAATTTCTACGGTAATTATTGCATATCATGTCTAATCTTCCATCTTTTCTTGTTCTAACTCCGATTTTGTGCTTACATTCATAGCATATTAGCAATCCATCTAATAAAAAATGATTCTTTTTTTCGTTTCTATCATACTTCTGTACTATACCCATTTTTTGCACTCTGTCAAAAACATTTTTATCAATAATTAGTTCGTGGGTATTTTCTACTATTTGCCATTGTTCTTTTGGATTTGCTCGAAGTTTTCTATTTTTATAGCTTATCCTACTCCTTTTATTTTGAATTGTAACACCAATATATGCTTTGTTTTGCAATATGAGTTTGACAGTTTTATTTTCCCAAAAAGTTGCTCTATTATACCTAATTTGGTTAGCTGTTGGAATATTATTGTTATTTAGATAATCTCTTATTACACCTACGTTATTCCCAGCCAACGCCATATTAAAAATAGTTCTGACAATTTTTGCTTCTTCACCACAAATAATTAAATGATTCTTATCTTTTGGATCTTTCATATATCCCAAAGGTGTTTTACCTCCTACCCATTTTCCTTGTTTTTGCATAGTGTGTAATGCTGTTTTTATTTTTTTAGATAAATCTTTTGAATACATATCATTTAATATTGATTTAAAAGGTGCAATATCATTATTTCCATTGTTTGTAGCAAAAGTATCTATGTTATCCGTTACAGAAACATATCTAACATTATTTTCTGGAAACCACTTTTCTATATATTCTCCTGTTTCTATGTAATCACGACCTAGACGAGATAAATCCTTTGTTACAACCATATTTACCTTGCCTAATTCTATGTCTTTAATCATTCGCTTAAAATCTGGTCTATTAAAGTTTGTTCCTGTGTATCCAGGGTCTATGTAAATATCTACGAGTTCATACTCCCAACCTAGTTTTTCTACATATTCAGTTAATAATGCTTTTTGATTTGTTATACTTTCGCTTTCATCATATCCTTTATCTATATCTTCTTTTGATAATCTAATATATATTGCGACCTTGTATATTGTTCTCTTTATTTTTTCAAGCATCTTTTCTCCTTTCCATGCCTGATAAAAATAATTTGAATTCATAATAAAATTATGAACTATTTTATTACGAATTCAAATACTCAACACACAATACTTTAATTAATTTTCCTTAATAATAAGTTTGATATAATCTTTTCTAATTCTTCTCCTTGTTCATCAAAATAAATTTTTATTAAAAATTCCTCTTGCATATTATCACCTTACTTCTATCAAAATAAATAATCTTACTCAATTTATATGTAAGTAAAAAAATGATTATGATAAATTATTTGTTTCTCTTGCTTCTGCTCTCTTTTCCGCCTCTGTTTTTGCCTCAGCAATATTTAATACAATATTTCTAGGATACATTTTAAATGCTTGTCTCATTTCCATACCAAAATTTTGCAAATTAATTTTTTCATTTTATCTTTAATGTAACATATATTCCAAGGCTACTTGACCATATGCAACAACTTCTTTTTTATTCATAGCTTACACCTCCAATAAAGGTTTCAAATAGTGTAATGATATTATTCCATTTTTCTTCAGAATTTTCCGTTATACATATTTTACATTTTTCTATATACGAATAGTCTTTTTTTCTTCTAATGATTATTTCTAATTTTTGATATTTATTTGCTTCATAACGTATTTCTGCATATATCTTACTGCTCTTATTGTTTAATTTGTCTGCTAGTTTAAACACTTTTAACAATTTTTCTTCCATAAAATATTACCTCTCTTTTATATATTTAGGTACATCTATAGCCCTACCAAATTTTTCATCAAACTCATACCTATGTTTTGAAGGATTGTAATTATAGGCACTGCTATTCCATTTTCTAAATGCTTCATTATTCATATGTCCTCTTTTTGACAATTCTCTTACATCTTGGTTGTGCTGTGCTTGTACCATAGGATACTGATCGTCTATTCTCTTTTGTTCTCGTTTATTCTTCATAAAATTATTTTGATTAATTTTTCTATTTTGCTGCGAAATATCTTTTCTGCATTGTTTTTCTTCAGCATATCTCAGATCTGTTTTTATTATTTTAGTTATATATGCTGAACTCGTACCAATGTTTTCTGCAATTTCATTTACTTTTAAATGCTTTTCAAAAAATAACTCTATAATTAAATTTTTTTTCTTTTCCATTTCTTACACCTGATTTGGTTAATTTTTTGTCAACACTTTTTTTGCATAGCAATTCTATTAGAAATCTTATTTAATTTCTAATTCTTCCATCTTTTTCTTAAAAGCTTGTTCTTTCTTTTTTCTGTTTTTCAATTCTCTATATTTCTTATATGTGTCTATTAGTTTTGGTAGTACATAATCTAAACAGAAAAATAAAACAACAAGACATACTATCAATAATGCAAATCTCAAAACCATCTTTTTTACTCCTTTCCTTAATAAATTTGAAAAAGCAGACAAGAGCTTTTTTCTCTCATCTGCTTTACAATATAGTGTGTCCTTAATTTGCCCTTCATTATATTTACTTACGAAAATTTGTCAAAATCCGACCGTAATTTAAATTTTTTTTATTTTTTAGAATTTATAATTTTTTATAGCAACTATCAGTCTCTCTATTATGTATTGGTATCTATCTTCGTCTTCAAATGAAAGTCTTTCTATCATTTTCCTTTTTCTGTTAATTATTTTTATTAGAGATATTTCATCTCCAGCTTGTGCTTTTTTTCCTAAATCATATAAACTTTCTTTTTGCATACTATTTTCTTCCTTTCATATAATTTTTTAGCTTTTTTATAGCCCTTCTTTTTATTCTTGTTACTGAATCTGAACAAATTTCTAATATCTTACTTGCTTCATTACTTGTAAACTGTTTTTCAAACAAAAGAAAAACCACTGTCATTTCAATATTAGACAGTGATTTTAAAGCTTTTAATAAATTTATATTTTCAATTTGTTCTATTAGGTCATTTATACCAATAATTTTGTGTCTATCATCCTCTTGTAAAGAAAATTGTCCTATATATTGCTCATATCTTTCATCATCTATAAGTTTTTGTTCTACTTCGTCTTTGGCGTATTCTTCTTTGAAATACTTTTTTGAAGATAGTACTATTGTCTTATTTATGAAGTTTTCAAATTTTTCCTCTCTTTCACTTAATTTAGGCATTTCATTATCTCCTTTTTAGAAAATTAGCCCTTAGACCCAAGTTCTAAAGGAGATAATTATTTATCTATTCCCTTTACTATATAATTGTATTATTTTACATACTTTCACCGCCTCTTTACATCAATTTAAAAAGTGTACTAAAACTTTATCTATTGTATTATAAAAGTCTTTTGTATATCTCCTTTTCTCCTTGATACAAAGAGCCATTGAAATTTTACTATATGCTCTTGTAGTCATATCAAAATAAGAAAAAATTGTAATAAATCGTAAAAAATCGTATTTTGTCATTTTTTAATTTAAATTCTTTATCTTTGTTGAAATATTGATGTTTTTGTGATAAACTATTACCAATTTATAAAATTAAAAGGCTATTAAATGGAGGTATAATCTTGATTAAATTGTTAATCGCAGATGATAATATTAACATATGTGAGTCATTATTCACTGTATTAACAAAGGAAAAAGACTTTAAAATAACAGGAATTGCACATAATTGGAAAGCCATTGAAGAACAGTATTTTGAAACACGCCCTGACTTTATGCTTTTAGACTTGAAGATGCCAGAAAAAAGCGGTTTGCAAATCATTAGCGAATTGACTGAAAAAGAGTCAACCCCCAAAAAGAACATAATTGTTATGTCTGGTGATATGAAATATCGAGCCAGTTTAACCAATGTAGAAAAAGTAAAGTGGGTTTTCCCTAAGCCTATTGATTATTCTAAATTAATAGAAGTCATACGCGAATCAGCTAGACAAAATATCATTCCAGAAATGATTAGTTCTATTGTAGATGATTTACTAAGTAAATTAAGAATACCATTTGGCAAAGGTAGAACATTGTTAAAATCAGCAATTATTTTAGCTTATGCTAGGCCTATTTTACTCAAAAAAATGGAAATCCTAATGAAAAATGTTGCTCAGAAAGAAAAATATTCAAATGCTAGATCCGTTCGTTCAAATATTGACAAAATAATTGAAAAAACTTTTTATCAAACTAGTGATAGTTCAATTTTTTATATATTGGATGAGTATTATGGAGAAAAAATGACAACTAAGTCTTTTATTAGTAGTTGTACATTGTATATTCGTAAAACTCTAAAAAATAGTTGATTTATTTGGTAGACAATTATTGTAGATTGTCTGCTTTTATGTTATTATCTTTACAAACAAATGGTAATTTAGAATGGAGAATTAAATGATGGTAAGATAACAAAAGAACAGGATAATAAAGAAACTAGAATAGTAGCTGCATATAATAATGGAGAATCTATGAATGCTATTGCAAAAGAGTTTAATACATATCCAACTACTATAAAACGTATTTTAGAGAAACACAGTGTAGAGCTAAGAAATGACGCAAAAATAAAGGGCGAATTTTATGTAAAAGATGGCGAACAATTAATTGAATGGGCTAAGGCTCAAGACAGATTAGTTACAAAAGATGAATTAGCACAAATAGTAGGTAGGAAAAGGCTTTCTCCTTCTTATTTTGTTAAATATCCAGAGTTAGGTCAATATATAAAAACAGAAGGTCAAAATGAATTACAAAAATATTATCAAAAATTATATGAATGGTTACAAAAAAATAATATCCCGTATAAACCAAACGATAGAACTAAAATTAAAATGTCTGTCGATGCATTACTACTAGAAGATTATTCAAATTTAGCAATTTGTATTTCAGAAAAACCTCTATGTATTAGTAAAAAGAAACATGAAAATAATTAATCTTAATAATACATAATAAAAGTAGGATGATTTTGAACTGAACCCAAAAAGTTAGACGCTTTTTGATTAAGTTTATATTAGGCTACTTTTAGGGAATGGATTCTGTAATTTACAGGACTCATTCCTTTTAATTTGCCTTTAATCCTTTTATTATTATAGTAATCTATATATTCAATTAATTCTTTTTTAAAATGTTCTATTGATTCAAAATTCTGTAAATACAATAATTCAGATTTTAATAATCCAAAGAAATTTTCAGCTACAGAATTATCTAAACAATTACCTTTTCTAGACATACTTTGTTTAATTCCTTTTTTCTCTAAAGCATATTGATATTGTTTCATTTGATATTGCCATCCTTGGTCTGAATGTAATATTAAATTGGTATTATCTGGTATTTTGTTAAAAGCTTTTTCTAGCATATCCATAACTTGATAAAATACTGGTCTTTCAGAAATGTTGTAGCTAACAACCTCCCCATTAAACAAATCAATTATTGGAGACAGATAAATTTTAGTTCCAAAAAGAGAAAATTCAGTAACATCTGTAACCCACTTTTGGTTAGGTTTATTAGCTTTAAAATCGCGTTTTAACAAATTATCACATATTTTACCAATTTCACCTTTATATGATTTATACTTTTTCATTCTTACAAAACATTGTAATCCTAATTCTCTCATAAGTTTTAAAACTGTTTTATGATTAATTACATAGTTTCTATTATGAAGTTCCATTGTAATTCTTCTATATCCATATCTACCTTTGTTTTCATGATAAATAGCTGTTATCTGTTCTTTAATCTCTTTATATTTATCTTCTTTTTTAAATTGTTTAAGATAGTAGTAATATGTACTTCTTGGCATTTCTGCTAATTTCAATAAAGCCGTTAACCTATATTTGTGCCTTGATTCTGTAACGACTTCTACTTTTTCTTGTTCTCTCGCTTTATTCTTTCCTGAACTAAGGCATTTAATTTTTTTAAGTATTCATTTTCCATCCTTAATCTTTGATTTTCAGAAATTAAATCTTCTTCTACTTCTTTAGATAATTTCTTTTTTCTTGGTTTAGAACTCATATTCTTTTTTCTACCACGTCGCTCTTCATAGAGTGCTTGTGGCCCTTCCTCATAATATATACGTTCCCATATACCAACTCTATCTTGGTTTCCTATATTAAATTTTATACAAGTTTCTAAAAGTGATAAATGGTTTTCATGCATATATTCTACAACATATTGTTTGAATTTTCCATCATATTTTTGAAAATTACGTACTAGTCCTTGTGGTCCATGCTCTTGGTATTTTCTTACCCATTTTTGAACTATACTATGATGAGAAAGGTTAAAATGATCAGCTGTCGCTTGAAATCCAAAATGCTTTTCTAGGCAATATTGTACTACCTGTAGTTTAAATTCATGAGAATATTTACTCATTAAAAATACACCTCCAAATGTTAGATTTTTGTCTAACATTTGGGGTGCACTTCATTTTACTCCTACTTTTATTATAATCTATTTTTTAGTTTTTATAATCTTTCTTTTTATAATATTATATGCAATTAATAAAATTGCTAAATTTATGAAATTAAAATACCAAAAATATTTTATTATATCATTATCATTTATTTTATCTGCTAGCTTTTCAATCTTTGGCCTTTCTGATTTTATTAATATATTACTATGATGTTTCTCTCCTGTCTGATTATCTCTATATACTACTACTAAAATAGGCTTAAACCTTGCTTGATCTCTATATACAAATAATATATCAGTTTCTTCCAATTGATTAAATTCTTCTTTAAGTATTTGTCTATCATTGTCATTTATAAAAGCATACTCTATGGATGAATCTAATATAAATGAAAATATAAAATAAACGCCACAATATATTATTAATCCTATAAAAAATTTATTCTTTTTCATATATAAGAATGTATCATAAAAAATATTCCTTGTCAAATATTTATATCTAATTTTCTTGCGATGCCAAATTTAAAATCTGTTTAGCAAATGCTTCTGCCAGTTTTTCCGACCATTTTTCTTTATCATAATCACCAAAGAAGAAGTCTAACCCTAATTCTAATATCTTATCAGTTAAATCCCCCGCTCTATATAGATATAAGAAAGCATTAGATTTTAGATACTCATAACTTGAAATTGTGTCTATTTCTTCTTGTGTCATTCCTGTTCTTCCTTTAAAGTTATTTATAAACCTTGTAAATCTTGTAATTGACTTGCTAGTATTATAATAATCTCTAAATACTGTGTAAATTGGCTTAGTATTTAATGCTGTGAATATATTTAAAGCATCTATATCTTGAATTAAATCATCATATCCAAAATTTTCGCTATCTCCTATTTTTTCCATTAATTCTTCTACACTTAGTTCTTCTTGAGGGTATTTAGCATCTAATTCAGAAGCTAGTGAAACTAAATCTCCTGCCCATCCAGCCAAGTCTGTTATAACCATTTTAGGTATTCCAGATGTTGCTTGTCTAACTATATTAGTTTCTAGTACAACTGCTAAATGCGGTAAATCAATGTTTTTTCCATTGTGTAGATATACTTTTTTATTATTCTTATCTGCATCGCTTTTTGATCCTATATATGTTGTCCAGACTCCATCTATAGGCTCTCCAGCTACTGTTGCCCAAGCCATTCCATCATAACGACCTTGTCTTAAATATTGAAGCACTAGTAAATTATTATGCTGCACAGGATTAATAATTTCTCCTACTCCTCCATATAACTTAGAATACTCATCAGCATAATTATATACTCTTTCTAAAAACTGTAATACTTCTTCATTTTCTTCTAAAGCATAATTTGATTCTTCAGTATCGCATGCTGGGATTAATCCCCTATAAGTTACCTTATCAATATCTAATAATCCTCCAAAATCAGATATTTCTTTAAATTGATCATAATTCCAATCAGATGGTATTTTTTTGCCAACATTACAGCTATATCCTGATGACATATCTGCAACAAAACTACTGATACTATATCCATTAGCTGATACTCGACTACATACTTCTCTTGGTCCATATATTCCGACTCTGTATTTAAACCTTAATACATCATTGATACCTTTAAAAAATGGAACTATATATTCATCAATATCTTCTTCATAAACATCCATATCTACTGCAAAATATATTACAGAATTTTCTGGAATATGATGTTCTTTGGCACATTCAATTGCTTCAGTTCCAGCATTATATCCGTTCTCATATCCAAAGTCTGAAAGTTGTCTATTATTATCTTGATATATAAAGAATACTTTTAGCCCTGCATTGAATATAGTCTGTAATTCATTGTCACGCAATTCTTTAAAATCTCCTCCATTTATATATCTTCCAACTATATTATATCCATTATTCTTTAATAATTGAGCTCTTTCTGCTGTTATTTCAAATCTAGTGTCACATGCATTTGCACTTCTAGTTGTATCTCCACAACTTACTACCAATGCTGACCAAGCTTGTCTTCCACAATACCCATCAACATCTAGTTGCATTAATTCTTGAAAATTTTTTAATGCTGTTGTTACTCCATTTCCAAATTCTCCATCAAATCCATTTGGATCAAATCCATTTAAGTATAATAAGTATTGTAAAATATAAACTAAATTTGTGTTACTCGAACCAGGTCCTAATACAGGAAGACTACTCATTGTTCCTTCTCCCCATCCTCCATCTATATCTGTTCCTATTTCATATTGTATCATTTTTATAATTGCAGCATTCATATTTCTATCATATAATCCATTAGTTGCTATATAATTATCTAGCATATCACTATATTCTTTATTCATTGCTTGTTGTATCTCTCTAGTTGTAGCATCACCACTACTTATTAAATAGTATGCATCGCTTGTAAACAAAGCTTTTATTTCCCTTGCTCTTAAGCCTCCAGTATAATTATCTATTCCTAATTGAGACATTGTGCTAGTAATTCCTTGTCGCGTAGCTTCTGAAAATACTGAAATATCATCTGTATTAGATACTTCTATTCTACAAAGCAATGCTAAATTAACTAATGATATAACCATTTTTACTGTAAAATTATTATCAGCATTGTTTATTTCACTTAGTCCATCTCCGAAAAGATTATTATATGCTTGCTTTGTACCATTTCCAAATCCTCCGTCGACATCTATTCTAAGTAAAATTTGCAAAGCCCTTACAAAGGCTACCATTGTATTATAACCTGCTACGCCATCCTCGTCTATCTCTACCCATCCTACTGAACTTCCAAAATTGTCATTTAACCATTTTTGTGCATCTTTAACATTCATAAAATCACCTCTTCTTAATATTTTTCAAACTATTAATTTGAATTATTTTAATTATAATTTTTTTATAAGTAGATCATCACAAATGTTGAAAAAAGTAGAAACAAGTAGAAATCAAAGATTTCAATTTTTTTCTACCTTTTTATAATTAAATCTTAAATTTTTTATAATTAATTTGGTGATGGATTATGATGAGAGGAATTGATGTCTCTGAGTTTCAATCAAACATAGATTGGAATAAAGTAGTAAATGACAATATTAAATTTGCTATTTTAAAATTTGCTAACATATATGATAATGAAAAAATATATTATGATACAAAATTCGAAACAAATTATAAAAAATGTAAAGAATTGAATATTCCTATTGGTGCTTATATTTATAATTATTGTAACTCAATAGATAATATGGAATTAAATTTCAAAGAGATCTTCTCTAAATTAGATAATAAGTATTTTGAACTTCCAATCTTTTTAGATATGGAAGATAAAACTATATTATCTGAAGGTAAATCATATTTAAGCAAAATGTGTAATCGTTTTTGTGAAACTATAAGTGAAAAGTCTTTTATTCCAGGAATATATGCCAACTTAAACTGGTTAGAAAACTATTTAGATGTCTCGCAATTTCTTAATGCTAAAATATGGATTGCTCAATATAATTCTGAATGTACCTACCAAAAGCCATATATGATTTGGCAATACTCTAAAACTGGTAAAATAAATGGCATATCTGGAAATGTCGACTTAAATTATTTATATAATGAAGTCAAAATTAACTATACTTTAGAATGGCAAAAAATAATGAATAAAACATATAATTGCAATCTAGAAGAAGATGGAATATTTGGACCTATGTGTAAATTAGTAGCACTAAAATACTATCTAAACTATAATATACCTATTATATGTAACAAGCATGTACTTTTTATTCAAAAGTTATTTAATTTAAAAGGTTACAAATTGGCTGAAGATAGTATGTTTGGTCCTAAATGTGAACAAGCAACAATATCATTGCAAAAGGATAACAATTTAACTATAGATGGTTGTGTTGGTCCAGAAGTAACTGTCTTATTACTAGAATAAAATTTTCTACTTTATTCTACTTTTTATAAAATTATCTCTTCATATTGTATATTTATAAATAAAGAATGGAGGTGATTTTATGAGTTGTTATTTTGCAATTAATAAATTCGGTGTCAGTTTAAATGTTTATAAGCAGGCAAGTATGAAAGACAAAATTGGAACTATTGGAAATCGTGAGGCTTTTGTTGTAATGGATGCAGAAGGAGACCCATATATAAAGTTTAGAGGACCCAATTTAGAATTAATGGAAGGATTTCTAGACATGAGTAATGCACCTAGTCCATTTTTCAAAACTTTAAAAGATTATCCTTACGGTACTGCTACTATAAATGGAACGAAATATAAAACCTATCTTATGAGAAGAACTATGAATGTTTATACTGCTACTGGTAGATACTGGGGACAAGTTGCTGGTGGAATGCTTGTTGCAACTAATAGTAATTGGTGTGGTGACACTCATCCATCTTGGAAATCCGTTGACTATGTAAAAAGTACTGCTGGTAACTGGGTTAAAGTTGATGGTGATGGTTATGACCATGGCTTCGTTGACTTTGACTTAGGCAATGGTTCAATGCCAAGTAATATTGCATTATATGGTTCTTGGTAAAATAAAAAGGAAGATTTACTCTTCCTTTTTTACATTTTAGTTCCAAAATATGTTTCTATCCCTTCCCAGTCAGGTGCAGGTGCATCATCAAAATACGCTGGATAATTTATAATCCAATAATCAAAGTCATGTATTTGTTTGTGTATTTCAAATAATTCTGCTATATCTTTATTTTCCATTGCTTTATTTAATTTTTCATAAATACTATTAAATATTTCTTTTGTTTCTTCATCTTTTATTATATTAGCAATGTCTATAATATTATTTGCTACAGTTCTAAAACAACTGTCTTTTGAAAATTCTAATTCTTCGCCAGTTGGCTCTGTTATAATTTCTGCTTCATTATATAAATTCCAATATATGCTATTTGATTGCTTTAAGTTTTTTGTTCCATTAATTAGTAAAAATTCCATTGTAGTATGTGCGTTTCTTAATTTTGTATTTATTTCTTTCCTTTCGTTTTCTGAAAGTCCACTTAATGCTTTTTCTTGCATTGTTACACATTTTTCTTCACTTGGTAATTCTAAATCACTATTATGTAAGTAATATGTTGGATTCAATATACTTATTAAGTTCTTGTATAATTCACTATTTGCCTGATATTCTGTTTCACTTAGTTTTATACTATTATTTTCATATATTGTTAACTGCTTTTCTTCTTCATTATTATATATTTTTATTTCTATATAATTTTCTTCGCTCGTATTCTCATATAACTTATTTAATTCTTGATTTTCTAATAATTCTATAATTTTATTAATTTTATCTTGATTTATTATATTGTACAAATCTTCTTTTTGACTTGCATTTTCTTCATAAATATTTTTACAAATTATTTTAGTTGCATTTTCTATGATTATTTTATTTTCTATGTTACTTAAATCATCATTAATATTTTCTATATTTTCATCGTTTTTTGTTAAAAAGAATATCATAGTTCCTAATAGTGCAACAACTATAATTATAATAATTCCTATTACTAATTTTTTCATATAATCCTCCTATAAATAATATTGGTATTATTTTCCATACAAGTATATGATACCATATTATATATATACTTTCAATATATTTTCTTTATTTAAAATAATTCTCAACTATTGTCGTTATAAACATTTTTGGTGTTACTCTTTCTTTTTCTTCTATATAAAAATAGTGAGTAATATATTTTATATCTGTATTTATAAACATAGTCTCAATGCTTTTCTCAATGTTCCACTTAATCTTTTTCTTATCTATCATTAGTTCTTTTTCTATCTTGTTATATAATCTATTGTTTAAGTTCTCTATTAATAATTCATCTTGTATTCCATATTTTATTGCTATCTTTAAATACTTGTATCCTAGGCTAGTTTTGTTAAATTTAAATTTGTTAAGTTCTGCATCTATATAATTATTTATATCATTTTCATTCATATCAAAGCTCACATCCTATTCCTTTTTATTTTGTTCATCTTTTTTGACTTCAACTTCTTCAGCATTTTTTTCAATAATATTTTGGATAACTTCTAGTCCTTTTATCAAAAAATTCGGCAAATTAACTCCTACTTCACTTAAATTTTCTAATATACTTCTAAATTCGTTTATTATCAAACATCCTAATGTAAACCATCCAAAAAGTACTACAAAGTCAATATCTATATTAATTAAATAACCTAAATTTGATAACATATAAGAGGCCAAAAAAGTTATTAATATTAATATCCAATATCCTACTTTCTTTACAATTCCTGTTAATCCTTTTGATGAACTTTCTGTTTTAGTTATCCTTGCTTTAATAATTCCAGTTATAAAATCTACTACGTTAAGAACCAGATAACCTAAAAAAAGAACTCTTTGACCACTAAAGAGTTCTGATATTCCAATAATGATAGCACTAAAAATTGAGTTTACAATATTAAAAAATTTCAAAATGTTATCACTCATATATTTTCTCCTTTCATATATAAAAGCAAAATAATAACTATATGCTTTTATATAATAATTATTTTTTATTTATTTTTTGAACTATTTTTAATTCTGGATATACACAGTAAACAAAAGGATTTTTACACACTACATTAGAAATATACTTCATCTTGAAATAACAGTATAAATTTATCAGCTTCCGGTATAATAGATGATTCAATGCGTAGTGATTTTAATACTCCTAGCTTATCTGTTTTATCGGTTACAATTATGTCATATAACATATTGTTCTGCGTTAGAAAAGTAATATATGTTGGGTCATACCCTTTATGATAGTGTTTTAGTCTTTTTTTATATCTACATAAGACATCTAAAGCATATATCATCTTCATATCAATAGTAGCTTTATTATATACAATAATTTCTCCTTTTTACTCACAAAATCACTTTGTAAAATATCCTTAAAATTATTATTTGTCATATCGAATAATATTCGTAATTGCTTTAATGTAAAACATCCGAAATCTTATATGAAATTTATTATTTTTACTTTTTCATCATTTAACATATAATCCCTCCTATATTATTCTCATTAAATAACCATATATAAATTTCTTATCTTCATTAATTTCTGTTATCTTTATCAACACTTTATCCATATAGTGTGGAAAATTATTGGATCTTGCTGGTACTCTTACAAGAACTGTTACTTGTGTACTATTTAATTGTTCTAATATTCCAGAATTATTTTTTGGAAATGCAATTATAATTCCTATATATTCTCCACCTACAGATATGTATTTTCGTATGTTTTTAAATGGGTTTTCTTCAAATTCTTTTGCAGATAATTCAATTATACCATTTTCTATGTCCACCTTTTTTATGCTAAACCTTTAGATAATCTCCCCTCTTGTAAAGTTCCTTGCAGTTTTAGTTCTTCATGCTTTATTATTATCTCTTTTCCATATAAATCTACAACTATATGCTTTATACCAATTCCAACAATTCGTACTCTTAATGTATCATTTTTCTTTATCTTTGGTAGTTCTATTTGTGAACGAAGACTCATTGCATCTATTCTAGTATAATAAAATCTATTTCTGCACCAAGAATACCTCTTATTATAGATTTGATTTGTTTATTTGTTACTAAATGTATAATTGGTACTAAAATTTTTACATCTCTATACCATAAAATGGCACAAGGTATGTATTTATCTTTGAGCTTGTAATATTCATCTTCTATTCCAGTTATCGTACCAAGTAAGTATTCTTTTTTCTTCTTTACTTCTTATTATTTCTTTTATATCTAAATTTTCCAATTTTTCGCCACCCAAAAAAACATCTACCTATTTTTAGGTAAATGCTTATGTTATTTATTCAATTTATGAACGCACTTTAAATAGAAATTATAAATTATCACTAACTTATATAAATTTTCATTTCATTTTTTTTAAAATTATATTCTTACTTCTATACACAGAGAAGACTAACGATATACATACCATATTAGCAATTAAATTTGCACCACCATACGAAATAAATGGTATATTAAAGTTAGCTTGTATTCCTAAATTTAAATTCATTAATATATTACATATACTTTGCAAAATAAACATAGTTGCAATTCCTATAATAATATTTTTGCCATATATGTCTTTAACTTTTATTGCATTTATAATTAGTTTTATACTTAATAATGCAACTATTAGTATCATTAATCCACTTGTAATCCAACCATAGTGAGCTAACATTGATATTAAAGCATAATTTGTTCCTTCATCAAATATGTTTAGAGCATTACCCATATTTTCTGATTCTCCTATCAATTGAGCGGAATTAATTATTAAGTTTTGATTTGTTCCTATCCAACCTGCACCATTTGGATCACTTTCAGGATTAAATGATGCTGTTATTCTATTAAGCCTAAACAGACCTAAAGGAGAATTTACCATTATAATAACACTAATAAAAATTAATACTACTGGTACTCCCCATAGCAGACCTATGTTTCTTTTTATATTTTTATTTATTTGTAATAATTTTCTTGTCGCAAGTATTAAATATGTTAAACATACTATAAATGCTGTTACTAGAGATGGTATTAAACTCAACAAATATAAAGAAAAAATGCTACTTATTATTATTTTAATGATATTTATATTAACTTTTTCTCTACTTTCCTTGTTAATATTTTCTAAAAAGCCTACAAATGAAAGAATATACAATGGCATAGCAATGACACTAGGTGAAAACATATATGTTCCTATTCTAAAATGTGAAACTCCTCTCAAATTCGTTCCAAAAGTTATTGAAACTATTATACTTAAAGATGCAATTATAAAAAGTTTCTTAGAATGTTTTAACAAATTCCTATAATCTACAAAATAACATATCACACTTAATATTATTCCTATAACCATAAAAGCTATATATTTAATCATTACATTGATTTCATTATTTTGTGATATATTAGACGATCTTGTGAATGTAACTAACAGGCTAAATCCTAAAACAATTATCATAATGATTAATAATTTCCAATCTAGTTTTGGCTTGTGAATCTTATTAAGTTTAAGTCCAATCTCCTTTGGATTTCCCATTTGTTCAACTGCTTTATCTTCTGCCTTATTACTTTCTAATCCTTTATCGATGTATTCTTGTTTAATCTCATTTATATGATTTTTTAATTCTTCTGCTATATCATTTCTTATCGGCTTATATTTTATTTCATTACATAATAAATCTAAAAAAGTATTAATATTCAAATAAAGCACCTCCTATTACTTGATTTACACCTGTAGTATAGATTTTCCATTCTTCTTTTTTTGATTTTAAGATTTTTCTACCTTCTTTAGTAATAGAATAATACTTTCTTTTTTTGCTTGTGCTTTCATCCCAATATGATGAAATATAATTCTGTTCTTCTAACAAATGTAAAATTGGATATAATGTTCCTTCTTTTAATTCAAATATATTATTAGATTTTTTTTCTAATTCTTTAATCATTTGATAGCCATACATATTTTTTTCTTCTAATATACTTAATATGAGCATACTTGTACTCCCTTTTAATAATTCTTTGTTAACTTTCATTTCTTCCTCCTTACCTAGATTTACTATGCATACTTACATTGTATATCTAGGTATATTGTTTGTCAATACATTTTAAAAAAAAGATTAGTTTTTTCTAAAACTAATCTTTTCGACAACTTATATTATGAAAAACAAAATCAATTATCAAGATAGCTATTCCTGTTGTTGCCCCTTCTGTTGCAAATACTGTACTTACATTTGTTAAAAGTATTAAAATTATTGCTAGTATTGTGAATATTCTTACTACAACTAACTTTTTCTTTGTAGTTAATTTCACAAATTATCATCTCCTATACAGATTGATAGAGCTTTTTTGTATAGGACACACTATTTTTTACATTAGTTCTTTAAAATAATTTAAAACTACCGGTATGCAAAGTAAAAAAATAATACCAATTAAGAGAACTGGTACACTTTTTAAAAATTTTGATTTTATTGTCTGTGATTTAATGATATATCCTAATATTAGTAACAATAAAGAAATTATTAGTACAATAACTAATACTATGATAAAAGCGATAAAAAGAAACTCTGTTACTATATTTTCAAAATTGTTCATATAATCTTCTAGCATTAATTACTGCCTCCTTGTATTAGTTTTAGAATATTCTTTTATTATTGTTCTTTTATAGTAATTATAAAAGTTACCAATACTTTGTTCTTTAGAAATAATATACAAGTTTATAAGTTCTTGTCTTTCAACTTTCAAAAGCAAGTTTTTAAATCCACTATTATACAGACAATATAATGTGTATATGATTTTCTTTAGCATTTGTATTTTATCTGCTTGCATAATAGATAAAATATCTGTAGTATATATAAATTCTAAACGAACTAAAATTGAGTAAAATTCTTTTGAAATTTTGTCGCTATTATTTATAATTAAAATAAATAAATCCTCTATTATTTTATTTATATTATTATCCTGTACTTTTTCGTCAATAGGGTATGTATTTTTTTGTATATAGGTTATATCATTTATATAAATTCGTCTTTCCTTAATAACTTTATTGTTATCTCTTATCATTTCTAGTGTTATATATTGCAATTTTTCTAAATGCGAAATCCATTGAGATACAGTATGCAGTGTTACATTATATAAATTTGCAAAATATCTATTACTTGCATAACAATAACCTTTTATATTTGTTAGAGCTGTTATTTCTCCATATAATAATTTTTCTGCTGGTCTTAGATCTTTTGAATATCTTATAGTCGCAGGAATAACAGCATAATAATTAGATTTATTTTCTTCATTCACCGTTTTTCTCCTCTCTTTTCATCATTTTCTTTGCTCTTGCACTACATAAAATTAGAGCATATAAAAAGAGGCTAATGGTAGCCCCTAAAATAAAACATATAAAATATAACATTTTCTATTCTCCTTTATTTTTTATAAATTCAAATTATTTTTATCTCGCATACCTTTACCAGTGTCTACTTTGGAATCTACCTTCTGGTATATCATGAAAGCATATTGCTACTGCCAGTGACAATCCAAGTCTTACGGAAGCACCATATCCAGAGCCTATTGCCAACCCCTCTGGAAGATTATGTATTGCGAGACCTATACTAACTATTATTCCTGTTTTTAATAATCCATCTTTTACAGTTTTTGTAGTTTTTTTTAACCTTTTATCCACATATATGTCACATATTATCATCATTATTATTCCTAATAAAATACCTACAAGTGTAGTAAATATATTTGATATTTCTAACGCTTCAGGTATTAATTCAAAACAAATAACTGATATCATAAGTCCTGCTGCAAAAGATAGTATAAAACTTAAAAATCTATTAGAAGTTCTATTTAGCTTTACACCTATTATACCTCCCAAAGTCGTTCCAAATGTTCCAAAGAAGAGCCCAATTAATGTTGTCTTAATAATATTTTCCAAAATGTATACTTCCTTTCTTTTTGCTTTATTACTATATCTATTTTTATCATTCAAACTTTATTCATTAATAAATTTTAAAATATCCAACTCTAAAGTTTTTCACTTTAGAATTGGATATTTCTTTACTCTTCTTCATCACCTTTTAATTTTTCTGCTCTATCCGCTGCAATTAAATTGTCTATCATTTCATCCAAATTACCATTTAAAAAGTCGTCCATTTGATATATTGAAAGTCCTATTCTATGATCTGTAATACGCCCTTGCGGATAATTATATGTTCTAATCTTCTCACTTCTGTCTCCACTGCCGACTTGTGATTTTCTAGCGTTTCTAACTTCACTATCTTGTTTTTGTTTTTCTATATCATATAGTTTCGTTTTTAACATTCTCATCGCATTATCTTTATTTTGAAATTGTGAACGTTCTGTTTGACATTCTACAACGATTCCTGTTGGTTCATGTATAAGTCTTACAGCAGAAGAAGTTTTATTTATGTGCTGTCCTCCAGCACCAGATGATCTAAATACTTCCATCTTTATGTCAGCTGGATTCAATTCTATTTCAACATCCTCTACAACAGGAAGCACAGCAACTGTCGCTGTAGAAGTGTGAATTCTACCACTTGCTTCTGTATCAGGAACTCTTTGTACTCTATGCACGCCACTTTCAAATTTCAACCTACTATATGCACCTTTTCCTGTAATCATGAAAGATATTTCCTTATACCCTCCAAGCCCGGTTTCATTTTCGTTTAATATTTCCATTTTCCAATGTTTTCTTTCTGCATACATTGAGTACATCCTAAATAGTGTTCCTGCAAATAAAGCTGCTTCTTCTCCACCTGCACCCGCTCTTATTTCACATATTATATTTTTATCATCATCTTTATCTTTTGGAATTAAAAGTATTTTTATTTCTTCTTCTATCTCTGGCAATTTTTCTTTTGCTTCCATCATTTCCATCTCTGCCAAATCTTTTAATTCTTTTTCTGTAGAAGAATCCTCTAGCATTTCTTTTGCTTCATTATATTGCTTTTCAACCTTTTTATATTCTCTATATTTTTCTATTATTGGCTCTAATTCAGCGTGTTCCTTCATGAATTCTCTCCATTCATTTTGGTTTGCTATTACATTAGGGTCACTAATTTTTTGTGTTAATTCTTCAAATTTTTTTTCTACTGCTTCTAATTTTTGAAACATAAAAAAACCTCCATATATGTTTTAGTAATTCCGTTATTAAAATTATTAATTAAAAACCTCTTAATTGAATTTGAGAGGTTTTAATCTGCTTATATATTATACATTATTTTTATTTAAATTTCAACTAAATTATATTCTATATCTAATTTGTTTAATATTTCTTGTTCTCTTCTAGTGCAAGTAAAAATTATTACTTGATGATCTTTCATATTATTATATAAAAATTTAATAATATTTTCTAATCTATTATCATCATAATATGCAAAAGCTTCATCTAGTATAATAGGCATCTTTTCGTTTGATAAATCATCTATCATAGATAATCTTAACGAAAGATATAGCTGGTCTATTGTACCAGTACTTAATAATTCTGCTGAAATATATTCACCATATTCATTTTCTACTATTAATCCGTTTTCTTCATTTATTCCAACTTTTGTATATTTTTCTTCTGATATTTTTGCAATATTATTAGATAAATTTTCTGTAAATTTAGGTGTAACATTATTTTTCATATTTATATATGCTTTATTTAACAATTCTTTTGCTAAGTTAATTACATTGTTTCTTTTTTCCAAATCTAATAATTCTTCTTGTAAAGCATTATATTCCTCTTGTAAATTAATCATTTCTTCTAGTTTAGAATTAATGTTTTCTTCTTTTATTTTTATACTTTGTAATTCTAATTTATTTTTATTTAATTTTTCCTGAATGTTATTAATTAAATTTACAATATTGTTATCCTCAATGTAATTCTCTATTTTTTCTAAATATTCATTTACATTCAATTTATATTTAAATTCTTCTTTAAGTTTTGATAATTCTATTTCTATATTATTATCTATTTCTATTTGTTCTTTTTCTATTTCTATTTCTTCTTTATTTAATTCTTCTTGTAAAAGCTCTATTTGTTTATTTATTAAATTAATTTCATTGTTTATTTTCTCATTTTCTTTATTAATTATTTCATTTTCTAAATTAATTTTATTTTTAACTTTTTTATTATTTATTTTTTCTAAAATAAAAATTATAATTAAATAAGTTGGAATTAAAAAATATTTTAAAATATCAAATAAATTATTTTTTATTATTTTTTTATTTATTATGAAAAATATAATATTTAATATTAATAAAATAATAAAAAATATAATATATTTTTTTGTTTTTTTATTTAATTTATTTTTATTTTTTTCAAAATTAATTTTCTTATTATTATTTTTTAATTTATTTTCATTTATTCTATTTATCAAATTATTTTTTTGTATATTTAATTCATTAATTTTTTTATTTTTTTCATTTTTATAATTATTTTTTATATTTATTTTATTTTCTTCGTTCTGTTTACGTAATAATATTATGTTTATTTCCTTTAATAGTCTCAACTCATTTTCTGTTTGCTCTATCTTTTTTAAATATGTCTCCTTATTTTCCTCTATACTATGTTTGTCATTTTGATATCCTCTTAACTCCTTTAAGACAAACTCTATCTTTTTCATCTTCTCTTTAATTATGTTAATTGGTCTGTCTTGGGTTCTATCAGACCCCACCTCTTCTATTTGTATTTTATTTAATTTATCAATTACCTTTTTGTATGATACATTATCATCTCCACTTCCCGCAAGGTTTGCAAGCTTTTGTATCAAAACACCTTGTTCTTGTTTTCCTAGTTTCACTTCCTCTTGCATAGATACTACTGTTGACAAAAACATATCTTCATCTACGCTAGTTTGATCAAAAAAGAACTGTAGTCCATCCTTTTTGACAACATTGAAGTCTTTAGATACTTCCTCAAAATAACTGTTAAATATCTTTGGATTTTTCTTGTTAAAGTCTCTAAAAACCTCAAATTCTTCTCCATTATCTAATTGATATTTTAGCTTTCCAGAATAATCGGTTTTGCCCCATGGTTTATATTTTTCATAATCTGAAATATTTTTTCCATTTTTATTTTTAGAAATTCCATAAAAAATATTTTTTATATAATTTAATAATGTAGATTTTCCACTTTCATTTTTTCCATAAATAATATTTATATTATTTTTTAAATTAATTTCTTTATTTTCTAAATTGCCATAATTATTTATTTTAATATTTTTAATTTTCAAAATATTTTCTCCTTTTTTATTAATTTATTTTTATTATTTATTTTATAAAATAGATATTACAATTAAATAAATAGACTTTAAAATATTAAACAAATCAATAAATTTTTTTACTATTTTATTAAATATTATTTATTTTTTGTCAATAACATTTAATCCTAATTCTAACGCTTCTTGTAATAATTCTTTATTATAATTTTTGCTATTTAATTCTTTTAATATTTCTTTTACAAATAAACCCTTTAAATTATTCTTTTTTGAAAGTTTTTCTAAATCTATTTTTAATTTTGTATTATTTTTTATTTTAATAATATTCTCTTTTAAAATAAATTTAAATAAATTATATATATTTATTTCAAAATTTTTATTTCCTATTAATATTATTTTATAAAATATATTTTGTTCTAATTTTAAATTATTTATTTTTTCTATTAATTCTTCTTCTGAATTAATATCACTTATATCTAATTCTATTTCTTTAAATTCTTTATTATCTATTGCTATAAATTCTAATTTTATATCCTCTTTATTAATTTCTCCTACTATCATTCCATGTTTGCCTAATTCATCAAATCCTAAAGAAATAGTTGAACCAGGATACACTATTCTTTGATTTTCTTCTGTATTATAGTCTAATTTATGTATATGTCCTAATGCAACATAGTCAAACCCTAATTCATTTAATTTATTTTTAT
Source organism: uncultured Clostridia bacterium (assembly GCA_944392545.1). Classification (GTDB taxonomy): domain Bacteria; phylum Bacillota; class Clostridia; order TANB77; family CAG-508; genus CALXVA01. The sequence continues at coordinate 144,786 of CALXWW010000001.1, forward strand.
TTATCGGGTTATATTCCATATTTTCAATGGTACCACCATTTATTGTGCCATGTGTAATTAATATATTTATTTTTTCCTTATTTTGTAATTTTATTTCATCAATTATAGAATTTTTACAATAAAAATCATTAAATCCGAACCCATATATATCGCAATCTTCTTCTTCAACAATCTCTAATTTTCCACTAAATATATGTACGTTATTATTCCAAGTAAAAGTTTTGTACATAGAATTATTTATATATGGGTCATGATTTCCCGGAGAAATAAATACCTTTGTATTTGATATTTCTTTAAACAGATTATTTATATATTCTATTGTTGTTTTTCTTATATATTCGTGTTCATATAAGTCTCCTGATATAAATAAATAATCTATATTATTTTCTTTTATATAATTTATTATTTTTATTAATACTTCTCTTTGCTCAAGTCTTCGTTTTTCTCCTAATTTATTTCTACTATTTAATACACTAAAAGGTGTATCAAAATGCATATCTGCTATATGTACAAATTTCAAAATCTATCTTTCCTTTCGTTCTATGTTTATTTACCAATTTTATAATACCATCTAATTTTAGTCAAGGTCTTTCTAAACATTTGTTTTGATTTTGCATAAAAAAATTAAAATTATAGATTATGATATAAATGTCTAATTTTTATATTTTCTATAATCATATAAAAAATGCTTTAGTAAAAATACTAAAGCATTTTTATTATTTATTATCTTCGTCATCAAATGCGCCGAACAATTCATCAAATTTTGCTTCTAATTCTTTTTGAACATCTATCGACATTATATCCTCTTCGGTCCTTGTAGCTTCCTCTTTTACCTCTATTGTATCTTCTTCAATATTTTGTGGTAAAACAGGTGCATCTTCTTGATTATTTTCATTATTTTTTATTTCTTTATTTTCTTTTTCAATCCTTGAACTTTCTTCTCCTTTATCTTCCTCAAATAAATCATCTAGTGACTCTACTTTTAAGTCCTTTGGCTTGTTTTCTTCACCTTCCACATATGGATTATATGGATTGAATTTTCTCCATTTTCCTCTATTTCCTACGTCAAATTCTAAGTGATTCATTGTTACCTCTGAAAGCTTTTTAATCATTGGAGTTTCGAAATAATAATATTTTTCATCTTTTATTGGTTTTAACCCTTTTTCATATATAATACATAAGTCATTATCCATTCTTCTTAATTCATCAGGAGTCATTAATGCTCTTGCTAATGCTTGATCTGAATCACTATATCCTTGTCTATGGAATTGTTTATCTCTATTAACAGATAAACTTTCCCTGGTTATTGTTTTTTCCCCGAGTGCTTTTGAAAAATACTCTACTGTTTTATATGAGTTACTTCCTAAAAACACGTGCGTATCACAGTTACCCATTATAGTTTCATAAGATTTCTCATAAACTGCCTCTAATTGGTCTAAGTTTTGAAGTATAACGCTAAATGATATTCCTCTACTTCTAGAAGTTGATATTTTTTTATCAAAATCTGGTATTTGTCCTATATTAGCGAACTCATCTAATATGAAATATGTAGGAGTTTTTAATCTTCCACCATTTTTATCTGCAAAATCATATAACTGTTGAATCATCTGTGAGAAGAATATTGTAAGTAAGAAATCATAAGCTTTATGTGTATCTGATGAAATAACATATACTGCTGTTTTTCTTGAACCTATTTCATCAAAATCTATTGTATCTGTTGATGTGACTTCCGCTATTTCTTTAGAGTCAAATTTACCAAGTTTAGATTGTAATGAACTCAATATTGAGCCATAAGTTTTTTCTGGTGCTATCTCTATAGATTTGTAGTTCATTCTAGCCGGATGATCATAAGGAAGTTGATTCATTAAGTCTGTAAGTAAATTACTGCCCCCGCTAGTGTTTGCTGCCCTTACAAGTTCTGAGCAACTTGCTAGGTTTTGCTCTTCCTCTGGCCTTGTTGCCATCAAGTAATATATAAGAGCTTTTAATAGCATCTCCGCCATATCGTCCCAGTATGGATCACTTCCTGATCCTTCTGTTTTTTGTCCTTTTACTATTGTATTTGCTATAACGTCAACGTCTATTTCACTTCTAATATGTAATAAAGGATTATATCCATCACTATTTGCTGGATTTACTAAGTTTAATACTTTTATTTCGTATCCATTCTTTCTTAAGTATCCTGCTGTTTTGTCATATAATTCTCCTTTTGGATCTGTAAATACATAAGAACCTAACATTTGATATGCATTTGGTATTGAATATGATGCAGATTTACCAGATCCTGATCCGTCCAACTACCAATACATTAACATTTCCTCTTTTATCTACTGGAAGAAAATTATGTTTTGAAAGTATTATACCTTTATTTTTACTTAATATTCTATATTGTTCTCCACCTTCACTCCAATCACTAGAACCGTGTTCTATATCTGTATATTCATGTTTTGGTCTAGATTTAAATAACCCAATAAAAACAAGTATTAAATAAAAAATTGTAAAATATAAAAGCGTTTTACCAAAATATCCTAAATATTCAGAATCTAATACTCTCGTAATTGAAGTAAAACTAACTAATTCTGTAAATACCTTTTCTAAAAATACATTAAAATCAAAAGTTCCTTGTCTTGAAGCTAATCCTATAGAATACCCCACAGGCGCAACAAGTACTATGGTAAAAAATATCCATAGTACTGCCACTATTATTATACTTTTTTTATTATCTTTCAATGTTTTACTAACTTTGTAGTTCATATCCTCTTTTCACCTTCGCTTTAGTTTTTATTTTTCCATATCTTTATCTTCTAATGCTTTTTTTACTACTTTATTGTCTCCAGATAAAACTTTTCCATCTGATGTGGCTCTTCCTACAACTCTGCCCTTATTTTTTAAAACAAGATTGTCCTGAACACTTATTACTGCCTTCTCACCTTCAATAACTTCTATTCTTGATGGCCCTCTTCCTGCAGCTTTTGGTGGCATTTTTAAACTCTTGTCTGTAGTTGATGGTATAGTTTGTCCTCCACAGATATGTTTATAATCTTTTGAACGTACATTAGTACTACTCATGTTCTTTCCCCTTTCTAAATGTCTTTCTTTTCATCTCTTATTTCAAATGAAAAGTATGACTTATATGGCTTTAACTTGCATTTTCCTTTAACTTCATTAGTTTCCTTATCAAAGTATAATACTGGTTTGATTTCTTCAGTTGTTTCTGGGTCTATAATTGTTATTGGTCTTTTTAAATTTGGTGTATATTTAAACTCTTTATATTCTGTTGCTTCTTCTGAATAAAGAGTATCAAACTTTATTAAACTTGGTTTTTTAGAAATAGTTACCTTGTTATTTTCTAATATTCCCATATTCACAACTACTCTATCCTTACCAAAAGATAGTATAACTAAATCTTCTTCTTCTTTTGGTTCGTCAACAAAAAAAGTTTTCTTTTTTACATCTCCTCTTAATTCCTCTGAATAGTCTAGTCTTTCTATTGTATATTTAGGTGATTCTTTTAAAAATTCTTTTTCTGTCTCATTTATCTTATATATTACTGTGTTTACTCCTTGTGGATCCGTTATACTAAAGTGTTTACCTTGTACAATTTCCATATCCTTTTCCCTCTTTCTATGAATCTTCGTTGCCATAGCTTGTCTTTTGTTAGAATCACTACACTATTAATTATATAGTAATTTGCTGTTTTAGTCAATATTTTCCATAAAATTTATGTCAACTTTTTATAGCAAGCTATCAACTACTATTACATATTTTATTCAAAATTATTTCTTGGATTAAATTTTGATATCTCATTTAATTTTTCATATATCCCAATTTCCTCTTTTGTTGGAGTCTTAGGCACCATAATCTTTACGTCTGCTATAAGTTCTCCTCTTCCACCTTTTCCATCTTTATATCCTTTTCCCGGAATTTTTACTTTTTCTCCACTTTCAATTCCCTGTGGAATATGTAAAAATATGGTTTCGCCTATAGCCTCTATAGATACTTTCGTTCCAAGCACTGCTTCCCATGGTGCTATCTTTAAATCTGTATATAAGTCTACCCCTCTTAATACAAATTTTTTGTTGTCTTTTATATTTATTCTAATTAATAGATCTCCGCTTTTTCCTCCGTTTTCACCTTTTTTTCCTTGACCTATTAATCTAATTTTTTCTCCATTTCTTATACCTGCTGGAATTTTTATTGTAAAACTCTTCATTTTTCCGTTTTGAGTTCTTAGGGAGATCTTCTTTTCCTCGCCATAATATGCTTCTTCTATTGATACTTCAATTTCTGTTTCTACATTTTCTCCTTTAACAGGTGCATTTTCCTTATTCTTTTTATTTTCACTTTTTTCTTTCCTATCAGTTTGTTCTCCAAAAAACATATTAAAAAAATTAGTAGATATTGTTCCTTCTTCTCTTTTTGTTCCTTCTACTTTCTTTTTTCTTCCAAAATTTGAATTCCACATTCTATCATATTTTCTTCTTGTTATTGGAACTGATAAAATTTTATATGCTTCATTTATGTCTTTAAATCTCTCTTCAGAAAAATCACTCTCGGAATTTATATCTGGGTGATATTTCTTAGCTTGCTCTCTATATGCTGTTTTTATTTCTTCTGGCGTAGCTTTGTTGCTTTCTAAACCAAGTATTTTATAATAGTCTTTTAAAATCATAAGTCTCCCCCCTTAAAAGCACTCACATTATATCATACTTTTGCATGAAAATAAATATTTTAAAGCATTTTTTATTAAAAGACTTACAACTTTAAATTTATATTAAAATTCAAATAATTTATCTTAAAGTTCTCCTTTCTTTCAACAATTTATTTCGTATTAAAATACTATTTGGATGAATTAATTTTTGTTTTTGTATTGTATATTTTATAGAACTATCTATTTCATATAGTAATGCTTCGTCTATATCATGATTTGCTAATTCTCTTACTGTCTGTAATTCTTTCATTTTTTCTTCATCTTTATATATTCTTCCTTCTTCTATTTTATCCGCTACATAAATTATTTTTGCAAACAAATCCATATTTTCATTGCCAACTGTATGAAATTTTATTGCATCTTGCATATCTATAGAAAAATTGTATTTACTTTTACATATATATGCACCTATTTTAGCATGTAATAATCCAACATTTTCTCTTTCTACATTGTCTATTTCTATATTGTTTTCTTTCACATATTCTAGCATTTGCTCATCAGATAGTTCTTTTCCTATGTCATGTGCCAAGCCTACTAATTTTGCTTTATTTATATCTATGTTATATATTCTTGCTAATTCTTCTGCTTTTTCCATTACTCCTAGTGAATGTTTGTATCTTCTTTCCGACAAGGTTTTTCTTAAGTCATTATTTATTTTGTTTAATAATTCATTATTTATATCAATTTTTCTTTCCATATTTTATGCATATCTCCTTATCTTTCTTTATTTTTGTAAAGCTAATTCTATTAATTTATCTAAAAGATCTGAATAGCCTACTCCCATCTTTTCCCATAACTTTGGATACATGCTAATTTGTGTAAATCCAGGAAGTGTATTTATTTCATTTATTATTACTCTATTTGTATCATTTTCTATAAAGAAGTCTACCCTAGAAAGTCCTGTACAATCTGCGGCTTTAAAAGCTTTTACTGCCATACTTCTTATTTCTTCCGAAATATTTTCTGGTATCTCTGCTGGCATTACTATTCTTGACTCTGCATTTTTGTATTTTGCATCAAATGTATAAAAATCTTCTGCTGGAAGTATCTCTCCTACACATGAAGCTTTAGCATCTTTGTTTCCAAGTACTGCACATTCTACTTCTCTACCATTTATGTTTTCTTCTATAAGTATTTTTCTATCAAATTCTCCTGCATATTTTATACTATTTATTAATTCTTCTTTGTTATGTGCTTTTTTTATTCCTACTGAAGAGCCTGAATTTGAAGGTTTTACAAACACTGGATATGAAAGTTTTTCTTCTACAATATTTGCTATTTTTTCTAGAGTGCTATTTTCTTCACTAAAGTTATTATCTACATATATATAATTTTCATTTTCTTTTTTTATATATACATATTTAGCTTGATTTATCCCAGCTCTCTCAAATATTATTTTTGCATAAGCTTTATCCATACAAATGCTTGAGCTTAACACTTTACACCCTACGTATGGTTTTTTTAATATTTCTAACATTCCCTGTATAGTTCCATCTTCTCCATAAAGTCCATGTAATACTGGAAAAATGACATCACACTCTTGTAGATATTCTATTGGATTTGAAATTAAAACTTTTTCATCTATTTCTTCTCCTACTTGTAATATATCTATTTTAGAAACTGTTTTTGAATATTCGTACCATTTTCCATCTTTTCCAATATATATTGGATAAATTTCATATTTCTCTTTATTTAAGTTTTTTATAACGGATGTACCAGAAGTAATAGAAACATCATGTTCTGTGGACATTCCTCCAAATATCACACCTAATTTTAGCTTGCTCATTTTATCAAATCCTTTCAAAAACTAATTAATATAACCAATATTAATACCAGATATATTATAATTCAATTACATATTTGGCTATATATTTCTTGAAAATTCAGACCATTTGAAGCTTTAAGTAGTATAGCATCTTCCGATGAAGCTATTTTTTTTACAATTTCTACCGCTTCTTCATTATTATTACATATATAAATATTTTTTCTATTAAATCCTTTTTCAAGCGCTTTATTTACAATATACTTTGCTTCGGTTCCTACTGTAATTATTATATCAATATTATTATTTACGACCTCTTCTCCAACTTTTTCATGTAAACTTTTTGAAAATTCTCCAAGTTCTAGCATATCTCCTAAAATCGCTATTTTCTTTTTAGCATTTATTTTTCCTAAATATTCGATTGCAGCTTTCATTGAGTCATAATTTGCATTATAGCAGTCATTTATAATTGTAACTCCGTTTTTATTTCTTTCTACTTGCATCCTTCTTTTTGTAAGTTCAAAATTTGCTATTCCCTCCAAGATATCTTCCATAGGTATACCAAATATCCTACCTATTGCTATAGCGCATAAACTGTTTAATACAAAATGATTTCCGCCAACAGAAATACTTACTGTATATGTATTTCCATCTATATCTATTTTATATGTACTTCCTTCTTCTGATAATTCTATATCATATGGCATTATATCACTTTTATTTTCCATACCAAATGTTACTACTTTAAAGTTTGTATTAATGTTTGACATATACCAATTATGTAACATATCATTATCGTTATTTATAACTAATATTCCATCTTTTTGAAGTCCATCTAATATTTCTAATTTTGCTTTTAATATATTCTCTCTTGACCCTAAGTTTCCAATATGAGCTGTTCCTACATTAGTTATAACTGCTACGGATGGTTTTGCAATTTTAGATAATGGTCTTATTTCATTTGGCATATTCATCCCCATTTCTACAACCATTGCATTTTCATCTTTAAGTCTCAAAACCGTAAGAGGAAGGCCTATTTGGTTGTTATAATTCCCCAATGTCTTTAGTACATTAAACTTTTTAGACATTACACTTGCAATAATATCCTTTGTACTAGTTTTACCAACACTACCAGTTATTCCAACTACTGGTATGTTATACATGTTTCTTTTAAATTTTGCTATTTCTTGTAATGCTTTTATGGTATCTTCTACTAAAATTATTGATACATTGTTGTATTTTTTCTTGATCTCTTCTATTTCTAAATTTATTTTATTCTCTACACTTGATTTTTGTAAGATACAAATTTTAGCACCATTTTCAATAGCAGTATTGTAAAAAAGATTTCCATCATTATGTTCGCCTTTAAATCCTATATATGTATCACTCTTTTTAATCTCTCTTGTATCTTTAACAATATCTGTTAGTGTATCCTCTTCGTTCCCACACAAAAGCTCTGCATTACATGTTTTAATTATATCTTTTATATATATATTCTTCATATTCCTCATGATATATGTGTATATATCATATCTCCTTCCATTTATATTATATTTTGATATGGATATTATATGCCATATTGCGTATTTTGACAAGAAATCCTCATGAAATATATAACATATATGCTAAAAATATTATTGCATTGCATGAATATTAGCCTAATAAAATATAGATATTCTACATTTAGAATATGTCGAATATCTATATTTTATTAATATTCTATTTTATTTTAACATTTTGTCTTCTTTCATGATTTTTTTAAACACTGTTATTAAATTTCTTAATGTGTTAATATTCCATTTGGAGTATTAGTTATTATCAATATATCTTCTTCCTTACCCGTTTCTGCATTTACATATACAATAAAATCTAGTCCTTCTATATTTCCTTCAAATTCCCAACAAAGTACTTCTGTTTTCCATTCTGTTGGAATTATTGCTAATTCTTCACTTTCTATATTTAGATCTTTATTTAGGCTTTCTTTTGCCTTTTCTTTACTTACTTTTGGTTCTTTTAAGTTTCTTTTTGTATGTGAGTTTAAATATCCTGTTGTTTCGATTCCTAGTATTTCACCATTGTCTAATGCTACTTTTACTTTTATTAAATCAGGATACATTATTACGTTATCTTGTACATAAGCATAATTTATTGTAACTATTCCACTTTGTTTTAAATAATATGTTTCTTTCATATTTTTAAATCCTTGTTTTTCTAAATATTCTTTTGCTTTTCCGTCTGCTTCTTCTTCGGATAGTACTTCTGATAAAACTTCTCTATTTCTGTCCATATATATTACATGTCCACCTTTTTCTGAAATAGATACAGTAGCTGTCGTATCATCTTCAAATGTTAAATTAAAGTTATATGAAGTAATATTTCCTTCACTTTTTCCAAATGATTCTATTTCTTTTGTATTTATTGTAAATAGTTCCTTTGCTTTATTTTTTGCTGTTTCTTCATCTACATTATCGCCTGTGAGTCCTACTTTTTCTGTTTTAGTTATATGTTCCGAAAAAGCGCCATCATATATTAGCCCAGAATATTCATGAAAAGTTTGTTCTAAATTTTCAAAGCTATCTTGAGATATATTACTTACTTGCTTAGCAAATACCGCTGTCCCTTCTTTTGATAATTCTCCCCATTTTATTCTTCCATCATTAATATCTGCGGATAATTGATTTAGTACATTTTCTAATTCTACACTATACTCATGTAATTCTTTAAGATTTTTCATGTCATCTTCTGATAACTCTTTATCTTTCAAATTCTTTATATAAAGCGAATAACTATATTCACTTACTTGATTTAAAAATTTCGATGTGTTTTCTAGTTCATTTGAGTTTATTGGTAGTTGGGCTAAATATCCCATTGCCAAGTTTGCTTCTCGCCAAACATTGCTTAAGCTTTCAGCACTACTTTCTGAAGAATTAGTTATCAAAGATTTCGCCAGAAATACTTCTACATTTTGTACATAATCTACTACTTCATAAAAAGCCATATTATATGCATTTTCAGAAGCCTGTCTATATTCTGTTTGTTTTTTGTAAATATATAATCCTAAAATTACTATTATTGTAAATAAAACCACTATTATGCTAAGCATATGTCTATCTTTTAATCTATTTTTCCAATCTATCATTTTCTCTTTTAATGTTTTCACTAAAATACCACCCTTTCACATTTATATGTATCATTCGTATTTTGTGTAAAATTTGTTAAATTATTCTTAATTTTTAGACTTTTTATATTTTTTGTGTTAGAATATTTTTGATTTTAATTAAATTTATTTTTATAGGAGATTTTATGAAAAAAATATTAATATTTTATGCATCTTATGGCGGAGGTCATCTTTCTGCTGCTAAAGCTATAAAAAAACATTTAGATGATAATTTTGAAGTAGAAACAGATATTGTGGATTGCATACAATATGTTAATAAAATTTTAAATAAAGTAACAACAGGTGCATATAACCAAATGGCTAGAAATTGTCCTGGGATATGGGGAAGAATTTATGCAAATTCTCAAAAAGGAATATTTGCTCATATAAGTTCCAGAGCCAATAAAATAATGTCAGTAAAATTACAAAATTTAATAAAAGAAAAAAAACCTGATATAGTAGTTTCTACTCATCCTTTTAGTAGTCAAATGGTAAGTTATTTAAAGAGAAAAGGGAAAGTTAATTGTAAATTAATAACTGTACTTACAGATTTCGCACCACATGACCAATGGCTTGTTGGGCACGAGTATACAAATGCTTTTTGTGTTTCTAACAAAAGAATGTATGAATATTTAACTAATTATGGAATAGTAAAAGAAAAAGTACACGTTACGGGAATTCCTTTATCAGATAAATTCTCTAAAAAATTTGATAAGTCTGAAATATATAAAGAATTTAAGTTAGATGAAAATAAACCTGTTATATTATTTTTTGGTGGTGGTGAATTCGGTCTTGGCAAAGACAGGACTTTACAAATTTTAAGAGCGGTTATTAACAATTTACCAACTTATCAAATAATCGCTGTTTCTGGAAGAAATAAAAAGATGAATCAAGGTTTTAAAGATATTGTAGAAGAAACAAATTCTAAGGATAGAGTTAGAATTTTTGATTATACAAATAAAGTTCCTGAAATTATGAGCATATCTACTTTGGTCGTTAGTAAACCTGGTGGTCTTACAACTAGTGAAAGTTTAGCTTCTGGTCTACCATTACTCATCATAAATCCTATTCCTGGTCAAGAAGAAGAAAATGCTGAATTTTTAGAAAATCATAATGTTGGAGTTTGGATTAGAAAAAAAGACGACCCAAATGTAATAATACAAAAATTATTTGAGGACAAGTCTAAATTAGAACAAATGAGAGAGAATACAAAATCATTAGCTAAAAAGAATTCTACTAAAGATATTTGCAATATTATATTAAAATTATATTAAAATATATCAAAAAACCACTTCTTACATATTGTATTTAAGAGGTGGTTTTTATGAATTCTTTATCTAATATGTCTGGTGCTGAATTAACTGCACTTGCCAATAGTCTTGCACTATATTTTTCAAATAACTATCCTGCAGATGATATTGAAAAGCTAGTTATTTTCTTTACTGCTCTTGCCGATATTTTGGCTTTACTTTCGGTTGACAAATCTGATGACTCTTTGCTTTAATAAAATTATAATTCTCTTCTTCCTTCTAATGCTTTAGAAAGAGTAACTTCATCTGTATACTCTAAATCTCCACCAACCGGAATTCCGTGTGCTATTCTAGTTACTTTTATTCCAAGAGGTTTTACAAGTTTAGAAATATACATTGCTGTTGCTTCTCCCTCAACTCGTGGGTTTGTAGCCAATATTAATTCTTTGACTTCTCCTCCCATTAGTCTTGAAAGAAGTTCTTTTATTTTTATATCATCAGGTCCTACTCCATTCATTGGAGAAATGCTACCATGTAACACATGATAAAGACCTTTGAATTCATGAGTTCTTTCCATTGCGACAACATCTTTTACATCTTCTACTACACAAATTGTAGTATTATCTCTCATTGGATTTGAACAAATTTCACATGGGTCTGTATCCGATATATTAAAACATTTTGAGCAATATTTCAAATTTTGTTTTGCATTTTGAATAGCAGATATAAATTCATCCGTCTCTTCTTTGCTTGCATTTAAAATATAAAAAGCAAGCCTAGCAGCAGTCTTGCTTCCTATACTTGGTAATCGTTCAAATGCTTCTATTAATTTTTCTATTGATGGTGAATAATATGACATAATAATTCTTCCTTTACATTAATCCTGGTATATTATATTTTCCAAGTGATGCAGCTTGTTCACTATCCACCTTTCTTAAGGCTTCATTTACAGAAGTTAATATTAAATCTTGTAGCATCTCTACATCGTCTGGATCCACAACTTCCTTTTTTATTGTTATTTCTTTTAACACTTTATTTCCAGTTACTTTTACGCTTACTGCACCACCTCCTGCTGTTGCTTCAAATTCTTTTGCAGCAAGTTCTTCTTGAGATTTTTCCATATCTGTTTGCATTTTTTTCGCTTCTTTCATTAATTGGTTAATGTTCATACCACCAAATCCTCCCATTCCTGGGAATCCTCCTCTTTTGGCCATTTTTATCTTCCTTTCTATTTATATTTTTTATTTTAATCAATGATATTTATTGGAATATCTAAATTTTGTGCCATTTGTTCTAGTTGATTTTCATCCTTTTTTTCATTTTTGGGTAATGATTCTATACTTTCAATAAGTCTTACTTTCATGTCTTTTCCATATTCCATTGATATTACTCTTGAAAGTTCATTTATATTTTCTGGTTTTTCTATTATAGATTTTCCAAATGTATTTATTCCATCTGGAAAACTTATACCTATAACCATATCGTTTAATTCTATCGGTTTTGCTTTTAACAAGTTAGAATATAACATAATCTTTCCATTTTGTCTTAAATCGTTTAATATATTTTTCCATCCTTTAGCTTCGTTATATTCAGATATTACTTGTGAAAAATTAGCTGTTTTTATCTTTTTATTATCCTCATCATCAGATTTTGGATTGTTTTCATTTGTTTCAGATTTATCCACAGTTTTGCTTTGTTTTTTTGGAGTTTTATCCACATTTTCCACATGTGTCTCTACTAAATTTTCACTGCATAATTTTATTATTTCTACTTGAAATAATATGCTTTTTTGAGATGACCATTTCATATCATTTTCTAGTTTTGATAAATCCATTATTATATATAATAATCTTTCTTTTGTGACCTCTTCTGAAAGTCTCTTTATCTCTTCTATTTCTTCTTGATTATAAATTTCTAGTTTGTTTGTTGCTTTATATACTAATATATCTTTTACATATTTTATAATTTCCCAAAGCAAATTATTTAAGTCTTTACCATCATTTAAAACACTATTAACAGCTTTTATTGCTTCGTCTACATTATATTCTAAAAATGCTTTAACAATATTACTTACATATGTTAATTTTGGAATTCCTGCTAAGTCTTTTATTTTATCTTCATCTATATTAGTTTCTCCATCTTGTAAACATCTTTCAAGTATACTTAATGCATCTCTCATTGCCCCTTCTGAAAGTATTGCAATTAATTTTAATGCTTCTTTTGTAATTTCTATATTGCTTTCCTTTGCAACATACTCTAGTCTTTTTACTATATCCCCATTTGATATTTTCTTGAAATCAAATCTTTGGCATCTTGAAAGAATCGTTGCAGGTAATTTTTGTGGTTCTGTAGTTGCTAAAATAAATTTTACATGTGCTGGCGGTTCTTCCAACGTTTTTAGCAGAGCATTAAAAGCACCTATAGATAGCATATGAACCTCATCTATTATATATACTCTGTATTTTGCAAGTGTTGGTAAAAAATTTACTTCTTCTCTTATTAAACGAATATCTTCTACACTATTATTCGATGCAGCATCCATTTCTACTATATCTGTTAATGATCCAGAAAGTGCTGCCTTACAAATTTCACACTCATTGCAAGGCTCTCCATCTTTTGGATTTAGACAATTAACTGCTCTCGCCAAAACTTTAGCAGCACTTGTTTTTCCAGTTCCTCTTCCTCCATTAAAAAGATATGCATGTCCTACTCTTCCTGCTATTATCTGATTTTTAAGTGTTCTTGTAATATGTTCTTGTCCTACAAATTCTTCAAACTTTAAAGGTCTAAATTTTCTATATAGCGCTGTATACGACAATTTATATCACCCTCTATCTTTAAAAAATGGTGTGAGTATTTTAACTACTCTATGGAAGTTTCCACACAAGAAGTACTGCTTATTGCTGCTTCCTTCCGGATCTGACAAGGTTCACAGCTTCTTGTTGGTCCCCTCCATACAATAGTTAAAATTTCTCATACCATTTGTATTATATACTGTTTTATTCAATTTATCAATAGTTCATATAAACTTTTTATTCTCTTTTGAATATAACATCTGACATATCTGTTTTTTCTATATTACATGTTCCTTCTTCTATTATATTACCACATGGCATTTGCAAATTAACATTTGCTCTATAACTACAATTATCAACAGTTATTACTATGTCAAAAGATATATCAAAAGAAATTTCTTCATTTGTTGTATTTATTTTTTTTAGTAAAGTTCCATCATGTGTAATTTGTTTATCTTTGTCAGAACTATATGTATCTAACCCAATGTTGCTGAAACTTAATATTAAGCTACCTCCATTACTTCCTATTTCTAAAGTTTTAGGATTACTTTTCTCTGCACCTTTATATTCTAATTTTTCATTTACAATATACTCATCTTTATAGTCAAATATTCTGCCTTTTACACTATTAGGCATATATGTTTTTATTTCACCTTTAGTAGGTGCTTTTGTAACATTTATATTTTCTATTTTTACACTTTTTATACTTTTTTCTTCACCTTTATAATTTTCATTTTTATCTATATATATGTACACATCATTATTTTGATATACTTTAAAATTCCATTTTTTGTCTCCCTTTGCTTCTTGCCCTTCTGCTGTACTTACAATAATTATTTTGGATAAATTAAATGGCATGTTTTTATCGCCTTCTACCTGATACTTAATCATTGTAATACCAACTAAAAGAATAATTATTACAAATGTAGTTATTGCTATACACAGTTTTATCATTTGTTTCTTTTTTTCTTTATCCAATTCATTCTCCTCCTTTATATATTGGCGAAGTGGGTGGGATTCGAACCCACGTGCCAGCTATTCACTGACTAACTGATTTCGAGTCAGCCTCGTTATGACCTCTTCGATACCACTTCATATCATTAACTTAATTCTTTTTCGTTTTCATGTTTTTCTAGACTTTCTATTCTTTTTCTATCTCTCTGTTTTACAAATTTACGCTGCTCTTCTAAAGAAGGGGAACCTTCTGCTAAACTTTCTTTTAAATCTTTATTTCTTTTTATTGGAAATACTTTTCTTTCTATATATGGTTCTTTTGGATTATAATCAATTGTTAAGCTTCCATCTTGTTCTTTTATAAAGTTATATCCTCTTCTAGCAATAATACCATTTTTTTCTCCGAATACCATTGGAAAATATCTTCTTAAATCTGCATCTTCGAGATTTAAAGTTTTCCCTGTTAATTGAAATTTAACATTATATATTTTTACCTTTTTCTTTATCCCACTAATATTACCAAATGCTAATTTAGGTAATATTAGTCTTGTATTCTTTAAAAATCTTTCTTCATATCCTTTAATATATCCTAATTCTTGCAATTTTCTAAATGTTTTTTGATTTATTCCATGTGTATCAGTTTCAAAAGTAATTTCTCTACCTCTTTTATCTCTTGGTTTAAACTTAGTAAGCCCGATCAATGTTTGTAATTGCATAAATCCAACTTTCTCTATGTCTGACATTCCTCTTAGCTTATTTGTCATATCTATTCTTGTTACGTCTTGATATATTTTTGTATTTTTTTTGTGCTTGGCAGTTATAAAGGTAAGGTCTTTATAACTGGTATATTTTGTGTTATTTAAAAAGTTTTGCATACTAAATATAGAGCCCACCATCATAGGTGCTATCAATACTGGTGATATTGCCCCAGCAGCTACAATTCCAAAACAAAAACCAAATGCTAACATTCCACTTCCCAATACTTTTACAAGTTTCTTTCCACCTTTTCCTACAACAGTCACTATATTTTTTTGTCCTACCTTAACAGGTAAATTGTTTTTCTCCATTAATTTCTCCTATTTTTTACTTTTCAAAGCTCTTAGTTCCTTAAAAAAATCTTTTAAAAGTTTTTCACTTTTTTCCTTTAATACTCCTTTTTCAAATTCAACTATATGATTAAATTTATAGTCTTGTAACAAGTTTAAAACTGAACCACATGCACCTGTTTTTTCATCCATTGTTCCAATATACACTTTTTTTATTCTTGCCTGTATTATTGCACCTGCACACATAGCACACGGCTCTAAAGTCACATACATCTCACAATCATTTAAGCGCCAATTTTCTAGTTTCTTACTTGCTTTTTGTATTGCTATTATTTCCGCATGTTTTGTCGTATCATTTCTTTCTTCCTTTACATTGTGTGCTCTTGAAATTATTGTGCCATCCTTTACTATAATTGCCCCTACCGGAATTTCTAGCTTTTTGTATGCTTTTTTTGCTTCTTTTAAAGCTTCAATCATAAACTTTTCTTTTTGTTCCATACATTATACCCTATATAAATAAAAATGGTGTTCCAGAGAGGAATCGAACCTCCGACCTTTCCCTTAGGAGGGGAACGCTCTATCCTACTGAGCTACTGAAACATTTATTAGTACTAATATATTTTATATTATTTTTATAAATTAATCAAGTATTTTGTAAAAATGATACTTGACATAAATGTTATAATTATTTCATTATATTTATTTTAGAGGTTATTTATGCAAAAAATATTAAGTTATTTACGAAAAGCAATAGAACATTATAATATGATAGAAGAAGGAGATAAGATAGCTGTTGCCCTATCTGGAGGAAAAGATTCAATTACACTTTTAAAAGGTCTAAAAGCTTTGCAACGCTTTTACCCTAATCATTTCGAATTGATTGCTATTAGTGTTAATCCTGGATTTGACTTTTTCGATTCTTCTTTTTTAGAAAAAACTTGTGAAGAAATTGGTGTAGAATATATAGAGGCAAAAAGTGATATAAAGGAAATTGTTTTTGATATACGAAAAGAAAAAAATCCATGTTCTTTATGCGCTAATCTTCGTAGAGGTATTCTAAATTCAACTGCTATTGAACACGGTTGTAATAAATTAGCACTTGGTCATAATGAAGATGATGTATTAGAGACATTTTTCTTGAATATGTTATTTGCTGGTAATTTATCTACATTTGCACCTGTAAGTTATATGGATAAGTCTAAAATAACTTTAATCCGACCTTTGATATATGCGTCTGAAAAGGAAATTAAAAAGTTTATAAAAAGAGAAAATATAACTGTTATGAATAAAAATTGCCCTATGGATGGAATTTCAAAAAGAGAATTTATGAAAGACTTATTATATAAGTTATCCTTAGAAATTCCTAATGTTAGAGCCAATTTAATGGGTGCTATAAAAAGAGCAAATATTAATGGATGGAGAGAAATTAAATAATTCTTTATTATTTAATAAATTATTTAGTGTGTGTTTATAAAAAATAGTATATGATTAGCATTTTCTGCATATCATATACTATTTTTAGTTTTCTATTCTTGAGCATTTTCTGCCATTTCTTTTACTGCATTTTCTAATTTACTTAACTCATCATTTGCATTTTTCCTGTTAGTTTCACATATTCCCATATAGAATTTTATTTTTGGTTCTGTTCCTGATGGACGCACACATACCCAAGCATTTTTTTCTAAATCAAAATACAACACATTAGATTTTGGAAGTCCTGTAGATCTCTTTTCATTATTATCTGAAATTATTTCTTGTTTATAATAATCTCCAAATTCTTTAACTCTTAAACCTGCAATTTCTTTTGCTGGATTTTTTCTCATATTTTCCATCATCTTCTTTATTTTCATGGCGCCATCTGCACCTTTTAAAGTAATTGATATTTGTTCTTCTTTGAAATATCCATATTTTTCATACATTTTATTCATTTGGTCCCATAAAGTTAATCCATGCTTTTTATAGTATGCCACAGCTTCACAGATTGTCATAACTGCAACTATTCCATCTTTATCTCTTGCATGAGTTCCTATAATGCAACCATAACTTTCTTCATAAGAAAATAAACACTTATATGTATTTTCTTTTTCAAATTCTCTTATAATCTTTGCAATATTTTTAAACCCTGTTAATGTTGAAAATAATTTTACTCCATATTCTTTTGCAATAGCATCTGTCATATTTGAAGATACTATAGTTTTAATAATTGCACCATTTTCTGGCAATTCTCCTTTTGCTTTCTTTTGTGATAGGATATATTCTGCTACTAAATTACCTGACATATTACCGTTGAATTGTATATATTCCTTTGTTATATTATCCTTAACATACATTCCAAACCTATCTGCATCAGGATCATTTGCCAAAACTATATCAGCATCTATTTTTTTGGCTAATTCTAGTGCTAATACAAATGCCTTTGGATCTTCTGGATTTGGATAACTTACGGTTGGGAAATGTCCATCTGGCTCTTCCTGTTCTTTTACAACATATACTTTTTCAAATCCAATTTCTTTTAAAATTCTTTTAACAAGCTTCCCACCTGTTCCATGAAGTGGAGAATATACTATCTTTATATCTTTTTGCATCTCTTTTATTATGTCATTATGCACAACTAATTTTTTTAACTCTTCTATATATTTATCGTCTATTTCTTCACCTATAGTATTAAATAATCCTTTTTCAACGGCTTCTTCGTATTTCATTGTTTTAATTGTTCCAAAGTCAGTAATACTATTTACTTCGTTTATAATTTCTTCATCTGTTGGTTCTACTATTTGTGCACCATCTTCCCAATACACTTTATATCCATTATATTCTGGTGGATTATGACTTGCTGTTATTACTATACCTGCAATACATCCTAATTCTCTTACAGCATAGGACAACTCAGGAGTTGGTCTTAAAGAATCAAATCTATATGTTTTTATTCCATTAGCATTTAAACATAATGCTGTTTCCATACTAAATTCTTTCGACATTACTCTAGAGTCATATGCAATTGCTACACCTCTCCCTTCTCCTCCTTGTTTTATTATATAGTTTGCTAGTCCTTGTGTAGCTTTAGTGACCGTGTATTTATTCATTCTATTGCTTCCCATACCAACAATTCCTCTTAACCCTGCTGTTCCAAACTCCAAATCTTTATAGAATCTATCTTCTATTTCAGAATCATTTCCTTTTATTTGCTCTAACTCTTTCCTTGATTTTTCGTCAAATGCTGAATTGTTAAGCCATTCATTATATTTAATTTCATATTCTTTCATTAAACATAGCCTCCTATTTTTATTCTACATTAATATGGCTAGTATATCATATATTTTTAAAAATTACTATAATTTTTCTTATTGAATAAAAATAGAGGAATTATACTTTTATATCTTGTATTATCCCTCTATTTTTAATTACACTATATATCTAATGATTTTATAAACTTAATTAAGTCATCTCTTAATTCTGGTCTTCTTAATGTTTCGTCTATTGATGCTTTTACAAATCCTAATTTATCTCCTGAATCGAATCTTTTAGCTTTATAATCATATGCATATACACCTTCCTTTGTATTTACCATACTATTATATGCATCTGTTACTTGTATTTCCCCACCTTTACCAGGCTTAATTGTAGATAGAAAATCGAATAAATCTGGCATCAAAACATGTCTATCCGCTATAGCTAAATTTGATTTAGTTTCTTCTACTTTTGGTTTTTCTTGCATTTTTTCTACTTTATATAATCTATCTGATACCAATTCTCCAGAAACATTACCATATTTTGGAACATCTTTCCATTCAACTTTTTCAACACCTATTATTGAAGAACCTAATTTTTCATGCTGTTCTATTATTTCTTTAAGACATGGCTTCTCTCCTTGCATTATTACATCTCCATACATAATAGCAAATGGTTCATTTCCCACGAAATCCTTTGCCATGTATATTGCATGTCCTAATCCTTTTGCACCACCTTCTTCTTCTATAAAGTGAATTTTTGCCTTTCCTGATAAGTTCGATATTTGTGGTATAAAGTTTTCTTTTCCTCTTTCTATTAAAAAGTTTTCTAGTTCTTTATCTTCTGAAAAATAATCTTCTACTACCTCTTTTTTTCTTCCTACTACTAATAAAATTTCTTCTATCCCAGATGCAACTGCTTCATCTACCAAATATTGAATAATTGGTTTATCTAATATTGTAAGCATACATTTTGGTAAACTCTTGCAAGCAGGTAAAAATCTTGTTGCAAAACCAGCAACTGGTATAACCGCCTTTTTTACACTCATTTCTTCCTCCTATTATTTTATACTATTTTTTATATTTTCTATTTATATAAAATTATATAAAAAAATAACATAGAATAAAATTATTCTATATTATTTTTATCAAAAAATCAAGCGTTATACCTTTTTTTATTTGTTTTTAACATTGAGCTTTTTTCTCATAACCATCAAACACATCATTTATCGCTTTTTCCCCAGATGTATTTAAGATTCTAGTATGTTCAGACAATATATCTATTATATTCATATTAAAATCTCCAACTTCAAAACAATTAATAATTTTAATATTTATTTCTTTATATTTCTTACTATTTTCAGCCAAAAACTTTTCTATGTTTTTATTAACTATATCTATATAGTTTTTCTTACCATTAATAAATATTATATTTAGCTTGTCCTCTATTATCTCTTCTTTTATTTTTTTTCTTATTTCAGAATATTTTATTCCATTTGTTTTTTTCCAATTTATATTTAATATTTTTTCTTTGTTTTTTAAATTTAATTTATCTATTAATGTTTTTATATTTTGTTCAATATCTTTTTCTAAAATTGTTATAATATTGGCTTTTTCATTTATTTCTTTATTTATATATGGAAGTAACATTGTAACCAAGTGCCAATCGCTCACATAAAAACTACAAATCTTTTCTATTGTTTTTTCTACTAACTCCATAGCAAAAAGCCTCCTTCAATTTCTAATATGGTAAATTTTACCATTTGTATTTCCGTAAGTCAAGCTAAATCGTACCCTTTATTTCGACAACCAATTTTTATATTTTTTACTTATTTATTTTATTTTTTTACCTTATTTATCACTTATTTATTTTTTATTATTCTACTATTATATTCTTATTTTATATTATATTTATTTCTATCCCTTTATTTAAAAATTTTGGAAAATTAGTATAATTTTTTTAAAATAGCTAATAATTTTAGTACAAGCAAAATTTTTCTATTGGAGGTTTTTTATGAAAAACTTATTAAATTTTATTAACTTTGGTTTTTTTAAGCGTTTTTTTATAGTATTATTTTTATTTGCTGTTTTTGTTTTTATTTCTGCTGCCTCTTATGCCAACGCTGTGTCAGATGATTTGGCAGATAGTGTATTTAGACTACATGTAATAGCAAATAGTGACAGTAAAGAAGATCAAGATTTAAAATATAAAGTACGTGATAGCATTTTAGAATATATAAATAAGATATCTGTTAATTGCTCTTCCAAAGATGAGATAATAGATATTGCTTATGAAAACCAAGAGCAATTACATGACATAGCAAAAGAAGTAATTGAAGAAAATGGATATAACTATAATGTAAATATTAAAATAGGTAATTTTGAATTTCCTACAAAAACTTATGGGGATATCTCCTTTCCTGCAGGAAATTACGATGCTTTAAGGGTAGAAATTGGAAATGCGTCTGGTCAAAATTGGTGGTGCGTAATGTTTCCTCCTCTATGTTTTGTGGATGTAACTTCTGGTGTAGTTCCTGATGAATCTAAAGAAACTATTAAAGATAATCTTAATAATGATGAGGAATATAGCATTATAAGTGATTCAGAAAGTCCAGACATTAAGTTTAAATTTAGTTTAATTGAGTTTTTTAAAGGTATAGATTTTGCCAAAACTTCCGAGTTTTAAATAAGTATTGTATTTTATTATAAAATGTGTTATAAATTATAGATAGAGTTTAAATAAGTTAAACTCTATTTTTATCTTATTTTGTTAATTTTTATTTTTAATATATATAAATATGGGGGTAGTGAGTTGGAAAAGTTAGTAATAAATGGAGGAACTAGATTACACGGAGAGGTAACAATAAGCGGCGCTAAAAATGCAGCTGTAGCAATACTTCCTGCTACACTTTTGTTAGATGGTATATATACTATTAATAATTTACCTAATATAAGTGACGTAAAAATAACATGTGATATATTGCAAGATTTAGGTGCAAAAATAACTTGGAATACACAAAATGAAATTACAATAGATACCAGAGAAATAGATGGTAAAGAAGCACCACTTGATAAAACAAGTAAATTCAGAGCCTCATACTATTTAATAGGTGCAATGCTAGGAAGACGTGGTCAAATAGAAGTTGGACTTCCTGGTGGATGTAATTTAGGTGCAAGACCTATAGACCAACATATAAAAGGCTTTGAATTACTTGGTGCTAAAGTTGACGTAGGTCAAGGAAAAATATCTGCTAAAGCCAAAAAATTAGTTGGAAATTCAATATATATGGACGTTGTTTCTGTTGGTGCCACTATTAACGTAATGCTTGCAAGTGTTTTAGCTGAAGGCACTACAACTATTGATAATGCTGCTAAAGAACCTCATATAGTTGACGTTGCTAATTTTTTAAATACAATGGGCGCTGATATTCGTGGTGCTGGAACAGACGTTATAAAAATAAATGGTGTTAAAGAATTAAAACATAGTGGCAGCTATTCTGTCGTTCCTGATCAAATAGAAGCTGGTACATTCATGCTTGCTGCTGTAGCAAGCAGAGGAGATATTTTGATAAAAAATTGTATTTCTGAACATTTAGATTGTATTACAGCTAAAATATTAGAGATTGGTGGAAATGTTGAAGATCTAGGTGATACTATAAGAGTATGGTCTAACAAAAGACCCAATAAAGCTAATATTAAAACTCTTCCATATCCAGGTTTTCCAACAGATATGCAACCTCAAATGGGTGTAGTGTTATCTATAGCTGACGGTACAAGCATTATAAATGAAAGTATATGGGAATCTAGATTTCAATATACAAATGAACTTAACAAAATGGGAACACATATTACTGCCCAAGGTAAGACAGCTATTTTTGAAGGAGTAAAAGAATTGTCTGGTGCACCTGTATACGCAACAGATTTAAGAGCTGGTGCTGCTCTTTTAATTGCTGGTATAATTGCAAAAGGCACCACCGAGTTATATAATATTAATCATATTGATAGAGGCTATGAAAATATAGAAGAAAAATTTAGAAAACTTGGCGCAAATATAAAAAGGGTAACTGAATAAAATACGGAGTTTTCCATTTTATTCAAGAAAATTGGAGTTTTTATGTTTAAATTTTGTAGTTTATTTAGTGGAAGTTCTGGTAATTCATTACTTGTACAAACTTCTAATACTAAAATATTAATTGATGTTGGTGAAAGTTGTAAAAAAATTTCCAACGCACTTTCTAATATTGAAATTGAACCAAATTCTATAGATGCTATCATTGTAACTCATGAACACTCTGACCATATAAAAGGATTGGGAACTTTTTCAAAAAAATATAATGTTCCTGTTTTTGCAAATAACAAAACCTGGGATGCTATCTTAAAACAAACTGATAAAATCGAAGAAAAAAATATTAATAAATTTACGACAGAAGAAGATTTTGAAATAAGAGATTTAAGAATTCATCCTTTTAAAATCCCTCATGATGCTGTTAATCCATGTGGTTTTAACATTATACATAACAATGATAAAATAAGTATTGCAACGGATATAGGTCATATGACATCTAATATTGCACATAAACTAGAAGATAGTCTATTTGTTTTATTAGAGGCAAATTACGATCCAGAAATATTAAAATGCTCTGAATATCCATATTTATTAAAACAAAGAATTGCTGGACCTAATGGGCATCTTCCAAATCTAGAAGCTGCGAAAACAATTTCTTTTCTAATGAATAGTGGTCTAAAAGAAGTAGTTCTTGGTCATTTAAGTAAAGAAAATAACTTTCCAGAACTCGCATACAAAACAGTAGTAAATGAGTTAATCGATAATAAGAAGGATTGTAATAAAATTAAAATTAGTGTTGCTAATAGAAATTGTCCTAGTAACATAATTGATATTGCATAGATACTGTACATACGTATAGTATCTATAAATTTAATGTATCGCTATTTTGAAAGGAGAATTTTATGATACATATAAATATTATATGCGTCGGAAAAATAAAAGAAAATTATTTAAAAGATGCAATTTTAGAATATTCTAAAAGACTTTCTAAATATTGTAAGTTAGATATTATTGAAATAGAAGACGAACAAATTCCTAATAATGTAAATGAAAAGATTTCTAATAATATTAAAAGTATTGAAGGTAATAAGATTTTATCCCATCTAAAAAATAGTTATATAATTGCTTTAGATTTAAAAGGTAAGCAATATTCTTCAGAAGAGTTTTCTAAAAAGATAGAAAATATTTCTGTTTCAAATAATAGTAATATTACATTTATTATTGGTGGTTCTCTTGGATTGTCAGATGCAGTATTAAATAAATCAAATGAATTAATATGTTTCTCTAAAATGACTTTTCCACATCAATTGATAAGAGTTTTTCTTTTAGAGCAATTATTTAGATCTTTTAAAATTCAAAATAATGAAACTTATCATAGATAGTATACATGTTCAATTTTTAAGATTATATATAAAATGTAGAGGAAACTCAAAAAAGAATAGGTGATAATATAGAATTAATTTTTTGATTTCAAAATAAAAGAAATTAATAAAAATTCTTATTTATTATTTTTTAATTATTTTATTTTTTAATTATTTGTTTTCGGGGGCAAAATAATTAAAGGAATTTCCTCTACAAGATTAAAAACTTTTTATTATTTAAAATGAATAATACTTGATTTTTTTAATTAATTTTTTCGATAATATTTTTATTATAATTTTTTTAATTATGATAAAAATTATTAAAAAGATAATTAAAAATTTTATTGAAATTAAAATAGGATTTTGAAAAAACATTACATTTCCTTTTTACTGTTTATGATTGATTTAACTTTCAGTTTACTTTTCAAAAGTTATGTATACATTTTAATATCATTTTTTATAATTGTCAATAAAAATCTTAAGACAAAATTCGACAAATTATAGTAGATACAATCATTCCTGCCAAATCTGCAGCTAACGCTGCTAATAATATTCCTCTTGTTTTCTTAATTCCAACTGCACTTGTGTAAATAGCTATAGTGTAAAATGTAGTTTCTGTTGACCCCATTATTGTAGAAGTTATAAGTCCCGTTAAAGTATCCACTCCATAATTTTTCATTATATCTACCGCTACTGCCATAGATGCGCTTCCCGATATTGGTCTTAATATAGCAATAGGTAATATGTTGCTTGGTATTTCTAATAAATTTGTAATTGGTGTAATTAATTTTATTATCATATCAACGAGACCTGAAGCTCGTAAAGTCCCCACTGCCAAAAAAATTCCTAATAATGTAGGAAACATTTTAAACACTATTTCTATTCCCTCTTTAGCACCGTCTAAAAAAATATCAAATACTCTTACATTATCTTTTATTCCATATAATATTATTAATACTATAATCACAGGAATAGTTGCATTAGATATATAGTTTACAATATTGGCCATTCATTTCACCCTTTTTATTAAAATTTTTGTAAGTAAAATTCCCATAAAAGCTGCAAAAACAGTAGCTATCCATACTGGAATTATAATTGATGTGGGATTTTGAGAATTTAATGAAGTTCTAATTGCAATTACATTTGTAGGAATTAACTGTATTGATGCTGTATTTATTACTATAAACATCATCATAGAATTAGTTAATGTATCTTTCTTTCTATTTTCCTTTTGCATTGTTTTCATAGCTTTTATGCCAAGGGGTGTTGCCGCATTCCCCAAACCTAAAATATTTGCAATCATATTCATAGAAATTTCCTGTTTAACTGCTTCATTATTTTTTAAATCCGGAAACAAAAAATTAATTAATGGTTTTAATAACTTATTTAATTTTTTAATTATAGAAGTATTTTGAACTATTTTCATTATTCCCGTCCATAAACAAATTGTACCCAAAAAAGTTATTGAAAGTTCTACTGCGCCTGATAAAGAAGTAAAAATTCCAGTATTTAGCTCTTCTATCGTTCCAAATAAGATAGCATACATTACTGATAAAATTATAAAAACTGACCACAATATATTAAGCATATTCTTCCCCTCTTTACTTTTAATATTATTCCTATATAGTTTTATTTATGTTTTTTCTTTTTATAGTATTTTGTCGAACGATTTTCCAAATTTATACAGTCTTTTTATTGCGTTTTCTATTTATTTATGTTATTATATATATAGATTTTTTTGTCGAATTTTGTATTTTAGAGGAGGATTTTATGAAATCAACAGGGATTGTTAGAAGAGTAGATGAGCTTGGTAGAGTTGTTATTCCAATAGAAATACGAAACAAATTTGGAATTGCTGAAAAAGATCCTATTGAAATATATGTAGATGGTTCAAATATAGTACTCAAAAAATATGAACAAAGTTGTATCTTTTGTGGAAACACTAAAAATTTAGTAGAACATAAAGGGAAACTTATATGTGATAAGTGCATTAATCAAATAGCATCAAACAAATAGTTTAATAACAACACGAAAGATATATTTATTATAAATAAAAAAAATAAAAGCTCTTAAGTTTCTACTTAAAAGCTTTTATTTTTTTTATTTATATAAACATTTTATATATTTCATTTTTAGGCAAATTTTTATTTTTAGCAATTTTCTTTATTATATCTTTTTTGCTCATTCCCTGTTTCTGGTATATTTTATATTGCTCTTCTATGCTTTTTTCACAAATCTCATCATATATCTTATTTCTATTACAGTCAGTGTACTCATTTAAATCTAATATAATTACATATTCACCTTTTGGTTCTTTCATTATCTCTAATAGGTCCGATATATTTCCTCTTATAAATTTCTCATGTACTTTGGTAATTTCTTTAGCTAATACACATTTTATATTTCCTATATTTTTTTGTATATCCTCTAGCGTTTTTATTAATTTGTGAGGTGCTTCATATAAAATAACTGTTTTCTGTTCTTCTTTTATTTTATTAAGTATCTCTTCCCTATTTTTTTTATTTAATGGCAAAAATCCAAAAAAAGCAAATTCTTTTGTATTTAATCCTGATGCTATTATTGCATTTACTAAAGCACATGCACCTGGTATTGGAATTACTTCAATATTTTTGCTTATTGCTTCTTTAACTATCTCTTCACCAGGATCAGATATTCCAGGCGTTCCTGCGTCTGTAACTATTGCTATATTATTTCCTTCTAATATTTTATTAATCAAAATATCCGATTTTGTACCTTCATTATGTCTATGATAACTAATGAGCGGCTTTGTTATTTCATAGTGATTCAATATTTTTAATGTACGCCTTGTATCTTCTGCCGCTATTATATCTACTTCTTTTAAAATTTTAATTGCTCTAAAAGTTATATCTTCTAAATTTCCTATAGGTGTTGCTACTAAATATAGCTTTCCTGACATATTATTATCTCCTTCTTTATTTATTTTTACAATATATTTTATAAATTTCGTCTGTATATTCTCCCTTTGAATTATATATTATAAGTGGTTTCTCTATTTTTAAAAATGGCATAGCATTCTTTACACCTTTAATTAAAACTAAAACAGGATTTTTTTCTATGGTGGAATATACAAATCTTATTTTCTTTGGTTCGATTTTATATTTTCTCATTAATTCTAAAATGTCAACTAATCTATCTGGTCTGTGAACCATATATATACTTCCTTTATCCTTTAATACAATCTTAGTAACCTTTATAAAAGTCTCTAAATTTGCTGTGGTTTCATGTCTTGATAAATATTTATATTCATTTTTATTTGTTTTACCCGTATCTTGTTTTTTATATGGTGGATTAGTAACAACAAAATCAAACTTTCCTCTTTCTATCAAAGACTTTTGCTCAATGTCTCTTATATCTATATTTTTTATTTCAATTTTATCTTGCAAATTATTCAATCTTATACTTCTCTTAGCCATGTTTGCAATATCTTTTTGGACTTCTATTCCTATTATTTTATTTAAATTCGTCTTTGCTGCTAATAAAATACTTATTATTCCCGTTCCTGTTCCCAAGTCCAGCCCAACTGATCCAGATTTTATTTCTTTTGCAAAATCTGAAATAAGTATACTATCAATTCCAAAGCAAAATCCATTCTCTTTTTGTATTATTTTTAGCCCACTATATTCTAAATCATCTATTCTTTCATCTTTTTTTAAATTCATCACTTTATACTCCTATTTTACATATTATATATTAAATTCGCTATTAAATCAATAATTCATACAATTATGTAAGTATTATTATTTTACGATTTATCTTTATAAAATTGAAAGGAATTGATTTTGATGAACAATAAATGTAATAAGTGTGAAAATAAAAAATTTGATTTTAAATGTAAAAAAGAAAATGCTATTAACTCTTTATTTGAAGTTGAGCATTTTCTCTGTAATTTGAAAAAAGTATGTAATACAGTATGCTTATATAAAATTTTAAAATAAACTATTGCATACTATTAATATTTTCTTCTATTTTATCATCTTCCTCTTTTATCACAACAAACGGTGAATCAAATTTTATTTTGCCATCTTTAAAGGCTTTATTTTCTTCTCCATCTATTAATATTTTTATTGAATTTATTTCTGTTAAATTTGTCATGGTATTTACTATGGAATAAATGGTTACATTCTCTTTTTCTTCCCCTCCTTCATGATTTTCTATAAATTCTTTTGATAAATCAATATAGAGAGTATCTCCTTTCAATTCTATTTTATTAATTTTTGTGCCTTCAGGAATAGTTTTAGATAATTCTGCATTATTTGGTCCTTCAATTAATAAACTCATTAATTTATCATACGGTTTTTCTAGCAACTCTTTTACATCTATTAACCTTCCTTCTGGAACTAAGCTTTTTGTATTTGAATTATAAAAATATAATGACACTATAGTTTGCCTCATTTGTTTTTCTGAAATTTCTTCCTCTGGAATGATTTCATTTACCTTATTTTCGTTGCTCTTGTTATAAAATAAAAAATACCATCCTCCTATTCCTGTCAGAATTATAAAAATAATAAGAACTATTATTATTTTTTTGTTCATATACCTTATCCTCCTCTTTCTTTGTTATTCAATAAATATTATAGACAAGTTACTTTTAGAACTATTTTTGTCCAATTTTTATTTTTTGCAAAATTCGACAAATTAATAAATATTTTGTAATACCTCTTTTTTTAGTCTTTTCTAGTAATAATCCACATTTTGCACATATTTTCCATTTGACAAATCTTTTATTTCCGTATAAAATTAATCATGTATTATTAGGTTTAAACATAATATGTAAAGGGGTTATGAAAGGAACGATTTTATTATGAATAATTTATTACATGTAGGATTAGATGTAGGTTCTACAACAGTAAAAATAGTTGTTATGGACGACAATTTAAATATAATATATAGAGATTATCAAAGGCACTTTTCAGATACGAAAAATACCGTATGTAGTGTATTAGAGAGACTTTCTGAAAAATATCCAGAATCAGAATTTACAATAGCACTGACAGGTTCAGGCGCTATGTCTGCTGCCAAATTTTTGGACTTACCTTTTATTCAGGAAGTAGTATCTTGTAAGAGAGCTGTAGAAAAATATATACCAAAAACAGACGTAGTTATAGAGCTTGGCGGAGAAGACGCTAAAATAATATATTTTGATAAATCAATAGAACAACGTATGAATGGTTCATGTGCAGGTGGTACTGGTGCATTTATCGATCAAATGGCATCACTCCTAAATACAGATCCAACAGGATTAAATGAACTAGCAAAAAATTATCAAACTATATACCCTATTGCATCTCGTTGCGGAGTTTTCGCTAAAACAGATATTCAACCACTCTTAAATGAAGGTGCTGCTAAAGAAGATATTGCAGTATCTATCTTTCAAGCAGTCGTAAACCAAACAATTTCAGGTTTAGCTTGTGGTAGACCAATTAGAGGAAATGTTGCGTTTTTAGGAGGTCCTCTTAACTATTTATCAGAATTAAGAAAAAGATTTATAGAAACTTTAAACTTAACTCCAGAACAAATAATTGTTCCAGAAGAAGCACATTTGTTAGTTGCTATGGGTGCTGCTTTAGACTCTGTAGAAGAAGCAAAACCAATTACAGTAGAAAAACTAAAAAGTAAGATAGAAGTTTTAAGAGTATCTCATGATGATACATCTAACCCTCTTTCTCCTTTATTTTCAATAGATGCAGATTATGAAGAATTTAAACAGAGACATGAAAAAGATAAAGTAGAACGAGCAGATTTAAAAACATTTGAAGGAGACTGCTTTGTTGGTATCGATGCAGGTTCTACAACAACAAAACTAACTTTAATTGATAGTGATGGAAAACTTTTGTACTCACTTTATGGAAGCAACGAAGGAAATCCTCTTCAAAGTGTTGTAAAGATGTTAAAACAATTATATGCAGAACTACCAGAAAAAGCTGTAATTAGATATAGTGGTGTTACAGGATATGGTGAAAAACTAATTCAAACTGCATTGAATGTAGATTTAAATGAAATAGAAACAATTGCCCATTATACTGCTGCCAAAAAGTTCATGCCAAATGTTACTAGCATTGTTGACATCGGCGGTCAAGATATGAAATATATAAAAATGAAAAATGGTGCAATAGATAATATTATGCTTAATGAAGCTTGTTCTTCTGGTTGTGGCTCTTTTATAGAAACTTTTGCTAAAAGCTTAAATTTATCAATAGAAGAATTCGTAAAAGCAGCTTTAGAAGCAAGAAGACCCGTTGATTTAGGTTCTAGATGTACTGTATTTATGAATTCAAAAATCAAACAAGCTCAAAAAGAAGGATATTCTGTTGGAGATATTTCTGCAGGGCTTTCATATTCGGTAATAAAAAATGCTATTCAAAAAGTTATGAAAGTTAGGGACGTTAAGAAACTAGGTGCACATATTGTTGTACAAGGTGGAACTTTTTATAATGATGCTGTATTAAGAGCCTTTGAGTTGATTGTCGGAAGAAATGTTATAAGACCTGATATTGCAGGTTTAATGGGATCTTATGGTATGGCATTACTTGCCAAAGAGCAATATGAAGCAAATTTAGATATGGAATATAAATCAACAATTACTAAACTTGAAGATTTAGATAGCTTAAAAATAGATATTTCTCATATTCGTTGTAATGGTTGTGAAAATCATTGTTTACTTACTGTCAATAAGTTCGGTAATGGCACTAAATATATTTCTGGAAATCGTTGTGAAAAGGGTGCTGGAATTGTTGGAGAAAGAACAGAACTTCCTAATTTAGTAAAATATAAGTATGAAAGAATATTTGGATATACTCCATTAGAAGAAAAAGATGCACCAAGAGGAACAATTGGAATACCAAGAGTTTTAAATATGTATGAGGATTATCCTTTCTGGTTTACTTTCTTAACCAATTTAGGATTTAGAGTAATACTATCTGAAAAGAGTAACAGGAAAACATATGAAAAAGGTATGGAGTCAATGCCATCAGAATCAGTATGTTTCCCAGCTAAACTATCTCATGGACACATAATCGGATTAATTAATCAAGGTATTAAAACAATCTTTTATCCTTGTATGCCATATTCTAGAAAAGAATATGAAAAAGCAGACAACCACTATAACTGTCCTATCGTTATTTCATATTCAGAAGTATTAAAAAATAATGTGGAAGAAATAAAGGAAAAGAATATAAAATTCTTAAATCCATTCTTACCATTCGATAGTAAAAATCTAGCCAAAACAATATTAGAATTACCAGAGTTTAAAGAATATAACTTTACTAAAAAAGAATTATTACAGGCTGCTGAAAAAGCTGAAAAAGAATATAAAAAATGTAAATCTGACATTCAGAAAAAAGGCCAAGAAACAGTAGAATACATAGAAAAAAATAATTTAAGAGGAATTGTACTGGCTGGTCGTCCATACCATGTAGACCCAGAGGTAAACCATGGTATCGATACATTAATTACAAGCTTAGGTCTTTGCGTTCTTACCGAAGATAGTATTTCAAATCAAACAGAAGTAAAAAGACCAATCAGAGTTGTTGACCAATGGGTATTCCATGCAAGACTTTATGCAGCAGCTGACTTTGTAGGAAAGCATGACAATTTAGAATTAGTACAATTAAATTCATTTGGCTGTGGTGTAGACGCAGTTACAACAGATCAAGTAGAAGAAATATTAACAAGTTATGGAAAAATGTACACATTAATAAAAATAGACGAAATAAATAATCTGGGTGCTGTAAGAATTCGTATTCGTTCTCTACTTGCTAGTATGAATAAGCGTTTATCAAATAAAGTAGAACTAAAAGGTGATGGAAATTACGAAGTAAATAAAAAAATATTTACAAAAGACATGAAGAACGATTATACAATTCTTATTCCACAAATGGCACCAATTCACTTTGAATTACTAGAAGCAGCTGTTCGACAATCTGGATATAAAGTAGAATTATTACGTAGTTGTACAGATCATACAGTAGAAACAGGTCTAAAATATGTAAATAATGATGCTTGCTACCCATCAATATTAGTTACAGGACAAATGATAGAAGCATTACAATCAGGAAAATATGACTTAAATAAAACCGCTTTGATTATGTCTCAAACAGGTGGTGGTTGTAGAGCAACCAATTATATAGGATTTATTCGTAAAGCATTAAAAGATGCAGGCTTTGAAAACATTCCAGTAATCTCATTTAATGTTGTTGGAATGGAAAAAATGCCAGGATTTAAAATAACTTTACCTTTAATAGAAAGACTATTAAAAATGGTGGTATATGCAGATTTATTACAAAAAATGCTTACGAAAAATAGAGCTTACGAAATAAACAAAGGTGAAACACAAAAACTATTTGATACTTGGATGGAAAAATGTAAAAAATTACTTGAAAAGTCAACAATGAAAGAATTTAAACAAAGCATTTATGATATGGTAAATGACTTTGAGAAGATTGAACTTAATACCTCTGTAGAGAAACCTAAAGTAGGCATTGTCGGTGAAGTATTAATCAAATATCATCCATTTGGAAATAACTTTATTGCAAATAAATTGGAAGAAGAAGGTGCTGAAGTAGTTTTACCAGATTTTATGGGATTTATTAAATTTATTGCAACACATAAAATAACTTTTAATCAATTAATAAAAACTGATAAAATGAAGGCTAAATTATTTAAAACAGCAATAAAACTAATAGATATATTAGAAAAAGATTCTAAAATAGCTTTAGCAAACTCTAAAAAAGGATATTTGCCTCCAGCAAATATTTGGGAATTAGAAGATAAAGTAAAAGATGTTTTATCAATAGGAAATCAAACAGGTGAAGGATGGTTTCTAACTGCAGAGATGATAGAATACATAGAAAATGGTATACCAAATATAGCTTGTGTACAACCATTTGCCTGCTTGCCAAACCATGTTGTTGGAAAAGGTGTAATTAAAACTATTAGAAGTAAATTTCCTGAAGCAAATATATCTGCAATAGATTATGATCCAGGTGCAAGTGAAGCAAATCAAACAAATAGAATTAAACTGTTAATGACAGTTGCAAAAGATAATTTAAAGAAACAGCAAAAAGAAAAAAAAGTAATAGAAAAAGAAAATACAAATAATTTAGAAAAAAATCCTGAAAAAATACTTAAATAAATCTATAAAAAATAAAAAAGTTGTGAAAAATAAATATCATAACTTTTTTATTTTTTTATTAAATTAGATACATTATTATATTTTATTTTTTATTATAAAATATTAATTATCATTTCTGTTTTTATTTAATAATTATTTTAATTATTATTTTATTGCTTTATTTTTTTATAATTTTTTATTTATATTTATTTTTAATAAATATATTTTATTAATTATTTATTTTTATTCTAATAATTTAATTTTTATTTGAATTAATATATTATTTTGATTATTTTCTTATTTATTTTTGATTTGTTTTTTATAATTTATTTCTTTTTTTCTCTTTTATTTTTTTCTCATTATATCATATTATTTAAATTATTAATTTTTTATTTATTCGGTTTTATCTTCTATCCACTTTTTTATTCTACTTTGCTTTGATTTGTGTTAATATATCATTTGTCTTTTTGTTAATATTTTATCTTTCTCATCATTTTAAGCAGAGATTCTTTCTCTTTTATTTTTATTACTCAAAAATGTTTCCTTTATTTTTCATTTTATGTTCACTTACTATTTGTATTTTATATCTTTTTACTTCTTTGCTATTCCGTTAGTTTTTTCTTTTATTTTTTTCATTTTTCTTTAGATTCTACTTTATTAATTAGTTTACATATATTTATTTTTTATATACTTGTTTTTAGATACATTATTTCGTTTTTACTCCTTACTATTTTTATTTTTCCTTTTTGACAATTTGTAGGTTTTGCTTATTCTCCACTAGTATTCCTTTTGCTTTGTTTTTTATTTAAGATCTTTACAATTTTAATCATAATTATATTCTTAAATTTTATATTTATTTCTTATTATTTTTTAATTCAGTTTTTATTTGTATTTTTAATTTTATTATTTATTATAAAATATTAATTATTATTTTTGTTTTATTTAATAATTATTTTGATTATTATTTTGTATTAATTATTTTATTAATTTATTTTTTATATTATTTATTTTTATTTTTAATAAATATATTTTATTAATTATTTTTTATTTATTTAAATTTTAATAAATTAATTTTTATAATAAATAATATCTATTTTATTTAATTTTTATTATATATATTAAATTTATTTTTTATAATTCTTTTATTGTTCTTTAATTATTTAATAATATATATTATAGTTCTTAAATATTTAAGATTTTTGTATGTTTAACAATAAATTTTATTTTAACATTCTCTTTAAGTTTTATCAATATATTATTTGTCTTTTTGTTAATATGTTATTTTTTATGCTTCTCTTCACATGTTTCTTTGCTTTCTATTATTCTTAGTATCTTCTATTACATTACCTTTTCTTTATCTTATGTCTACTATTTCTTTTTCTTTTTTATATTCTCGCTTATTCACTATTCCGTTGCCGATTTTCTTATCTATATTCACTTTTTCTTAGCATTTTTGTTTAAGTAATAGTTTACATATATTTATCTAGCTTATTGCTTTTTTCTATCCTCTTTCTTATTATTTTTGTTTTCATATTTTTCATTCTCCTTTTTGACAATTTCATCATATTCTATGTATCTGTTTTTCGCTCTCTTATTTTCCATTTTTCTTTACAGTTTTTACAGTTTTTACCATTAATTATATTACTTATTCTCATATTTATTTTTATTATTTTATTTAATTTTATTGTATATTTTATTTATTATTTAAATAAATTTATGTATTTTAATTTTATTTTTATATTTTTAATTGTTTATTTTTATATTCTTAATTATTTATTTTTATAAATAATTTTTATTTTGTATATTATTAATAAAACTTGTATTTTTTTTATTTTCACGATATAATAATCATTGTTAATAATATAAGGAGGTATATTATGCTACTTGCTTTAGCAGGAGTTACTGGAGTTGGTAAATCTTATTTCAAAGATCTGCTAGTAAAAAAATTAAATTTTGAAAAAATAAAAATAATTACTACTCGACAAATAAGACCAGGAGAAAAAAATAATGAAGATAAAATTTTTGTTTCTCCTGAAGAATTACAAAATTTTAAAAATTCAGATATAATTGCTTATGATTTTAATATGCTTGGTAATATATATGCATATTTAAAGGATGATTTATTTTCAGAAAAAAATACTGTTTTTGAACTTCACTACTCAACAATTTTCGATTTAAAAAAGATTTGTCCAAATATGGTCGCAGTTTATATTTTTCCTGAAAATTTAGAAATGGCTAAGGAAGAAACAAGAAAAAGACATCTCGATTCTGAAGTTGAAAAAAATAGGTTGTTAGAAATAGATGAACACTATTACAAAATACTTTCTGATGAACATTTAAGAAATCAATTTGATTATTTTATATCTAATAGCTATAACCAAAAATCAGAAAATGAAATATTAGAATTAGTAAAAAAAATATTAAATAAATAGGAGAATATAATATGTCAAAAGATTATTTTTCACTAGATGAAGATTTTTCAAATATCATAAAAAAATCTTTATCTGCTAAAGAAATTATTAATATAAAACCAATCTCTACAGGTTGGACCAATATAGTATTTGAAGTAACAACTACTTGTGGAAATTATTTTTTTAGATTTCCTAGAGATAATTTTTGGATTAGAACAATTGTTAAAGATTATGAATTTTCTAAGTTTATTAACGGAAAAACTGATTTTAATACTGTAAAATTAGAATTACAATATGATAATGGGAGACCATATAGCATACATAAGAAAATAGAAGGAACAGTATTAGCAGATGTAATGAATAGCTTATCTCCTCAACAAATAAAGACTGTTGCTAAAGATATTTCAAATTTTATGTACCAATTACACAACATAAAATTTGATTATAATGAAATTTTTGATATAACAAATATAGGACTTAATTTAACCGATTTTTTAAATGAATTATTAGACCTACATGTTTCACAAAAAGATAAAGTCTTTTGGAAATATGAAGAATTTAAAAATAAAGAACATGATACACTAGTTCATGGAGACTTAAACTCAAGTAATATATTACTTGATGAAAATTATCATGTTACCGCAATTATTGACTTTGGCTTTGGTGGATTTGGAAATCCATATTTTGATATATCTCGTATTATTGGTAGATGTCCTTCTTCTTTCAAGAATGAAATTATTGATAGTTATGAAGAACTATCAAATAAAAATTTAGATTATGCTACTTTAAATAAGGAAATTAAAGTTTGGGAAAACATAGATAATTCATATATTAATTATATGAAAAAAATAGGAATATATAAATAAAGCTAATACTAAAAAGTATTAGCTTTATTTATTTGGCGGAAGCGAGAGGATTTGAACCTCCGCGGCCCTTACGAACCCTAGCAGTTTAGCAAACTGCCCCCTTCAACCACTTGGGTACGCCTCCATATAATAAAAGTTAGAAAATTCAATTATCTAACTTTTAAATATTTGGCGGAGAGGGTGGGATTCGAACCCACGGTAGGCTACAAACCTACGCCAATTTTCAAGACTGGTGCCATAAACCAACTCGACCACCTCTCCGTGTTAATTCTACCAATCACGGTAACAGTATATATATTAACATATTTAGCCTTTAGTTGTCAATAGTAATTTTAGGAAATTTTATATTAATATACTTAAAACTATTTTATAAAAAATAAGAAGTAAAATATTGTCATATATATATATTATTTTTTGATTTATAAAATAATTTTAATTGTATTTTTTAATTTATTATTTATTTTTTTAATAAATATATTTTATTAATTTTTATTTATTAATTTTAATTTATTAATTTTATTATTTATTTAATTTTTATTTAATATTTATTTAAATTAATATATTATTTTTTCATTTATTTTTTTATTGTTTAATATTTTATCTATATTAAATATTTTGTATTTATTATTTTATTTATTATTTTATTTAATTCTGATTTAGTTTTTATAATTTATCTCTTTTTTCTATTTTATTTTTTCTCTCTATATCATATTATTTAAATTCTTAATTTTATATTTATTTAGTTTTATCTTCTATTCACTTTTTTGTTCTACTTTGTTTTGATTTGCCTCGATATATTATTTGTCTTTTTGTTAATATGTTATCTTTCTCATCATTTTAAGCAGAGATCTTTTTTTCTTTTATTTTTATTACTCATAAATATTTCCTTTATCTTTTATTTTATGTTTACTTTTGCTTTGTTTTTTATATCTTTTTACTTTTTTGCTATTCCGCTAGTTTTTTTCTTTTATTTTTTTCATTTTTCTTTAGATTCTACTTTATTAATTAGTTTACATATATTTATTTTTTATATACTTATTTTTATATACTTTCTTTTGTTTTTACTTTTTACTATTTTTGGTTTTCCTTTTTGACAATTTATAAGTTTTTGTTTATTCTCCATTAGTAGTCCTTTTCCCTTGTTTTTTATTTAAGATCTTTACAATTTTAATCATAATTATATTCTTAAATTTTATATTTACTTCTTATTATTTTTTAATTCAGTTTTTATTTGTGTTTTAATTTTATTATTTATTATAAAATATTAATTATTATTTCTGTTTTTATTTAATAATTATTTTAATTATTATTTTATATTAATTATTTTATTAATTTATTTTTTAATATTTTTTATTTATTATTTATATTTATTTTTAATAAATATATTTTATTAATTATTTTTTATTTATTTTACTTTTAATAAATTAATTTTTTATAATAAATAATATCTATTTTATTTAATTTTTATTATATATATATTAAATTTATTTTTTATAATTCTTTGTTAATATTTTTTATTAATATTTGTTATATTACATCAATCTATTATTTTTAAATAAACTATTTATTATATATTTATTAATTATTTTTTATTACTTCTCATTTATTTTCGTTCTTTATTTTTTGTTTTTAAGCTTTTAAATTTTATTTAAATATATCTTTATATTTAATACTATAAATGAGCTTAAAATTACTTTAAATTAATTTTATTTTATTACTAATAATAATTATTAAAATTGTTATAAAAAAATAAGTATTTAATTTATTTAAATACTTATTTTTTATCATCTGATAATCAATACAATATATTTTATCTTTTAGTATTTATTGCTTTATTAACTGCCTCTTTTTCTTCTTCCGATAATATGTATTTTGACTGTCCATTTTCTATAGGTTTTGCATATATGTTAGAATTGTCCCTAGCATATATTCCATTTAATACTACACCATTATTATAATCATCTAAAATAGCTAATGTAAAACTTAAATCACTACCTACATCTTTAAAGGCATTATATCTTACAATTCCTATTTTTTGCGTGCATCTTTTTATATTTTCATCAATTACTTTGCAATATGATATTATTTCTCCATTTTTTGCTTCTACTGTTTCTACTCTTTTAATATATTCTTTTAATAGTTCTTCTATATTATTACCATTTCCTAGTTTGCTCATAAATCTTGAATAACTTGTCCTTAACTTTTTTAAATTAATTACACTAGTAATATATAATATCAACAATATGATAACTATTATAAATAATACTAAAAGAAAAATATCTGATCTTAAAAAATTAAAAAATATATCCACTATTTCTATCCTCTCTAATACTAAAATTATTTTATAAGTCCTAAAATTCTCTCTAAATCATCGTATGAAGAGTATTGAATAATTATTTTTCCAGATTTTTTATTGGCATTTAACTTTACTTTTGTCCCAAAGAAACCTTGGAAAGAATCTTCTATATCTCTATATATTGCTTCAATTCTAGGATCTTTTTTATCTATTGTTTTTGAGTTCTTTATTTTTCTTTCTATATCCCTTACAGATTCCCCTCTTTCTATTATATTTAATGCTGCCTTATACTGTCTTTCTGGATCTTCAATTACAACTAAATTCCTACAATGTCCTTCTGTAAGCTTTCCTTCTTGCGCAAGTTCAATTACTCTTGGGTCTAAATTTAAAATTCTTATAGAGTTTG
Source organism: uncultured Clostridia bacterium (assembly GCA_944392545.1). Taxonomy (GTDB): domain Bacteria; phylum Bacillota; class Clostridia; order TANB77; family CAG-508; genus CALXVA01. The sequence continues at coordinate 184,245 of CALXWW010000001.1, forward strand.
CTATATTACTTCTACTTATTCCTATAGAATCTGCAAGCTCTTTTTGAGTCATTCCATAATCATCAATTAGTTCTTTTAGTCCTTTTGCTTTATCTATTGGATTTAAATCTACTCTCTGTAAATTCTCTATCAATGCTATTTCTTTATTTGATTTATCTGTTATATCATCTTTTATAATACATGGCATTTCAGATAATCCTGCCTTTTTAGCTGCTCTCCAACGTCTCTCTCCTGCTACTATTTCATAATAATCGCTTTTTTTATTAACTATAATAGGTTGTAACACCCCATAAGTTTTTATGGAATTTGCAAGTTCTTCTAAAGCTTCTTCATCAAATTTTTTTCTAGGTTGTTCTCTATTAGGTTCAATCTCTATAACTTTTATTTTATGAATTTTTTCTGCAGAATTTTCTAAATTTTCTACATCATTTGATAATAAATTATCTGCAAATAGTGCATCTAAGCCTTTTCCTAATCCAGTTTTTTTCATCTTTACCTCCTAAATATACTTTATTTTTTATAATGAATGTTTACCACGTGAATCTGTTTCGTTTTTCTTAAGAAATTCTTTTACAAATTTTTCATAACTCTTTGCCCCTTTTGATCTTGGATCATATATACTAATTGGCATTCCATAGCTTGGTGCTTCACTTAACTTAACATTTCTTGGAATAACGTTTTTATAAACTTTATCATTAAAATATTTTTTTACTTCTTTAACTACTTGATTAGATAAATTAGTTCTTATGTCATACATAGTAAGAAGAGCACCTTCTATTTCTATATTCTTATTAAGATGCTTCTTTACTAAATTTATTGTATTAAGTAATTGTCCTAATCCTTCTAATGCATAATATTCGCATTGTACTGGTATTAAAACACTATCTGAAGCAGTAAAAGCATTTAATGTAATTAATCCTAATGATGGAGGACAATCTATTATAATAAAATCATAGTCTGCTTTAATTTTATCTAATTTTTCTTTTAATCTTTGCTCTCTTGACATTACAGAAACTAGTTCAACTTCAGCCCCTGCAAGGTTTATATTAGAAGGACATATATTTAAGTTTTTAATATTTGTCTTTTTGACAACTTCGTCAACTTCTATTTCGTTTATTAGAATATCGTAAACAGATACTTCTATATTATCTCTATCTATCCCAACTCCACTAGAAGCATTTCCTTGAGGATCTGCGTCAATCATTAAAACTTTTTTGCCTTTCTTTGCAATAATAGTGCTTAAATTAATTGCGGTTGTAGTCTTTCCTACTCCTCCTTTTTGATTTGCAATCGAAATAATTTTCCCCATATCATAGCCTCCTAAAAAAATTAACATATTAATAATATATAATAATTAATAATATGTCAATAAATTTCGTATAAATATTTCATATTTTTTTATAAAAAAATAAGGAAATCTTTTATTCGAATTTCCTTACTTATTATTTTTAAAGAGGCTGTTTTACTGGGATTCCAGCTTTTCTCGGATACCTTCCTGGTGTTTCTCTTATCTTTCTAATTAATATAATATTTCTTTCTAAATTTCCAGGTAAAATTATATGTTCTATATCCTCAATTTTTCCTCCAAGAATATCTAAAGCTTTTTTAGATTCTTCTAATTCTTCTTCTATATTTGGTCCTTTCATACATATACATAAACCATTTTCTTTTAAAAATGGAAGCATATATTCTACTAGAATCCTTAATCTAGCAACAGCCCTTGAAATAACGATATCTATGTTTTCCCTATATTCTTTATCTTTAGCTAATTCTTCTGCTCTAGCATGTAAAAGTTTTAGCTTATTTAGAGAAAGTTCTTTTTTTACTTCTTCTAAGAAATTAATTCTTTTATTTAAAGAATCTACTAATATAAAATCTGTATCTTCATTTAATATTTTTAAAGGAATTCCTGGAAATCCGGCACCTGTGCCAACATCCATTACATTGTTTGCTTCTTTTATATACTTATTTATACTAATGCTATCTATAAAGTGTTTAATAATTACTTCTTTTTCATCCGTTATTGCAGTTAAATTTACATTTTTATTCCATTCTAGCATTAATTTCATATATTGGTATAAATTTTTTATCTCTTTTTCTGTAATTACTATATCTATTTCTTTACAATATTTTAGTATTTCTTCTTCAAATTCTTTATATTCCATATTCTATCCTTTCATCTGTTCCAAATATATTAAAAGTACTGATATATCAGCAGGTGAAACTCCTGATATTCTTGAAGCTTGTCCTACAGAATTTGGTTTTATTTTATCTAATTTTTGTCTTGCCTCTAATCGTAATCCTTTTATTTTACTATATTCAATATCTGTTGGAAGTATTTTTTCTTCTAATTTTTTAAATTTTTCTACTTGTTCTTCTTGCAATTTTATATATCCTTCATATTTTATTTGAATTCCTACTTCTTCTTCAACTTCTTCTGGTAAAATTGATCTATTTTTATCAATTTCAGCTAACTTTCTATATGTAAGCTCGCTTCTCTTTAGTAAATCTGCCAATTTTACTCCGTTTGTTATTCTTGAAGTATTATTTTTTTCTAAAAATGCATTAACTTCCTCTGTCGGTTTTATTACAGTAGTTTTTATTCTCTCTATTTCTTTGATTATTTTTTCTTTTTTCTCTAGAAATTTCTTATATCTTTCTTCAGAAATCAATCCAATATTATATCCTATTTCTGTTAATCTTAAATCCGCATTATCCTGCCTCAAAAGTAGTCTATATTCTGCTCTGGATGTCATCATTCTGTATGGCTCATTCGTTCCCTTTGTTACAATATCATCAATTAAAACACCTATATATGCTTGTGATCTATCTAATATAATAGGATTCTTATTTTGCAGCTTTCTCGCTGCATTTATTCCTGCCATCAAACCTTGTACTGCAGCTTCTTCATATCCAGAAGTTCCATTTATTTGTCCTGCAAAAAACATTCCTTCTATCTTCTTATGCTCTAGCGAAAGTTTTAATTCTGATGGTTCTATACAAGCATATTCTATTGCATATGCTGGTCTTGTAAACTCTGCTTGTTCAAGTCCTGGAATAGTTCTATACATTGCTATTTGAACATCCTCTGGAAGTGAAGAACTCATACCTTGTATATACATTTCATCAGTATCTCTTCCTATTGCTTCTACAAATATTTGGTGCCTTTCTTTATCAGCAAATCTAACCACTTTGTCTTCTATGGAAGGACAATATCTTGGCCCCGTTCCTTCTATTGCACCAGCATATAAAGGTGATCTATGCAAATTTGCTCTTATAATATCATGTGTTTTTTGATTCGTATACGTTAAATAACATGGTAATTGTTCTTCTTCATCTTTTATTTTGTCTTCAAAAGAAAATGCTTGAGGATTACTGTCTCCTTCTTGTATTTCCATCTTTGAGAAATCTATGCTATTTTTATTTATTCTTGCTGGTGTTCCTGTTTTAAATCTTATCAAGTTTATTCCTAAATTCTTCAATACATTAGATAGTTTGTTTGCAGGAAATACTCCATCTGGTCCGCTTTCAAAAGAAGTCTCCCCTATAAATATTTTTCCTTTTAGATATGTTCCCGTTGCTAAAATCACACTATCTACATAATAGATAGCCCCTATGTTTGTTTTTACATAACTAACTTTATTATCTTCTACTCCAATATCAACTATTTCTGCTTGCTTTAAATACAAGTTGCTCTGCTTTTCTAACGTATGCTTCATTTCTGCCTGATATTTCTTTCTATCTGCTTGTGCTCTTAATGAATAAACCGCAGGTCCTTTTGAAGTATTTAACATTCTTATTTGTGTATAAGTTTTGTCTATATTTTTTCCCATCTCTCCACCTAGAGCATCTAATTCTTTAACTAAATGCCCTTTTGAACTTCCTCCAATATGTGGATTACATGGCATATTTGCTACAGCCTCAAGGCTTATAGAGAACACTAAAGTTTTTAACCCTAAACGTGCTGCTGCAAGTCCTGCTTCACATCCTGCATGACCCGCCCCAATTACAGCTATATCATATTTTCCAGCATTATACTCCATTTTTTACTCCTATTCTTTATAAATTTTAATAATATGAAACTCAATATATTAAAAACAAACAATAATATTTTACTTTTTATTTCTAATAATATTATTTTTTCTTTATATAATCACTATTATATTTATTTGTTTGTTTTATTGTCTTATTGACAGTGTGATGCTTTTGTCGAAATTTGTCACTTTTTCTGCAAGTGTTCATTTTACTATATAGTAAACATGTACTTATATCATTTTTTCTCGTAATATAGTTCCTGTTTTGTCAAAAAGACTTTTTTATTCTATTTTCCTAAACAAAACTTCGAAAAAATTTTATTTATTATATCTTCTGAAACATTGTTTCCAGTAATCTCTCCTAAATCTTCTAATATTTCTTTAATACATACTGCTGTAATATCTATTGGCATTTTATCTTGTATACTCTCTATTGCTTTTATAGTGTTATTTTTAGCTTTACATATTAAATTTTTGTGTCTGATATTTGTAATTATAATTCCGTCGTTTACTTCTATTTCTTTTTTATTAAATAAATTTGAAATTTCTTCATATAATTCTTTAATACCATCTTCTGTTCTCATAGAAGCTTTTATAACCGTTTTATTTAAATTAGATATATAATTTATTGTTTCCATATTTTTTTGGCTTAAATCGCATTTATTTAATAATATTATACTTTTTCTGTTTTCTATTAATTTAAGCACTTTAAAATCTTCTTCTTCTAACTTTTTAGTACTATCAAAAATTGCAATTATTAAATCTGCATCTTGTGCAAGTTTTATAGCTTTTTGTACTCCTATTTTTTCTACAAAGTCCTCTGTATCTCTTATTCCTGCCGTATCAACTACTTTTAATGGTATTCCGTTTATATTAATAAATTCTTCTATTGTGTCTCTTGTTGTTCCAGCATAATCACTTACAATTGCTCTTTCCTCCCTTAATATCACATTTAATAAAGAAGATTTTCCTGCGTTTGGCTTTCCTATTATAATAGTTTTTATACCTTCTTTTAATAACCTACCACTTTCAAAGCTTTTTTCTAATAATTCTAATTTTTCCTTCTCTTTTTTTAAAAGCTTTATAGTTTTCTCTTCTGTAGTTTCTTCTATATCATATTCTGGATAATCAATAGAAGCTTCTATATCTGATATAATTTCTAATAAATTAGCTCTTATCTTTTCTATTTCTTTTGATAGACTTCCTTGTAACTGTTCAAATGAAGCTTCTGCTTCTCTATCTGTTTTAGCGTTTATAATATCTATAACTGATTCTGCTTGAGACAAGTCAATTCTTCCATTTAAAAATGCTCTTTTTGTAAATTCTCCAGGTTCTGCTAAATCCGCACCATTATTTAGACACTGTTCTAATATTTTCTTCTCAATAATAACCCCCCCATGCGAATTTATTTCGCACATATTTTCTGTTGTATAGCTTTTAGGAGATCTAAAAAAAGATACTAATACTTCGTCTATTTTCTCTTTTGTGCTTGTGTCTATTATATATCCATATTTTATTGTATATCCTTCTACTTTATCCAAATCTACATTTTTATTTTTTGGTACAAATATTTTCTTTAATACCTCAAAACATTTGTCACCACTCATACGTATAATTCCAATTCCTCCTGCACCTGTTGCTGTAGCTATTGCTGCTATAGTATTACTCATTTTTCTCTCCTTTCTAATTAAAAAACTCTCTTTATTATATGATATATTTTTTAGCTGTATTTTATATAAATAAAAGCCAAAGCAAATTTATAGCATATATAAATAAATTTTAATATTATCTATCTATATGTAACTAAAATCTTCACTTTGACTTCGGATTTTATATTATTTTTTTGAAATTACAACTTTTCTGTATGGTTCTTCACCTATACTATAAGTTTTTACTTTGTTACTAGATTGTAATCTATTATGTATAATCTTTCTTTCATAAGCCATCATTGGTTCTAATGTAATCGCCTTTCCTGTCCTTATAACAGTTTTTGAAATTTTATCTGCTAATTCTTCCAATGACTTTTCTCTTTTTTCCCTATAATCACTAATATTTAATATAATTCTAGTTTTTTCCTTTGATGCTCTATTTGAAACAGAATTTAATATTAACTGAAAAGCATTTAATACTTCTCCTCTATATCCTATTAATATTTTTGAATCCTTCCCATTTATATTTACTTTTAAAAAACCATTTATTACATCTATACTAGTATCATATTTTAAATCTTCAAAGTTCTTAACAAATTCATCTAAAAATTTATCTATTTTTTCTTTTGATAAATTTAATTCACTTTCACTTATTTTAACTTCTTTTTCTACATGCTTTCTATTTTCATCTACATTTTCTTTTAGAGACATCTCTATTTTTACTACTCTTGGTGACAATATACTAAAGAAACTTCTTTTATCATGTTCTTCTAGAACTTTTATATTAACATTTTCTTTTGAAGTATTCAACATTTTTAATCCATTAGAAATTGCCTCTGTTGTTGTTTTTCCTTCTGCTATAATAGATTTAGACATTTTGCTTTTCCTCCTTATGTTTTATAACCGCATCTATAATTAATTTTTCTGTAATTATTAAAATATTGCTTATAAACCAATATAAAGCTAGTCCTAAAGGTGCTATAAATGCAATAAATACAGACATTAGTGGCAACATATACATCATATTTTTATTCATAGCTTCCATAGCTTCCATTTCATTTGGCTCGCTTTGAATCTCTGCATTTGTTCCATCTGTAATAGCTTTTCTTTCATCTTTCTTCTTTTTAGTCATGTTATTATTTATTTTAATTGATAATACAGATGAAATAACATATAAAATAGGAATAATATATACAGTCCAATCATTTAAATTGCTACTTGGCACTTTGCTTAAATCTAAACCAAGAAAATCCATATTTAAATTTATTCTTGCATCTTGTGATCCAAATTTATTAATTATTGCTATTTCTGTATAAGTTGATTGTTCTCCATTCTCTTGTAATTGAGTTTTATAATTGTTGATTATATTTGTATCAATCCTTTTCATATATGTCAAAGGTTGACTTACAAGCCAAAATACTGAAAGAATTATTATTATTTGTATTATAGAACTGAAACATCCAGCAAAAGGACTTAATTTCTCTCTTTTATATAAATCAATAGTTTCTTGATTAAGCTTTTCTGGATTATTTTTATACTTTCTCTGTATTTCCTTCATTTCTTCTTGAAGTTTTGCTGATTTTTTTAATGATTTTTGTTGTTTTATGGTAATTGGTATCAATATAATTCTTAATATTATTGAAAATACAATTATAGCAATACCATAATTATTAAATACTGAATATAAAGCATTTAATAAATATCCAAATAATTTTGAAATTGCGCCCATATTTCCTCCAAATTATCTTAATGGATCATATCCACCTTTTGAAAATGGATTACATCTAAAAAGCCTTTTTATTCCCAAAAAAGTTCCTTTTAAAGCACCATATTTTTCAATAGCTTGTTTCATGTAATCAGAACAAGTAGGATAATATTTACATTCTATACCAATTGCTTTGAAAATTGGCGAAATAAATTTTTTATATAACTTTAATAAGAAAAGTAATATCTTTTTCATAATATTTTATTAATGAAACTTAATCTAACAATAATCTAACAATTTAGATTTTTTCAATAAATTTATCATATCATTTTTTATAATATAATAATTAGCTTCATCTGCCCTTTCTTTTTTATTCCATAAAAAAACAATGTCATATCCTTGTTTTAAATCTTTTTTGATAAGTCTATAATTTTCTCTAATTAATCTCTTTATTTTATTTCTTTGCACAGCCCCACACTTCTTAATGCTTACGGCTATACCAATTTCATTAACATTCTTATTGTTTTTTAATATATATATATATATTTGTCTTCCAATATAAAATTTTCCTTTTGACAATACATTTTTAAATTCATAATTTTTTTTCAAGGTTATTATTTTTCTCATTAAAATCACTCATATTTCAAAAAAGATCACTTTTAAGTGACCTAATATTTTACGCACTTAGTTTTTTTCTTCCTTTTGCACGTCTTGCTTTTAATACATTTCTTCCTGATTTAGTTTTCATTCTTTTCATGAATCCATGTTCTTTTTGTTCTTGTCTTTTTTTTGGTTGATATGTTCTTTTCATTTTGCACCTCCTATTTGAATATATATAACCGTCTTCGGATTTATTTTACTAATAATAAGCTTTATTATTATATCCTAAAATTCCCAGCAAGTCAATACAAAAACCACATTTTTTAAATACAAAAACCACATTTTTTAAATAAATATTTTTTTATATTGACTATTTTATAATTTATTTGATATTATATAACAATATTGTGGATAATTATGTGTATAACTTTTATACACTTTATATATAAATTTACTCATAATATTTTGGAAGGACTGAAAATCAATGCAAAGAGAAGAATTAAATGAACTTTTAACAAAAGCAAAAGAACTTTTAAAAAACGAAGTTACAAAGATTGCCTATGAAACTTGGATAAGAGATTTAGATATTGAAAGTGCTGAAAATAACAACATAGTCTTAATAGCAAATAACGCATTTCAAAAAGAATCCATACTTTCAAGATATCATGATTTATTTAAAAATACATTTAATTATATAACTAATAGAAATTGTGAAATAACTGTAATTCTAAAAGATGATGTCTCAGAAGAAGAGTTACAAGTTGCTAAACAATTATCAAATACAGTTAATAATTATCCAAATTCTACATTAAATCCAAAATATACTTTTGAAAGCTTTGTTGTTGGAAATAATAATAGATTTGCACATGCTGCAGCACTAGCAGTAGCAGAAGCACCAGCAACAGCTTACAATCCACTTTTTATTTATGGTGGTGTTGGACTTGGAAAAACACATTTAATGCAAGCTATAGCAAATGAAATATTATTAAATAATAGAAGTGCAAAAATTTTATATGTTACTTCTGAAACTTTTACTAACCAATTAATTAACGCTATAAAAGATGGTAAAGGCGAAATGTTTAGAAATAAATATAGAAATATAGATGTACTTTTAATAGATGATATTCAATTTATAGCAGGAAAAGAAAGAATTCAAGAGGAGTTTTTCCACACTTTCAACACATTACATGAGAATAGAAAACAAATAATAATTTCAAGTGATAAACCTCCAAAAGATATAAATTTAATAGAAGATAGATTAAAATCTAGATTTGAGTGGGGATTAATTGCAGATATTTCAAATCCAGATTATGAAACTCGTTTAGCAATACTTAGAAAAAAGGCGCAATTAGATAATATAATAATTGATGACGAAATTCTAAGTGATATAGCAACAAAAATAGATTCAAACATAAGAGAACTAGAAGGAATTCTAAATAAACTAATTGCTAATGCATCATTAACAAATTGTCCAATAACTATGGAAATGGCTGAAAAATCAATTAATGATGTAATTACTAAAAAAGATAAAGTATTATCTTTAGAGTTAATACAAGAAACCGTGTCAAAATATTTTAATGTGACAGTAGAAGAATTAAAGGGTGTAAAAAGATCAAATGATGTAACTTTCCCAAGGCAAATAGCAATGTATTTATGTAGAAATGTTGCACAATTACCTCTAACTAAGATAGGAGACGGATTTGGTAAAAGAGATCACACAACTGTAATACACGCATGTACAAAAATAGAAAAAGAAATACAAAACAATGTAAGTACAAAAAGAATTGTGGAAAGTGTGAAAAACATATTGCTTAATGACAAGTAATTGCAAATAGATAGATTGAATGCAATTTATAAAAAATACGTTTGATAAATAAATGTTTGATACAAATACAATCAATCTTTACTTACGGAACAGCCAGAAAGACTATCCACATAATAATGTGAAAAGTATGTTAATAACATGTTGATACTTTAGTTTTACACATCGTAGAAAAATTTTTGTAGATAACTTTTTTAATTATCCACTAAATTATCAACATAAAATTCATTAGGGAGATAAGCTTTCCACATAGTTTTCCACATTATCCACATAACCTACTACTACTACTACTAAAAATATTTATATTATATTATAAAGGAGAGAAGCAAAATGAAACTTATTTGTGAAAAGGATAATATCCTTAAAGCACTTAATTCCGTAACAAAAGCGGTAGCTACAAAGACAACAATGCCTATACTAGAAGGAATATTAATTCAAACAAATGATAATGAAGTTAAATTTACAACATATGATTTAGAAATTGGTATAGAATATGTAATTAATTGTGAAGTAAAAGATCAAGGTGCAACAGTAGTTAATGCAATAATGTTTAGTGAAATTATTAGAAGATTACCAGATTCTGAAATAAAAATTACTTTAGATGAAAAAAATTTATTAGTTATAGAATGTGAAGGTTCTTTATATAAGTTAGCAACAATGAATCCAGATGAATTTCCAGAACTTCCACAAATTAATATAGAAAATTCTATTGAAATGGAACAAAATTCATTAAAAGATATGATTAGAAAAACAATATTTGCAGTAAGTACTGAAGAAAATAGACCAATATTTACAGGTTGTTTATTTGAAATAAAAAATAATAAATTAAATGTGGTTGCAGTTGATGGTTTTAGATTGGCTTGGAAGAGTAAATTTTTACAAAACAAGATAAATGATTTTTCAGCAGTAATACCAGGAAGAACTCTAAATGAAATAAATAAAATAATGATAGATTCTTATGATACTATAAAAATAGGAGTTGCTAAAAATCAGGCATTATTTGAAATGGAAAATTGTAAAATAGTTACTAGATTATTAGATGGGGAATTTTTAAATTATTCAAGTGTGATTCCAGAAAATTGGGAAACAAGAATACGTGTGGATAAAAATACAATACAAAACTGTTTTGAAAGAATTAGCCTTATTTCATCATCTAGTATAGAAAAAGAAAAAAAATATCCTGTAAAAGTGAATGTAGATATTGGAAAAGTAACAATTTCTTGTACTAATCAAACGGGTGATGCAAAAGAAGAAATGTATGTTACAACAGAAGGAAAGAATTTAGAAGCAGGATTTAATCCTAAATATTTTCTAGATGCATTAAGAAATATAGATGACCAAGAAGTATTTATTGATTTTGGTACAAGCATATCACCATGTATAATAAGACCTGTTGAAGAAGGTGGAGATTATATTTACATGGTACTTCCAATAAGAATGAAAGAATAAATACAAAAAAAGAATGAAAAAATATTAGTTATCCACAAACGAGTATTAAAGTGTGGATAACAAGAGAAAAAACATAGAAAATATATAACAAAATTTTTATTTTAATAACATTATTAATTTTTATAGTAATATGTATTATTTACATATATACTAATACTCTATATATAATAAATGAAATTATTAAATAAATAAGCTATAAGAAGGACATAAAAATGTACATAGAAAAAATAAAATTAACTAATTTTAGAAATTATAAACAATTAGATTTAAATTTAAATAAAAATATAAACATTATATATGGAAATAATGCACAGGGTAAAACTAATATCCTAGAATCTATATTTTTATGTAGTTTTGGAAAATCCTTTAGAACTTCAAAAGAAAAAGAAATGATAAAGTTTAATGAAAAAAACTCAATAGTTGAAATATTTTATCAAAAAAAGGATAGAAACGGAAAAATTAAAATAGAAATAGGAGATAAGAAGCAAATATATTTAAATGGTATAAAGATAAAAAAGCTTAGTGAACTCTTAGGTAATATAAATATTGTTATATTTACACCAGATGATATAAATATTTTAAAAGAGGGACCTGCAAATAGGAGAAGGTTTTTAGATATGATGATAGGTCAATTAAGACCGAGTTATGTGTATAACTTAAATATGTATTTAAAAACAATTGAACAAAGAAATAATTATTTAAGACAAATAAAAGAAGAAAACAAACCAGAAGAAATGCTAGAAATATGGGATGAAAAATTAGCAGATTATGGAGAAAAAATATTTAATTATAGAAATGAGTTTATAGAGAAAATTTCAAAAAGAATTAATCAAATTCATAATGGAATTACTGAAAATAAAGAAGAATTAAAAATTGAGTATATATCAAATTGTGAAAAAAAGGACACTTATTTAAAAATATTAAAAGAAAGAAGAAAATTAGATATAATAAAAGGTTTTACAACAAAGGGTGTACATAGAGATGATTTTATGATATATATTAATGGTAAAGAGGTAAATGTTTATGGTTCACAAGGGCAAAATAGAACAGTAATTTTATCTTTAAAACTTTCGGAACTTAATGTAGTTTATGAAGAAATAGGAGAATATCCAATATTACTATTAGATGATTTTATGTCTGAATTGGATGAAGAAAGAAGAAAAAATTTTTTAAATAATATAAAAGATACACAAGTTATTTTAACAGGAACAGAAAAAATAGATTTACCTAATTTAGAATATAATTTATATAATATAAAAAAAGGAGAAGTTTTATTATAATGTATGTTCATATAGGAAAAGATATTGTAATTAATTCAGAAAAGATTATATCAATTTTAGATATAGAATCATTAGAAAAAAAGAAAAATTTAGAAGAAGTATTACAAAATTTAAAAATTAGTGATAATATAATAGATGTATCAGAAGGAAATAAAAAATCTTTGATAATTTTAGAAAAAAATGATAAGATTTTTGGGTATATTACTAATATTTCATCAAGTACTATTGCTAAAAGAGCTAGTAAATAGAAAACATATCTAGAAAGACAATTAGGAGGAAAAGTAATGGAAAAATATGAGCACGAATATGGGGCAGAGCAAATTCAAGTATTAGAAGGATTGGAAGCTGTTAGAAAAAGACCAGGTATGTATATAGGAAGTGTATCAATAAGAGGACTTCATCATTTAGTTTATGAAATTGTAGATAACTGTGTTGATGAGGCATTAGCAGGATACTGTACAGAAATAAATATAAAAATAGAAGAAGGCAATATAATTTGTGTAGAAGATAATGGAAGAGGAATTCCAGTAGATATACATCCTAAAACAAAAATATCAGCAGCAGAAACTGTTTATACAAAGTTACACGCAGGTGGAAAATTTGGTGGAGATAGTGGATATAAAGTTTCAGGAGGATTACACGGTGTTGGTGCTTCTGTAGTTAATGCATTATCAGAATGGACAGAAGTTACTATTCAAAGAGATGGTGGAATATTCCAAATGAAATTTAACAGAGGGAAAACTGTTGAACCTTTAACTAGAATAGGAGATTCTAAAAAGACAGGAACAAAAGTTAGATTTTTAGCAGATTCTACTATATTTGAAACACTTGAATATGATTATGAAACCTTAGAAGAAAGATTTAGAGAAATAGCTTTTTTAACTAAAGGTTTAAAAATAAATATTGAAGATGTAAGAGTAGAACCAAGTAAAAAAGCAGAGTTCCATTTTGAAGGTGGCTTAAAATCATTTGTTGAATATTTAAATAAAAATAAAGAAAAATTACATAAAGATCCTATATATATAGAAAAAAATGGTGAAGTTCCAATAGAAATTGCAATTCAATATACAACTTCATATTCAGAAAATATACTTACATTTGTTAATAATATAAATACTGTTGAAGGTGGTACTCATTTAGAAGGATTTAAAAGAGCTCTTACAAAATCATTTAATGATTATGCAAAATCTCATAATTTACTAAAAGAAAAAGATGGAAATTTACAAGGTGAAGATATAAGAGAAGGTATTACCGCTATAGTTTCTGTTAAAGTTAAAGAACCTCAATTTGAAGGACAAACAAAAATGAAACTTGGAAATAGTAATGTAACTGGAATAGTAAGTAGTGCTGTAAATGAAGCTTTATCTAATTTCTTGGAGGAAAACCCAGCAGTTGCTAAATCAATACTTGAAAAATGTATTAGTGCTTCTCGTGCTAGAGAAGCTGCAAGAAAAGCAAGAGAATTAGTAAGAAGAAAAAGTGCTTTGGAAACTTCAACATTACCTGGAAAATTAGCAGATTGTAGTAGCAAGGTAGCATCTGAATGTGAAGTATATATAGTTGAGGGAGACTCTGCTGGAGGAAGTGCAAAACAAGGAAGAGATAGAAGATTTCAAGCAATTCTACCACTATGGGGAAAAATGCTTAATGTTGAAAAATCAAGAGCAGATAAAATATATAATAATGATAAGTTGCAACCAGTAATTTTAGCTGTGGGTGCTGGAATTGGTGCAGATTTTGATATATCTAAAATAAGGTATGGGAAAGTAATTATAATGGCAGATGCCGATGTAGATGGTGCACATATTAGAACATTATTATTAACATTTTTCTTTAGATATATGAGACCATTAATTGAAAATGGAAATGTATATTTAGCTCAACCGCCATTATATAAATTATCTAAAAAAGGAAAAGAAGATATTTATTGTTATACTGATGAAGAAATGACAAAACATTTAAATGAAATGGGAAGAGATGGAGTAAATATACAAAGATATAAAGGTTTAGGTGAAATGAATCCAGAACAATTATGGGAAACGACAATGAACCCAGAAAAAAGAATATTAATAAAAGTAAAATTAGAGGATGCTATAAAAGCAGATGAAATATTTACTATACTAATGGGAGATGATATAACTCCTAGAAGAAAGTTCATTGAAGATAATGCAAAATATGTAAAAAACTTAGATATATAACAATTTGTAAAAATAAATAGGTAAATAATTAATAGATTAAATATTAATTATTTACCTATTTATATATTTGGAGATAAAAAAGTTATTGATAATAAAACAATAACAAAACAATGTACAAAAAATGTCGAAAATTAGAGTACGGTTTTTCTTGAAAAGTTAATAAAAATATGGTATAAAAAAGAGAATGAAATTTCAATTAATTTTAATCATATTATTTTATATTATTTAGTAGTTTTTTTGGAATTAATATCAAAATAATTTTAATCTTTAAATATTCAAAAAATAATTAATTTAATTAAATAAAAATATTAATAGAAATATATTTAATTATTTATTTCTATTAATTACTTATGGGAGGAGGAATATATAATAAAAATAAATAAAAAAAATAATATTAATTCTAGCCAGGAATGGTTAAAAATAGAAAGAATATTAGAAAACGGAATAATCAAAACAAAAGATAATAGATATTTAAAAATAATTAAAATAAATCCTATTAATTTTAACTTAAAATCAGATTTAGAAAAAGAAGCCATTTTAAATTCATATAAAATTTTTTTAAAGACATGTGACTTTAATTTTCAAATATTAATACAAAGCAATAAAGTAGATTTATCCAATCATTTTTCTCAAATAAATAATAATTTAATTCAGGAAGAAAAAAATATTCAAGAAATATCAAAAAAATATATAGAAAAAATAAAAGAATTAAATAATAATAAAAAATCATCATCAAAAAATTATTATATAATTTTAGAATATATTAATAAAAATAACGAAATTATAGATATTGAAGCTAACTCAATAGAAAATTTAAATAATAAATATTTTAAAATAAAAGATGGATTATCAAGATGCGGAAATCTTGCTATAGATATAAACGATAAAAGACAAATAAAGAATATATTATTTTCTTTTTTTAATACAAGAATTTATACTAATAATAAGTAAATAATAATAAAAAATAATTAATTGAAATAATAATAAAGGATATTTTAAATTAAAATATTTTTAAAAATTTTAGAAAGGAAAAATATAATGGAAAATATTTTTAAATTAAAAATAAAAAATAAAAAAAACAATAAAGAAAAATTAAAATTTTTAGAAGGTACATTTTTAGATGAAGATTTTTTAGCGCCATCATATATTGATTTATCTAATCCAAAATATATTCAAATAGATAATAACTATTTTTCATCAATATTAATAGTAAATTATTTTAGAGAGCAAAATGAATTACTTTTAAAAACTTTAATAGATACAAATATGAATATAAATATCTCAATTTTTTATGAAAAACAAGATAATTATAAAGCGATAAGAGAACTTACATACCATATAGGAAATGTAGGTGCTGATTTAAAAAGTAGCAATCAGAATAGACAGGATATAGATATAGCAGCTTTTACATATAATGATGCAAAATATATTAGAAAAGAATTACAAATAAATAATGAAGATTTATATTATTTATATATTTATGTATGTATATATTCTCAAGATTTAAATGAAATAGAAAATATTTTAAATAAAATAGAAGGGATAATAGAAAGTAAAGGATTGCACGCAAGAAGAGCATATTTTAGACAAGAACAAACATACAGGGCTTGTTTACCTTTGATGGAGAATAATAAATTATTAAAGGAAGTGGCAAAACGAAACGTATTAACCAGTGGAATTGTATGTACATACCCATTTATATCCTCAGCTATTTTTGATGATACAGGAATATTTATTGGAATAAATATATATAATAATTCTTTAATATTTGTTGATAGATATAACACTCAAAAATATAAAAATGCAAATATGTGCATTTTTGGAACTTCAGGTGCTGGAAAATCTTTTTATACAAAATTGTTAATTTTAAGATATAGAATACTAGGAATAGAACAATATATAATAGATCCAGAAAGAGAATATAATAATTTATGTGAAAATTTAAATGGAACACTTTTAAAAATAGGACCTGGTTCAGACACATATATAAATGTATTTGATATAAGAAAAGAAAGTATAGAAGATAATGAACAAGGATATTTAGCAAATAAAATTAGTAAGTTAATAGGTTTTTTTAATCTTATATTTGGAAAAATAAATGAAGAAGAAAAAGCAATTTTGGAAGAAAAATTAATAGAATTATATGCTACAAAATATATTACTTTCGATGATAAAAGTTTATACAAAGAAAATAATTTAGAAAAAGGAATAAATAATATTATTTTTAAAGAAAGTACAGATATGCCAATTTTACAAGACTTTTATAATATATTAGACAAAGATGAAAGAACAAAAATA
The DNA here is from genome assembly GCA_944392545.1 of uncultured Clostridia bacterium. Lineage (GTDB taxonomy): Bacteria > Bacillota > Clostridia > TANB77 > CAG-508 > CALXVA01. The sequence continues at coordinate 201,280 of CALXWW010000001.1, forward strand.
TTTAAAACAAAATTAATTCCTTTTATAAGAGGTTCTTTAAAATTTTTTAATAATTATACAAATGTAGAATTAAATAATAAATTAATTGTTGCAGACGTATATGAATTAGGAGAAGAAAATTTAAAATACGGAATGTATTTATTTACAGAACTATTTTGGGACAAAATAAAGAAGGACAGAAAAATAAAAAAAGCAATATATTTAGATGAAATATGGAGATTAATAGGTGTTACTTCTAACAAAGATGTTGCTAGTTTCATATATAAAATATTTAAAACTATTAGAAAATATGGAGGAAGTGGAGTTGCGGTTACTCAGGACATATCAGATATTTTTAGTTTAGAAGATGGAGTATATGGAAAAAGTATTTTAAATAATTCTAGCATAAAAACATTTTTTTCTTTAGAAGAAGAGAATATAAAAATATTAGAAAAATTTACTAATTTATCAGAAAAAGAAAAAATAGAAATAAAGTCTTTAAAAAGGGGAGAATGCCTAACATTTATAGGAGATGAACATATATTAAATAAAATATATGCAGCAGATTTTGAAAAAGAAATTATAGAAAATAAAATTAATTTTAATTAAAAATAAAAAGGAATAAATATGAAGAAAATAATAACTGCTATCGGAAATGAATTTATAAATAATGAATTAAAAAAAGAAAAAAATTTAAATGTTATTTTAAATGATATCCAATATAAAGAAGGAATAGTCGAGAGTTTGGAGAAAGAAAATGAAGTTGATTATATAATAATAAATAGTGTATTACAAGGTGAGACAAAAATAGAAGATTTAATAAAACAAATTTATATAATTAATAAATATATTAAAATAATAATTATTATAGAAAATAATGAAAAAGAAATAGAAAAATATTTAAATTATAAAAATATATATAAAATTATTTATTTAGACAAAGACGATAAAGTTAATATGCAAAAAATAATAGAAATAATAAGTAATGATCATGAAAATAATAAAATAATTAATATAAAAAAAGAAGAAAAAAATAAAGAGAATAAAAAAGAAAGTAAAAAAATTAAAGGAGAAAGAAATAACACAAACATAGTATTAATAAAAAGAATAGCAAAAAATATAATAAATAATTATTTAATAAAACAATTGAGTTCAAAAAAAATTAAATTTAATTCAAAAAAATCATTGAAAAATAAAATAAAGAATAAAAGCATTTGCATAACAGGGCCACCAGGAGTTGGAAAAACAATTATATCCATAAATTTAGCTAAAATAAATATTTATAAAAATGATAAGATTTTAATTATTAATTCAGACTTTTTTAATAATTCTATTAACACAATTTTAGGTCTTAGGAATATATCAAGAAATATAAATATAGAAAAAAAGTGTAAAGAAAATAATGAATATTTAAAAAATAATTTTGATAACATTTTTGAATGTTTTAATATAATTAAAATTAATAAAAAAATAGATTTATTAATTTTAAAAAAAGAAAAAACAAAAGAAAATATTGAAAATATGTTTTTAAATAAAATAATTGAAAATATTAATTTTTTAAAAGATATTTATGAAATTATAATAATTGATACTAATTATAATGAAAAATCAAATAATTTAAAGAATATAACAGAGATATGCGATTTTTGTTTATTTATTTCTGATACTAATTTACTAGAAATAAACCAATCGATAAAATTACTAGATATATTTATAAATAAATTAAATATTAAAATTAATAATATAAAAATAATGTTTAATAAATATAATTCTGAATCAATTAGTTTTAACTTATTAAAAAATATATTTAGCGAATTTGAGGTAATAGGAAAATTAAATTATAGAAAAATATATAATAAATTGATTAATAAAAATAATAAATATAGTTTGTTAGATAAAAAACTAAAGAAAGAATATATAAATATTAATAATAAAATAAACAATATAAAAAAATAAACAATATAAAAAAATAAACAATATAAAAAAATAAAAAGGAGAAAAGTTATGGAATTAGAAAAAAATATTGATTTAAAAAATAATTTAAATGAAGAAAATATTGTACAAGAACAGAATAATTTTTTACAATCTAATATAGGTAAAACGGTTAATTCTGCTTTAGACATAGGACTTCGAATGGTTCTTCCAGATTTTATAGAAGATGGTATAGTAGAAATAAAAGATGCTTTTTTCCAAGGAGGATTTAAAGAGGGAATAGATACAGCGATAGATAATGCAATAAATCTGGGAAAAAGTGTTATGGGAATATTTACTGGAGACTTTGATAGTATTTCTCAAGCGAGAGACGCTGTAAAAAATGGAGGAATAATAGATGGAATTTCAAACGTATTGGATAAAGTATTAGACAAGACAGAATCGTCAGGGTTAATAAGTGGCAATATAGCAAATATAATTAGTAGTGGTAAAGATGCAATATTAAATAGTGTGAGCAACAGAATAGAAAATGAATTCACAAACCAAATAAGTGGAGTGGAAAATTTAGAAAGATATGAAAATGACTGGAAAGAATATTTTAATAAACGAGATTTTGATGGAATGCAGAGAGAATATGAAAAAATACAAGAAAAATTAGAAGAATTAATGCCTTTGGAAAATACAATAAAAAAAGCACGTATTATAGAAAATTTACATACTTTAATAAAAAATAATAATCATGATTTTAATTTAACAGATGAACAGAGAGAGTTGGCCAATTTATTAACATAAATATAAAAATTATTAAACAAAGACTAATAAAATAAATTTAAATATTAAAAAATTTTTAATATTAAAACATTAAAATTAGGAATAAGAAACAGTAAAAAAATATTAAAAAGTTTTTTTGGAAAAAAGGCTATTTTTTCAAAAAGAATTAGCCTTTTTTACTTGCAAATTTTGCTGTATTTATAGTATAATACAAGAGTAGTTATTGTAACATTTTTGAAAGGACGGAATAAATAAAATGGAAGAAAATGAAGGAAAAATTATCGAAAGAAATATTGAAACAGAAATGAAAACATCATATATTGATTATGCTATGAGTGTTATTGTTTCTCGTGCACTTCCAGATGTAAGAGATGGTTTAAAACCAGTACATAGAAGAATTCTATATGCTATGTATGAAGATGGAATAACTTCTGACAAACCTTACAGAAAAAGTGCCAATACAGTAGGTTCAGTTTTAGGAAGATATCATCCACATGGAGATTCATCAGTTTATGATGCAATGGTAAGAATGGCACAAGATTTCTCTATGAGATATCCACTAATTGATGGACATGGAAACTTTGGTTCTGTTGATGGAGATGCGCCAGCAGCTATGAGGTATACAGAAGCAAGAATGTCAAAGATAGCAGAGACAATGCTTACAGACATAGAAAAGAATACAGTTGATTTTATGCCTAACTATGATGATAGATTACAAGAACCAACAGTTTTACCAGCTAAAATACCTACACTTTTAATAAATGGTTCTTCAGGAATTGCCGTAGGTATGGCAACAAATATTCCACCACATAATTTGACAGAAGTTATAAATGGAATAGTTAAGATAATTGATGATGATAATGTTACAGATGAACAATTAATGAGCATTATAAAAGGACCAGATTTCCCTACAGAAGGATTAATTTTGGGAAGAGATGGAATAAAAGAAGCATATACAACAGGTAAAGGTAAGATAACAATGAGAGCAGAGGCAGAAATAGAAGAAATGAGTGGAAACAAACAAAGAATCATTGTTAGATCTTTACCATACCAAGTAAATAAAGCAAAATTAATCGAAAATATTGCAAACTTAGTAAAAGAAAAAAGGATAGAAGGAATTTCAGAAGTAAGAGATGAATCAGATAGAGAAGAAAAGGTAAGAATAGTCGTAGAACTAAAAAGAGACGTAAATGCTCAAGTAATATTAAATCAATTATTTAAATATACACAAATGCAAGATACTTTTGGAGTTATAATGTTAGCATTGGTTAATGGAGAACCAAAGATATTAACTTTGAGACAATGCTTAGAGTATTATATAGACCACAGAAAAGCAGTAATTCTTCGTAGGACACAATTTGATTTAGATAAAGCATTAGCAAGAGCTCATATATTAGAGGGATTAAAAATTGCATTAGATAATATAGATGAGGTAATTGAAATAATCAGAAATTCTTATGATGATGCAAAAGAAAGATTAATGGAAAGATTTGGACTTTCAGACATACAAGCACAAGCTATTCTAGATATGAGATTAAAAACTTTATCAGGATTACAACGTGAAAAAATAGAAGAAGAATATGCAGAATTAATGAAATTAATTGAGCATTTAAGAGCAATACTTGCAAGTGATAAGCTTGTATATGACATTATAAAAGAAGAACTATTAGAAATAAAAGATAAATACGGAGACGAGAGAAAGACAAAAATAGTTGCAGCTGAAGGAGAGTTCGACGTAGAAGATTTAATAAAAGAAGAACAATGTGTTGTTGCACTAACTCATTTTGGTTATGTAAAGAGAATGCCAATAGATACATATAAAAGCCAAAAAAGAGGAGGAAAAGGAATAACGGGAATTGCTACTAGAGAAGAGGACTTTGTAAAAGAAATATTTACATGTTCTACACATGATACAATACTATTCTTTAGCAACAAAGGAAAAGTATATAGATTAAGAGGATATGAAATACCAGAAGCAGGAAGAACTGCTAAAGGTACTGCAATAGTAAATCTTTTAATGCTAGATGGAGGAGAAAAGATATCTGCAGTTATACCTATTGCAACTTTTGCAGAAGGCAAATATCTATTAATGGCTACAAAAAATGGAATAATTAAAAAGACATCGCTTAATGAATACATGTCTGTAAGAAAAAGTGGATTAATAGGAATAACTTTAAAAGATGAGGATGAACTTATAGATGTAAGACTTACTGATGGTGAAGACAATGTAGTACTTGTAACACATAAAGGAATGTGTATAACATTTGATGAAAAAGACGTAAGACCTATGGGAAGAGTATCACAAGGAGTTATTGGTATTAGATTAGATGACGAAGATTATGTTATAGGGATGGAATCAATAATTCAGGGAAGTAAGGCAACTCTTTTGGCAATAACAGAGAACGGATTCGGAAAAAGAACAGAGCTTGATGAATATAGAGTTCAAACAAGAGGAGGAAAAGGTGTAATAACATATAAAGTAACACCTAAAACAGGAAATTTAGTTGGAATAAGAATTACTACAGATGACGAAGACGTAATGTTGATTACTGATACAGGAACAATAATTAGACTTAAAGTTTCAGATATAAGTGTATTGGGACGTTCTACTCAAGGTGTAACTTTAATGAGAACTAATGAAGGAAAAGTAGTTAGTATAGAAACAATTCCTATGGAAGAAAAGGAAGAAGAATAGGAAGTGAAAATATTGGACGAAAACTTACATTATTTAAACGTTTTAATTGAATTAACATTGTATAAAAAAATAAAAATTTTATCAGAAGGAACTGAAATAAAAGATATAAATGCAAAAAGAAGAGAAATGATAGAAGAGTTTTGGAATGAATTACCAGCAACATATAGAGTTGAAAATTATAAGCAAATAACATTAGATAAATTAAATAAAATGTTAGAAGCAGATAAAAAGAGAGATGAAGAACAAGAAAGATAGAAAAAGACTATTTACTTTTATTTTAATATAAAAGTAAATAGTCTTTTTACTTCTTTATTACACACGCTTAAATCTAATATCTTCTCCAAAGAAATAGCAAATATCATAATTTCCAATAAATCTTGAAACAATTCGCTCATCATAGTTAGAATATAGATTGCGTAAATTTAAATTGGTAGAAATTATCGTTTTAGTAACTTTATTTTGATTTAATAATCTTGTATTAATTATATTAAAAAGTTCTGAAGATTTAAGATTATTAGGATTTTCTGTACCTAGATCATCTATTATTAATAAATCAACATTAAGTATAGATTTTAATATATTTGAATCATTTGTTTTTCCAAATCTATAATCTATAATTGAATCTAGCATAACTGAAGCTGTTTGATAAAGAACATTTTTACCTTTTTTTAACATTTCGTTTGCTATAGCACTAGATAAAAAAGTTTTTCCAAGTCCAGTATTTCCAATAAACAATAGATTTTTCTGATTTTTATCATTAAAATTGTCTATAAATTTAAAACAAATATCTTTAATTTGATTAATATTTTCTCTAGGAGACAGTTTAGTATTATATTTAGCCTCATCTGGTTTATCAGAATATAATAAATCGGAGAAATTATTAAAATTTTGTGTATCTAAATTAGAAATATTAGATTTATTATATTGCTCATTATATAATTTCTGTTTCAAACAGTTACACATAGAAACAGAGTAATCACTATTTGTTATATATCCAGTATCCTTACAAAAAGAACATTCATAATGTGGTCTAAAATAATCTTCAGCGATATTAAGTTTTTCTAATATTTTCTTTTTTTCTTCTTTTAATTTATTTATATTATTATTAAGTTCTTGTAATAAATTTTTATCATTATTTGAAATTAAAGATTTTGCAGTGGATATTGCAAGAGAGCTTAATTTATCATCTATATTTTGAAGCCTTGGATATTTTTTGTATAATTCATTTTTTCTATTTTGTGCAGCATACTCTTCCTGAACTCTTTTTTTATCATATTGTGCTAATATGTTTTTTAAAACTATGTCCACTAATGCACCTCCAAATTAAGTTATTTCTTTAAGTTTGCATATAAATTATCTAAATTGTCATAAGTTCTTTGTTCATACTTATTATACCCTGTAGTTTTTTCTAATTGTTTAACATTTTTATTCTTTTCTTTCATTTCTGTTAAGAAAGCTTGAATATCATTAGTATTTTTAAATCCTCTATCGTGCCAATCACTTAATAATTTATCTAAATAGTCAAAGTTTGGATTTGCTTTAGAAGTAGTTTTTTTAAGAGCTATTTCTATAATATCTAAAGAATATCCATAATCTATAACCCATTTTTCTATATATGCATATTCATATTGAGTAAGACTACGAGATAATCCTAACTTTTTTGATATTGTTTTAGCAATGATTTTTAGTTTTTCTTGTTTTTCATAATATAAATCCAAATCATTAAAATTTTTAATATTATTCTTATTCCAAGCTTCAGCAACTGCTTGAACATAATTTTTATGAAGAGCTGACATATCAAAACAATATCCAAATAAAGCAATCATAACTTCTTCATCAAAGCCATATTTTTTAAACCACAACTCAATTTCAGGGTACCAAGTAGTAGGCATAAGTCCTGAAAAATACTTATTATTAATGAAATCAATTGCTTTAGCTCTCTTTTGATTCTCAGCAGATTTTTGTAATTGTTCAGCAGATAGAGCTGTTTTAGGCTTATATAATTTATGTAGTTCTATTTCTTGAATACTATTAACAATATACCCTGTATTTTTTTTGGTAATCAAACATTTTTCTTCCCAATATTTAACTGCATCTTGAATGGATTTTACAGGTAATACTAGTTTTTTTGATAAGTCGTTTATCTTTATATCTTTATCATACTTTGATAAAAATAACATATATAAATATACTTTTATGAAGTCACCACTAGCTTCAGACAAATATTCCGAAAAAAATATGTCTGGTATCAATGTGTTTGAAAATAATGAAGATAAGTCTGAATTTTCTAATTTCATAAGTAATTCCTCCTTTTAAAAGTATGAATAGAATTATATCATTTTATATTTAAAAATACAATTAGAAAAATTGTAAAATACTACAGAAAATAGTAGTATAAAGTAGAAAAACGGTGAAAAATAGGTTTTATTAAGATTTAATATTTTTTATATAAATATATCTTAGGAGAAAAAATATATTTGTATAAATATTTAATAATATATAACATTTTTTCATGATTAAAACCTATAATACTAAATAAGAAAAAAGGGAAAAAGAAAACTATAAAAAAACTTATTTTTAAAGTAATATTAGGGATAAGAAAATAAGATATAAAAAACACAAATGATCCCCATAATATATTTAAAATAACAGTAGTATAATCAATAAAACCTAATAATTTACTATCAAAATTATAATTTTGTGGAAAAATAAATTTCATAATTATTTAATCTGTCCTTTCATTAATTTAAAATTTTGTGAAACATCTGTGGAAATTCCACCTATAAAATGTTGAGTATATGAATTAGCTCTTAGCAGAGCATATAATGAACCAATGCATAATAATTTAGAAAGAATATCAGAAGAGGAGAAATCTAAAGAAGAAACTATTAAAAGAATAATCGAAATAAATGGTTGAATAAAAAGAAGAGATAAAAAAATTTTAAGCCAAGATTTAAAAAACCAAGAACTTGAAGCATTTATTAGTGAAAGAAAAGCAAAAGGCATTAATAATATTAGAACTTTTATCATTATATATCTTAAGGAATAGGTAAATAATAAGCTTACAAAACTAAAAGATATAATACTCCTTAAAATTCCATCAAAAGAGAATACGTTAATATTAGTAGAATCAATTGTGATAATTGAATTTAAATTTTCTATTAATGCAGAAAAAGAAATTTCTGTATTTAAAATAGAAGAGCCAATTTGGCAAATTAACGAAGAAATTAAATCAGTAAAATATATAAAAAATTCACATATAAAATAAGAACAATTAATAAACATTCCAAATATTAATAATTTGAAAATAAATTGATATGGTTTCTCAATAGAAATACCTGTAAAGTGTGAATAAATTAATTTAAAACAGTAGTATAAACAAGTAGCAACAAGTAGAGAATTTGCAACTATTAGTAAACTATTATTTGAACCATGTCCAAATATTTTAGAAAATAAAGAATCACTTAAAATATCTGTGCCTATAAAAGTTAATTCATCTAGAGTATTATAGACACTATTATCAATAGAAGAGAAAAGTGAATTTAATAGACTATTTATAGTATCTATAATAACTTGTGAAATGTTAGTAAGCTCTGCTTCTGAAATATTTCCTTCCAAAGTACACCTCCACGACTATTCTACTAAAGATTTAATTGCAGACAAAATTAAATTGATTGCAAGAATAAAAGCATAAGAAAATAAAGAACCTCTAATTAATTTCTTTGCAACTCTGATTCTTTCTTCATCACCAAAGCTAAATTTTTTCATAAAAACTCCAACGCCTACAGCAACTGCAGCAGCCGGAGTAGCTAAAGTAATAAGCCAACCTTTAATGCTTTCAAATGCATTAGTTAATTTATCTACTAATGCTGGTGGACTATCAAAAAGAGCAGATTTGCAAATATTATTGAACAGTGTTAAAAAAATGAATAATAGAAAAATAAAATAGAATAAAATAAATATGTTTTTAGATTTTTTCATAAAATACCTCCTTGTAACTATTTTTTGAAATAAGGTTTTAATTTCAGTTTTTGTGGTTTCATAATTTTATATCCATCAGAAAGAAATGAAAGAGCACAGAAATTTTCAAGGTCTTGTGTGAAAAATTTAGTATCATAAACAAAATCATAGGTAATTTGTGTGCTAATACTTTCAGAAATATTTGAATCGACAGAATTTAAACTATTTGTAAGATAACTATAATTGGTTTCCTTTGCATTTTCGGAAATACTTTTAAATAATTTTTCTTTATCCTCTTTTCCAATTTGTTTTTGAGCACATTCAATGGTAAATATATCATCAGTTCTAAACCAAAATTTATTAACTAAATTTTGTATAATTACGTCAACAGCATATTTATCATTTAAGGAATTTAAAAGAGAAGTATAACTTTGGGTTGCTACAATATTTACACATTTAGCTTCTCTACTTTGAGCATAAAATTCACTATCAGAACTAGTACAATATTCGTGGTATTCATCAGAAATAAAAGATACTGTTCTAGAGGAAGATACAAAGCCATTTGCAAGTCTAGACATTACCTCAGTCTGAAAATCTAGCTTTAAATAGGTAGCAATAATCTTAGATAAAATTTGATATTCGGAAATATTCATATTAAGAACTACAATTTTTCCAGAATTTATTAAATCTTCAAATCCTAAGAAATTAAGTTCTTCTTTTTTAGGATTAAAAGTTCTATATACGTCATAGTCAGAAACAAAAACATTTGTAATTCTAGTAATTTCAGATTTTAAAATAGATAAAGTTCGTTGATCTAAAGATAAGAATTCTTTTTGAAAAAAGTTTAAAGCAGAAAGCAAATTGTACGTATCTTCTTTACTAAACTCATTATTTAAAAAACGTTTTCTCAAATATTCGATTTTTTGAATATAATAATTTTCAATAGAAATAAGTTTATGAATTTCTTCAAAAGTAACATACCCATTATTATATAATCTACAAAGTTTAATACATTCTGTTAGAATTTGTTCTACTTTGTCTAGCCAATAACTTTCTGAATTATTTTTAGAAAATAAAAGTAAAATATTTTTTAACCTATTTGCCAGAATATTAGGTTTTAAATTAGGTTTATGCAAAGGGTTATACTTATATTTTCCGTTTAAACTAATTATTATTAAATCCTTTTCTCTACCACAAGCTTTTGCAAATTCAGATACTTTTAAATAATAATTTCCTTTAACATCTAAAACTAGCATACCTACTTTTTGTGATGAATCATTGGAAGAATATTCAATAAGTTGTTTAGTAAAAGGATACATTGCACTACTAGTTTTACCTGTACCAATAGTTCCAGTAACTAAAATATTTTGATATAGACTAGAGGAAGGAAGATAAATAGATAAATTTGAAGAATATAAATTTCCTACAAAAAGTTGTAAAGGTTTTTCTAATAATTGTAAATTATTATTTTTTTTATTGGAAAATTTATTATTTACTACTGCGTCTTTACTATAAAAAAACTTATATTTGCAACTAGAAATTAGTTTTTTATTAAGAATAAATTTTTTGATTTTTTTTAAAATATATAATATAGGATAAAAAATACATTTAATTTTTACAAGAAAATTACTAATTTTATTTCTTGTTTTTTTAATTAAAGAAGAAAAAATTAAATAAAAAGCATTAGAAATGACAAAGGAAGAAAAAATATAGGTAAAAATAAAAATAATTTTAATATATCTCCATAAATCTGGATTTTTAATACAAATATCAAATGGATGTATACCATAAGGAATTATTACTGAATTAGCATAAATAATGCTAGAGAAAAGTTTATAGCCTAAGTAGCAATATAGAAAAGAAAAAACAAGAATAAATATTAAACGTTTAATAAAGAAATTCACCTCTTTTATTTTTTATCAGATAAATGTTTAGATTTTAAATTTAACTTTGCGCCTTGTAAATTATGAAATAATTTATTATTGAAAAATAAATAAATTGAATAAAGACTAATAAAAAGATGGATAATAAAAAATATGAAAAATGAATCTAAGATAGTAAATTTAAACACCGCCTTCCAATTTCTACCAATAATACAACATTTTTTGAAATTTGTCTATACTTTTTTGAAAATTTGTGATAAAATTTTGAGTATATTATTTTAGAAGTGGATAAAATAAAAAATAAATATTGAAAGAAGGGAAGAACACAAAATGAAAATTGATAAAAATATAAAAATTGGTGAATTATTAGAAATAGCACCAGAAAAAGCAGAAATCTTATTAGATGCAGGTATGCATTGTTTAGGATGCCCAGCTTCTCAAGCAGAAACATTGGAAGAAGCATGTGAAGTTCATGGAATAGATGTAGAAGAGTTAGTAGAAAAGCTAAATAAATAAATTATTTTATATAAATAATTATAAAAAATAAAAAATAATAGGAAATTTCACAGAAAATTCACAAATTGTATTGACAAACTAAAAAAAATAGTTTAAAATAATACTTGCGTTTACAAAATAAACGCAAGCCTAAATCTGGGTCATTAGCTCAGGTGGTAGAGCACTTGACTTTTAATCAAGTTGTCCGCGGTTCGAGTCCGCGATGGCTCACCAATCTACTAGGGCGCAAATCCCCTAGTACAGATTTATGGCCCCGTGGTCAAGCGGTTAAGACATCGCCCTTTCACGGCGGAGACATGGGTTCGATTCCCGTCGGGGTCACCAAAATGCCACTTTAGCTCAGTTGGTAGAGCAACTGACTTGTGGGATAGATAAAACTTAAGTTTTATTTTGAACTATCTTGCACCTATATATGGAAACGTATATAGTGGACACCGCTAATTCGGGGAAAGCTAAATAATATTATATGCTAATCCCGAGCTAGGAGAGAGTAATAATCTTCGAGTGTAGAGACTTTATACGGTGTACCTAAAGCAAATAAGCTATGGTAAAGAGAAAGTCCAGACTACAAACACCTTTGGTGGTAATGAAAATTATAGTAGTATGAATCAGTAGGTCGTCCGTTCAAGTCGGACAAGTGGCTCCAAACTAAAAAGAAGAACTGGAATTTCTAGTTCTTCTTTTTTTATATAAGAAAGGATTTTAGTAATGATTTGCTTGAATTGTGGAAAAGGCATTTCTAATAAAAAGAAATATTGCAATAATTTTGCCAAAAAGAATTTCAATATAAGGAATATATATTAAAATGGAAAAAACGGAGAAGTTAATGGAATAAGAGGAGAATATCAAGTTTCTTCACATATAAAAAAATATATTTTCAATAAATATAATAATAAATGTGTTAAATGTGGTTGGGGAGAAAAGAACATTTATACTAATACAATACCATTAGAAATAGATCATATTGATGGAAATTATAAAAATAACAAAGAAGATAATTTAGTATTATTATGTCCAAATTGTCATGCATTAACTTCAACATATAAGGGGGCGAATTTAAACTATGGTAGAAAATCAAGGAAAAAATATACTAAATAATAAAGTAGTTATAGTAACAGGAGGATCAAGGGGAATAGGCAGAGAAATAGTAAAGTATTTAGCAAAAAAAGGATATATTGTAATATTAAATTATAATAAATCTGGAGAATGTGCTAGAAATGTGGAAAACTATATAAAAAAAGAAGGGTTTTCTGTAGATATATATAAAGCAGACGTATCTAGTAGAGAAGATGCAGAAAATTTAATACAATACACATTAGATAAGTATAAAAAAATAGATGTACTTGTTAATAATGCTGGAATAGCTCAGTCAAAATTATTTACAGAAATAACAGATGAAGATTGGAATAATATGATAAATAATAACTTAACTTCAGCATTTTATTGTACAAGAAAAGCATCAAAAAGCATGATAACCCAAAAAAGCGGTCTGATAATAAATATTTCTTCTATATGGGGAATTACGGGAAGTAGTATGGAAGTACATTATTCTACAGCAAAAGCAGGATTAATAGGTTTTACAAAGGCACTTGCTAAAGAATTGGGACCTTCCAATATACGTGTTAATGCAATAGCACCAGGAATAATAGATACAGATATGAATAAAGAATATTCTAAAGAAGATATAGAAAAAATAAAAGAAGAAATTCCATTAGAAAAAATTGGACAAGCACAAAATATTGCAAGATGCGTAAATTGGCTTATAGAAGATGATTATACAACTGGAGAAGTTATTTCTATAAATGGTGGATGGTATATGTAAAAATAAAGTAGTAGAAATTGATTTTCTACTACTTTTATCAACTTTATTGTTCTTCGCTTTTTATTTTTCTTTTATAATTTCCTGAAATTATTTTTGGCAAATAAGTTATTATTTTATATACTGCTAAACGTATTTTTTTACTCCACAAATATGTTTTTCTTAATCTATGAGGTGTATCTATTTCAGTATCTTCCTTTAATACTAAAGCAAGTTCGGCTTTTTCTATAGGAAAGATATAGTTTTGAGAATCATTATTATCCCACTCATTATTTGAATTTCTAAAACATAAATTTAATGTGTCATTAGATATTAATTCTATTTCTGCTTGAAAACCCAATTCTGTTTTTTCCATTTGTATTTCATTTAAGTTTTCCCAGTTATTTCCGAAACCATAATGAACAAAGACTTCTTCAGAATTATCCTGAAAAAGTTTCCCTGTATATGAAATTTTTATTGTATCATTTTCTATTAATTTATCTGTATTGAAAAATATATTCTTTACTAGTTCCATCTTTAACTCCTTTTATCTCTCGTTAATAATATATTAAATTATATTATTAAAAAATAAAATATTCAATACTTTTTTGAAAAAAATTGTAAAATTTTATACTTTTTAATAGATATATTTAGAAAATTAAACCTGTATTTGTTCCAAGAATTTTACCTATAATAGTATATTTAGTATTATCATTAAGTATTATGTCTGTAAACTCTTTGTTATCAGCTCTTAATACTAATGAATCTTTTCTTATTACATATCTACGCATAATAATCTTTCCATCATATTCAAAAAGACCAATATCCTTGTTTTCTAAAGGAGAATTAAGCTCTATAAAAGCGAAAACACCTTTTTCTAAACGTGGTGACATAGAATCATCAGTAACTTTTAAAGCTAAAGCAGCTGTAGGAAAGTCAACAGGACATTCTATGAATGAATCTAATGAATTAACTGCTAAAATTTTATTATATGAAATATGTTCAGGCATTTTATTAATTTTTTGTTCTTCAGTAAAAATCTTATCATATGTATACATTAAAGGTTGACAAGGAATTTCTAAAGCTCTACAAATAGACCTTAATGCTCGATGACTAGGATTTCTTTCCTCTTTTTCAATATGAGCAATATGTCCAATATTAATATTTGTATGTCTTGCAAGTTCTGCTTTTGACATGTTTCTTTCGGTACGTATTCTAGATATCATATCTCCAATCATTTATATCAACCTCTCCTCCAAAATTTATTTAATTATACATAAAAACAAAATAAAAGTCTAGCTAAAAAAGATTTTTTTGTAAAATAATAGATAAAAAAATATTGTAAAAAATATACTCTTATGGTAATATAAACGTACTGAAATGTATAAAATTTATTATGATAGGAGAAATAGATTTTATGGATGAAAACAATGAAAAAGAGAAAAAAACAGACAACGAAGAGGATACTGAAAAATTTCAAGAAAACATAACACAAGAAAAGAAAAAGGAAGCAGAGAAACAAGAAGCAAAAAGTAAAGATAAAAAGAAGTCTAGGCTGCCAATAATATTAGGATCTATTTTAATAATTTTTATATTAATTTTTTCTGTATTTTTTTCTTTAATAAGTATAAATAATGAGAATATATTAGACAATGTTTCAATAATGGGTATTGACGTTAGCAACATGTCAAAAGAAAAAGCAGAAGAGGCTGTATCAGAAGTAATTACTTCAAAATTGCAAGAAGAATTAATTTTAAAAAAAGACGACTACGAAACTAGTTTAAATGCTAATCAGATAAATACACAGTTTGATATAAAAACAGCAGTAAATGAAGCGTATAACATAGGAAGAGATGGAAACATTATTACAAACAACTATGGAATATTAGGTACATGGTTATTCGGTAGAAAGATAGAATGCAATTTCAATTTTGACGAAGAATCATTAAATAAAAAAATTGATGATATTTCTTCAAAACTTCCAGGGGCAGTTGTTCAAAATAGTTACTATATAGAAGATGAAGAGCTGATTATAGTAAAAGGAACTCCAGGTATTTCTATTAAAAAAGATGAATTAAAAGAAAACATATTAAGTAAAATAAAAGATGTAAACAAAAAGTATGATATAGTTACAATTCCAACAGAGGAAGTAGAGCCGGATGTGATTAATTTAGAGAAAATAAGAAACGAGATATATAAAGAACCACAAGATGCATATGTATCAAAAAATCCAACAACAGTACATACACATGTAAATGGAGTTGATTTTGCAATATCAATGGAAGAAGCTCAAAAAATATTAGAAGAAGATAAAGAAGAGTATATAATTCCACTAAAAATTACTGTTCCAGATAAAACTTTAGAGGATTTAGGAGAAGAGGCTTTCCCAGACAAACTTGGAACATATACAACAAGATATGATCCAACAAATCTTAATAGAAGTAATAATATTTCAATATCGGCTAAAAAAATAGATGGAACAATAATAATGCCGGGAGAAACCTTTTCATATAATCAAGTAGTAGGGGAAAGAACAATAGCAGAAGGTTATAAAGAAGCTGGTGCTTATGCAGGAGGAAGAGTTGTGCAAGATGTAGGTGGAGGAATATGCCAGACTTCATCAACTCTATATAATGCAGCATTATATGCAAATTTAGAAATTGTAGATAGAAGTAATCATCAATTTTTAACATCATATGTTTCAGCTGGAAGAGATGCTACAGTAGCTTGGGGTGCAATAGATTTTCAATTTAAAAATAACAGAACATATCCTATAAAAATAGAAGCAGTAGCAGAAAATGGAGTATGTACAATGAGTATATTTGGAATAAAAGAAGAAACAGAATATGAAGTTGTTATACAATCAGTAGTACTTTCATATATACCATATACTACAAAATATGAAAATGATAATACTTTAGAAGAAGGAAAAGAAGTAGTAGAACAGTCAGGATATACAGGTTGTACAAGTGAAGCATATAAAATTTTAAAATTAAATGGAGAAGTTGTTTCTAAAACATTACTTTCTAAAGACACATATGACCCAATGACTAGAATAATAAGAAGAGGAACAAAGAAAAATGAAACAACACAAAAGCTTACTGAAAGTACAAAGGAAGCAGAAGAAACTGAAGAAGATGAGGAAAAGGCTAACGTAAATGAAATAAAAGATTAAACAAAGAAAACACCTAAATGATTAATAATTCATTTAGGTGTTTCCATATATTATTTAAAAACTAAAACCAGGAAAAGTAATTATATATATAACGTAAATTAACAAAGCGATAACAAGTGCGAGAATACAAATTCCTAAAAAGGAAAATCTAAAAAAGTTAAAGATTATATTAAATATTTTAGAGAAACGCTCAATTCCTTTAAAGTTACTTTTATCGAATTCTTTGTATTTTTGCATTTCATCCCACTTTTTCTCATACATTCTTTCATCCCATTTTTTTCGGCACATTTTATTACTCCTAATATTTTAAATATACATATATATTACCATAGTAAAAAAGCAAAATCAATTACATAACTATAACCTCCCAAAATTACTAATTAAATAATTTTATTTTAGTATTGCAAAATACAATTAAAATATATTCTTGTTGGAATGAATAATCCATACTTGCACATAGGGGAGATATTTATTTGGACTTACAAATTACGATAAAATTTTAAAACACCAAGTATGGAAACTCCGTACTTGGTGTAAAAGTCTTAAAAAGTTTTTAAAATTCTTATTTATCCATTTGGGGATACTCAGAATCCAGATAGCCCAAGAAGGACTGTTGTTTCCCCAGTTGAATAATTTCTCTTACCTCGACAGGTTTGATGCCAATAGGTTTCCACAAATCGAAGTTCCACTTTTTTCACTCAAATTAATTCCTAGAAGATACAGAAGGGAAAGACATATCAAGTTCATATTTACCATGTCCATCACTCTTCAGGCGATTGATAATAAATAGTGTGTTGATAGTATTTTCACAACGCTGTTTCACTTCTGAACTATCGTAGAAATCAGAACCTACCAATCTGGCAAGAGTGCCATTATAAATGTCATCAAGAGAAAATTCTGATGTTTGCCTCAAAATCACACTGGTGACAAGATTCTGCAAATCTGCTTTAGTCTTAACGTCTTTGCCTTCTTTAACATTGCACATTTTTCATTGCCTCCTAGTTACACAACCTTAAAGGTTGGCTCGGCTAAAGATTATATCTTTTAGCAAAGGTTAATATTCTTATGAGTTTATTGTTTTTTTATTTCCTCCTTTAAGACTTTTATGGCAAAATTTTAATAGGAATCACACTTGAGGTCTTAAATTTCCCTGAATGGAGGTCTTGCCTCGTACTTCATATCATCCATCTAAATTTTGATAATCATAAAAATCATCACTTAATTTTTGCTCAGCATAGTAATTTTTAGAAACTTCTAACTTAATTTCTATTTCTTCCAAAAGTTCAGGAAATCATTTTTTTGCCATTATTTTCATCCCCCTAATACTCATTCGGAGGTTTCAGCCTCCGAATAGTTTTTTATACTTCAAAGGCTTGCAAAAAAGTTTTTGCTTTTTAAATTATAGCACATTTTTATTGATGCTTCAACACTTTTCTGTTTTCTGCTTTGAAATTGTCTGTTTTCTGCTTTGAAATTGATGTTAAATTTTTTGTTACTGATTTATGGGAAACTTACAAAGATATTGCTTTAATTTATTTTAGATATATTCTTAAAAAAGCTAAAAAAACTGAGGTAGAAAACTTTCAAGGTTTTCTACCCCCAACTATTGATATTGAGTCTTTATTAAAAATTAAAATGTTTATAAGTTTTATAAGATATTATCCCTAATATAGATATTCCTATAATAGAAAATATTATTAAATTTGAAATACCCGTTTGAGGTAATTTACCAGTTGCAGTTGTAGTATCTTCATTTTTATCATTAGTTTCAGAATCTTCGTTTTCGCTATTTTGAACTTCTGTAACAGTAACTTTACAAACAGCTGAATAATTTCCGTCTTTAGAAGTTGCTGTTATTGTAGTAGTTCCGGCAGATTTGGCAGTTACTTTACCATCAACAACTGTAGCAATATTTTCGTTATCGCTTTTCCATATTACAGTTTTATCTGTAGCTGTAGATGGAGAAACTGTAGCTTTTAAAGTAAAACTACTACCTTTAACTAAAGATAAATTGGTTTTATTTAAACTTATACCAGATACCTCAGTAGAAGGATCTTTTAATCCATTAATAGTATAAAAATTCATGTCATAGTGAGTCTCATCTGATGTAACTAGTTTGGCCCAAATAATGATGTATCTTTTGCCAGAAAATTGATTTAAGTCTATTTCAATATTATTATTATCGGTTTTAGTCCAGTTTTCGTCTTCGAACAATGGAACTAAAGAACTAATTTGTGCTACTAATTCATTCATGTCTTTTTCGTATTCATCTACTATGATCTGATATTCATTATTTTTATTTTGATAATTTGTTTTGGCAGTTTCATATGAAGTCTTCAAGGCCTCCAATTCCTCTTCAGAAAGTTCTTCATTTTTTAACCCTTCTTCATAAGCAAGTGAAGCGGAGTTATATAGTTCTTTCAAGGCATTTAATTCCTGTTGTAACCTGTTTGAACATTCAAGAAATTCATCATCTCTTTCTTGAATAGCATTAAGGAGACTATCGAACTGAGAAGAATTTGATTCTGTAAGTAAGAATGACTGATAAAACAAGGTATAATCTGTAACAGAGCTATGTATATCTATAGTAGCAGCACCATTGTAAATTAAAGATGGCATTGTAATTAGAGACTCTGGATCTAATGAATCAAAGTCAAACGAATTGGCTTTTGTGTATCCAAAAGGAATTATACAAATAATCAAGATTAAAAATAGAGATACCAAAATTTTAGATTTATTCATAAACACTCTCCCCTTTCTTTTGAATATTATACAAATAAATTATTTCACAAAATTAAACAAAAGTAAATATGTCTGGATAAAAAAAGTAAATAGGTCATTCGCATTAAAAACTTAACAATGGATCTGGAAAATTAAAAGTTTTCTTGCTTAGTCTTTTGTTAATACGCTTAAATATAAATTACATTTTTTCTTTTCTTCATTCAATTTATAAACATCTAATCAAAAAAGAGACGCCAAAAGTACAAACTAATATTAATGCTATCTCTTAAATAATTTTGTTATGTAATATGTTTTTTTATAAATTATATAAGCATCTTAAAAATATAATCAGGTTACCAGAATATATTACAAGTTGTAGAAATGTTAAATGAAAATATTTATATATTTTATATATATTCTTCTAAGTTAATATAATTTAATCTTCTTATATAAATTAGAAATATAAACATCATTTGAATAATAAAAAACAGTAATGTAGTATTTTAATTATTAATCTATTGTAATTATTGCTTAAGTATCTTATTTTTACTGTAGAAACCATAACTTTTAGTTTGAGTTAAATATTATTTTTAAACAATAAAAAAATCAACCAAATTTTATTTCTTGATTGATTTTGTATCAATTCTGCTCTATTAGTTCGAACAGAAACGTTATTGGTGCGCCATAGAGGATTCGAACCTCCGACCATTTGATTAAGAGTCAACTGCTCTACCAACTGAGCTAATGGCGCATATATGATATATTAAATAGTATAAACAATATAACTATTATAATTCCTAAGAGAGGATTTGTCAACATTTTTTCAAATTTAAGTTGTAATGATGACAAATTTATGTTAATATATTGTCTTGAGGGGTGATAACTATGTTTAAAATGTATAATACAAATATGCAAACAAATATAACTGAAGAAACAAAAGAATTTATTAGAGGAAATTGGATTAACGTAGTTTCACCGAGTGATGAAGAAATAAAAACAATATGCAAAAATATTAATATACAAGAAGATTTTATTAGATACGCATTAGACCCAGAGGAAAAAGCCAGAATAGACGTAGAAGATGATGATAATACAATATTATTTATTGTAGATACACCAATAATTGAAATCGAATCAGGTGCAAAGGTATATAGTACAGCACCAATAGGAATTATTTTTGTTAGAGATGATTATATAATAACTGTATCATTGAATAAAAATCCAATTTTAGAAGATTTGGAAAAAAAGAAAATAAAGAACATAATTACATATAAAAAGAGTAGAATGCTTTTACAGTTATTTTATTCAAATGCTGAAATGTTCTTAAGCTTATTAAAAAAGTTAAATAAAGAAACAGAAATAGCTGAAAATGTTTTAAAGAATTCTATGAAGAATAAAGCATTATTAAAACTATTAAGTTTGGAAAAAGGACTTGTATATTTTACTACTTCTTTAAAATCAAATGAAGTTGTAATGGAAAAAACAATGAGAGGAAATCTAATAAAGCTTTATGATGAAGATGAAGATATATTAGAAGATGCTATTATAGAGAATAAGCAGGCAATAGAGATGTCAAAGATATATAGAGACATTTTGACAGGAACAATGGATGCATATGCTTCAATCATTTCAAATAATCTAAATGGTGTAATGAAATATTTGACTTCAATAACAATTATTTTAGCAATTCCAACAATGATTGCAAGCTACTGGGGAATGAATGTGCCAGTGCCACTACAGGAGAATCCATTTGGATTTGCACTAATAGTTATATTCTCAATATTAATTGGAGTAATTGCATCAGTATGGCTTAAGAAAAAAGGGATGTTAGATTAAGGATTAATAAAAAATATAAAATAAATAATTAGTTTTTATAGGATAGTAAATCTATCCAAAAAATTGATAGGAGACAAGGAGGAAAATATTATGCTTACTACAACGGGAGTAACGATTAGATTCGGAAAGAGAACTTTATTTGAAGATGTAAATATAAAGTTTAATAAAGGCTGTTGCTATGGAATTATTGGTGCTAATGGTGCTGGTAAATCTACATTCCTTAAGGTTCTTTCTGGAGAATTAGAGCCAAGTAAAGGAGAAGTTACTAAAGATAAAACAGAAAGATTGTCTGTGTTAAAGCAAGATCACTTTGCCTTTGAAGAGTATACCGTTATGGATACAGTTATAATGGGAAATAACGAACTATATAGAATTATGAAAGAAAAGGAAGCAATTTATGCTAAACCAGATTTTTCTGAAGAAGATGGTATGAAGGCTGCAAAACTAGAAGAAAGATTCGCTGAACTTGATGGCTGGAATGCGGAAGCGGACGCTGCAGTGCTTTTAAATGATTTAGGTATTGACCCAGAAAAACACTATAAATTGATGAGCGAAATAGAACCAAAGGAAAAGGTTAAAGTTTTGCTTGCTCAAGCTTTATTTGGTAATCCAGATATTCTACTTTTAGATGAGCCTACAAATGACCTAGATTTAAAGAGTATAAATTGGTTAGAAGAGTTTTTAATTAATTTTGAAAACACTGTAATTGTGGTATCACATGATAGATATTTTTTAAATAAAGTATGTACACATATAGCTGATGTTGATTTCGGTAAGATTAAGGTGTACCCAGGAAATTATGATTTCTGGTATGAGTCAAGTCAACTAGCACTAAAGCAAATGAAAGATGCAAATAAAAAGAAAGAAGAGAAGATAAAAGAGCTTCAAGAGTTTATTGCTAGATTTAGTGCAAATGCCTCAAAATCAAAGCAAGCTACTTCAAGAAAGAAATCTTTGGAAAAAATAGAACTAGATGAGATAAAGCCATCAAATAGAAGATATCCATACATAGATTTTAAGCCAGATAGAGAACCAGGGAAAGATATATTAGAAGTGAGAAATATTTGTAAAACAATAAACGGCGAAAAAATATTGGATAAAGTATCTTTTGTAGTAAAGCCAAATGATAAGATAGCATTTTTAGCAGATAATGAAAATGCAAAAACAGTATTATTTCAAATTCTAGCAGGAGAAATGGAACCAGATTCAGGGACTATTAAATATGGAACAACGATAACAACAAATTATTTTCCAAAAGATAATAATTATTTATTTGAATCTGATTTATCAATAACAGACTGGTTAAGACAGTATTCAAAAGACCCAGACGAAACTTATGTAAGAAGTTTTTTAGGAAGAATGTTATTCTCTGGAGAAGAAGCTCTTAAAAAGGTGAATGTTCTATCTGGAGGAGAAAAGGTAAGATGTGTACTTTCTAAATTAATGCTTTCTGGTGCAAATTTATTAATATTTGATGAACCAACTAATCATTTGGATATGGAAAGTATTACAGCATTAAACGAAGGCATGAACAAATATAAAGGAATTATATTATTTACTTCACATGACCATCAATTAACACAAACAGTTGCTAATAGAATAATAGATTTAAAAAAAGACAAGTTAGTTGATAGAGAAGTAACTTATAACGAATATTTAGGAATAGAATAGGAAAAATGAAAGAAATATCCACAGAGTTTTGTATACTGTGGATATTTTTATGTATATTCGTATATATATAATTATTTATTATCTTCTACAATAAATGTTATTTTTGAGTCATCATATGAATTTCCATCATATTCTATTTCTATTGAGTCTGCATCTTTAGGTATTTCAAAATATACTGTTCCTCTAGCTTTTTTTCCTTCTTCTATTGTTTCATAGAAATAAGAACCTTCTACAGAATAAAAAGAATCACATGAAAATTTGTCTGCAAAACATTTAAAGTTAGAATATGAAACATATTCTGAGTAATCTCCTACATTTTCAAATTCAAAGTTAGCTTGTAATATATTGCAAGCTTCATCTACAAAAGCATAGCTATAATAATCTTCAAAATCTGTGTCTACAGAAACTAAAGTTACTTTAATATCATCTAATGTTGCACTTTCACCAACATTTCGAGTTTGATTAAGAGGCAATAAATCTTCTAAAGTACTACTTGTGTTACTTAATATAGTTTCTGATGCATTAGTATATATTGTAACAGCAGCTACAACAATTAAGATGCATATTACTAAAGCTATTGTAGAAAGAACAATACCAGCTATTGAAAGACCTTTTGGTTGTTTTTTCTTTGATTTTATAACTGTATCTACTATACCTAAAATTAATCCTAGAATTGAAGGTAAAATTAACAATACAGATAAAAATGGTGATAGAACTAAACAAGTAATTCCTACAACAAATGAAGCAATTCCCATAAAACTTCCTCCTTTATTTTTTAATACATATACATTATATAATATTTTTAGACAAAAAACAACATTTGCATAATTGAGGAAAAAAGTGATATAATAAAATACATGTTTTTACTTAAAAAGTAAATATTAAAAGAAAGGAAGAAACAATGGATAAGATTATAAAAATTATTGCAGAAGAGTTAAATATTAAAGAAAAACAGGTAGAGGCAACTGTAAATTTAATAGATGAAGGAAATACTATTCCATTTATTGCTCGTTACAGAAAAGAAGTAACTGGAGGCCTATCTGATGAAATATTAAGAGATTTAGGAGATAGACTTACATATTTAAGAAATCTAGAAAAAAGAAAAGAAGAAGTATTAAAATCTATTGAAGAACAAGGAAAACTTACAGAAGAGATTTCAAAGTCAATAGCAGATGCTGTAACTTTAGCAGATGTAGAAGATATATATAGACCATATAAACCTAAAAAGAAAACTAGAGCAACCATAGCAAAAGCTAAGGGACTAGAGCCCTTGGCTGATATAATATATGAACAAGCTGAAAGTAGACCAATAAAAGAAATAGCAAAAGATTTTGTAAATGTGGAAAAAGACACTCCAAAAGAAAAAATAGTTGCAAATGTGAATGAAGCAATTTCTGGTGCGTTAGATATAATTGCAGAAAATATATCTGATAATGCTAGATATAGAAAGAAGATAAAAGGTATTTGCTATAGAGAAGGAATAATGAATGTAAAAGGTACAAAACCAGAAGAAAATTCTAGCTATAATATGTATTATGATTTTAACGAAAAAATAAATAGATTACCAAGCCACAGGATTTTAGCTATAAATAGGGGAGAAAAGGAAGAATTTTTAAAGGTAAAAATAGATAAGCCAGAAGATAAAATAATATATTTTATGGAAAGAGATATACTAAAAGGACATACCCAGTTTGAAGAATATTTAAAAGCTACTATTTTAGATAGTTGGAAAAGATTAATAGAACCATCAATAGATAGAGAGATACGTTCTGATTTAACAGAAAAAGCAGAGGAAAAGGCAATAAAAGTATTTGGAAGTAATGCAAAACAGCTACTTCTAGGTGCACCAATAAAAAATTTAACTGTAATAGGTTTTGACCCAGCATATAGAACAGGTTGTAAAATTGCTGTAATAGACGAAACAGGTAAAGTATTAGATACAACTACAATCTATCCAACAGAGCCACAAAACGACGAAGAAGGTGCGACAAAAGTATTGTTAGATTTAATCAAAAAATATGATGCTAATATGTTTGCCATAGGAAATGGAACTGCATCAAGAGAATCAGAAGCATTTGTTTCAGGTGTAATAAAAAAGGCAAAAGAAGAATTAAATAAAGATGTTTACTATACCATAGTATCAGAAGCTGGTGCATCAGTATATTCTGCTTCGAAACTTGCAACTGAAGAATATCCAGATATAAATGTTTCTTTAAGAGGTGCAATATCAATAGCAAGAAGATTACAAGATCCATTAGCAGAACTTGTAAAAATAGATCCAAAAGCAATAGGAGTAGGACAATACCAACATGATGTTGATCAAAAGAAGCTATCAGAAAGTTTAACCGGTGTTGTGGAAGATGCAGTAAACAAAGTAGGAGTAGATATAAATACAGCTACACCATCATTATTACAATATATTGCAGGAATAAATAAAACAATAGCAAATAATATTGTAAAATATAGAGACGCAAATGGAAAAATAAAAGAAAGAAAAGAACTATTAAAAGTACCAAAACTCGGAAAAGCAGCATTTGAACAATGCGCAGGGTTTATTAGAATACCAGACGGTAAAAATCCATTAGAGATAACAGCCGTGCATCCGGAAAGCTATGAAGTAGCAGAAAATTTATTAAATAAAGTTGGATATAAAAAGGAAGATTTAACAGATAAGAACAAATTAAAAGAAATAAAAGAAAAATTAGCAAATATAAAAATAGAGACCACAGCAAAAGAGTTAAATGTAGGAGAGATAACCTTAAAAGATATAATAGAAGAATTATCTAAACCAGGAAGAGACCCAAGAGAAGAAATGCCAAAACCAATATTAAGAGCAGATGTACTTAAGTTCGAAGATTTAAGAGAAGGGCAAATATTAACAGGAACAGTAAGAAATGTAACAGATTTTGGTGCATTTGTAGATGTAGGAGTAAAGCATGATGGATTAGTACATATATCAGAATTGAGCAATAGTTTTGTAAAAAATCCATCAGATATAGTTTCAGTTGGAGACGTAGTAAAAGTCAAAGTTATAGGAATAGATAGTGAAAGACAAAAAGTAAAATTAAGTATGAAAATTTAAGAAAATCGTGGACAAAAGGGGCTACTTCCATTTGTCCACAATTTTATATAAGTAAAAAAATCCCCGGGCTAACCGGGGAAATTATTATGAAGGATATTTTTCCTGTATTTCCTTTATTTTATCATATTCATTATCAATTATATCTATGAAAATTTTGCCTAATTTAGGGTCAAATTGAGTTCCTAGATTCTTTTCTATTTCAGAACGTACTATAGAAATATCTAATGAATTTCTATAAGTCCTTTTTGAGGTCATCGCATCAAAGCTATCAGCCACAGCAGCAATTCTTGCAAAATATGGAATATCTTCTCCTTTTAATTGCCCTGGATATCCTCTTCCATCATATCTTTCGTGGTGATGCTTTACTATTGGTATGATATCTTTAAATACTTCTGCATTACAAAGAATATGTGCACCAATAGATGGATGACTTTTTATTTCTGAATATTCATCATCTGTTAATTTTGATTCTTTTAAAAGTATACTGTCTGGTATTCCAATCTTACCAATATCATGGAATAACCCGCCAACACGTAAGGTTTTTAAATCATCATCTGATAAACCTAACTTCTTGCCTATTAAAACAGAATACTCAGATACTCTATCAGAATGACCTCTTGTATATGGATCCTTTGCTTCAACTGTATACCTTAGTGTTTGTATACTATCTAAGTAAGCCTTTTCCAATCTTTCATAAGTTTCGGAAAGCTCTTCATTTATTCTCTTAATTTCATTCATTTGTTCAATAGATTTAATTCCTGACTCTATAAGTAATAAAAGTTGGTCAAATTTATCACTTTTTTCGCAATATCCTTGAATGTCTAATTCTCTAATAGTCTCAAGCGGTGGGGCTAAATCTTTATGACCAGTAAGTAATAAAATGTATAATTCTTTATTAAATTTACGAATTTCTTCTACAACCTTATCACCATGTATAGGTTCCATTATAAAGTCCAAAATCATTAAATCAAAGTGTTCATTTTTTACTTTTTCTATTGCCTCTAGTGGATCGGTAACTCCTGTAAACTGATAACCTGACCTTTTTAGGAATATAGAAAGTGAATCTACTATTCCTTCTTCATCATCAACTGCTATAATCTTATATCCATTAGATTTTGCAATATTCTCATTTTTTCTCATAATATCACCTTCTTATTCAGAATATAACTAATTATATTAGTAGTTTGACAAAAAATCAAGATACTTTTTATAAAAAAATTAAAAGAGATTAAACTTTACTATAAAATTAAAAAAGAAAATATAGCATATATTTTTACTATATTTTCTAACCTCTTTTATATAAATTATATTATTTAATAGGTATAACTATATTAAATGTAGTACCTTTACCTTGTTTAGTTTCAAATGTTATATCTCCATTAAAATGTGCTCTTATTGTAGAGTAAGACATAAATAATCCAAGACCAGTACCATTTTTCCCTTTTGTTGTTATCATTTCTTTAAATAATTTTTCTTTTACTTCTTCTGGAAGACCATTTCCATAATCTCTTACTGAAATAACTACATTTGAAGCATGTTTTTTTATTATTAAATCAATTACTTTATTAGGCTCTCCATTATATGCTTGAATACTATTAGAAATCATATTGTTAATAACTTGAACTAGACTAGTTATATCACCATGCAAAGTTGTACTTTTGTCTATATTCATCTCTGTATTTAATGTTACTAAAGCATTTTTTAATTCATGCCTCATCAATATATTTACTCTTTTAACTAATTCGTCAATATCAAAAGAAGTAGAATCATTTTCAGAAAGAGTAACTGCCTGCCCTTTAACAGCTGTAATTACGTCTGACATGTATTCTGTATATGATTTAATTTTACTAACCCATTCTGACATATCTTTTGCAATGGCATGATGATCATCATTTGTAACTTCTGGGTCACCAATTGAAGTATCATATTCATGAATTAAATCTGTTAGTCCTTCAGCTGCACCAGAAATTGACATTATCGGGGTTTTTAAGTTATGAGCAATACCACCGATTAATTGTCCAAGTGATGCTAAACGTTCTCTTTCCATAAGTAAATTTTGATTATTTTGTATGGTATGTAAATCTATCATGTGCTGAGTCGTATCTTTAAGGAGTATTAAAGTCCCTATATTAGTATTTTCAGACATTAATCCACTTATTTCTATATGAAAATACTTTTCTGTTACTTTGTTTTCTTTATCCATAGTATAAGTTTTATTATTACTTTTTGATAAGGCTATATAGTGAGCCACTTTCTTAATTTCAGATTTAGTAAATTCAGTGAAATTAAGAAGCTCTATAAAATCTTTGTTTCTAACTTTCTCTTCAGTTGTATTTAACATTTTTAACAAAGATAAGTTAAAATCTACTACAACATTATAAGTATTTAGAACTATATATCCATCAGACATAGTGTCGACAATACGCTGAAGTGCAATAGGCGTTGCGGACAAAAAGTTAAATTTAAAAATTGCAAGCGCAGTAAATATCATTGTTAGAGTAAATGTTATAGGTGTTATATATATTGTCATAGGTAGAATTTTGAATGTTCCCAAAACATTAACTACTAAAGGAATAAGCATTCCAATAAAAATCAGTAATGATTGTTTTGAGAAAAATCCTGAGTTCCTAAAAGAAAATATTAATAAATACATTACACCAATCAAGAGCAAACCGTATGAATATATATTATGTATTATCATATATGGACCAGAAACGCAGTCATTTAAGTATATAGAATAGTGCTCATATAATAAATGATGGTAGTCATTTGTCCAAAGTAATAGCAAAGTTATAATTGGTACTATAAATAGCAATAGATGCTTTTTCTTAAAAGTAACATGCGTTTTTGAAAAGCATATACCAGTAAAGAGTACACTAATAGGCAGAAAACCTATACCTATATATGCTACATAATCAAAATATATAGGAGGAATGTTATACCTTTCAGCAAAAGTCATTTGACACAGTAATGCCGTAACCCATATTAATATACAAACTAAACTACATGTATATATTTTTGATAGTTGATTGTTATTTTTAGTTCTGTTGATTAAAAGCATTATTACAAGAATAATTATTACTGAAAAATATAATAGTAAAAAAGTGGTCATCCTATGTTTTCCTCCTATAATATAATTAAAAGTTTTTTAATAGTTTCTCAATATAATCTTTATCAATTTTATTCCATCTAAAGTTAGATTTATTTAAAAAGTAAGTAGTAAAGTCATTTTTTATTTTTATATAATTATAATAATTTATATGTTGGTCTTTATTTAAGTCATTTATTAAGTAGGAAACAGAAGTAGTATCACTAACCTTTTTTATAAAGTTATGTAATTTCTTATCAAATACTTCATCTTCTACAAAAGTCAATTTATTTTCAGGTAATAACTGAACTAAATCTTCCATATATATATGGTTTGGATTATATATGTGAAAAACATTAAATTTATTTGAGTAACATATTGCTTTATATATAGCTTCTGCTACTTTATCTACTGGGCTAAATTCAATATATATGTTTTTTAAATAGTTTGGAACACATTTTAACTCTAAAAATGCTTTTAATCTATTTAAAAATGCATTTTCAGAAGCATTGGGCTGAAATTTACCATCAGTACTTCTATTAGTTATATTTCCTATTCTTAATATTAATGCCCTTAGGTTATTATGTAACATATTTTCAAATATAATTTTTTCCGCTTCAAACTTACTACGCACATATACATTTTCCAAAGATTGTCCAATGTAGAAATTAGTTTCATTAAACTCAATATCTTCCATAAAGTTATTATTATCAATAGCTAAATCAAACAATGTATTTCCAGACACACTAGTTGTAGAAATTTGTATTAATTCTTTATTATTTCTAATACAGAAATTTATTAAATTTTTTACTCCATTTACATTTATCTTTGCAAAATCTGAATAATCTCCATAATGTTTTACAATAGCAGCACTATTTATAACACAAGAAGCTTCTTTATTCAATAGGGTAAGTGTATCAATGTTTAAACCAAGTCCTTCACTAGTAATATCTGAAGATATTGCAAATATCCTTATATTCATTAATTTATCATATTTATTACCAAAATAATATTGTAATCTTTTTAATAATTTAGTATTTATATCTATACTTAAATCAGGGCGTAATAAACAATACACTTTTAGATTTGTATTATCTAATATATGCGATAATATATGTGCACCTAAAAAGCCAGTAGCACCAGTAAGAATAATATTTCCGATATCTCTTTTTTCTAATTTTGGTATATTTTCAATATTTTCTATACTATTAACCTTTATAAGTGAATGAATATTAGAAAAATCGTAATTTTCCACAGAAATACTATTATTTTCTATATTAGTATCAAGCTTATTGGCTAATTGTCTTATGGTAGGATATTTAAAAATATCTGCATAGGTGATATTTATATTATCATTTAATAATTTAATTTGCAACTTTAATGCAAGCATTGAATCCCCACCAATCTCGAAGAAATTATCATTAATGCTTATTGGAGAGATACTTAAAAGCTCTTCATATATTTTAGACAATTTTTTTTCTGTTGCTGTTTTAGGTAATTCTATGTTATCTTTTTTTGTTTGAAATCTAATTTCTGGCAAAGCTTTCTTATCTATCTTTCCGTTAGGTGTATATTTGAAATCAGATAGTTGTTTAAATTTATTTGGTACCATGTAAGTAGGTAAGAATTTACTTAAAAAGTCCTTCAAGGCAGGTGTACTTATTCTACTTTTAGATACGAAATATGCACATAAGAAATCTCTTTCTAAGTTATCCTTTTTTACGCAAACAACTGCTTTGGATATATTCGGAAATTGCACAATTCGGTTTTCTATTTCAGAAAGTTCAATTCTAAGACCGTGAAGTTTTACTTGAAAATCAGATCTTCCTAAACAAATAGCTTCTTTTTCATTATTCCATTTTGCCATATCTCCTGTATCATATATTATATCATTCTCTTTATATGGGTTATTTATAAATTTTTCTTTAGTTAATTCTACTCTATGTAAATATCCGTTACCTACACCATCTCCGCCAATGAATAAATGTCCTTCCATACCGGCAGATAAGAGATTATTATCATTATCTAAAATATAGAATTGAGTATTACCCATTGGCTTTCCTATAGTTATTTCAGAGGTATTTGTAAGTTCTTTTATAGAAGACCATACTGTAGTTTCTGTTGGACCATACATATTATATATTCTTGCTTCTGTTAATTTTTTTAGTTCTTCAAGTAATTTTTGGGGGAATGGTTCTCCTCCAAGCATTATTACTTTTAAGTTTCTGATATATTCTAAAGAATCTTTATCACTTAAGAGCAGAGACATTCTAGCAGGAGTTGTCTGTAGCATTTGTACGTTATTGGCATTACATAGTTCATTTAGTCTTTGAGGTATGTTTTGTTCTTCTTCATTTGCAAGTACTATTGTTAATCCCTTTTGCAAAGGAAGTAATGATTCTAACACAAATATATCAAAACAGAAAGTCGTAACAGAAACTATTATATTTTCAAATTCTATTTCTTTACAGGTTGCTTCTATAAAATTATTAACATTTCTATGTGTAAGCATAACTCCTTTTGGATTACCAGTAGAACCGGAAGTATATATTAAATATGCTAAATCTTCTGGTTTATTTACATTATCTAAATTATCATCAGGTAAATTGTAGATTGTACTAGTATCAAAATTTACAGGTAAAACTTTAGCATTAGAATCTATGTTAATATTATTTATCAAGTTATCTAATGTAAGTAGTATATTAACATTACTATCTTTAATAATATAATTTATCCTTTCTTGTGGATATGTTGGGTCTATTGGCAAATATGCAGCACCTGACTTCAAAATTCCCAACATGCAAGCAATTAATTCGAAAGAACGATTTACCATTATACCAACTACATTATTAGGTTTAATACCATTTTCCCTTAAATAATAAGCAATTTGGTTAGCTTTTTTATTTAATTCTTTATATGCTATAGATTTATTATTAAATATAATAGCAGTTTTATTTGGAGTTTCTTTTACTTGTTTTTCGAATAACTGTATTATTGTTTTATCACGAGGATATTCAATATATGTATCATTATATTCATATATCAAGGAATTTTCTTCTTCTTTAGATAATATAGGTATATCTTTTATTAAAACTTCTATATCATTATTTAATATATAGTTATAAATATTAATATAATGTTTTAGAAAATCTTGCATAAATTCCTTATCAAATAAATCAATACAATATTCTAAATTTAAATCTAAATCATTACCTATTGGAGATATTTCCAACGAAAAATCAAATTTAGCAGTCTTATTATCAGGAATATAATATTTTACATTCAAACCATTTAATTCTAAACTTGGAACACCTGTATTTTGGAATGTAAACATTGTGCTAAATATAGGAGTAGTACTAGAATCTCTTGGAATATCTAATTCTTTTACAAGCTCATCAAAAGGATATAACTGATTTTCAAAAGCTCTAATACAATTATTCATTACTTGGCTTAACAAGTTATGGAAACTTGTATTTTTATTAACTGTAGCCTTTAAAGGTAAAGTATTAACAAACATACCAATAATATTAGAAGTTTGAATATTATCCCTACCTGTAATAGGAGAACCTACAACAAATTCGTCTTGACCGGTGTATTTATATAATAATACATAATATAAAGATAGTAATAGCATATATGGTGTAATATTAAGTTTCTTACATAATTCATATAATTTAGCTGTATCTTCTATTTTATCATATATTTTATTTCCTCTAAAAGACTGAACTTTAGGTCTAGCTTTTTGTAAAGGCATATTTAAAACAGGTAATTCTCCTTTAAAATTATTTACCCAAAACTCTTTTGATTTTTCAAACTCTTCTGTTTGAGAGTTTTTTCTTTCCCAAACTACAAAATCAATATAGTCAATATCATTTTTTTCTATAGAAGTATTATTGTATAATTTACAAAGCTTATCTGCTAATATATTAGCTGATTGACCATCACAAATAATATGATGCATGTCTACAAGTAAAATATATATATTTCCTGATTTTACAAATTTGGCTCTAAATAGTGGTGCTATATTTAAATCAAAAGGCTGTACGAAATCATCAAAAATTTCATTAATACTCTTATTTTCTGTTTCTACAACATCTAATTTAAAATCTATCTTATCCTTAACTTTCTGTACAACTTCTCCATTCTTTACATCAAAGTATGTACGTAATGCTTGATTAGTATTTATTATTGTATTAAAGCAAGCTTCTAATTTTAAAGTATCAGGCATTTTGTCAAAGATAATTCCAAAAGGTGTGTTATATACAATAGAATTCTCATTTAATTTTACTGTATAATATATTCTTTTTTGAGCAAAACTTAGAGGGTAAAACTCTTCTTTAGTAGTTGGCGTAATAGTTCTTTTTTCACTTTTTGAAGAGTATTGATCTATATATTTAGCCATTGATGCAACTGTAGGAAAGCTAAAAATATCTTTTATTAATATTTTTATATGTAATTCTTCTTCTATTTTAGCAATTAATTTAATTGCATTTAGTGAATCACCACCAAGTTCAAAAAAGTTATCGTTCACACTAATTTGTGATATACCAAGTACGCTAGAAAATATATTAGCAAGAGTATTTTCTAGTGGAGAGCTAGGTTTTACATTATCTTTAGAACTGTTAAATTTAACATTAGCAAGCTCTAATAAAGCTTTTTTATCTATCTTTCCATTAGGAGTTAATGGGAAAGTATCTAAAAAGATAAATTCGCTTGGAATCATATAATGTGGCAAGATATTAGATATAAATGTTCTAATATCAAATTCATTTATTATAGAATGAGAAGTTATAAAAGCTACCAATCTATCCACTTCATTTGTTTTATTTGACAAGACAAAGCAATTACTTACATTTTCGAATTTCTTTATTGCAGCTTCAATTTCACCTAAATCGATTCTATAACCATGAAATTTAATCTGGTTATCTTTTCTACCAATAAAATGTAAAACACCGTTTTCATCCCATTTTACTAAATCTCCAGTATTATAGAAATTAGTGCCATTAAATACTTTATATGTATCAGTGGTATTTTTTGCTTGTCCTATATATCCATTTCCTACGTTATCACCAGCTACCCATAAAATACCAGGATAATTAATAGGCAAATAGTTCATGAACTTGTTAAAAACATAAAGATGATTGTTATACAATGGCATACCTATAGGTACTATAGAATCAGCAGGAAGAGTATTATCAAAATCATACATTGTACAGCATATAGTTGTCTCTGTTGGACCATAACCATTTACAATTCTCATATTAGGATTTATTTTCAAAAATTCAGAAAGTGTAGCGGCTTTAATTGGCTCAACGCCGACTAACATTTTACACAATTTTACACCATCTAATTTTTTAAGTTCATTACATACATGAGAGAGTAGAGCAGGTGGAAAATATGAAAATGTAATCTCATTCTTTGTAATATATTCAGCAAGTTCTTTTGGTGTACTATAATTTAAGTCTTTATACAAATAGAGACTTGCACCAAAAAACAAAGGTGTAAATATTTCGGACATACTAACATCAAAACAAATATTAGTAACACTAATAAATCTATCAGTTATATCAACACCTTGTAGATGCTCTCTAAAGCTATATACAAAGTTTATTAAGTTCTTATGAGATAATGATACTCCTTTAGGCTTACCAGTAGATCCTGACGTATATATTATATATGCATTTGAGTCTAAATCTATTTTAGTATTTATTTTAAAATCTAACTTTTTAGAAAAATCTAAAGAATTAGTTTCAATCAATAAAATATTAGGAATAGCAGTTTTTATAGCTTTAACATTTGGATTATTTAGGTCATCTACAATAAGACATTTTGAATTGCTATCCTTAAGCATATATATAATTCTATCTAAAGGATATTCATTATATATACCTAAAAAAGCGCTACCAGTTTTTAAAATGCCTAAAGCAGAACAAATTAAATCTATATTTTTCTCAGGCATATATATACCTACTATTTCATTGCTTTTAATATTATTCTTTATTAAAATGTTAGCAATAATATTAGAATAATTCTCGAGTTGACTATATGTTATTCTCCTATTATTATCTACCACTGCAATATTATTAGGGTATTTATCAGCAGCTTCTGAAATTAATTCATTAACAGTAGCTGTTGAATAGTTCAATGTGTAGTTGTTAAATTTACTTAATTGGCCAAATTCTTCATCAGTAATAACTTTAATATCGCTTAATTTTAAATTATTAGATGAATTTAGCACTTGTTTAATAATATTTAATATTCTTAAATGTAAAAATTCAATATCTTTTTCTGCATATTTATCAATTAGATAATCATAATTGATTTGTAAAGATCCAGTATCGTTAATATCATATATATGTATATTCATATCATTTAAAGAGTTATTATTAAAAGCCCAATTTGTTTCATAATCTCCAATATCACTAGAAAAAGCTTTAGTAATTTGATACGAAATGGCTATATTATATAAATTAGGAATATTATTATCTTGTTTTCTCAAATCTTCTAACATATCTGTATATGAATATTTTTGATGTCTTAATAAAGACATTAAATTAAGACTAGTTTTAGAAGAAAGTTCCTTGAAACTAGAAGAAATGTCTAAAGAAAATCTAAAAGGTACTGTTTCTACAAACATACCAATGGTATTTTTCTCTTTAAAATTAGTTCTATTTAATATAGGTGTACCTATTATAAAGTCTAATGAGTCGGAAATATTTGCAATATATAAAGCAAAAATAGACATAAAGAAAACGTAGTTAGAAATACTATTACTTCTACAATATTCATTTATTAAATTACAAGTTTTTTTATCTATTGTATATGAAAGTCTATTTCCTCTAGAAGAAGAGGTAGAAGTAACTAAACCTGGAATTGTAACAGGTTCAGGGAGTGAACTTAAATAGTCTGACCAAAATTCTTTGTCAGATAAATATCTTTTACTTGATTTATATTTCTCTTCAGAATTGATATATTCTATATATGAAAATGTATCAGGTACATAATCAATATTTGCTTTTAAAGCATGGTAAATTTTAATAATCTCTTGTATAACAAGTCCTAAAGACCAAGAGTCAGAAATAATATGGTGAACATTTAAAATTATTCCACCTGTACTATCAGGAAATCTGACTAATTTAAATAAGAATAAATCAGAATCCAAAATATTAAATTTTTTAGAAACTGTTTCTTGCTCTATTTTTGCAAAGTCTTTCTTGTTATTTGCATTTAATATGTCTACATCAAAGGGAACAAAATCACTAAAATATTGAACAGGAACATTATCTTTTACTTGTATGCGAACTCTAAAACTATCGTTTTCTTTAACAAGTATATTTAAAGCCTGCTTTAGTAAATCAAAATCCAATGCTTCATGAAGAATACCTGAAGCACATACATTATTAACGTTGGAATTATTAAAAAATAGTTCTGTATTCCAAATATTTTTCTGTGGACCTGTAAGTCCGTAAACATTTTTTTCTAACATATTTTTCACCCTAATATTGATTTTATAAATTTGAAGATATTATATAATTTTTTATTACAAAAAGCAATATAAAATGACAGCTATATTGAAAAAACTGTGAATTTGTTATAAAATATCTAACATATAATATAAGTCAATAATTAGGAGGAAATTTAGTGAGAAAAAAAGATAAAATCAAGTATTATGAAGAGATATCGAACTTCAGAGAATTAGTAAAAAAATATGAAGGCTATGGAGAAAACATTGCTTTTAAGTATAAAAGAAATGGAAAAGTAGAAGAAGTAACATATAGTAAATATGTAGGAGACATAAAAAAAGTAGCGGAAAAAGTAATTTCTTCAGATGTCAAAAGAGTAGCTGTTATAGGAAATAATAGGTATGAATGGTGTATAACATATTTAGGAGTAACAACAGCTGGAAGAATAATAGTACCATTAGATAAGGCATTAACAGATAAAGAAATAGAAAAACTTTTAAAAAGAAGCGGGGTAGACGCAATAGTATATGAAGAAAAATATCAAAATGCAGTAGATGAAGCCATTAGCCAAGGCTGTAACATAAAATACAAAATATGCATGGATAATATAGAAAAAGACGGAGTATTAAAATTTGAAAATATGCTAAAAGATGGAGAAGACGTAATAAAGGCAGGTAAAGCAAAATACGACGAAATTAAACTTAATGAAAATGAAATGTACATTATGCTATTTACCTCAGGAACAACAAATGAACCAAAAGCAGTAATGCTTTCACAAGAGAATATTTGTAAAAATGTTTCAAATTATCAGTATAACTTTATGATACATGAAACAGACACACTACTTTCATTTTTACCAATACATCATACTTTTGAGTGTAGTATAACATTTTTATATGGTACATTTTGTGGTGCAACAATAGCATTCTGCGAAGGATTAAGATATATAGCGGATAACTTAAAAGAATTTAAAGTATCGGTATTTGTTGCAGTTCCACTAGTACTTGAAACAATGGCTAAAAAAATTCAAAAAGCAATTAGCGATAGTGGAAAAAAAGGTTTAATAGATAAAATGACTAAACTTTCTCACGGACTTCTAAAGTGTAAAATAGACGTAAGAAAGAAATTGTTTAAACCAGTATTAAAGCAATTTGATGAATATCTAAGAGTTGTACTTTATGGTGCGGCCCCTATGGATAAAGTAACTATAGAATGGTATAACGATTTAGGAATAGAACTAATTCAAGGATATGGTTTAACAGAAAGTTCACCTGTACTTACAGTAGAAGCTTCTGATAAGAAAAGAGCAGGCTCAATAGGAATACCACTTAAAAATGTAGAAATAAAAATAGATAATCCAGATAAAGATGGAGTAGGAGAAATACTAGGAAAAGGCCCTAACATAATGCTAGGATATTACGAAAATGAAGAAGCAACCAAAAAAGCATTAGACAATGGCTGGCTTCACACAGGAGACTATGGATATATAGATGAAGATGGATTCGTATTTATAACAGGAAGGCAAAGTGATATTATCGTATTAAGAAATGGTAAAAACATTTATCCACAAGAATTAGAATTTTTGATAAACAAACTTCCATATGTAGAAGAAAATATGGTATATGCACGTAATAAAAGTAAAACAGACACTGTACTTTGTGCAAAAATTGTGTATAACAAGGACAATATAAAGGATCACTTTGGAGAAAAAACAGAAAAAGAATATGAGAAATTAGTATGGGAAGATATAAAAAATATAAATAAAGAATTACCTACTTTTAAACATATAAAAGAAATTATTCTAACGGATAAGCCACTAGAGAAAACTACAACACAAAAGGTAAAAAGATTTGTAGAATTAAAGAAACTTGAAAAGACAAAATAAAAAAGAAACAAAATAGTTAGAAAAATAAATAATATATAATTCAAACCTAAATGTTTAAATTAACAAATTCAGGTAAAAATATATATAATAAATATTTTACCTGGAGGAACTTATATGGATTATATAAAAAGAGATAAGAAAAAAAAACTAAAAGAAAATTTAATGAAAATATTAATATTTCTTTTAGTTTTTTTAATACTAATTTTATCTTACATAATTTATCAAACTACACAAGTAAATGAGGAGAAACTAGCAGAAGAAAATGTACTAATAGAAAGAACTTCACAAACAATAGAAAAAGCTCAAGAAAAAAACGAGACAGTTACAGATATGCTTTCTAATTTGAGTAATTCTGTAGTTGGAATTTCTAAAATAGAAAATACAGGAAGTAGTATATTTTCGTGGGACAATATAACAAATTTAGGTTTGGGCACAGGAGTAATAGTATCAGAAAATGGATATATTTTAACAAATGCTCATGTAAGTGGAGAAAAGTATAGTAAATGCTATGTGACTTTAATAGATGGAAAAACATATAACGGACAGGTTGTGTGGTCAAATACAGATATAGATATGTCAGTAGTAAAAATAAATCAAAAAGGCTTGACTACGGCAACCTTAGGAGATTCGGATAAAGTAGAAGTGGGAGAAACAGTTTATGCTATAGGAAATCCAATAGGGTATGAATTTCAAAGAAGCGTAACTTCTGGAATAATAAGTGCGGTTAATAGAACAATTAAGTTTGAAGAAGATGAAAAAGAAACATATATGGAAGACTTAATTCAAACAGATGCAACAATAAATCCTGGAAATAGTGGAGGGCCACTTATTAATATTAATGGGGAAGTAATAGGAATAAATGGAGTAAAAATAACTTCGGCAGAAGGAATAAGTTTTGCAATACCAATTAATTCTGTAAAAGCAGTAATAGACAGTTTTAAAAACAATGGTAGATTTGAAGAAGCAAGTTTAGGAGTATTTGCATTTGACAAAAGTGTATTAGGATATATTGATGATAATTTAAGATTTAATGAAGGAATATATATTGAAAGTGTAAATAAAAACTCAGCAGCAGAAGCAGCTGGGTTAAAGCAGGGAGACATTATACTCTCAATAGATGGAAAGCCTTTAGAAAGAATGTGTGATTTAAGGTGCTATATTTATACTAAAAAACCAGGGGATAAGGTAAAGTTAAAAATACAAAGAAATTTTAGAAATCTTGAAATAGAAGCTACCTTAAAAAAGAAAATATAAATTATGATAACTTTGAAAAGAATATGAAACCATGCTAGAATTGTTATTTAAATATATTCACACTAACAAGTGGAAACAATAAGAAATATGATTAAAAAACTAATTATAGGAAATAATATAATTAGTTTTTAATTTATTTAGGAGTGGTTTTGTATGAAGTCATATTGGATTAATAGTTTAAATGAAAAGGAAATTAATAAATTTGAACCTTTAAAAGAAAATGTAGATACAGACATTTGTATAATAGGTGGAGGATTAACTGGACTAAACCTTGCATATAACTTAAGAAAATATAATATAAAAACAGTTTTGATAGAAAAGGATAGAATATGTAGAAAAGCAAGTGGTAATAGTACAGCTAAAATAACAAGCGAGCATGGATTAATATATAAATATTTGGCTGATTCAAAAGGGATGGGTTTTGCAAAAGGATACTATAAAGCAAACGAAGAAGCAATAGAAAAAATTGCTAATATTATAAAAAAAGAAAATATCGACTGTGATTTTGAATATCAACCAAGCTATGTATTTACAGGAACAATAGCAGATATGCAAAAATTAAAAGATGAAACAGAAGTTGTAAATAGTTTTGGCGGGAAAGCCGAATATCTAGAAGCAAAAGATATTGAAATAAGTAATTTAGTAAAAGTAGTAGCTGGTGTAAAATTTAAAAATCAAGCACAATTCAATCCATATAAATATGCAAATGCATTGGCAAAAATTTGTAGTGGAAATAGGCTACAAATATATGAGAATACAAAAGCTATAGATATAATAGAGGGAGAAAATGGCTATTTAGTTAAAACACAAAATGGTTGTGAAATAAAAACTAAGTATTTAGTATTAACAACTAAATACCCGATAGTAAATATACCAGGATTTTATTTCTTAAAAATATATCAGGGAACAAGCTATGGAATAGGAATGAAAACCAAAGAAAGAGTTTTTAATGGAATGTATATAAATTCAGAAAAGCCTACTATATCATTAAGAATGGCAAAAGATAAAGATGGATATATCTTAATTGTTGTTGGCTCAGACTATAAAACAGGAGAAGAAATGGACTTAAGTAATTCATATACAAAATTAGAAAAAATAGCAAAAGAAATATATCCAAAAGGAGAAATAAAATATTACTGGAACACAGAAGATTGCATAACACTTGATAAAATACCATATATAGGAGAATTTTCTAAAGTATGGAATAAATGTTATGTGGCTACGGGATTTAATAAATGGGGAATTACAACTTCGAAAATAGCTGCAGATATAATTACTGATAAGATAATGGGATTTGAAAATAAATATGAAGAAATATTTACCTCGACAAGAGTAGAACCAATAAAGAACATAAAAGAAGTGGGAAATATAGTAAAGACAAGTATAGACTCATTAGTTATAAAAAAATTAGAAATACCAAAAGAAGAAATAAACCAAATACAAAATGGAGAAGGCAAAATAGTCGAAATTGATGGTAAGAAAGTGGGCGTATACAAAAATAACCAAGGTGAAATATATAAAATAAATCCAGTTTGTAAGCACTTGGGGTGCGAATTAACGTGGAATAATTTAGATAAAACTTGGGATTGTCCATGCCATGGTTCTAGGTATGATTATAAAGGAAAACTAATATATGGACCAAGTGTAAAAGATCTATAAAATATATAGAAGATATTTATTATTAAGAAGCATATTTACATAAATTTGCAATATGTGTAAATTTAATGTATAATAATGTATATAGGAAATAGTTCCTAAAACCCAATAAAGCAATAGGAGGATACATTATGAGAGTCACAAGTTGGGTAAAGTTTATTCTATTGTCGGTTCTGGTATTCATTATCGTATTGGCTATTACCTACGGCAGTGAAATTTGGAACGCCATCAAGGCATTTCCACTGGATCGGCTAATTAGCTACCTTCTTGGTGCAGCAACTATGTTTCTAGCGAGCTTCAAGTTTCGCGCAAGAAAACAAAAGGATGATACTGACGAGTGAGCTAAGAAAGACTCTTCAACAAACCGATTGGTTGTTGAAGAGTTTTTATATAATATTGAAATGAATTTTAGCCGAATCATTGATTTATACTAGTAATTAGGTTAAAATCTTTTTAAGGTAAAAAAATATTCGCGAAATTTACAAATACTATATAAAGAAAATAAGAAGGAGGAACAATATATGAAAATAAAGAAAGAAAAAGTCGAAAATATTGTAAATAGTGCTAAAAAAACTACTACAAATATTTCAAACAAAGCAAAAGAAATTACTGCTAAATCAAAAGATAAAATTACAACTGCAATGGATGCAAACGGAGATGGAAACATAGATATACAAGATATAATTATTCTGGGATTAAGGATTCCGGGAATAGGAATTAATAGAAGAAACTTTCTAGAAAAAGAATTTAGTAAAAAATATTCAAGAGAAACAGTAGAAAGAGCAATAGAGACTACACCAATAAATGCAGGTATACCCCTTAATGAAATTAATAAAATAGCTGATGAAGTAATTGCTTTTGAAAGAAATTGCGTAACAGGAATTTCTGCAGCACTAGGTACTCCTGGAGGCGCGGCAATGGCAGCAACTATTCCCGCAGATATTATACAATATTATGGGTATATGCTAAGAGCAACTCAAAAACTAATGTATTTATATGGATTTCCAGAAATAAATATACATGAAAAAGGTCAAGCATTTGATACAGAAACATTAAATATATTAACTATATGTTTAGGTGTTATGTATGGGGTAGCAGGTGCAAATAATGCAATAAAGTCTATAGCAAAAGCACTTGCTGTAGGTGTAGAAAAGAAATTAATAAACACAGCACTTACTAAAGGAACAGTGTATCCAATAGTAAAGAGCATTGCTAAATGGTTTGGTGTAAAAATGACTAAAGAAGTATTTGCTGGATTTTTTAAGAAGGCTATCCCAGTTGTTGGTGGTGTAATAGGAGGAGGTATTACATTTGTATCTTTTAAGCCATGTTGTGATAAGTTAAAAAACTCATTAAAAGATACTTTATTAACAAACCCAGGACATAAAGATGAAGAAAATGAAAATATTATTATAGATAATATAAATAAAAATAATACATAAAGGAGGGAAATATATGGCAAAAAGCAAATGGGTAGCGTTTTTTCTATGTTTATTTCTTGGAATATTTGGGGCACATAAATTTTATGAAGGAAGAATTTTATTTGGAATTATATACTTATTAACTGGAGGACTATTTGGAATAGGAGTTATATTTGATTTGATAATTCTTATTCTAAAGCCTAATCCATATTATCCATAAAAATAAATGAGCCATACAGAATATTGATAATTCAATACTTGTATGGCTTTTCAATACTGGTCGAGGTGACTACCTCTATATAAGCATATATCTATTGCAATTACTGAGTTTGTTTTATCAAAATCTATTTTTGAAATATGACCTT
Organism: uncultured Clostridia bacterium; assembly: GCA_944392545.1. Taxonomy (GTDB): domain Bacteria; phylum Bacillota; class Clostridia; order TANB77; family CAG-508; genus CALXVA01. The sequence continues at coordinate 244,431 of CALXWW010000001.1, forward strand.
GAAATTTTTTATCTATTTAATTTTCAAATAACTTCCTTATAGTTTACATCTCACTTATTCCATCTGTTACATATTTTATATATTTTTCTTTCTCTTTTCTTTGATAAAAATTGAATACTTTACCATATTCGTTAATGGTTGTTTGAATATCATGATGTCCCATTAATGTTTGAAGTACAGGAAGAGAAATGCCTGCTTCAATACATCTTGTAGCAAAAGTATGCCTTAATCTATGAGAACTAAACTGTTTCCAATAACTTAGACCAATTTCTTTTGCAACTCTTTTTAAATAACTATTTACACTACTTTCTAAAATAAGCGAGCCATTTTCTTGGCAGAATAATAATTGTTCTTTATTATTTTCATTACTTTGTGCAAATTTAATTGCTTCAATAACATTATTTTTAAAAACATCATTAATCTGTACAAGTCTAGCACCGTCTTTTGTTTGAGATAAGCTAGATTCATGGATGTATGGCTTATGATTTTCATCATGTGTTAATATTTTACTAACACGAATGGTGTTACTGTTAATATCGACATCAGATGTATTTAAAGCCAAGACTTCTCCTAATCTCATTCCAGTGTACAATTCAATTAAGACTAGATTTTTAAAAGGATGAGTATCTTGTGATAAATATTTTTTAAATCTTCTTTCTTCATCAAATGTCATTGGATTTATTTGTTTTGTAGCAATCTTACTTTGAGTTTTTTCAATTTTATAAAAACCTCTAAAAAAGTTTTTAGTAATATAATTATTTTCTTCAGCATAATCATAAATTCTCGCAAGCATTCCATAATCTTTTTTTATTATAGAATTTGACTTATTTCTTTCATCTTCTAAGAATTCTTCAATTTGCTCTTTTTTAACTTTTTCAATAGGAATATTAGAAAACTTATATGGTTTTAATCTTTTTAAAGTACTCATATTTGTTCTATATGCATTTGTTCCAATCTTACCTTTAGATTTTTTAATATCTTCCATTTGCATTCCTATATTGTAAATTGTAACAGTTGTTTTTTGAATAATATTTTGTGGAAGCCCATTTCTTTTTACTTCATCTTTAAATTGATAAAGTTTATATAAAGCCTCATCTTCAGTTTGACCAGTAAATGTTTTCTTGATTTCTTTTCCAGTTTGTGGACTTCTTCCTAAATTTAAAATGGCTTTACAGCAAGATGAAATATAATAAATATCACAATTGTCTTTGTCACTACAATTTTTACATATAGAACATTTTGTGAGTTTTTTTCTATTGCTACAAATAGACCTATCCTTGCATTTTTTACAAGTTGGACAGATAGGTAAAGAATTAATTTTTTTCTTTGTTTTGACGGTATAAGTTCCAACTGTAATTCCTTTTGAGTGTTGCATTGTATGTATCCTCCTTACTTTAGAAGAAACTCCCTTGCAATAACTCATTGTACTTAATAAGACTTTATTTTATCGTGTTATGTAAGGGCGTTCTTGTAAATAGTTAGTTATTAAAATTCTTTGTTTAATTAAAACATTTCTTCATTCTGATTATTCAAAGTATGTTTTTCACTTAAAAATTTTTCTAAACAATCAGCTTTTACCCAAAAGGCTCTACCAATTCTTATGCTAGGAAAATCTTTTGAATTAAACAACTCTAAACATTTTGCATTACCTAAATGAAGAAGTTTTCTAACATCTTCTGGTGAATACATAACTATATTATCAAGTTTTTCCATAATCACACCTCCTTTAACTTGTTCCCTTTGTAAGTATTTTTCATAAATGTTTAAGTTAAATATTGTGTGATTTATGCACCCTTATGAGTCAATATTTAACATAACATTTTTAATTTTGTCAAGGACTATTTTAAAATTCCCTTCTATGTATAACAGCACTTAAATATCCAAAAGGTTACGATAATTTTTAAAATTTTTTTACTTTTCTATAAATTAACAGCACTTTTAATCTTACAAACCGGGACAAGTATTTAAAAATTTTTAAAACTTTTTTGAACTTTTTTATACATGCTTCTTTATTTAATAGCTCTAAAAATATAAAAAGAATATATTTTAAATAATAACTGATTTTAGGGACATTTGATATGGAATACATTTGTACTTTTATAATCTAATAAAATAATTTATAAGGAATATGTATAGGAACAAAATATTTTCTTAATTAAGAATTAAATGAAAACTATTTAGTACGAAAAATCATTTTAAAGTAAATTATCTTACATTTTATTCAGAAGCTAAATTTTATACAAAAATGAATTCCTTGTCCTAGCAAGCAATGAATCCGTTCACACGGATTCTATTCAATGGGATAAGCTCCCAAACCCTGAGTAGAAAAATTTTTGTTGAATAATTTATAAAAAGCTATTTATAAATTTTAAAAAAAATGTTAAAATAATTTTGATAATTTTATAGTTTGGAGTAAGATATGATAGAAGTAGAATATAAAGAAAATTTAGATGAAGGAATTTACGAAATAATAGACGAAGAATTTAATAAATTTGCCACCAAAAATGGAATTATTTGCAATTATAAATCATTTGCTTTTGTGGCTAAAGAAGAATCTAAAATTATTGGAATAATAACAGGAAATTCATATTATAAAGAAGTTCATATAAGTGATTTAATTGTATTAGAACAATATCGAAATAAACATATTGGAAGCAAATTAATGGAAACAGTTGAGAACTACTATAAAAATAAAGGATATGAAAATATAAATTTAACTACTTATGGATTTCAAGCACTTGAATTTTACAAGAAATGTGGATTTAAAGTTGAGTTTATTAGAAAAAGCAAAGAAAATCCTAAACTTAACAAATATTATTTAGTTAAATATTTTTAATCAATAGTATAGATAATTCAACTCATTAATAAACTTTTGAATAATGTCAAATAAAGAATTAAAAACATAGGTCATATATTTTTTTAGTATACAAAAATATGATATGTTTTAAAAGAATTTCTGGAGGTAGAGATGGAAATTGTAAAGCCATTTGTAAAATGGGCAGGAGGAAAAACTAGCTTAATTCCACAAATAACTAAATATTTCCCATTTGAATTAAGAAATGGAAAAATAGAAAAATATATAGAGCCTTTTGTTGGAGGTGGAGCTGTTTTAATAGACATTTTACAAAAATATGATGTAAAACAAGCTTATGCTTTTGATATAAATAAAGATTTAATAAATTGCTACAATGTAATTAAATATAAAGTTGAAGATTTAATTCAAAAGCTAGACAAAAAAGAAAAAGAATTTTTGCCATTAAGGATAGATGAGAGACAAAAATATTTTTATGATATAAGAACAAAATATAACTCTTACTTTCTAAATGATGAATTAGATGTGGAACGTGCTTCCGAATTTATATTTTTGAATAAGACATGTTTTAATGGACTATATAGAGTAAATAAGTCAGGAAAATTCAATGTCCCTTTTGGTAAATATAAGAATCCAACTATATGTGATTCAAGAAATTTAAGAAATTTATCAATATTATTTGAAAATACAATATTTAAGTGTGGAGATTATAAAGAAAGCGAAAGTTTAATAGATGAGAACACATTTGTTTATTTTGATCCTCCATATAGACCACTTTCGGTAACATCTGGATTTACATCTTATACAAAAGAAGATTTTAATGATGAAAACCAAAAAGAATTGGCGAAGTATTACAATAAACTAAATGTTAAAAATGCAAAGCTAATGTTAAGTAATTCTAATCCTAAGAATACTGATGAAAATGATGACTTTTTTGAAAATATTTATAAGGGATTTAACATAAATGAAGTCTCTGCTAAAAGAATGATAAATTCAAATTCAAAAGGACGTGGAGAAATTTCAGAATTATTAATAACAAACTATAAGGAGCAATTAGAATGGAATTCTCAAACAAACTTTATTATACAAATGAAACAGGAAGCTTTAGCTTAATAAATGGAGATACATTTAAAGAATTAAAAAAATTTAAAGATAAAACATTTGAGATGATATTTGCAGATCCTCCATACTTTTTGTCAAATGATGGTATAACTTGTAGTAGTGGTAAAATGGTTAGTGTTAATAAAGGAGATTGGGATAGAACTTTAACACAAGAAGATAAACATATATTTAATAAAAAATGGATTAGAGAGTGCTATAGAATATTAAAAGATACTGGAACGATATGGATTAGTGGAACATTGC
>CALXWW010000002.1 GCA_944392545.1 uncultured Clostridia bacterium
CAAAATTTCAAAAATTTTATTTTTTTACATATTTTTCTCTTGAAAACTGCATAATTTCATGTCGTTAAGTTTTTTTGCATTTTTTTATTCTTAGATTTTCAAGGCTTTTCAACTAACGAAAATATTCAATTATCTTAAAATATATTTTTTGTTCAGATGTTTTTATTACCTTTTTCTTATCTTCGTATGTGCTAGAGATATAATATTTTTCTGTTGTTTCTATTCTCTTATGTCCTAGTACTTCGGCAATATCTTTTATTTCACTTCCGTTTCTTAAACTAATAGTAGCAAAACTTCCCCTTAAATCATAAAATCTGCATTTTATTGAATAATTTTGAATGGATATCTAACAATATCTGTTCCAGAATACATTCCATCTTTTCTAGTAAATACCATTTCAATTCTTTTACGGTCAGAATTACAATCTATAACTCTATATTCTATTAACTTACCATATTTATTTTTTACTTTTTCTAAAGAATATCTTTTATACTTTTTGCCATATTCTTTCTTATATTCATTTTGTATTTTTTATAATTAGACAGTACTAAATACAAAGTGTCACAAATATATATTTCTCTACAACTTCCTGTTGTTTTAGTTGTACCTAAATACCATCTGCCTTTTTTCTCCTTATCTTTAGCATAGACGGTTTTATTTATTTTAATTATTCTATTGTCTAAATCTATATCTTCCCAAGTTAATGCAAATACTTCTCCTGTTCTCATACCTGTATAACAAGCAGTAAGAAATGCACATGTAAACACTTTATTATTTTTAAACCCATTTAAAATAAGCTCTATTTCTTCATTAGTATAGATATGTCCTACATCGTTTTTTTTAATTCAAATGATAGTACTCTAGGTATTTGCAAATTACTTGCTGGATTATTTTTAATAAATCCAAAATAATATGTTGCATCTTTTAATGAACTTTTTATAACTTTTTGATAATTTCTTAATGAATCCTTTGTAGTTGATGTTTGATATAATTTTAATAATGCCTGATTAAGAATAAATAGCGTTAATTTAGATAATTTATAATTACCTAATTCTTTTTTATATTACTAAAAGATTCTTTATATCTTTTTGCTGTTGAATACTTATAATTTATTTCAAAATATTCTTTCATCCAATAATCTAAATATTCAGAATATAACATATTACATTCTATGATACTCTCCCCATTAATAAATTTATTATATGCCTTTTGTCCAGCAACAAATGCTTCATTCTTAGTTCTAAAGCCACACTTTGTTATTTGTTTTCTTTTACCATTCACTTTCCCGGCTTCAAAGCGATATTGATAAACATTTCCTCTTTTTCTTATATTAATCATTTTTATAACTCTCCTTTTTTATATAATTATATTTAAAATCAAAAAAGAATACTGGTTTTTTCCCAATATTCTGTACTATTGCTGTTAAATTATTTTTCCTAGTTCGTTAGTTGTACACTGTCAATCTATTTTATGCACTTCAATTAATCTATTTGTTCTAAATTAATCAATTCATTTTTTCTAAAAGTTAATTTTAATAAGCATGGTGATTTTATATTTAATATTGTGCTTTCATTATATACAAGTTTAACATTTTCATTTACAGTACACCAATTCAATAAAAAGAACTTTATTGAGCCTCCATGACTAATTACAGCAATTCTTTTTCCTTCATATTCTTTAAGTATCTTGTCAAAAAATTTATTCATTCTTTCTCTAGTTTGCTCTGCACTTTCTCCATCAGATGTTCTAAATGTTCTATCTAAAAGTTGCTCTTGTGAAGGATCTCTTGTATTTTTATCCTTCATAAATTCTCCTAATTCTTTTAAATTCCCCAATCTTCTTTCACTTAAGTTATCGTCTAAATTAAAAGGTAAATTATTTATATTTGCAATATATTTTGCTGTAGCTTTAGCTCTAGTATAGCTACTTGACCATATAATATCTAAATTTTTCAATTCATCATTTTCACTTAATTTTTTTGCTTGTTCTTCTCCTTCTACTGATAATATTTCTTTTTCATTAATCATTTGAGAATCTTCCCTGGTATTTCTAATACCATTTTCGTCAACTGTTTCAGCATGTCTGATTAAATATATTATTGTATCTTTCAATTTATTCAGACCTCCTTTTTCTTTTTTATTATAACAACATAATTAATATGTTACAATTTTTTACATTATCTTCATTCATATTTTTGCACAGAAAAAAAGAAATGTCAACACATATTACATGTTTACATTTCTTTTTTTCTGTGTTTTTTGTTCACATTTTTATTTATCGGATGAAAAACAATAAATTTGTTACCTTTTCTAATTTTGGTTTTTCAAATATATATCTTTATAATTCTCTATTGATTTTACTATTTTTATATTTATTATATAAATTATAGATAAAGTTATAGTAATCTTCTTTATGTGAATTATAAGTCTTTATAATTTTATTTGCTAAATTATATGCATTTTCAAAATCTTCTTTTGTAATTAGCCCATGTTCATATACTTCTTTCAATTCTTCTTCATCAATTATTGTTGGTTCATGCCCATTAGGAATACAGACATCTAATTTCATATCAAAAAAATATGGATTTTCTGGATTACTAAAATCATTAGTTTTTGTAATATCAAAATAACTTTCTATTAAATTATCTTGATTATCAAACATAACAGTTAACCACCAATTTTCTCCTCTAGGCGCAAATATTAAATTCTTATAGTTGTTATCTGCTATAGTAACCTTACCAATTGGCGAATCAACTGATAAAGGTGATTCTACTAGTTGCATATCTAAATAACAAACTTTTCCTTCAAAAAATTCATTTTTTTCATCTTCAACTATAACTTCTTTTTTAGTAATTCTTTTCCAGTCGTTTCTTCTTAAATCTCTAAATCCAAAAGTAATACTATTATCTTTCAATTTTATTCTAGTAAGGTATTCTTCATCTGTTTCTCCAACTATATAAGCCCCACATTCCAATTGAACTATTAGTGAAGCAGGATTATTTTTGTGAACAGATAAATATATTTCATCTTCTCTAATTATTTCTTTGCATTTTTCGATTGCTAAAAGAAGTCCTTGCTTAGCATAACCTTTACCTCTATACTCAGGCAATATTCCATACCCTATATGACCTGCCCCTTTTCTTAAAAAATCATTCAAATAATGTCTTATTTTAAATAATCCTACTATCTTGCTATCATCCCATAAAAAGAAATAAGTATCTGGGACATATCCTTCAGGCAACTCTAACCCCTCAGAATTTTTTAACAATTTAGGAATTACTTGGTTTACAAATTCATTTTTTGTAACATTATAATATTTATTTTCAAATCCATTTTCTTGAGCTGGCATGGACTTTATTGCTTTATATTCTTCTTCAATATCTTCAAAACATATCTTCTTTAAATAAAGCATACTATCAACTCCTACATATATTATACCATTAATTATATAAAATAAGGATGTCCACATTATAAATGTTGCCTACATCCTTATTTTTTCTTGGTTTTATTAATATCTTGTGGACAAATTATAAATTCCAAACCACTTTATAAAATTATTAAAATTTAATTTTTACTTGTTTTATGCTACTTCCCGCAGCAATTTTTATATTTCTTTCCCGAACCACATGGACAAGGATCATTTCTTCCTACCTTTGGTTCTGTGTTTACAATAGGTGCGTGAGTTTTTTCTTGCTTTGGTGCATTATCTTTTAAAGACATATTGCTACTTTCCCCTGTAATCTTTATAGATTCTTGTCTATTTGGTAGTCCTTCCCTCTTTCTCGCATTCATTAATACTTTTACAACATTTAGTTGAATGTCTGCAATCATTTGGTCAAACATGTCGAATCCTTCTATTCTATATTGTACAACTGGATCTTTTTGACCATAAGCACGAAGACCAATACCATCTTTTAACTCATCCATTGCATCTATATGATCCATCCATCTTTCATCAACTATTTTTAGCATTACTACTCTTTCAAGCTCTCTTAAAACATTTTCGCCAAATTCTTTCTCTTTTTCATTATACTTATTATGTGCTAATTCTATTAATTCGTTACTTACAGTACTACTGTTTATTTTTTCTGTATTTAATGAGTTTAAACTTGTTATTCCAAATGTAGTAGAAATATCTTGCATTAATGCTTCTTTATTTATTCCATCTTCTGTAGTATATGAATCAACTAGTCTACTAGCAACACTGTCTATTATTTTTTCTATGCTATTTTTTAAGTTTTCACCATCCAATACTTCTCTTCTTTGCTTGTATATAATTTCTCTTTGAGTGTTCATAACGTCGTCATATTGAAGTACATTTTTTCTTATTGTAAAGTTACGACCTTCTACTTTCTTTTGAGCATTTTCTACAGCTTTAGATAGCATTTTAGATTGAATTGGCATATTTTCATCTGCACCTAGTGTATTGTATAGATTAGTAATCATATCTCCGCCAAATATCTTCATTAAATCGTCATCTAAACCAATATAGAATTTAGATTCACCTGGATCACCTTGACGACCACTACGTCCTCTTAACTGATTATCTATTCTTCTTGATTCATGTCTTTCTGTACCTATTATTTTAAGACCACCAGCTGCTATTACTTTTTCTTTTTCCTCTTTTATTTCTTTATCAAATTTTTCCTCTAATTCTTTATATTTCTTTCTAGCTGCTAGTACTTCTTCATCCTCAGTCTCATTAAAAGTAGTTGATTGTTCTATTAGTTCTGGAGTATATTGTAATTTTGCCATTTCTTGTTTTGCTAAAAATTCACTATTTCCTCCAAGCATAATATCAGTACCACGACCTGCCATGTTTGTAGCTATTGTAACACTTCCAAATTTACCTGCTTGTGCTACTATAGAAGCTTCTTTCTCATGGAACTTGGCATTTAATACTTCATGCTTGATGCCCTCTTTTGTAAGTAATTTACTTAATTTTTCTGATTTTTCAATTGAAACTGTACCAACTAAAACTGGTTGACCTTTTTTGTGACTTTCTTTTATATCTTCAATTACAGCTCTATATTTAGCATTTTCATTTTTATATATTATATCTGGATGATCTATTCTTACCATTGGTTTGTTTGTTGGAATTTCTATAACGTCTAACTTATATATTTCTTCAAATTCCGACTCTTCTGTCATTGCTGTACCTGTCATACCAGATAATTTATCATACATTCTAAAATAATTTTGGAATGTGATTGTAGCTAAAGTTTTAGATTCATCAGCTATTTTTACATGTTCTTTTGCTTCTATTGCTTGATGAAGTCCGTTATTATATCTTCTTCCATACATAATACGACCAGTAAATTCGTCAACAATTAGAACTTCTCCATCTTTCACTATATAGTCTATATCTTTTTTCATAATTCCATGAGCACGTAATGCTTGATTTACGTTATGTACTAATTCAGAATTTTCGATATCATTGAAGTTCTCTAATCCGAATTCTTGCTCAGCTTTTTTAATACCCTTTTGAGTAAGTGAAGCAGATTTTGCTTTTAGGTCTACTATATAATCGTATTTTTCATTATCTTCTGCTTGTTCATAATTTTTTACATCTTCTTCTACAATAACTTTTGGAGTTAATTTTCTAACAAAATTATCAGCTTTTTTGTATAAATCAGATGATTGTGAACCTCTGCCAGAGATAATAAGAGGTGTACGAGCTTCGTCAATTAAAATACTATCAATCTCATCTACGATTGCATAATTTAACTTTCTTTGTACTAATTGGTCTTTATATATAACCATGTTGTCCCTTAAATAATCGAATCCAAATTCGTTATTAGTTCCATATGTTACGTCACAGTTATATGCTTTTTGCTTTTCTTTCGGATTCATTCCAGCTATCGCTAAGCCTACAGTCAAGCCCAAAAATTTATATACCTTTCCCATCCATTCACTATCTCTTTTAGCTAAATAATCGTTAACTGTAATTACATGAACGCCTTTTTCTGTTAGTGAATTTAAGTATACTGGAAGTGTTGCAACCAAAGTTTTACCCTCACCAGTTTTCATCTCAGCAATTCTACCTTGGTGCAAAATAATTCCACCTATTAATTGTACATCAAAATGCCTCATACCTAATACTCTTTTTGAAGCCTCTCTTACTACAGCAAAAGCTTCTGGTAGTAAGTCATCTAATGTTTCCCCTTCTTTTAATCTCTTTTTAAATTCAGAAGTTTTGTTTCTTAAATCACTATCAGATAATTTTTGTATATCTACTTCCAAATCATTGATTTTTTTAATTAATGGCATAATTCTTTTTACTTCTTTTTCACTATATGACTTAAATAATCCCATTGATTTTCTTCCTTCCTACTGTTTATTAAATTTCTATCATACTATATCACTTTTTTAGGAAATTGGCAACCTGTTTTTTCTTTTTAGCATAATCATACTCATGTGTAAAATACGTGGCTATAATTGTCCAATAAAAAAGAGATAAAATAAAAATTTATCTCTTTTTAAAAAATGAAAATATTATTATTTACCTCTTATATAAGCATTTGTACCATTATATGTTCCAAATTGAATTAAATAATCTGTACAGCCTATAGGTAATTGAGTTAGAAGTTTTCCTGAGCCTGTTTTTGTTTTTATATAATCTCTTGATCCTATCTCAATAACTGATGAAATATAAGTAATACCGTTATATTTTATTGATGTTCCGTCAAGACCTGTTATATCACCATTTACATTTGGATTCGCACCTAATTCACCCATTTGGAATGTGTTACCAAAATCAACATCATATTCTATTACGGCCCATTCTAAATAAGCTGTTGGATCCTCGTATTTATATATACTACTTCCACTAGACATATAATCTTTAGCCATTTTTTTAGCTTCTTCGCCTCTTATTACATTTGTTACTCTTATATTTACGTTTTGATCTCCTTTTGTGTTTGTATTGTATTTAGAAGCTATTCCCCATTCTCCAATTTGTAATGGGTTTGTTATAGATGATTCTCTTGCTTCTCCACTGTTGTTTGTTACTGGTGGTGTAATTGTATTTGTATTTTGATCATTAGTAATATTATTTGAGTTTTCTTGTGATAGTACATTACTTTCTTCTAAAGGTTGTTCTATATTTTCAACTTCATTTTTCGCCTGCTTTTCCATTTCTATATTATTATCTTTTAAAGCTAAAAATATTATTCCCCCCATTAAAGCAATAATAACTATAGCTAAAATTACTATTACAACTATTAAAGTTGTATTCTTTTGCTTATTTTCATTCTCCATTTCAATATCCCCTTCCTTTTTTATTACTATATATATCAAAAATATAAAATTGTCAATCATAATTTCATATTTAAATAATAAACTTATATAAAATAAATTGTTAAGGGGTAAATATATGTTTATTTTTAATTTTAAAATCAATGGAAATAGAACTGCTAAAATCTTTATGGGCTGTTTATGTGTCATAATTCTAATTCTTACCATTTTTATTTGTTATAGGGTAATATTTAATAATTTCTTTAAAACTAACGACTCATACCTCCCAGAAGATACGGTGTACGACATTTCAGCTAGTAACTATACAAATGTTCTTCAACAGATTCATAATGATATAAATACATATGTAGGACAAAAAATACACTTTATTGGTTACGTATATAGATTGTATGATTTTAATGAAGAGCAATTTGTAATAGCAAGAAATATGATAGTGTCTTCTGATTTTCAGACAGTTGTAGTAGGTTTTTTATGTCACTCTGATGTGGCTAAAAATTATGAAGATGGAACTTGGGTAGAAATAGAAGGAATAATTACAAAAGGTGATTATTATGGAGAAATGCCAATTATTGAAATAGAAAATATAAAGGAAGTAAATGTACCTAATGATGAATATGTATATCCACCAGATGATAGCTTTGTAACCACTTCTACTGTATTGTAAAATAAATACTTTTATTACATGTTGTACAAAAATGAACTTTAGGGATGTTCTCTAAAGTTCATTTGAAGTTAACAAGTGCCATTAGAGTTATCTCCATTGGCACAGATTATCTCGCTAAAATTGATTTTACTACTCCTCTATCTATTAATGTTCCGTATATATTTTTTAATATTATTAAAATAATAGGACCTAGTAGTAATCCAAATATACCTATAAATTTAAAACCTGTATACATTGCAATTAATGTAAATATCGGATGAATTCCAATACTTCCACTTATAATTTTGGGTTCTAAAAGTTGCCTAACTATGCTCATTATACACCATAAAACAAAAATTCCTATTGCTAATTTTAGATCACCAGTGAAAGCTAGAAATCCTGCCCATGGTAGCATAACTGTACCAGAACCAAATATAGGAAGTGCATCTACAAATGCTATTCCTAGAGCTATTAATAAAGGGAATTCAATATTCCAACCTAAAAAATAAAAAATATATAATCCAATTAATGATATAAAAAATGAAATTATAACTAATGTAAACTCCGCTTTTAAATATCCTCCTAAAGATTTTATTAGTGTCTTTAAATGTACTCCTATTCGTTTTACCCATGTTTCAGGTAAGTGGTGCTCTAGTTGGTCTATCATATATATTTTATCTACACACATAAAATATAAAGCTATTATTGTAATAGTACAGTATATTCCGATAGTTGGAACAGAAGTTACAAATTGTATTAATTTGGTAAGTACACTTTTTACCCAGTCAGTTATTGTGCCCAAGAATTCTAAACCAGAATTTTCAATTATATCCATTACATTTTGTGGAATATTAAATTTGCTTAAATCTATTTTTGAAACAAGGTTTTGAAACATATTATATCCAGTATCTATATATATATTAATGTTTGAAAGCAAATTAGACGTTTCTGTAACTAAAGTTGCAATTATCCATATTAAAAGTCCAACAATAATTGCTATAGCTATAACAAATATAATAATAGAGCTTGCTTTTCTAGTTAATTTTACTTTTCTCATTAATAGCCTAATTATTGGTTCTAATATAAGTGATAAAATAAATGCAATTAAAAATGGCATGTAAAATATAGCTAATTTAAAAGCAAGATATACGGCTATTATGCTTAATACCAGGATAAAAATATTCTTTATTACTTTATTTAAGTAATTCATGTCTATTACCATTTATGTACTCTCCTCACAACTTGTCCTTATGTATATTGTATGCTTAAACATGATTTTTATTCTACAAGTTAGTGATTTGATTTATTGATATTTAGATGATATAATCTATATAGAGGTGTTTATATGGAAAAGAAAGATATAAAAAATATATTAATTTCCATGAGAACTGCAGAAAATGAATCCTTAGTAAATAACTTGTTAGGTAAAATAGATATGATGGACCCTAATACATTACATGAAATGATACAAAAAATAGGAAACGACGAAGCTAGTATTAGAGAGTTTCTAAAAAATAAATTGTCTAATAGTCACGAACAATCAGATAAAAAATACCCAATAAATAGCATGTTTACTTATGGAATATCTGGAAATTGTATTCACCTTCACCTACCTGTTGATTTACACCAAATGATGGCTGAATATGGAATTTCAGCTACTATTGCAAATGTTAATTTACAACTAATAGATGCCATATATAAAATTAAAAGATTAAAGGATGATGGATTTTATAGGTTTAATGGCAAAGATAGTATTTATATGATATCACCAGTATTAATTGGAAGAGAAATGAAATTCTTAAATGAAATAGGCTTTAGAACCAGGATACATAGTAAGAAAGATTTAAAAGATTCTAAATATGTAGAAAAAACGCCAGAAGCGAAACTGGCTAATCATATTTTTGGAAATAACAAAAATGTAGGAACTGCAATAATAGATTTTGATACTATATCAAAAGAAGAATGGAAACAAGTTATAAAAGAGAAGACTGCAGAATTAAAACATAAAGCAGCACCAATAAATACTTCAGAAAATACATTAAATTAAATTTTAAAATATAGCTTAATATACAAAAATAGTATTAAGCTATATTTTTTATTTCTAATTATTATTCGGCGTTTTTCTTATCACAGTCGCAAATATTTTCTAATGTTATACTTACACCTTCTGGATTTATTTCTTTGTTTTTAGCTAAATCTCCTAATGTTAATATTCCAACTATTTTATTATTTTCCATAACTGGTATTCTTCTCACTTGATTTGTTCCCATTATTTTTTCAGCTTGTTGTACTTCTTCATCTGGTTCGCAACAAGTAATATTACAAGTCATTATATCACTTACAGGAGTATTTTTTATTTCTTTACCACAACCAATTGTTCTTAATAAAATATCTCTATCTGTTACTAAACCTACAACTTTTTTACTGTCATCACACACTGGTATGCAACCTATATGATTTTGACACATTAGTTTTGCGCATTCTTCTGTGTCACAGTCAGGTTTAACAAAAACCACTTCTTTACACATACAGTCTTTAACTTTCATAATATTCCTCCTAATATATTTTATAAACAAAATACAAATGTGAAAAACAAAATCTTTTGTTTCGTTATTTTCACTTTTATTATTATTTACTAAAAAAATAAAGATATGCAATTTTTAATTACATATCTTGGAAAATTTTTCTTTTTTTAAAATTATCTAATAAAATTTGTTTTTATTTTATCCTCATATATTGGTTTTGGTAGATTGGCTTTCTCCTTACATTTTAGAATATATGCCATATTCTTTCCAATGTTTCTCATCGTTTGCAAACCTTCTAAATCTTGCGTAGCCTCTTCCCTATTGTTTCCATGTATTTGATTCCAATAAGAACTTCCAACCACAAACATATTGTTAATAAGTGGATATTTGTTTAATTGGTCAAATGTAGCAGAAGCACCTCCTCTTCTACAGCTTGCTATACAGCTACATGCTTTCCCTGTAAAATATTTACCACCTGCATAGAAAACTCTGTCTAAAAAAGAGGTAATTGCACCTGAGGCTGAAGCAAAGTGTACAGGAGTTCCAAATACAAATCCATCTGAGTTTTCAGCTTTGTAAATAAATTCATTTACTTTATCATCGACAAAGCACCTGTTATTATTGCTACGGCATTTATTACAACCAATACAGCCTCGTATTGGTTCTACCCCAAGCCAAAATATTTCTGTTTCAATTCCTTCTTTTTTTAATTCTTTTTCAACTTCTTCTAATGCTAAATTTGTAGCACCATTCTTATGTGGTCCCCCGTTTACTAATAGTACTTTCATTATATTACCTCCAAATAAATAATATTTTAAAGTATATGTTTTATTATATTAAATCATACATATTTCTTGGATTTATAGGTGGCCTTGGATTATTTGGTACGCCGGGAAATGGTGGACGTGGCATTTCTGGTCTTTGTGGCGGTCTGCTTATACCTAATAATTGGTTCAATATAAGAATTTTTATTAAATCTCTTAAAGTATTATTTCTTCTACTGTACCTATTCTTCGACACTTCTACCTTATTTTCTGTCTGTCTAACTTGATTTTGTGATGCTATAGATTGATTTATATTACTTTGAATTCTTGAATGGCTAGAATTGCTATTTATGTTAGTTGTTCTAGTTTCTTTTGGGCTATCTATTACTTTGTTTTCTAAAACTGTTTTATTACTTGGATTAGGTACAGTAACTCTTACATTGATTGTGTCTTCTCCTGAATTATCGCATTCAATATTTAAGTATATTTCATCAGTCATTTGCTCTATTAATTCTCTTGTGATTGCTTTAGAATTTGCTTCACATATTTTGCATATCATGGGGTTTAATATTTTATATATTTCAGGATATAACTCTAAAATTTCACTACTATATTTAGGCATGCTACTTTGTATATACTCATAATTGTATCCAGGACAACAGTATGTACTATTATTTTTATAAGTATTGTTATTCAGTTGAATAGGATATCCTAATATACTTCTTATATAATCTTCATAATTTTGATAATACATATTATACCTCCTTAAAACTTTGTATATAATATGTACTATGCAAAAAAATGTGATTATATAGCTGTAAATTACAAGCTATTTACTAATTCTTTAAATTTCTCTCCTCTCTCCTCGAAGTTTTTAAACATATCAAAGCTTGCACTTGCCGGCGAGAATAGTACTATTTCTCCTGGTTCTGCTATTTTATATGCTCTGTTTACAACTTGTTCAAGAGACTTGTGTTTGTAAATAGGAAATACTGCTGTTGGATCTTGTTTTGTAAGTTCTTTTACTACAGCATCATAAATTTTTGTTGTTGTATTTCCAAATAATACTAATTTTGAAACTTTTTCTAATATAGGTTTTGC
Source organism: uncultured Clostridia bacterium (assembly GCA_944392545.1). Taxonomy (GTDB): domain Bacteria; phylum Bacillota; class Clostridia; order TANB77; family CAG-508; genus CALXVA01. Next base: position 12,290 of record CALXWW010000002.1, read on the forward strand.
TAGTGGTGAATAATCTAAGTTTTTGTCATAACCACCTGCAATAAGTACAATTTTTTTATCAAAAGAATTAAGTCCTGCAATAGTTCTACTAGGGCTTGTTCCAATAGAGTCATTATACCATTTTACCCCATTTATTTCTCTTACAAATTCTAGTCTATGTTCTACTCCTTTAAATTCTTTTATTGCTTCTATTTGAGTTTCTGTATCAACTAAACTCGATGTAGCTGCAATAGCTGCGCAAATATTTTCGTAGTTATGTCTTCCTCTTAAATGCACATCTTTTACATTTATTAAATGTTTTCTTATACCATCATCGCATAATTTTATAATTCCATCATCATATATAACTCCATCTTCTAATTTTGCTTTACTGCTGAAATATATGACTTTTCCATCTACTTCTTTTTTTAGCTCACGAGTTATATCATTATCATAATTAAGTACAACGATACCATCTTTATTTTGATAATTAAAAATATTCTTCTTTGCTTCTATATATTCTTCATAAGAACTATGTTTGTCTAAATGATTTGGAGATATATTAGTAATTACAGATATATCTGGACTAACTTCCATACCCATTAATTGAAAACTACTTAACTCTAATATAACTATATCATCTTCTTTAAAATCTCGTACTTTAGTAAATAATGGAATACCTAAATTTCCACCTAAATGACAGTTATATCCTTTCTTTTTAAGTATTTCATATATTAGTGTGGTAGTTGTTGTCTTTCCATCACTTCCTGTTACTCCTATTATTTTACAAGGACAAGTATTCATTAGCATTTCAATTTCCGAAGTAACAATAGCACCTCTTTTTTGTTCAGAAACTAATTGTAAAGTAGTTGGCAGACAACTTGGAGAACGAAATATAATGTTAAAACCTCTCAAAAAATGTAATGCATTTTTTCCTGTCACTAATTCGAATCCATATTTTTCTAATTTATTTAATATATTCTCATCTAATTTTTCTTTTTCTCTTTGATCAAATACCGTAACTTTCGCCATTAAATTATATAGATAATCTATTAAAGGAATATTACTTACTCCTAAACCTATTACGGCTACTCTTTTTCCTTTAATATTTCTTTCAAATGCATCTAATTTTAAATTTTCCATACTATTACTATCCCTCCATCATATATGTAATTCTTTTAATACCTTTTGTGCAGATTCTTCTACCGTGCTACATTTGGTTACATCTATCTTTATTGTCTTATCGTATATTTTATAATATCCTGCTTTTTCTTGTAATTCATCTCTAGATACTATATTTTTCTTTATTTCTTCATAATTTGCATTATTTCCATATTGTTTTAATTTTCTTTTTATTCTTTCATCTAAACTAGCTTCTATAAATAAGTGATAATCTAAATCAGGATAAATATTTATTAAATCTCTTCCTGATACAATTACATTAAAATTTTGTTTATACATGTCTATTAATGTTCTTGCGAAATCATAAAAAGCAGTATTGTCAGCATTTCCACCAGCAATAGATACAGCAATAGAATTTTCTTTTGACTGTAAGATCTCATCATTTATTTTTTTATTATTTACATATATAACTGTCTCTCTGTCCTCTATTTTAAACTCTACTCCAAGCTTATTCATCAATTCTTTAATATTTACATTTTTAACATTATCTTTTAATTCTTTTATATTAATATTTTTTGAAGACATTAATGCATATACAATACCTCTATATAAATTTCCTCCATGTAATATAATACTATTCGGAATATATTTTAATAATTCTTTACAAATAGAAGTTTTTCCACTTCCAACTAATCCTTCTATACCAATAACAATATTATTCATTAAATTACCTCTCATATATAATTAATATAAAAAATTATACCACAAGAAAAAAATTTTTCAACCTTCTTCCATTCCAATGAATAAAAGCTAGTATTTTGTACATAATTTTAATAAGATCGGAGGTGCATATATATGTCAGAAAATACTACAAATAATAAGAAAAACAATAAAAAAGGAAATAACAAAAAAGGTGATAAAAATTCTAACACTTCTAACCAATAATATTCTTTGAACTTAGAATATTAGAGAAAATTTGAACTTTAAGGAATATCCTTAAAGTTCATTTCTTTCTTCTAATTCTCTTTCTTTTTCTTTTTCAAACTCATATGTTTTTCTATTTAGTAGGTAAGTTATCTTTTTTTCATTGGTGACTAATTGCACTCTATATTGTTCCGAACCACCTGTTATTTTACTACTAGAGAATATTGCTTTAAATTGATTATTACCACAATATCTTACAAACTTCTCATATATATAAAACAATTCTGATTCTCCAAGCTTTGACAAATCCCCAAATTCTTTAAGACTATTTAAGGTAATTTCAAATTTAGTTTGTATAGAACAATTAGCTTTTGCTAATTTATTTCTTAAGATTTGCCAATAATCATTTGAATATCCTCTACCTGTTGTTATATATCCCAATTTTAAGTCCATTTGCCTTAGATCATTACTATTTATCGTACCTTTTGCAAAATGTGAAGTACTACAATTAAATTGAATATTTTTTAAATCACGAATTAAATCTGTCATGTGTTCTATACCATTTTGGTCTTCATATATTAAGAATGTGTGTCCAAATTCATCTGTAAGAAGTCTAGATTTAATTCCCGCACTTTCTAATAATTCTTTATATTGCTTTGATAAAGTTGTACAAATAACTATATTTGGATTTGAATATGGCTTATAAGAATATATAGAAAAAGTTTCTTCTTCCCCAAACATCATATATTCATATGTTCTATCATAGTAACTTCTTTTGCCCAATTCTAAATATAGATATCTTGCTTTGCTGTTACTATCCAATCCTTCTGGCATCTGTGTTATAAAGTCTTCTAATTTATTAATTTCCAAATTATCATACCTTTCTAATATGTATACTTACTTATCTTTTATATTTCTAAATATTTTTTCAAGAATTGACCAGTATAGCTTCTATCATTTTTTACTATTTGTTCAGGATTTCCAACACCAATTATTTCTCCTCCACCGTCTCCTCCTTCTGGTCCCAAATCTATAATATAGTCTGCTGTTTTTATTAGGTCTAAATTATGTTCTATTACAATTATACTGTTTCCTGTATCCACTAGTCTTTGCAAAATATCTACCAATCTATGTACGTCTGCAATATGAAGTCCAGTTGTTGGTTCATCTAAAATATATAATGTTTTCCCTGTGGCTCTCTTTGAAAGCTCTGTTGCAAGTTTAATACGTTGCGCTTCTCCACCTGAAAGTGTTGTTGATGGTTGTCCTAATTTGATATAGCCCAAGCCAACATCGTATAGAGTTTGGATTTTAGTTTTTATTCTTGGTATATTTTTAAAGAATTCTAAAGCTTCTTCAACAGTCATATCAAGTACATCTGAAATAGTTTTTCCTTTGTATTTTACCTCTAATGTTTCTTTATTATATCTTTTTCCTTTACATACTTCACAAGGTACATAAATATCTGGTAAAAAATGCATTTCTATTTTTATAATTCCGTCACCATTACAAGCTTCACATCTACCACCTGTAACATTAAAGCTAAATCTTCCTTTGTCATAGCCTCGTAATTTTGCTTCATTTGTTCCTGCAAAAATATCACGTATAAAGTCAAATACGCCAGTATATGTCGCTGGGTTTGAACGTGGCGTCCTACCTATTGGTGATTGGTCTATGTTTATTATTTTATCTATATTTTCTAGTCCTTTTACTTCTTTGCATCTTCCAGGTTTTTCATTTGAACCGTTTAAATCTCTTGCTATTGTTTTATATAATATTTCATTAACTAATGTACTTTTACCAGAACCTGACACACCAGTTACACATACAAATTGCCCAAGAGGAAATTTAACATCTATATTTTTTAAGTTATGCTCTGTAGCACCTTTTACTTCTATTGCTCTTCCATTTGATTTTCTACGTTTCTTTGGTACAGGTATTTTCTTTCTACCGCTTAGATATTGTCCTGTAACTGAATCTGATACAAGTTTTACCTCTTCTGCTGTGCCTTGAGCCATTACATTTCCTCCATGAACACCAGCACCTGGGCCAATATCTATAATCTGGTCTGCAGCATACATTGTATCTTCATCATGTTCTACTACCAAGACTGTATTTCCTAAATCTCTTAAATGCTTTAGAGTAGCTAAAAGCTTATCATTATCTCTTTGATGAAGTCCAATACTTGGTTCATCTAATATGTATAGAACTCCTGTAAGTCCAGATCCTATTTGTGTTGCAAGTCTAATACGTTGAGCCTCTCCTCCAGATAAAGTTCCAGCACCTCTTGAAAGTGTTAAATACTCTAGCCCAACATCTATTAAGAACTGTAATCTTTTATTTAACTCTTTAAATATTTGGTCTGCTATCATTCTATCTTTATTATTTAATGCTAATGAATTTAAATAATCTTTAATTTTATTTATTGGCATATCTGTTAATTCATTTATATTTTTATCTCCTACCCTAACAGATAAGCTTTCTTTTTTTAGTCTTGCACCATGGCATTCTGGACAATGAGAATCACTCATATACATTTCATAAAATGTACGCATTCCCTGTGATTTTGTTTCATTATGACGTCTTTCTAAAGTTGGAATAACTCCTTCAAATGGTGTTCTAAATTTACGGATTCCTGCTGGTGATGAATATTCAAAGTCTATTTCTTCGTTACCAGTACCATATAATATTTTATCTAAAAAATCTTTTGGCAATTTCTTTATTGGTACATTTTTTATTTCTACCCCATAGTGTTTGGCAATACTTTCAAAATACATTTTTGCCATAGTATCACCTTTTTTCATTGTACTTGCACCAAATGCTTTTATTCCATCATATAGAGTTTTATTTCTATCTGGAATAATTAAATCTTCATCCATTTTCATCAAATATCCTATACCTGTGCAAGTAGGGCATGCACCGAAAGGATTGTTAAATGAAAACATTCTAGGTGTTAGTTCTTCAAAACTAATTCCACAATCAGGACAAGCATAATTTTGGCTAAATAGCATCTCTTTTTTATTTGTAGAATCTTCTATTATAACTATATTATCTGCATGTTTTAAAGCCACTTCAACAGATTCAGTTAGTCTACTTCTTATATCTTCTTTTATAACTAATCTATCTACTATAAGTTCTATATTGTGCTTTTTCTTTCTATCTATTTCTAAATCATCAGAAAGTTCAACTATTTCTCCATCTATTCTAGCTCTTACAAATCCTTCTTTTTCAAATTGTTCTAGTTGCTTTACGAATTCACCTTTTCTACCTCTTACTATAGGTGCTAACACTTGGATTCTTGTACCTTCTTCTAACTCCAATATACTATCTATTATCTGATCTATTGTTTGTTTTTCTATTTTCTTACCACATTTTGGACAATATGGTACGCCAATTCTTGCATATAGAAGACGAATATAGTCATATATTTCTGTAACAGTTCCTACTGTAGAACGTGGATTTTTTGAAGTAGTTTTCTGGTCTATTGAAATTGCTGGAGAAAGTCCATCAATAGATTCTACATTTGGTTTTTCCATTAGTCCTAAAAATTGTCTTGCATATGCGGATAAACTTTCCACATATCTTCTTTGCCCTTCTGCATACAAAGTGTCGAAAGCCAAAGATGATTTTCCAGAACCAGAAAGACCTGTTACAACTACTAGTTTATCTCTTGGTATTTCTATATTTATATTTTTTAAATTATGCTCTTTTGCACCTTTTATTATTATCTTATCCTGCATTTAAAACTCCTCCCGAATTAGTAATTAATCACTGCTTAAGTTTATTAATAATCTCATTAATAGTTTTTTCCTTTAAAGTAAAAGATGTATTTACAAGTCCTATTTCTGGGCTAATTCCATCTTTAGCGTGAAAATCCGAACCTATAGTTACAAATAAATTATGTACTTTGGCAAAATCGTTCCATTTTTTTGTTTCATCAAATTTATTATTATCTTTATTTACATATATATAGTTTGCTTCTAACCCATCTGGCTTCATGTCATTTATTATATTTGAAATATCTATATCAGTTAAATTATCCTCATGAACATATGCAACTGGATGTGCTAAAACAACCTTTCCTCCTGCTTCTCTTATAATTTTAGCTGCTTCTTTTGGTGTTACAGTCTCCTTATTTACATATGCTGGGCAATTTTCGTTCATTATTGTTTCTATAAATTCTCCTTTATTTGGAATATGTCCAAACGTTCGAATAAGTTTTTCTTTATTTTTTTCACTACTTATAACATCTAAAGCTATGTGTGCTTTAGTAACAGCTTCTATTTTATCTAGTTCTTCTACATTTAGAATATATCCAAGCTCGTTTAGTCTTTTAGAAACCTTATGTAAATAATCATGTCTAGAGTTTCTTATTTTACTTAACTTTTCCTTAAATTTATTATTTTTAATATCAATATTATATCCAAGTACATGAATACCCACTTTATTATTTTTTGTTGATATTTCTACTCCTTTAATAATTTCTATATTTTTACTTTTAGCATATTTAAATAGCTCATCAGTATATGCTTCTATTGTATCATGGTCTGTAATAGCAATAAGAGAAACACCATTTTTGTGTGCCTCATCTATTACTTCTTTAGGCGTTAATCTTCCATCAGATGCTGTTGTGTGTATATGTAAATCTATCCTTTTTAGCATAATTATTTCTCCTTTTCTAACGACTATTTATTATACCTACTTTGTTCTTCAATTATTGGTAATTTTTCATGTAAGTTTTCATATTGGGACAAAACGGATATCTAATACCCAAAATTCTTCTTCCTACACTTAGTATGTTGAAATTAACTCCTTCCAATGAATCTGCTTTATATTTTATAATCCCCTTTCTAGTTTGAAAGGGGTTAAAATTAAATATATTTTTATATTTCTTCTCTATATATTACATTCTCTCCATTATTTGCAAATATTACTAATGGTTGACTATGTTCCTTTACTCCATTAATATATTGGTCTAAATTTTCTATTTCAAATTTGTCTACAGTTAGTTTATTTGTAAAATTGTCTGTCATATCAAATATTCCCATTAAAATTACCTCCCTATAACATCTTTATATATTTTACTATATTTTTTACATAATTTCAATTGTTATTCTGATTTTTCACGCTATCTTTTTATAATATTGTTTTTGACATCTTTACATAATATGGCAAACGTGTTATAATATCTAATATGATGTTTTATTTTAGTCACTGCTGTAGCAGAGACAAGCATCAAATCTATTTTGAGGAGGTCCTATATATGGACAAAGGGTTATCTGTATATGATCGGCTAGAACAAGCTGCTGTTTTCGGTAAGGTTGAGTGTGAACTCAAGCTGTATAACCGCCAAGCAGAAAAGCTTCTTCGTGAAGGTTTTGCCGTTCAAAGAGGTGTCCCCGTTGCTGGTTTTCATGGGCAATACCGGTGTAAAATCGGTTGGAGACACGCTGTCCCTAATACTCCCGCTTGGGATTTGCTCGAGATTGCTGTAAGCTGTAACGATGAGCTTAAGCAAGCTATGCAAAACGAGTAAATCCCCCAAAAATCCCCCTGCTCTTTGCAAGGGGATTTTTGGTTCATATATGTAAATTTAATTTTGCACAGATATTTTAAACTCCTTTTTCTAATTCTTTTATCTTGTCACGTAATTCTGCTGCTTTTTCAAATTCCATATTTGAAGCATATTTAAGCATCTCATCTGTTAGTTTATTTATTACTTCTTCAATACTTTCTTCTTTGCTTATATTATATTTTGCTTCCGCTTCTTCTATAATACTTGCTTTAATAGAATCTCTTATAGATTTTTGTATTGTTTTTGGAATAATTCCATGTTCTTTATTATATTCCTCTTGTAATTTTCTTCTTCTATTCGTTTCTGAAATGGCTTTTTCCATGGAATCAGTTAGTTCATCTGCATACATTATAACTTTTCCGTCTGTGTTTCTTGCTGCACGACCGATTGTTTGTATTAATGAACGTTCTGAACGTAGAAAACCTTCTTTGTCAGCATCAAGTATTGCAACTAATGATACCTCCGGAATATCTAGTCCCTCTCTTAAAAGATTGATACCAACTAATACATCAAATTCTCCGAAGTCTTAATGAACGAATTATTTCCATTCTTTCTAAAGCTTTAATATCGGAATGCATATATCTTACTTTTATATCAAGTCCTGCTAGATATGAAGTTAAGTCCTCTGCCATTTTTTTAGTTAACGTTGTAACTAAAACTCTTTCTTGTTTTTCTACTCTTTCTCTTATTTCTCCTATCAAATCATCAACTTGATTTTCTATAGGTTTTACTTCAATCTTTGGATCCAAAAGTCCTGTAGGACGAATTATTTGTTCAACTACATTTTCTTTTGAATGTTCTTTTTCGTATTCTGCAGGTGTTGCACTAACAAATATTACTTGATTAATTCTATCTTCAAATTCATTAAACTTTAAAGGTCTATTATCAAATGCAGATGGTAGCCTAAATCCATATTTAACAAGGGATTCTTTTCTTGCTCTATCTCCATTATACATTGCTCTTACTTGTGGAATAGTTGCATGTGATTCATCTATTAATAATAAAAAGTCCTTTGGAAAATAATCAAATAAAGTAAATGGTGCGCTACCTGGCTCTCTACCGCTTATATGCCTTGAATAATTCTCTATTCCTTGGCAAAATCCTGTTTCTTTCATCATTTCAATATCAAAATTTGTTCTTTCTTCAATTCTTTGAGCTTCTATTAGTTTTCCGTTATCTTTAAAATATTTTATTTTTTCTTGTAGTTCTTCTTCTATAGTTCCGGATTGCTCTTTCCATTTTATCTTCAGTTGTAACATAGTGTGAGTTAGGAAATATCATAACATGATTTCTTGAGGCAATTACTTTACCTGTTAATGGATTTATTTCTGATATCTTTTCTATCTCATCTCCCCAAAATTCTACTCTTATTGCACTTTCACTTTCATCAGATGGATATATTTCTAGTATATCACCTTTAGCTCTGAATGTTCCTCTTTTAAAATCTAATTCATTTCTGCTATATTGCATTGTAATTAGTTTTTTCATTATTTCATTTCTTTCTTTTTGCATACCCGGTCTTAATGAAACTATCATGTGTTCATAATCTATAGGGTCTCCTAAGCCATATATACATGATACAGATGCAACAATTATTACATCTCTTGTTTCAAATAATGCTGCTGTAGCAGAGTGACGAAGCTTATCTATTTCATCATTTATTGAAGCATCTTTTTCTATATATGTATCAGAAGATGCTATATATGCTTCTGGTTGATAATAGTCATAGTATGACACAAAATATTCAACATTGTTATTTGGAAAAAACTCTTTAAATTCTGAATAAAGTTGCCCAGCAAGTGTTTTATTATGTGCTAAAACTAAAGTTGGTCTTTGTACTTTTTGTATAATATTTGCCATTGTAAAAGTTTTTCCGAGAACCTGTTACTCCTAGTAAAGTTTGAAATTTTTTACCTTCTTTAATTCCTCTTGATAGGTATTCTATTGCTTTTGGTTGGTCTCCTGTTGGTTTATAATCTGATACTAATTCAAACATATCTTTTCACCTTAATTAACATTTTATTATATATAATATAACTTATAAACAATATAATTAATTATACCATATTTTAGCTAAAAACGCAAGAAATAGCATTCTTTATAAAGGTAGTATGTCGTAAATTTAATTTCAAATTATAAAAGAGCCTAAAGTATTAGAAAATCTAATTTTTTAAGCTCTTTATGTTTTACTCTATATTTTTAGTTAGTGTTATTTTGATAATTTTTTGCATATTCCTGTACCGTTTCCAGTACCATCACATACACCATTGCCTTTTCCTTTGCCTTTCGTTTGTCTTTCTTCTTGATTTTTGCCGTTTTTGTTTCTTTCTTCATAATTTTCACAATTTTCTCTATTTTGACAAACTTCTTCTCCTTTACCAAAGCAAACTCCATATTCCTGACATATTTTTTCTTGTCTTGTTCCATCACAGTTTTCTAATTTCGTTTCTATTTCATCTGCTTCTTGGCTTTTTGCAGATAACATTATTATTGGTACATTTTCTATTTTCCTTATTCTCTCTGCTACTTCATATCCATTAAGATCAGGCAGCATAATATCTAAAATAATAAGGTCTATACTATTTTCCTCAAAAGATTTTAGCGCACTTTCTCCGTTCCTTGCAAGTATAGTAGTATATCCTTCTTGTTTTGCATACTCTGCTATAATCTCTAATATATCATTTTCGTCATCTACTATTAAAATTGTTTTCATTTTTTCTCCTTTTAAATTTAATTATACATCTATCCACTTTTTTCAAAAATGGAACAAAGCGTGTGTCTCCTTGTTCCATTTTGTTAGTATATAATTATTGGAATAGAAGTATCTATATAGCTGTACATTGTAGAAGCGGCCCAATATGGTAGATTTACACATCCATGTGAACCATTTGTCATATATATGTTTCCACCAAAATTATATCTCCAACTTGCATCGTGGAATCCTATTCCTCCGTTAAATGGCATCCAATATGTTACTGGTGACGAATATGTACTTCCATCAGCATTATATCCTTCTAAAGTTGCATTCATTTCTTTGTATGTTAAATAATATATTCCAGCTGGTGTTGAATACCCTGTAGAAACATTTCCTGTTACACATGGTGAATCTATTACACATTCACCATCCACATACATCCATACATTTTGTCTCGATAAGTCCAATTCTATATAAGTATTAATGTTTAGATAATTTGGCAAATCATCATATATTACTTCTAGCTTTGCACTTTCTTTGCTTTCTAGCTGTTTTGTTAATCTTTCTATTTCTTTTTCTTTATTTACAGTAGCATATGTAGATCTTCCAAATGGCACAGAAATTTTTCCTAATCCTGTTGCATTAAATTCAGTAGAAGTTAATTGATATTTTGCTTTTTTAGCAAGCTTGTCTACAAATTTAGTAACATTTTTCTCTATATCTATACTATATTCTCCTTTATTGTTTCTAGATACCCAGTTTTTCATGGTCTTTGCATCTAGTGTATAAGTTTCTCCATTATACAATTCATATTCTATTGTAGTAGAAAGAATCTGATTTATATTTTCCATTTGTTCCTTAAGTTCTAAACTATTTGCAGTTATGTCTGGAGTTATATCTGTTACTTCTCTAAAATCAATAACTGTCTTTCCATTTCTTAAGGAGTTTAATAAATAGTTATATGCAGTTTCAATGTTTAGTTTGTTTCCATATTTTTCTTTAACTATATAATATTCTTGTTTTTTAGCATCCCATTCTAAATATGCATTTACTGGTTCCTTACTGCTATTTTCATTTGAAAAGATTGCTAATGAAGTCAAATATTTTTTTGCCTTTTCTTCGTTTACTTTATATAAGTCTGTCATAGTGTATTCATTTTTGCCGGTATCTTTTTGTTCTGATAAGATTCCCCTTAAAGAATTCGTATTATCTATACTTATATCAAAATATGCACCTAGGCATGTGTATTTTTTATCATCTGCAAATAGCATTGTTATACTAGTGCTATTCATAGTTTTTTCTAGTTTTCTTTTTGCATCATCTATATTTAAAAATGAGCAATCTACTCCATTTATAATTGTTGAATATTCAAATGTATCTTTTATAAATACTCTTGTTAATAAAAAGATTAAGAATATTATTACAATACATATTAAAACAACTATATTTAAAACTTTTCCTGTTTGCGTCTTCTTCATCTACCCATCAACCTTTATATATAAATAGTCATTAATATTATAGCATAAAAAAAATAATTGTGAAGGAAAATATTATATTTTGTCGCTTTTTTGTTTAAAAATTATAAGTAGGGTAAAACATTACCCTACTCTAGTGTTTTCGGTTTTGTAGTTTTGCAAGCTTTTTGTCTACAAAAATAAGTAGATATGAAATAAGCAATATAAATAGTATCATAAGTAATATAGCTTTAGTTACGCCCTTATATCCTATTTGATTATAGTCCAAAAAGAAATATGCAAATTTTTGAGATCCGCCGATCCCAAAGAATTCGCCACCTTTTGAGCTGTATGTATAAACATAAACCAAATAGTTTAAAGGAATAAACAACCAAATAATTGGATAATATAGCTTATATTTTCCTTTGTGGTCAAAGAAAAAATAGTCTAAAATTACCAGCATTGGAGACGCCTGATGAACTAAAAAATTGGATAAAAATTCACTAACACTTTCCGCGTTAAACTTTATTATATCCATTTCAAAGCCAATTGGCATTAGCGCTATATTATATATAATTCCTGTGATAGCAATTATAATTGTAATACCACCTTTTATTAAGTGATATATGTCGCTATCTTGATACCGCCCATTTATACTAGATATTATTACAAAACTAACAAAAGCAACTAAACATATTATATTACTTTGTAATGTATAATATGATAAAATTGCTGTTACTGATGTAGTCTGTATAATATTAAGTACTATTCCTGTAGACAAACTAACTATAACTAAAAGCCGATAAATAAAAGAAATTATTCTTTTATTCATTTTTTTATTTCCTTTCATTTGAAATTATATTTATTATACAATATTTCATCTCAAATATGAATAAAAAACTAAAATAATCCTAAATAATAGCAAAAGATAATCTATTTTTTATAGATTATCTTTTCTCTTTTTAATATATTCAAATAATATTTTTAAGTAAATCTATAAGCCGGGTTCTGTCTTGAATAGTCATCTATCTAGTACATATATTGCTATATGTATCATGCCACCAATACAAGAAGACTGACGAGCAGCCATTAACCTTCTTTACTCGGTGTTGCCCTTGATGGGGTTTACACTAACCTAATATGTCACCATATTAGTGGTAAGCTCTTGCCTCACCTTTTCACCCTTGCTAGTTTTAAAGTCCCTAGCGGTTATTTTCTGTTGCACTTTCCTTAAGGTCACCCTCACTGGACGTTATCCAGCATCATTGCTCTATAGGGCCCGGACTTTCCTCGTACGCTGCCTTTCGACCTTGCTATACGCGACTATTCGGTTTACTCATTTATTATTTTACTATATTTTTAATTTTTAGTCAAATACTATATATTTTGGAGTTCTTGAATTAAGTTTGAATAGTTTATTAAAAATATTTTTCTTTCATTATTATTACAATCTTCTTCTAGCTCATTTATAAGTACATATGCCTTATTTATTATATCTATTTTATTTATATTGTTTACTTGATTGTTAATTATGTTTGAAAATTCATTTTTTGCTTTAGTTATATAATCACTTGCCTTATTCCAGTTACTTCTTTCAATTTCTGCATATGAGTATAAAATGGAAGATTCTATATTTAATAAAGAGATTTCGTTTTTATCATTATAAAATTCATTGGCATATTTTGCAAGTAAATTATATAATTCTGCGGAATTGATTAATACTACTTCTTTATTTTTATCTTCTATACCTTTAGAAATTCTATCTAAGTTATTATTAAATTCCAATAAATTTTCTTTATTTACATTTAACGAGCTTAAATCTATCATAATACTAGTCCAAGATGAGTATAACTCTTGTACTTTTATCTCGATACTATTCCAGTCTACTCCATCTATATTATCTTTTTCTAAGATACTAGTAGCTGACATGTTATTTAATGTTATTGTATTTTTTTGATTTTCACTACTTTGATTATTTGAATTTTCTTTTTCCTCAGTTCCGATTGAACTATTTTGATTTGAACTACTACTTTCTTCTATTTTTTCGCTTACTATTTTTGAATTAGTATATGAGATATTGTTTAACTCATTCATTATTACGATAATATTATCTCCTACATATTCTATTTCTGATTTGCATTTTTCTTTTAAAGTATCTATACTATTTGCTTTATTTTCTTTTATGCTTCCATATACAAAATATCCTGTTATTGATAGTATAATTAAAAAAAACAATGTTAATATAGTAATAATATATTTTTTCATAAATTCCTCTTTTTATCTTTATTATCATTTTATATTATTGCCAAAAAATTTCCTTTTATTCTCTAGTATTTTTGTTTTTTATTTATGTATAATAATAATAAATTTAAAATTGGAGTTATTTATGGGAGTTATAGTTAGATTATACAGTAATAAAAGGAATGATATTAGTAGATTTCTTAATAGTTTTTTTAAACTAAATAATAATAAAAACGAATTTATGAATTTATTAGAATGGGAGAAAAAGTACCAAAATCCTGTAGAAATCACAGAAATTATTGGTACCTTTATTGATAATAATGATAAGTATTCAATTAATATGTGGATTAGTTTAGATTCTGGTGTCTTCATAAATATAAATGATAATAATGCAGATAATGTTATTAGGTATATTTATGAAAGATACCCATATTAATTAATATTATTCACATTTTTTGTCGCGTGTCATAAGTTGTATAACTGCTTCTCTTGGCTTTAATCCATTATATAAAACATTATATACTGTATTTACAATAGGCATTTCAATATTATATTTTTGTGCTAATTTGTATGCTACTTCTATATTGTCTATACTTTCGATTGTCATGCCTACTTCTTTTTTCGTCTCTTCTATTGTAAGTCCTCTACCTATACATCTACCTGCTCTTCTATTTCTACTATGTTCACTTAAACACGTAACAATTAAATCTCCCAAACCAGATAATCCATAGAAAGTATTATGATTTCCTCCTAATGCAACTCCTAAACGAGAAATTTCTGTTAGCCCTCTAGTTATTAATGCTGCAAAAGTATTATCTCCCATATTTAGCTCTGCCACTATTCCAGCACAGAAAGCTATTATGTTTTTTAGTGCACCTCCAAGCTCTGCACCTTTTACATCAGAACTTGTATATATTCTCATATTTTCATTCATTAAAGTGTCTTGTACTAAATATTGTACGTCTAAACTTTGAGAAGCAATTACTATAGCTGTTGGTATTCCTAAAGATACTTCTTCTGCATGGCTTGGTCCTGTAAACACTCCTATTTTTGCTGTAGGTAATTCCTCATGTACCACTTCATTAAGCGTGTATAGTGTTGATGATTCAAACCCTTTTGAACACAATATTATCGGTTGATTTTCTACATACATTTTATATTTTTTTATTGTATCTCTTGTAAATTTTGATGGAGTAACATGTAAAATCATATCACTTCCTTTAACAGCTTCTTCTATATTAGTTGTACAAATTATATTTTCTGGCATTGTTGCCATTGGTAGGAATTTGCATTTATGTTCTTTATTAATTAATTCTGCTTCCTCTGTACTAAAAGACCATAATCTTACTTCATGTCCCATTTTTGCTGCATGTATTGATAAAGCTGCACCCCAACTTCCACTGCCTATAACACATATTTTTTTCATATATACCTCCTATTTATTATTTTGTTCCTTTAAAGCTTATTCTATTTTCTGTTCCAGATAATAACCTTTTAACATTTTCTCTATGGTTAAACACTATAATTACTGCTAAAACTACACTGTATATTATATAATTACCAGGTATAATATAGTTTTGTGGTATGAATAGTGTAAGTACTGGATATAGTATTGCAGCTGCTATCGAACCTACTGAAACCATTTGAGTAAGAATAATTAATATAAGGGCAAATACTAAACATATTAATCCTATTTGCCAGTTTGACATTATCAATACTCCAAGTGAAGTTGCAACACCTTTTCCACCTTTAAATTTGAAGAATATTGGAAATGTATGTCCAAGTATTACTGCAACACCCGCTATTTGTACTAATAAAGCACCATTTGAATCTTTAAAAATTTTATTCATTATCATTGCTATAAGTATTGCAACAACTCCTTTTAATATATCACAAACTAAAGTTATTGCTGCTGCTTTTTTTCCAACAGATCTTAACATATTAGTTGTTCCAGCATTTCCGCTTCCTTTTTCCCTTACATCAAAGCCGGCCATCTTTTTACTTAATATTACTGAAAAGTTAATGCTACCAATTAGGTATGCTACTATTGCTATTATTGCACTTTCTACCATAATTTTTATTTCCTTTCTTTAATCAATTTTTATTAGCTATTATTTTATAATGTATTATTTTAAAATTTCTACAGCTATTATATACTTTAATCCTCTTTTTGAAAATAGTTTTTATATATCTTTTTCATTTTTTTCTCTTACAATTATTCTAATCGGTGTACCTACTAATCCAAATTCTTTTCTTATTTGATTTACTAAATATCTTTCATAAGAGAAGTGGAATAATTCCTTATCATTCACAAACACTACAAATGTTGGCGGCTTAGTACTTGCTTGTGTCATGTAAAATATTCTTAACCTTTTTCCTTTATCTGTTGGTGGTTGTACTATTGCTATTGCTTCATTTAAAACTTGATTTAATGTTGATGTAGAAACTCTTAAGGAATTTTGACTTGCCACACTATTAATTAGTTCGAATAATTTATTTACTCTTTGTCCTGTTTTTGCAGATATAAATAAAATTGGTGCATATGACAAGTATGATAATTTATTGTATACATCTTTTTGGTATTGTTCTAGAGTACCATTTTCTTTCTTGTATTCATCCCATTTGTTTACTAATATAATTATACCCTTACCTGCTTCATGAGCTTCTCCTGCAATTTTTGTATCTTGTTCTGTAACACCTTCGTTTGCATCTATCATAAGTAGACATACATCTGCTCTTTCCACTGCAAGTAAACTTCTAAGCACACTGTATTTTTCTAAATTTTCTGTTACCTTGCTTTTTCTTCTAATACCTGCTGTATCTATAAATACATATTTTCCAAATTCATTTTCAAATTCTGAATCTACAGCATCTCTTGTTGTACCTGCAATATTGCTCACAATCACTCTATTTTCTCCTAGTATTTTATTTATTAGAGAAGATTTACCTACATTTGGTTTTCCTATTACTGCTACTTTTATTGTATCATCCTCGAGCTCACCATCTACTATAGGTGGTAATTTTTCATATATTGCATCCAATACGTCTCCTATTCCTATTGCATTTGCCGCAGATACTCTATGTGGTTCTCCAAGTCCTAAATTATAGAACTCATATATCTCATCTGGCATTTTACCATAATTATCGGATTTATTGCAAACCAAAATAATTGGTTTTTTAGACTTTTTTAGCATTAAAGCTATATCACTATCTGCTGCTGTAACTCCTTGTTTAATATCTGTTACAAATACAATTACATCTGCCATAGACATTGCAAGTTCTGCCTGCTCTCTCATTTGAGATAAAATTATATCATCTGTTTTTGGTTCTATTCCACCTGTATCTACAATAGTAAAATTTCTTCCTCTCCAATTTGCTTCTGCATAAACTCTGTCACGAGTAACACCTGGTGTATCTTCTACTATTGATATTCTTTTTCCTGCTATATAATTGAAAAATGTTGATTTACCTACATTTGGCCTTCCTACTATTGCTACTGTTGGTTTACTCATTTTGCACCTCCATATTAGTATTAATTTACTTATTATCCTTAATTATTTTTTATCATTAGCTTTTTATGAGCTTTAACTGTTATAACTATTAGACAAATCATTAAACTTAAAAATGTTATAATAGAAACTATATATGATATCTGCATAAAAATAGTTCCTGTATATTTTACTATAACTTTACCGTCATCTATATTAGATAAGTTAATTGCCACAAATCCATTATCAGATTCAAATTCTTCAAGCTTTGTTATTTGTCCGTTTTCTTCTACCTCTATATTATACCCCAAATAATATATATACGGCAACTCTAGTACTGTATTTTCTCCTACATTCGATATATTAAATGTCATATTTGTTCCATTTTTTTCTTCATTTTGTATATTTGCATTTCCGGATAAAATATATACTCTGTTTTCTCTTGTTTTTATATATTCTAAATTATCATATGCCTTACTTGGCAAGTATTCAAATGTTGCACATCCAGCATGTACTCTGCCGGTCTTTTCATTTACTTCTACTGCTGGCCATAATTTATCTTCTGACCATATTTTTCCAAATCCTACACAGTTGTTATATGCAGGCATTAGAAGTAAAATTGTAACTATGCATAAAATTATAATATCTCTTATCTTAAATTTTTTTATTACTAAAGAATAATTTATTCCTGCTAAAACTGCAAAGAAAAATGATGAAAATTCTAGTAATCTAAATGTAAACTGCAGCATTTTTAATATTGCTGGCAATTTTTCAAATGGAAAACTGTCAAGAGACATTATTACACATGCTATTCCTGCTATTAAAGCAAACCAATAGAATTTTTTTGTGCTTTTTTCTACCTTTTTGTGAGCTAATATTGTTAGCACTAGTCCAATGATACTTACTAGTCCTATTTCAAAGCAGAAATGGTTTGGTGCTGTATATATTAGTTCAATAGGATCTAATTTATTTTGTATTAAGGTATCTGTTCTTTCCATTCTGCCTGGTTTAAACACTTCATAATCTGTAGTAATTTTATGTTCCAGAAGCGGAACCGTGTGAAAGCTTGTTAAAAGTAGTATCAATATTATGTTTATTCCAAGCATTTTTAAGACTTGTTTATTCTTTAATTCTTTTATATTTATTAACAAATACATTAAGCAAAATATTGCCGTGTACATTGCAATAACAGATTGAGTTATTATAAGACCTGTTGCACCTAAAGCGAGTAGTAAACTTTTTTTAATACTTCTTTCCTCACTATTAAATATATTATACATTCCATGGAATACAATAGGAAGAAATACAAATGAAGTAAGTTCTGATATAGCGACTCTTAAATATGTATCTGTTAGTCTGTATGGTGCAAATACATAAACCATTGCTGACATTAATCCAGCATATCTATTTTTACTTATTTTACTTACAAATTCGTACATTGAGATTCCAGATAAAAATGCTACTAATATAATAAATAGCTTTAATATTAACTCAAAGGAATTTGTAAAAATACTAAATATTAATGGAAAAAACGCTGTAAGAGGGCTATAAAATATGTTCCATGAATATCCAAAACCATTGCAAAAGTTTGACATTATAACTGGAATAATTTGCCCTTCTTTTATGCTTTGCGTTGTCCCCATAAGTCTTGCAATATGCTGGATTCCATCATCGCCATATATGTTAAAATCTTGATTTAATAATGGAATCGAAGCAATAATTGCAAAAATTAATATAATTCCATAATCTATTAGTTTGGTTTTTACCTTAGTTTTCATTTGTCTCCTCTTTATTATTTCGTTTTACTTAAATTATCGTTTGATGTATTATCAATCTTTTCTATATCCGTCTTTTTTACTTTCTTTCTATAAAAAGCTACATATATACAAAATAGTATTAGACCTACTCCTGAAATTGCATAGGCAGTCTTTTCTAAAGTAGTAGCTGTATAATCTGTAACTATTTTTCCATTTTGTACATTATCTGGTAAACTAATTTGGATAAATCCATTTTCAGATTCTCTATATTCTATCTCTATTTGTTTTTCATCATTTTCAAGTATTATTCTATATCCTGGATAAAATAGGAATGGTAGTTCTAATACAGTATCTTTTTCTCCATTTTCTATATCTATTTCCATGTGGAATGCTTCTTTTATTTCAGAAATAATATCTACATTTCCTTGTGTTACTATTACATTATCTTCCCTATCTAAACAATAACCTCCTTGCTCATATAATGCTTTTACAGGCATGTTATCTCTATTAATAGAAAAATAATGTATTTTAGGATTAGCATAAATAGAGTCTTCATATTCTTTATCCTGGCTTGTATCGTCTACAGGATATTGATTTAATTCCATAATTGTAAACATAGCTATTATAGCAATAACTAAAACATATATTAATCTCCTTAACCAATTTTTGTTTATATCTTTTAATAAGTAATATACATTGATAGCACAAACTGGAACTAAAAAGAAATATGCAAAACCTAGCAATCTCCACGGATATTGAAGTGTGCACATAAAGTCTGGCATAAATTTCCATGGGAAATAAATAGTACACATAAAAGCTGAAATCAAACCCAAAATAATGCTAGTTATGTAAAAATCTTTATATTTTTTATCTATTTTGCTATATGCTAATATTCCAATTAAAAACATTGTTATAAATGGAACACCTACTACAAATGAAACACCATTCTCTTCTCCTTTATCTTTTAAAAATTGCCATGGTTCTATTCCTTTTGTAGATACACTTTCTGAATTAGTTTTCATTATTTCTGGTTCTAAAATTGCATAATCTGCTGAAGATTTAAATTCTAACATTGGTATTAAAAACATAGCAGACATTAATAATATGAATATTACATTAATTATACATTTTTTAATAACATCCTTATTTAAAAAAACTTTTAAATTAAATAATACATATATTAAGCAGAAAAATGCTGTATAGACCGTAGATATTGTATGTGTTAATAATAATCCTGTTGCACCAATAGCTATATAAAAGTGTCTCTTTTTATCTCCATGTAATAAGTTATATAACCCTTGAAATACAATTGGTATAAATACAAGTGCAGTAAATTCACCTATTGCATATCTATTAAATAAACACTCTAGTTTATATGGGAATATCATGTACAGTATCGCAGAAAAGAATGCTAAGCATTTCTTTTTTGTTACTTCATTTACAAAGTTATACATAAATATTCCAGAGAGAATTGAGGTTAAAGCAGCAAATAGTTTCAATGCATTCATAAAAGTCCCCGAAATTATTCCTAGTATATATGGTACATATGTTACCATAGGAGGATAAAATGTCATCATGCTATATCCCCAATCTTTGCAAAAAAATGGAAAAACTAAAAAAGGAAAGCTTCCATACTCCATTGAATAGTCTAAACCTATAAGTCTTAATAAATGGAATTTTCCATCATCACTTAGTTTTATTTGCACCCAGAAAAAAGGTATACAAACTAACATACCTATTATAATTATTATTATATAATGTATATATCTTTTTGTTTTAAATGCTTCTATTATTTTATTTATATTATTTTTCATTTAATTTTCCTCTCGTACTTTAATATGTAATTTTACCATTTAATAAATCGTCATTAGCTATCCAATCACTAACATTAATTATCTGATAATCTTTTTCATTTATTCGAACAATCACTTTATCAATTCCCGAATTAATAATAAGTTTTCTGCACATTTGACAGCATCCTGGATTTTCTTCATATTCCTTACTTTCAGTTCTATATTGTACTAAATATAAATTTCCACCTAACATATCTTTCCTAGAGCTGCTAATTATGGCATTCATTTCTGCATGTACACTTCTGCATGCATCATATCCTGCATGTCTAATATTAGGGAAGAACTTCTTTTTTGAACAAAATCCTAAATCTATACAATTTTCTCTTCCCCTTGGTGCACCACTATATCCAGTTGATACTATTTCATCGTGATTTACAATTACTGCACCTGATTTTTTTCTTAAGCATGTACTTCTTTGCGCTACAGTTTCTGCTATGTTTAAATAATAGTTTGTTTTTTCTATTCTTTTATCCATTTTTCTTCTCCATATTTTTATTTTGTTACATTATATCATTTATATTTTTTTCTATCAATTATTTTTTTAATATTAAACCAAAAAACATATCTTAAAATATACTTTTTTAAGTATATTTAAGATATGCTTAATAATTATTATTTAAATTCTTTGATGAATTAATCTTCTTTTTTAGCAACTACTTCTTTTCCATCATAATATCCACATGTTGGGCATACTGTATGTTGTCTAATTAATTCATGACAATGTGAACATTCTACTAAGTTTTGGTTTTCTAATTTCCATGTTGATCTTTTTAAGCCTGTTCTTGCTTTAGACCATCTTCTTTTTGGTTGTGCCATCTTTTATTCCCTCCCCTAAACAATCATCTATTGTATATGATTTATACTTTTCTCTTAATCGATACTATAAAATTATACTAATTTTTTTTTAGTTTGTCAATACCAGTTACGTTTTTATTCAAATATTCATATATTATTTAAGAATGTACTTTAGGTTTATAGATAAATCCTTAAAAAAATCTAAATATATTGTAAGGATTGGTTTGTTTATGTGCGGTTTTTCTGGTATTGTTAATTTAAAAGAAAATTTAGTTTCTAAAAAAAATATTTTAATTTCAATGAATGAAACTCTACAAAAAAGAGGTCCTGATGAATGTGGATATTATGCTTCAGATAATGCTTTGCTACGGTCACAAAAGATTAATTGTTATAGATCCAGAAGATGGAAAACAACCTATGAGTTATAAATACGAAGGCAAAATTTATACAATGGTATATAACGGTCAGATATATAATGTAAAAGAATTAAAAAAGGACCTAGTAGAAGCGGGCTTTAGCTTTGAAGGTCACAGCGATACCGAAGTATTACTAAAGTCATATATTTTATACAAAGAAAATGTAGTAAATAAATTAAATGGTATATTTGCTTTTGCTATATGGGATGAAAGTGAAAGAAAATTGTTTTTAGCTCGTGACCATTTTGGTGTAAAACCCCTATATTATACATTTTTTAATAATAACTTTATATTTGCTTCAGAAGTAAAAGCAATTCTTAAATTTCCTGGTGTTACTCCAACCATAGACGAACAAGGAATATGCGAACTCTTTGGAATAGGTCCTGCTCACACAAACGGTTTAACTGCCTTTAAAGATATATATGAACTTAAGCCTGCTAGTTATATAATTTATTCAGAAAATGGTATAAAAACCAAAAGGTATTGGAAGCTCAAGAGTAATCCTCATACAGATAATTTTAATGATACGTGTAATAAAGTACAATACTTATTAGAAGATTCTATAAAAAGACAGCTTGTATCCGACGTTCCTTTATGCACATTTTTGTCTGGTGGACTTGATTCAAGCATAATTACTATGTATGCTAGTGAATACTGTAAAGAAAATAACCTACCTGCTTTAGATACTTATTCTGTGGATTATATAGATAATGACAAAAATTTTCAAAAAACTGATTTCCAACCAAATTCAGATAATTACTATATAAATCTTATGCAAGAAAAATTAAACACAAATCATCATACCGTAATGCTAGATACACCTGAACTTGCTTTAGCCCTAGAGGACGCAATGATAGCCAGAGACTTTCCTGGAATGGCAGATGTAGACTCTTCCTTATTACTATTTTGCAAGCATGTAAAAAATGATGCAACAGTCACATTAACAGGAGAATGTGCTGATGAAATATTCGGTGGCTATCCATGGTTCTTTAGAGAAGACGCTTTAAAAAGTAATACATTTCCATGGTCTATTGCAATAAAAGAAAGACAGGAATTATTAAATCCATATATTGGAGATAAAATTAATTTAAAAGAATATATAGATTATAGGTATAATGAAAGTTTGAAAGATGTAGAAATCTTAGATATAGATTCTGAAGAAACTAAAGAAAAGCGTAAGATATCATACCTTACTTTAAATTGGTTTATGCAAACCTTGTTAGATAGGTCTGATAAAATGGGAATGTATAACGGTTTTGAGATAAGAGTACCTTTTTGTGATTATAGGCTAGCTGAATATGTATGGAATATTCCTTGGGAAATTAAAGCATTAAATGGTAGAGAAAAGGGTCTCCTTCGATATATCATGAAAGATAAATTACCAAAAGAGATAGTTGATAGAAAGAAAAGTCCTTATCCAAAAACATGGAATCCAACTTACTTAAAAGCTGTTAAAGAAATGCTTGGTAAAATAATGGAAGATAAAAACGCACCAATTAATACACTTTTAAATAGAGAATATATTATGCAGATATTGGAAACAGATGGGAAGGCATTTACAAGACCATGGTTTGGCCAACTTATGACTGGACCACAACTTATGGCTTATCTTTGTCAAGTAAATATGTGGCTTGAGAGGTATGAGCCTAGAATTGAGATATAAACATTCTATGATTAAACATGTGGTTCCATTTTGGAACCATATATTTAATCTGATCTTTTAGCAAATATTAATTTATTCTATTTTTAGGCAGTTTATTACTATCAGCTATTTTCTTACTTTCTGATTTAACTCTTCTTTCTAATTTCTTTAAATCTTCTGCTGGTTTTAAATTTTCAGGTTCTATTCCTCTTTTATTTAGCATGTTTCTTACACTTAAGTTATTATCTACATGTTCATCAGTTATACTTTCTTCACCATACATATCTTTTTCAGTTACATTATAATTTGTCATTTCTGTTGCTAAATTTTTTGCTGCAATAGTTAAAGTTGGTAAAAAATCTGCAAGAGGTCTATTTTCTTTTACCCCATATTTTGCTTTCATTTGTATTGTATTTAATCCACCAAATAATGCTGAATCTCCTTTTGAACGGATTCTTGCAAATCCCAAATCATCTACACCTCTCTCATAAATATTTTTAGATAATTGTTTTTCGGATTCTTTTAGTTTTTCTCTTGCTTCTAATCGATTCATTAGTTTTATTCTATCTTCAATTATCTCTTGCTTTCTAGTTTGTACTGCAAAATACGTTTGCGCAAATGCAATTTCTGCTTTTTTAGGATCTCCATTTTGAGCTATTAAATAACAAGCATATCTTGTAAGCATATAATCTTCAACTTGTCTTTTAGCACCTTTTCCTAAATCTATCATTTTGCTGACTTTAGCAAAATGATCATTTACACTTATACCAGCACTTTCGCAAGATATCATAGCTTTATTTATTACCTCTAAAAAATTTCTCCACTGTGTATAACCCAATTGAATTTGCAAATCTCTTGCATACCAAAATTCTATATTGTCCTTTTCTTCTGTATTAATAATAGAATCAAACTTTTCTTTTAATTCTATTAATTTAGATTTTTCAAATTCCATAACTATCACTTTCCTTATAATATTACTCATAATAACATATTTAGATGATTTATTATTATATTTTTACTGTATTTATTATAATTTGTATGATATTACTGTACGATATATTTTAAAACGTTTGTTCGTGATTGTCAAATACTTTTTTATTTATTTTTATTAAATGTATGAATAACTTTATAATTATCTTTTGATTTCTTTTTTATATTTTAATTTTTGCTATTTTTACTTATAATTTCTTAAGTGAAAAACAAAAGAAACATAGTACAAACTTGCACTACGTCTCTTCTTTATATATTTCTATTATTTTTATCTCATTTTTCTTATTAAAGCTATAGCACTTGCTGATATTACTACTAATACACTTGCAACTATCACGTAAATATTATTTACACCTGTTTTTGGTGTTTCATCTTTTTCATTTTCTGAATCTGGATTAGTTGTTACTTCTTCTTCTGGATTTGATGGATCTTCTGATACACTTAATTCTTCTTCAGTTAATGCATATGTAGAACAATGATCTAAAGATAAAGTAACATTTCCATTATTATATCTTGCTGTTCCCATATCTTCATATTCTGCTGTAATATCATTATAGTAATATAGATTTAGGTCTTTTTCTCCTTCTCCAAATTTATCTGTTCCAACAAAAATTGTAATATCTGCCTCTCCTGGTAATTGTCCATCATAAGCAAATTCAATAAATAATCCGTCTGTAATATCATCTGGTTTGATATGAGCAAATTTCTCTGCTGATACTTGTACTGATGGAGTAAACATTGTATCTGTTTTTGTTATAATATCACTATCAAATTTCCATGTTATATTTCCATAGTTAATACTTAAAGTTGCATTTTCTTTAGTTGCCAATGTTTCAAACACTTCTTTGTCTATAGATGAATCTTTTGAATATGTTACTATTACATTTGCATTATCAACTAATTTAGCTGTTAGTTCTTCTGTAGTAGGGTCTGATAATGTTGGGCTATATTTTTCGTTCCATTCTTCTTCTGTTAAAACAACAACAACAATACAACTTGTTACTGTATCTAAATAAGAAATTCTTACATTATATTCTCCTACCACTTCAAATGTAACTTGTTTTTTGTCTTCAGATATTATTGGTTTTTCACCAGTAATATCTCCATATCCATATCCTTCTGTTATAACTGCCTCTTCTGGTAATGTTCCATCAACTTCATACTTTTCTGTTTCAGTATTAAAATTATATGGTATAGCTTCTACTGTTGTCCCTACTTTTACAAATGTTTCAAAAACATATGCCCCATTGTCTGATTTTGTGGTTTCTGAATATGCATAATCTCCTGCAAATCCATATATAGAATAATGAGCTGTACTATCATCTGTTGCTAACACTTTTGTTGTTGGTACTATTATTGCCAATAGCATAATAGCAACCATTAAAATTGAAATAATTTTTGTTTTTCGCATTTATTTAATTCCCCAGAAAATTTAACTCATATTACTATTTTTTTATTTTTTCTTTCTTAATTACTATTTTTTATACAATAGATTATTTTAATATCCTAATTTCTCAAATACTTCTCTTACTTTTGCTAGTTCCGCTTCTCCCACTTCATCTAATACTACAACATTTAAAAGATTATTTCCTTCTCTAAAATATATAAAGTTTCTATTATCTACTTTGCTTTCTAGTCTATTACTATTTTGATCTTCCTCATTTTTTATTAGTTCTTCCTCTGTAAAGCTGTTTTTCACATTACTATTCCATTGATTTTTTGCAACACTTTCATCCTTGTATTCATTAAATTCATATCTTATAGAATTATTATTAGCATTAACAGTATATAGATGATTTGCGCTATTTACTCCTTCTGGAGTATTTGATACTACTTCTAACCCCATTTCTTCCATAATATTTTTAAAATTTTCTAATGTAAGTTTCCCTGTTGTAGAAACTTGTATCTCTTGATTTTCTTCATTTATGTTGCTAGTTTCATTACTGTTAGATATGTTTTCTTGTTTATTCTCATCAGGATTTACATTTTCATTATTTCTACAACCTGTTAAGCAAATTAATAAAATACCGATAGCTAATATAGCTATTATCCATAAAACTTTTCTCTTCACTTATATTCCTCCCTTTTGTATATTAACATTACATATTTTATCATATTAATTTTTTTAAGAAATTAAAATACATTAGAATATTAGTTCCTTAATACTCTAATGTATTTTATTCCTAGTCTATATAAATTTTATTCTTATCTATCTTTTCGTATTAAACCCATAATTGAAATACTTGAGAATAGTACCAATAAAATAGCTATTCCTAAATAATTTTCTTCTCCTGTTTTTGGTATATCATCTTTATCTTCTTCTGGTTTTGTTTCTTCAGTATTATTATCATTGTTATTACTATCATTTTCTATTTTAGAAATTTTAGCATATATTGTTGTGTCTGTATCTAATGCTTTTGAAAAGTCAAATTTATCAGTATATTTATCATCTGTAAAGAATCCATCTATTTCATAACCATCTTCTACAGTTATATATTCTTTTAAAAATACCTCTGTAATAGTAGTGCCTTTTTCAGTAGCTATCTTTTCAGTTTTTTCTCCATGTATTAATGTTATAACTATTGCTTCTGCGTCTGTATTTGGAGTAATCGTTTCAGGTACAGTTGTTTCTGAAATAACATTGTTGTTTTCGTCTGTTAATACTACTTTATCTCCAGCTATAACTACTTTATTCTCTGTGCTTTCTGTATTAGTTATTGTAAATTCTGTAAGATATCCATTATCTGCAACACGAACTACATTTTCATTACTATCTGAAGTTAGTGTACCATTCATAGTTAATGCAGGATTATTTGTAGCAGCTGAACCTTTGTCTATTTCTATTCCGTTGTTTGCATTAGTACCATTGTATCCTAAATGTAAATCAATTATCTCCACATTACCACCATTTGCAAGTACTCCACCATATCTAAATCCTGTTATAGATACATTATTTAATATAACTGTTGCGCCATCATAAGACTGCACACCATATTTTGGTCCATTATTTAAATTTATATCTTTTAAAGTAAGTTTTCCAGCTGCAAATTGTGCTGTAAACATAGTTTGATTTCCCGAAGTTGATGTCCAATCTGTAGAACCTGATATTGTATAACCATTTCCATCTATTGTAAGTGTTTTTTGTATTACTATAGGCTGTGTTACAGTTATATTATTCTGAATTTCTACAGTTCCACCATCATCTACATTTTGTATTGCAGAAATTAGGCTTGATTCATCTGTTGCATTTTCAGTCTCTGCAGCTTTTGTAGTGTTAGTTAAAATTAATAAACTAGAAAAAATTAATAGAAAAAATATTAAAAATTTTGTTGTTTTTTTCATTCTTTTATACCTCCTTATATATTGTTATTGTTTCCATATTTTATTTTTTTATTTAAATGACATTAATTATTAATATATTAAATTTTTCTAGTATTACCATGTTTTTTCAAATTTATTTTTTAAAATAATATATATAAAACAAAAGTGGAAATAAATTTAAAAATTAATCTATTTCCACTTTTACTTTTTTTATTTTATTATATTACTAATTTTTCTAAAGCTTGTCTTCTACTACTTATTTTATTCTTTTCTTCTTTTGAAAGTTCAGCTAAAGTTCTTCCATCTTCTAATTCAAAGATTTCATCAAAACCAAATCCGTTTTTCCCTCTTTTTTCTTTTGAAATATATCCTTCTAAAGTTCCTATATAGGTATTATTACTACCATCTGGTTTTGCTACAGCTATACAAGTAACTACTTTGGCTTTTCTTTTATCTTTTTCCAAGCTTTTTAGTTTTTCTAAAATATATGAATTTCTTTCATCCTGTGTGGCATTTTCTCCTAAAAATCTTGCTGTTTTTACTCCTGGGAATCCATTTAGTTCATCAATGCAAAGTCCACTATCATCTGCTATGCATATTTTACTTGTTATTTTGCAAATTTCTATTGCCTTTTTTAAAGCATTTCCTTCAAAAGTATCTTTGTCTTCTACTACTTCTATATCAATACCAGCTTCTTTCAAAGATATTAGTTTATACTCTTTTAAAATTTCTTGTAATTCTTTTATTTTTCCTTTATTATTTGTTGCTAAAATTATTTCTTCCATTTTTCTCCTTATCTTGGATATTTTATTGCTGCTTGTGCTGCAGCTAAGCGTGCTATCGGAACTCTAAATGGTGAACAAGATACATAAGTAAGTCCAATTCTATGACAATATTCTACTGTTGGTGGATTTCCTCCATGCTCTCCACAAATTCCAAGTTCTATATCTGGTCTCGTTTGTTTTCCTAGTTTTATAGCATGTTCTACTAACTGTCCTACTCCTTCTTCATCTATTCTAGCAAAAGGATCAAAATCATATATGTTTTTAGAATAATATTCGCCTAAAAATTTACCTGCATCATCACGACTAAATCCAAATGTCATTTGTGTTAAGTCATTTGTACCAAATGAGAAAAATTCTGCTTCTTTTGCTATTTTATCTGCAATTAATGTTGCTCTTGGTATTTCTATCATTGTCCCTACCATATATTTTATATCCATATTTGCTTCTTTTAACATTTCATCTGCTGTTCTTGTAATAATATTCTTTACGTATACAAGCTCTTTATAGTCTCCTACTAAAGGTATCATTATTTCTGGTTTTACGTCTATTCCTTCTTTTTTTACATTTATTGCTGCACCTATAATTGCTTTTGTTTGCATTACACCAATTTCTGGATATGTTATATCTAATCTGCAACCTCTATGCCCCATCATTGGATTAAACTCATGTAAACTTACAACTATTTCTTTTAATTCATCAAATGTCATGTTCATATCCTTTGCTAAAGCTGCTATTTCTTCGTCTGTATGTGGTAAAAATTCATGTAATGGTGGATCTAGTAATCTTATTGTTACTGGAAGCCCTTTCATTTCTCTAAATAAGCCTTCAAAATCTCCTCTTTGCATCGGAAGTATTTTTTCTAATGCTTTTTCTCTTTGCTCTTTTGTTTTAGATACTATCATTTCTCTTATTGCAGCTATTCTTTCTGGTGCAAAAAACATGTGCTCTGTTCTACATAGTCCAATGCCTTGTGCACCAAATTCATAGGCTTGTTTTGCATCCTTTGGAGTATCTGCATTTGTTCTAACTTCCATTTGTCTATATCTATCTGCCCAATCCATAAATTTAGCAAAATTACCTGAAACAGTTGCTGTAACAGTATCTATTTTTTCTCCGTATACATTTCCTGTAGAACCATCTAAAGAAATCCAATCTCCCTCTTTATATATTTTACCACCTACAGTAAATGTCTTTGACTCTTCATCAACAGATACTTCTGAGCATCCTGATACGCAACATGTTCCCATTCCACGTGCCACAACCGCTGCATGTGAGGTCATGCCTCCCCTTACAGTAAGTATTCCATGGCATACATGCATTCCATCTATATCTTCTGGAGAAGTTTCAAGTCTTACTAGAATTAAATCTTTTTCTCCTTTTTCATGTTTTGCTAAAGCATCGTCTGCAGTAAATACAACTTTACCTGTTGCTGCGCCAGGAGATGCAGCCAAACCTTTTGCAATTGGATGAGCTGCTTTTAATTTTTCAGTATCGAAATTTGGATGAAGCAGTTGGTCTAATTGGTTTGGTTCAACTCTTAAAACTGCTTCTTTTTCTGTTATCATTCCTTCGTTTACTAAGTCTACTGCAATTTGAAGTGCTGCAGTTGCAGTTCTTTTTCCATTTCTAGTTTGCAAGAAATATAGTTTTCCGTTTTCTATTGTGAATTCCATATCTTGCATGTCTTTATAGTGTTTTTCAAGCATTGTAGCATACATTACAAAGTCTTGATATGCTTCCATATCTGTTTCTTGTAGTTTTTCTATTGGTTCTGGCGTACGAATACCTGCAACAACATCTTCTCCTTGTGCATTCATTAGATACTCACCAAATATTTTGTTTTCTCCGGTTGCAGGATTACGTGAAAATGCAACACCTGTACCACAGTCTTCTCCCATATTTCCGAACACCATTTCTTGAACATTCACTGCTGTTCCCCATTCGCTTGGTATATCATTTAAACGTCTATATGTTATTGCTCTAGGATTATTCCATGATCTAAATACAGCTTTTACCGCTGCCATTAGTTGTTCTTCTGGATTTGTTGGGAATTCATCACCACGTTCACCTTTATATATTTCCTTAAATTTTTTAGCAAGTTCTTTCAAATCTTTCGCTGTAAGTTCTGTATCTAGTTTTACATTCTTTTTGCTTTTCATATTATCTATTTCTTCTTCAAATAGAGATTTTGGTATTTCCATTACTACATCACTAAACATTTGTATAAATCTTCTGTAGCTATCATACGCAAATCTTTCATTTTTCTTTGCCATCGCTTCTACTACTTCTTCATTTAAGCCTAGATTTAGTATAGTATCCATCATTCCCGGCATAGATGCTCTTGCGCCAGAACGCACAGATACAAGAAGTGGATTGGTTGGATTTCCAAATTCTTTTCCTGTTATTCTTTCTAGTTCTTTTAAACTCATAAAAATTTGATATTTAATCTCTTCTGATATGTTTTCATTATTGTTATAGTAATCAATACAAGCCTCAGTTGTTATTGTAAAACCTTGTGGTATTGGTAGTCCCAAATTTGTCATTTCTGCTAAATTTGCACCTTTACCTCCAAGTAATTCACGCATAGAAGCATTACCTTCTCTAAATAAGTATACATATTTTTTATCCATTAAACGTTCCTCCCTATATTTATATCTTTTGCATATTAATATTTTTTATACAACTTTGGTAACTTTTATGTGTTAATTATATCGATATATTTTAAAAAAGTAAATACGTATAGCAAATAATTTTTACTTATATATGGAAATATGGAAAATGCAATAATTGAAATAAATCTCTGTATCTATTTTAATTATTGCATTTGCTTTTTATCTTATAAAGTCATTCCATAAAGAAATTATCAATATTATTTGTAATACTAATATCGTAGGAAAGCCTACTGAAAATCTTAACTTTTTAGTTTTATGTCTAAATGTATACATTCCTGCAATTGCACCAATACTTCCTCCTATTAATGCCAGTATAAATAAACTTTGCTCTGGTATTCTCCATTTACCATATTTTGCTTTTCTTTTATCCATATACATTGCTAAAAATGCTACTAAATTTATTACAATTAAGTAAATTATTAAATATTTTAATATATTATCCATTCGCCTTCCCCTTTTTTCTCTGTTACTATATATTAAATTTAGGCATCATACCAATTTTGTTTGGTGTATGTTCTGGTAACTGATATATATCATGTCCTGGAAATTCATTTCCTTCTACAAATATTGGTCCGTTAGGTGTAAAGCAAACATCCCATCCAATATATCCCATCTGTGGGACAACTTTTGAAGCCTCTTTGCACATTGATATAGCTTTGTCCCAATCTGGAAACTTAAATCCTTTTATTTTAGAACCGGTTTGTGGATGATTTTCATATAAGTTTTTCTTTTTGTCTATAGCTCTATCCATAGCTTCTCCTGTCAATTCATTTACTGGTGCTACCATTCCACCACTATTAAAATTGTCTACATATTTTCCGTTACCAATTCTGAAATATGCACATATTATATGTGGTACATTATCTTTTAATATTGTAACAACTCTTACTGTATTTATCGCATCCGGATATATTTTACTTACTTCTGGATGCTGTTTTATAACTTCTTCAAGTTCAAAATTATTATTTTCATCTGTTAATTTATCATATATCTCATTCAAAGATTTATAATTAGACGTATTTATTTTCTCAATTCCATGTCCACAGCCACCATCTATTGGCTTTGCCATAAATTCACTATGTTTTTTCATAAAAGCAATTACATCCTCTTTTGGTGTATCCTTTACTTTTATCCAATCTCTTTTTATATAGTCTTTAAATAGAGTATTAAACTCATCTTTGTTTTCAAATATATGAAAATATTCTTTATTATTATATTTGCTAACTATCTCATTGTTTCTTCCTCTTGTTATATATGTGTTACGTTGTTCTTTGCTTAAATTATACATTTCAAACAAATCGTAATCCATGTAACCTGCACCATATTTTCTAGCACACTTTTGTATATCGTATAGTAAATATATTTTTGATTTTCCAGTTTTTTCATGGATAGAATCTATTTTTTCAAACATAGCTTTCTTATCCATTTCTTTTAATCTTTTTAAAATATACTTAATCTTTCCCAATACTTTTCTTCCCTTCGTTTTTTCAAACTACTGCGGGCTAAAAAATGTGCATAATTCTATTGTATTTAGGAATTAATCCCATTTTTTCTTTATTCTTTGCTAAACTTGGTTTTACTTGAAATACTCCGGGATAACAATTACCTTCTATCATTATTGGTTCATTTTCTCCTATAGCTACATCCCATCCAACATATCCTATTTCTGGTACTACTTTTGCAGCTTCTTTTACTAATTCTACTGCTTCTTTAAACATTGGTACTTTAAAACCTACTATTGGACATTTAGATATCGGATGCTCGTTATATATGTTATCTAATCTATCAATTGCTTCAACATAAACAACTCCATTTTCGTCAAGATACGTATACATACCGCCACTCGAAAAATTATCTACAACTCCACCATTACCTATCTTTAAAATAGCTTGTAAAAAGTGTGACTCCCCATCTTTATAGAATGTAAACATTCTTAAGGAATTTACAGATTTTGAATACAAGTTATTTAATTCTTTATTTTGAGTTATGCATTGCTCTACAATAGTTTGATTATTATTTATTAATTTATTATATAATTCTTCGCAAGCATCATCACTTGTGTATTCTATTTTCTCTACACCTTTACCACCTTCTCCATCAACTGGTTTTACTATTGCTATTTTATTTTCTTTTAAAAATTTAACAAATTCGTCTTTATTGTTTCCATCCAATTCCATCCATTTTCTTTTTAGGAATTTATTAAATGTTTTATAAAATTCATCTTTATTATCAAAAATATAAAATTTAGATTTTTCGTTGAATTTTTTTATAATTTCATTATTTTTGCCTCTAGTCAAATATGTTTCTCTTTGCTTCTTATTTAAGTTGTAGAATTCAAATTCTTGATAGTCATAATATCCTGCTTGATATTTAAATCCACATCTAACCATGTCAAATAATATTAAGATATAATTTTTCTTAATTTTTTTGCTAATATTTTTTGCAATCTTTATCATATTTTTATAATCCATTTGAATTATACGTTTGAATAAATAGTTAAGCTTACCCATTTTATTACCCCATTTTATTTAAGTTATCTTAAAAATAACTTAAATTTTATTATATTTTTTATTATTTTTTTATTATTTTTTATTTCTACTACATTAGTATATTAATAATATATATTATTATCATTTTTAATAATTTCTAATCTGCACTAATTTTTAATTTTGATAATAACTTGTTTCCAAAAGGAACCATTAATATTTCATCTTTTGTAAGTATTTTTAGTACAAATATCATACCAACATATATTATTGCACCTGATAAGATTGATAATAATGTGGATATAGTATCAGACATTATAATGTTCAATCCCATATTTATAAAATATACACTTACTCCCATTATTATACCTGCTAAAAGCGGTTTTATAATATGTCTAATAGGATGTATATCTAATTTGACTTTTTTTGTTAACGCTTTATAGCAAATAATAAATGCTATTATTTGGCAAATTATAGAGCTAATTGGTGCACCAAGTATATTTATATTTGGATTACTTATAAGAATAAGATTTAATATTAACTTAATTGCAGCACCTATTGCTAGCGATATTGCTGGTATAAGAGGCTTGTTAATTCCATATAATCCTCCATTAATTGTTTGACTCAATGCAACAAATATCATTGCTATGGATGATAATTTTAATACAATTCCTCCATCTGGTGCATTTGGATAGATTAAATTTAATATCTGGTCTGATAAACATATATATCCTATAGCACATGGAATTATAATAATTATTGATGCTAAGATTGAAAATGATAATCTTTTAGATGCAACCGTATACTCTTTTTTGGCTATAGACTCCGATATTGCTGGAACTAGCGCTGTAGAAAAAGCTAGATTTATAGCTATTGGTAAATTAGTTAAATTATCTACTTTAGATAATATACCTGTTTTCTCCATAGCAATTTGCTCTAATACTTCTTTTCCTCCAGTAACTAATCCTGCAAATGCTTGTTGTATACAATTACTTACTGTAGCAGTATCTATAACTGAACTTATTACAGATATTACAGAACCTATAGTTATTGGTATAGATAAAGCAAGTATTGTTTTTACTAATTCTCTATTAGTTTTTTCTTTTTCTATAGAAATATCTTGATTTTTATCTACTTCTATTTTGTTCTTCTTGTAGTATGTAACTAGGTATAAAAATGTAATAATTATACTTAATGTAGTAGATAAATTACCTCCTGCCGCCATTATATATGGTTCTTTTCCAATTAAAGCATATACAAAAAGTATAGTTAAAACACAATTTAAAAATTGTTCTAGTATTTGAGTAACACTAGTTGGTTTCATATTTTGCTGTCCAGAAAAATATCCTCTAAAGACTGCAGATATTGAAACAAAAACAATAGCAGGTGCAAGCACTCTTAAAACATATGCTACATCTGGAACGTTTAAAATTTCAGTTGCTATCAAATCAGCACCAAAGAATAATGACAAAGAAAGAAATAGGCCAATTCCCGCAAATAGCTTTAATGCAGTTTTAAAAATTCGTTGTGCACCATAGTTATTTCCAACAGCTAATCGTTCTGATATTAATTTTGATATAACACTAGGAATTCCTATTGAGCATAATGTAAGGAGAAGAGCATAAATTTGGTATCCTGCTGAATAATAACCAAGTCCAGCATCTCCAAAACCTTCTATATTTGTTATAATTAGCCTATAAACTAAGCCTAATACTTTTACTATAATTTCTGAACACATTAAAAGTAATACATTTTTCATAAAAGATATTCCTTTAGATTTTTTTTTAGTTGTTTCTTCCATTATTTTCCTTTCTTGGACAAATTTCAAATGTTAACACACACATTTTGTTTCAAATTTGAAGTAAAGGGACAAACATAGTTAAAAATATTTGCTGTTCCCTCTTGTCCACTTTTTTATTTTTTAGAATTCTATTTTTCTCTTTCAATCAATTTCAAAATCAATAATTTCATAATATAGTGTTCTTTTTTCATCTTTTCTTCTTATCTTTTTACAATACTTCCTAATTATTTGAAAAGTAGCAATACCTCAAAAGAGTTACTATATCTCATCCAAAGTGATGACTCAATACATATAGTACATATTTCAAATATACGATGAAAAAGAAAAAACATATTAGAAAACCCCTATTATACTCTTGTAGATTTTACCAATATATTAGGTAAAAGTCAAGGAAAATGATTTGTTTTGCATTCGTGAAACACATATAAAAATCCTCTGATTTTATTTTAATATACTTTCTTTTGCTTATTTATTTGTTCTGATTGTAATTTACTCTTTTATCCACAGACATTATTCTACTTTTTTATATATTAATCATTTATTTAATTTATTTTACGACATTATGTTACTAATTTATTGCTATTTTTTACCATTAATCTATCCACAGCTGTGTGGATAATGTGGATAACTCTGTGAATAACTATAAATAGAGGGTTGTGCTTTGTAAGTTATCCACAAAATTATTTAAAATATTTTATGCAAACCATTTTTCACTTGTTTTATTGTTTATTTTTCAGTTTACGAAAGATATTATGTCGAATAATAATTACAAATCATTATTGAAAGTCTAAAAAGTGTCAAAAGTAGCAGCTTGGCGATAAACACCAAGCTGCTACTATCCAAATAAACTCATTTGGTTGCTTTGGCTCATACCTTTTAGGCAACCTACTCTATCTAAAAGTTCTATTACAGATTTACCTATTTTTGAACGTATTTTCATATCATCTATTGACATGAATTTTCCTTCTTTTTTAGCATCATCTATACCCTCGGCTGCTACTGTTCCAAGTCCTGGTATACTGTTTAGTGGTGGACGTATTCCATCTTCTTCTACTAAAAATTTTGTTGCATGTGATTTATATAAGTCTATTGGTAAAAATTTTATTCCTCTCTCATACATTTCTAATACTAATTCTAGTATTGCATACATATTTTTATCTTTTGTTGTAGCACTATTTCCTGCTAGATCTATTTCTTTCATTTTATTTAGTACTTTTTCTTTTCCGTAACACATTATATCACTATCAAATTCATCTGCTCTTATTGTAAAATATGCTGCGTAATATGCTTTTGGTTCGTGAACTTTAAACCATGCAATTCTAAATGCATTTGTTACGTATGCTGCTGCGTGTGCCTTTGGGAACATATATTTTATTTTTTCACATGATTTTATATACCATTCTGGTACATTATGCTCTCTCATTAATGCTACAAACTCCGCCCATTTTTCAGGATCTTTTAAAGCTTTTCCTTTACGCACAGTTTCCATTATTTTAAAAGCTTTATTTGGTGGCAACCCCTTCTTTATTAAATAAATCATTATATCATCACGGCAACAAATTGCTTCATTTAATGTTACTGTTCCTTCATCTATTAAACTTTGCGCATTTCCAAGCCATACATCTGTACCATGTGACAATCCAGATATACGAATCAACTCATCAAATGTTGTAGGTTTTGTATCTACTAGCATTCCTCTTACAAATTTTGTTCCAAACTCTGGTATTCCATAACTTCCTACTTTTGATTTTATTTGTTCTGGCGTTACTTTTAAAGCATCTGTTGAACTAAAAATTGACATTGTTTCTTTGTCGTCTAGTGGTACTTTAGTTGGGTCTACTCCAGTTATATCAAATAACATTCTTATCATTGTCGGATCATCGTGTCCTAGTATGTCTAGTTTAAGCAAGTTTTGATCTATTGAGTGATAATCAAAGTGTGTAGTGATTATATCTGAATTAGGATCATCTGCTGGATGCTG
Source organism: uncultured Clostridia bacterium (assembly GCA_944392545.1). Lineage (GTDB taxonomy): Bacteria > Bacillota > Clostridia > TANB77 > CAG-508 > CALXVA01. The sequence continues at coordinate 50,267 of CALXWW010000002.1, forward strand.
TACTGGACAGAATTCATATATTTCTCTTCCTTTTGGTACAACTATAATGCCTCCAGGGTGTTGGCCAGTTGTTCTTTTTATTCCGCGTGCAGCCTCCCGCTAGTCTTAAAACCTCTGCATTGTTTATTGGTATTCCTCTTTCTTCGTAGTATTTTTTTACATATCCATATGCAGTTTTATCTGCTACTGTACCTACAGTTCCTGCTTTAAATGTTGTGCCTTTTCCAAAGATTACCTCTGTATATCTATGTGCTTTAGCTTGATATTCTCCAGAAAAGTTTAAGTCTATATCGGGCTCTTTATCTCCGTTAAATCCAAGGAATGTTTCAAATGGTATGTCTATTCCGTCCTTTACCATTTTAGTCCCACATTTTGGACAATCTTTATCTGGCAAATCAAATCCACAAGCACATCCATAATCCGTAAAATCTGAATATTTGCATTTAGGGCATCGATAATGTGGCGGAAGTGAATTCACCTCAGTTATACCTGTCATATTCGCTACAAATGATGAACCAACAGAACCTCTTGATCCAACTATATATCCGTCTTCATTAGATTTCCATACTAATTTTTGCGCAATTATGTACATAACGGAGAACCCATTTTTTATTATTGAGTTTAGCTCTTTATCCAATCTTTCCTGTACTAAATCTGGAAGTGGATCTCCGTATAATTCATGTGCTTTATTGTATGCTATATCTTTTATAGTTTGTTCACACCCATCAATATGTGGTGGACATTTTTCTGGTGATATCGGGCTTATTTTCTCACACATATCCGCTATTTTATTTGTATTTGTTACAACAACTTCATATGCTTTTTCTTCTCCTAAATATTCAAACTCTTTAAGCATTTCTTCTGTTGTACGTAAGTATAGTGGCGCCTGTTCATCTGCATCATCATATCCTTGTCCTGCCATTAATATACGTCTATATATTTCGTCTTGTGGATCCATAAAGTGTACATCACATGTCGCTACAACTGGTTTTCCAAGTTTATCTCCTAATTCAACTATTTTTTTATTTATATCTTGTAAAGCTTTTTCATCTGGTACTGTACCATTTCTTACCATAAACATATTGTTACCCAAAGGTTGAATTTCTAAATAATCATAATCCTTTGCAATATCTTCTATTTCTTCGTCTGTTTTTCCTGCAACTATTGCTCTATATATTTCTCCTTGTTCACAAGCACTTCCAAGTATTAAACCTTCACAATTTTCCTTGTAAATAGATTTAAGAATACGAGGTTTTTTATAGAAATAGTCTAAATGAGAAATTGATATTAGTTTATATAAATTTCGTAATCCAACATAGTTCTGTGCTAGAATAATAGCATGGTATGTTGGAAGTCTTCTAAAATCTGTACTTCCAGCACATATTTTATCTATATCTTCTATTTTTTTAGCACCTTTCTCCTTAAGCATATCAAGCATTACTTTTAGTACTTTTACAGTTGTATCAACATCATCCAATGCTCTATGTGCTACTTCTACCTTTATTCCTAAATTTTCAGCAATTATACCTAATTTGTATTTTTTATAGTCTGGGAATAACTCCTTTGCAAGACGTAAAGTATCCATGTATGTATTTTCTAGTGAGTATCCAAGTTCTCCAGCATTATACTTCAAAAATCCTATATCAAAATCTGCGTTATGTGCAACTAAAACACTATCTCCTATAAATTCCAACATTTTAGGAAAAACTTTGTCTATAGTTTCTGCATCTTTTACCATATCATCAGTAATATTTGTAACTTCAACTACTCTTTGTGGAATTGGCTTTTCTGGATTTACGAAACATGAAAATTCGTCTATAACTTCTCCATTTTTCATTTTCATAATACCAATTTCTGTTATTTTTTCTGTTCTAAAAGAAAAACCTGTTGTTTCTAAATCTAGTATGCAGTATGTGGTATTATCTATATCTTGTCCTCTAGGAAAAGCTACTACAGGAGTTCTATCTGGTGCTAAATATGCTTCTACACCATATATTACTTTTAAATCTGGATTCTTCTCACAAAAATGATGTGCTTCTGGAAAGGCTTGTACTACTCCATGGTCTGTAATTGCAATTGATTTCATTCCCCATTTTGCAGCTCTTTTTAGCAAGTCTGTAGCAGAAGTCATTCCGTCCATTTGGCTCATTTGCGTATGCATATGAAGCTCTACTCTTTTTTCTTTTGAATTATCTATTCTAGTTTGTTTCTTAAGTCCAGTACTTTCTATTATCACGTTTGCAATAACTCCAAGTTCTTTTGCAAATGGGTCAAATTGTGCCGTTCCCTCTAATTTTATACCTTTTGCACCTTTTAATTTTCCAATAAGTTCTTTTGATTTATCTCCTTCTGAAAACACTTTACATGTTATAGTACTACTACCATCATATAAATCAAACATAACAAGTGCTTTTCCATTTTTAAGTTCACGAGAATCTATATTTAGAATTTCTCCATCTAAGACAATTTTTCCACTATCCACACTTAAGTCAATTATTTTTACTAACTGCTCTTTTAATTTCATGCTTCTTCCATAAATTAAAGGAGAGCTTTCCTCTTCTTTTGGAACTTCTATGGATACACTTATATCTTGAGAAGTGTTTTGCTCTTTATTTTTAGAAACTTCTTTGCCTTCTTTATTTGACTTATCTCCCTGATCATTCACTACTTCTGTTGCCATAATTTGAGCTTGTTTAATTGCTTCTTGTTCAAGCTTCATTGCATGCTCAAAGTATAGTTTCGTGGCTTCTTCTGAAATATCTTCTACAAAGGTAATTTTAAATTTTAGTCCATAAATATTTTCTATAATCTGTGATAGTATTTCATCAAATTTTTTTGCATCTAATACCATCTTACCTTTTGTTATCATCTTTACTGTAATTTCTTTATCATATATTTCTATTGTACTATTACGCAAAAAAGCTTTGCTTAATGGATGTTTATGTGCCATATAACATATGATTAGATTCCATTCGCTTTGCAAATCTATATCAATTTCTCTAGTGTATTCTACTTTTATATGTGCTTCAAATATATTAAATCTTTGTTTTAAATATTGTTCAAATTTGTATATATCTTCTATTTTAATAAACTCATCTGCTGTTATAATTAATTCTAATTTATTTGCTTTTTTAAATAAATTAATAGATTTAATTCTTCCTGCATTTAATGAAAAACTTTCTGAATTATAATCTTTAAATATTTCCTTGATTGTTTTTTCCATGAGTTCATCTCCTATTTTAATTTATAATTCTCCCTACATCATTAAAAGCTACATATATAGACAGCGTTATTAATGCAATAAAGCCTATCATTTGTAGTTTTAGTTCAAAATTTTCCTTTAATGGTTTCTTTCTAATCGCTTCAATTATATATATTAATATTTTTCCTCCATCAAGTGGTGGAAACGGAAGCAAATTTGTAACTCCGAGAGACATTGATACTAATGCCATGATATATAGAAAATCTATAATACTACTTGTTTGAGCTACAACTTCTGATATTCCTATAGGTCCCATAAGATCATCTGCCGTTACGTTTCCAGTAAATATCATCTTTATACTATCCCACATAGCTAGTATAAAATTACCTGTAGATGTTATGGCATCTCCTATATTTCCAATAATTATTGTTGCTAAAACAATGTATAATAAAATTGCAAATAAAATATTTACTAATCCTCCCGCTGCAACAATAGCTATTTTTTTAGGTATCCTAGCCATGCTAAAGGAACCCTCTTCTTCAGAACGTTCCTCTTCACCTAACATATTTACATATCCACCGAAGTGGTATTAATCTAATAGAATATTTAGTTTTTTCTGTCTGTTTAGACCAGATTAACGGTCCAAATCCTATAGCAAACTCATTTACTTTTATTTTGCATAAACGAGCAACAACAAAATGCCCTGTTTCATGTATCAGAACTAAAAAGCCAAGTATAACTACTATTTTAATAACTGTAATAATAATTCCCATAAGCTAAAATTATAACTCCTCTAATTTAAATTACACTTAATAAAAAATATGCAAAAGGTAAAATAAATATTACACTATCTATTCTATCTAATAATCCTCCATGTCCTGGGATTAGATTACTATAATCTTTAATTCCACAATATCTTTTTATACTAGACGCTGCTAAATCTCCTATTTGGCTAATAATACTTAAAAATACTGAAATTCCAAATATGTATATATAATTAAAGTTAGTACCAAAGAAAGAATTGCATACTAGTGTATATAACAAGCTAAATATTATTGCACCTACTCCACCTGCTAAGCAACCTTCTATTGATTTATTTGGACTTATAGGTGTGAATTTATGCTTTCCAAAGTGTCTTCCTATAAAATATGCAAACATATCTGTACCCCAAGCAATAAAGAAAACATACCATATTAAGATTTTACCGTTTTCCAGACTATCACGTATTAGTGGTGCAAACATTAGGAAAAATATAATATAACATATTCCTAATAAAGAAATTGCAATATCGTTAATATTTCTTTTCATGTTCGTAGCAATGCTTTGTACAAAAAGTACAAGTATATTCATCAAAATTAATAACGTAATTACTGAAAGTACATATTGTGCTGGAATAACATGTATTAACGAGATTAATCCTGCTGTAATATATCCTGTCCATTGAATTGGATTTGCTTTTCCTTTAAAAGCTTTATAAAATTCATGTAAACTCATAATAGCAACTATGCTTATAAATACGTCTACTATATATTTGTTAGCAAATATTAAAATAAGTGCAAATATTGGAAATAGTACTATCCCTGATAAAATTCTTTTAATGCTCATTTCTTATCCTTTCTCTCTATATATTATTTTCCGCCAAATTTTCTATTTCGATTTTCAAATGTCTTTATTGCTTCTAGTAAATCTTCTTCAGAAAAATCCGGCCAATATTTATCAATAAATAAAAATTCTGTATAAGCTAATTGCCATAATAAAAAATTGCTTATTCTTAACTCTCCACCAGGTCTTATTAACAAATCTGGGTCTGGTTCTCCACTAGTGTATAAGTTGTTTGATACTATTTCTTCATTTATATTTTCTACTTTAAGTTCATTGTTTTTTACTTTTTGAGATATATTCTTTATTGCTCTTGTAATCTCGGCTCTTCCTCCATAATTAAAAGCAATATTTAAAGTTAATCCTGTATTATTTTTAGATTTCTCTACTATTTTTTCTATACTTTCTCTTAGGCTTTTATCTAGATTTTCTATATCTCCTAATACCCTAATTTTTATATTACGTAAGCTTTCTTTATTTAAAAATTTATCTAGATATGTCCTTAATAATATCATTAGAGCCCCTACTTCTTCTTTAGTTCTCTTCCAGTTTTCTGTAGAAAATGCATAAACAGTCATATACTTAATCCCTATCTCATTTGCAAATGCAGCAATTTTTTCTAAAGTTTCTGCACCTGCTTTATGTCCAAGTCTTGTGTCTATTCCTTTTTCTTTTGCCCATCTTCTATTTCCATCCATTATTATAGCTATATGTTTAGGCATAAATTCTTTATCTATATCATTTATAGTCATAGTTTTTCCTTCCTAAAAAGCATATAAAGTTTATTTAAAATCTAATTCTATTAAATACTCATTATTTCCTTTTCTTTTTTATCTAATATATTATCAATTTCTTCTACATATTTGTCAGTTAATTTTTGTATTCTATCCTCTGCACCCTTTAATTCATCTTCTGATATTTCAGAATTCTTTTGCATAGCTTTTGCCTCATCTATAGCATCTCTCCTTATACTTCTTATAGCTACTTTTGCTTCTTCTGCCATTTTTCTTATATCTTTTACTATTTCTTTTCTTCTTTCTTCATTTAATTCAGGAAAAGCTAGTCTTATTACTTTTCCATCGTTTGATGGATTTATTCCAATATCAGATTTTAAGATTTGTTTTTCTATTTCTTTTAATATACTTGCATCCCATGGTTGAATTACAATTAGTCTTGCTTCTGGAACTGAAATCCCTGCAACTTGGTTTATTGGTGTTGGTGTTCCATAATAATCTATTGTAATTTTATTTAATATAGCTGGATTTGCTCTACCTGCCCTTATCTCTGCTAAATTCTCCTCATATACATTTACTGATTTTATCATTTTTTCTTCAAATTTATCTAAATTCATAACTTTATTTGCACAATATTTTTTGTGCTCTCCTTTCTTAATTTTTCTATTTTATGTATTTATATATATTAAAATTTTATTTAAGCCATATCTCCAAATGCGACAACTTCGTGATTTTTTAACCTGTCCCTAAAGGTGACACAAGTGTCACTTTGGTGACATTATTTTATTAAAGTGCCTACTTTTTCGCCTTTTACGATTTTAACCATATTGTCTGGCTTTGCTATTTCAAATACTATTAGGTGAATATTATTGTCTCTGCAAAGTGAAATCGCTGTTGAGTCCATTACTTTTAAGTTTTCACTTAATATATCTAAATATGATATTTCGTCATATTTCACTGCATTCTTGTCTATTTTTGGATCTGCTGAATATACTCCGTCTATAGTTTTTCCCACTAAAATAACTTCTGCATCTATTTCAGCAGCTCTTAGTGCTGCTGCAGTGTCTGTTGTAAAATATGGATTTCCTGTTCCGCATCCAAATATTACTACTCTTCCTTTTTCTAAATGTCTTACTGCTCTTCTTTTTATGTATGGTTCTGCTATTTCTCTCATTTCTATTGCTGTTTGAAGTCTTGTGTATACACCTTTTTCTTCTAACGCATTTTGAAGTGCTAAACCATTCATAGTTGTTGCAAGCATTCCCATGTAATCAGACGTTGTTCTTTCCATATTCTTGTTTGCGCCTCTCCAAAAATTACCTCCTCCTACAACTACTGCAACTTCTGTTTTCATCTTTATAAGCTCTTTTATTTGCTCACAAATTTTATCTACTGTTTCTGTATCAATCCCTACTTTTTTCTCTCCTGATAGTGCTTCTCCACTTAATTTAAGTAATATTCTCTTGTACTTATTTTCAGGCACTTTTAACACTCTCCTTACTATATATTTTAACTGTCATATATTCTATCATATATTTATATTTTTTTGCTACCCTTTTTACAAAATTCTTAAGACTTTTTTAATTTTTTCTAGTTATATTTTTAAGCTTTTTGTAAATACTATTTTTAGGAAGGTATTGTATATGAATCAGATTTTATATAACTGCGATTGGAATAAAAATATTGAAGCTAATAATTCAAAAAATTTAAATAATAAAAAATCAAATGATATTTATAAAATAGTATTCTTTTCTTCTGTCATATTATTAGCTCTTTTCGTTATTTTATTATTATTTCGTCTATATGAAAATAATAAAAATGAAGAAATATCTAAAAAGCTTACTTCTTCCTATTCTATTTCCACTATGTATTCAGGTCAAAGTGAAATAAATTCTTCTACTGCATATGTGGAAAAAAGTAGTCCATTTATTATAGGGGTAATTAAAATAGATAAAATCAATTTAAATTACTCCATTTTATCAATTAGTAATAATAATTTATTAGATGTCTCAGTTTGTAGATTTGCTGGTCCAATGCCAAATCAGATTGGTAATTTATGTATTGCTGGGCATAATTATGTAGATTATAAATTTTTTAGTAGACTTAATGAATTAGAAATCGATGACGAGATTAATATATATGATCTAAATGGAAATAATGTTATATATAAAATATATGATATGTATGAAACTAAACCAGAGGATATTTCATGTACTTTCCAAAACACTGATGGTCAAAGAATAGTTACTCTAGTCACTTGTAATAATGTTAATGGGAAAAGGTTAGTTATACACGCAAAAGAAATACCTTAAGTTTAATTCAAGGTATTTCTTTTATGAATTCTTATTCTTTTATTTTTTACTTATTATTTATAATCTCTTATTTTCTTATATGCATAAATTGCTAAAATCACACATACTACTATAAAAAACATTACAGTTATATCCTCTGTCACACCTGTTTGAGGAAGATTATTCCCTGATGCTGTATTTGTCGTTCTATTGGTTTGTGGTTGAACTACAGAACCTGTCGTATCATTTATAGTTGTATTTGAATTTAAACTATTTGTTGTATCATTTGTTGATACTGTGTTAGTACTATTTGTTCCATTTATAAGATCATCTAAATCTATTATTTCAGATGCTTGTACTTGTATAGTAAATATTCCTACTATTAATAATAAAACAACTATTAAAGCTATTATTTTTTTTGAATTTAACATATCTTTCCTCTCCTTCTTCTTTAGGTTCGTTTTTATTATTATTTATCTTTTTATGTATTTTATACATGAATAATAAAACCTACAATAATATTGTACTATTTTTTAATATATTCGTCAAGTTTTTTAAAAAAATTTATATTAATGTAATATTTTTGTAATTTTGTAATATTTTTGTAATATCTAAACATTAAATCTAAATAATACAATATCTCCCTCTTGCATAATATAATCTTTTCCTTCTGAACGTACTAATCCTTTTTCTTTAGCAGCTACCATGCTTCCTTCTTTTATTAAGTCATTATATGATACAATTTCTGCTCTAATAAATCCTCTTTCTATATCACTATGTATCTTTCCTGCAGCCGTCGGTGCTTTAGTGCCTTTCTTTATTGTCCACGCTCTTACTTCTGGCTCACCTGCTGTTAAAAATGACATTAATCCTAACAAGCTATAACTTGCCTTTATAACTTTGTCCAATCCAGATTCTCCAAGTCCTAATGCTGAAAGCATTTCTTTTTTATCTTCTCCCTCTAAGCTAGCTAACTCTTCCTCTATTTTTACGCAAAGAGGTATTACTTCTGCATTTTCTTCTTTTGCATATTCAGCTACTTGTTTCACATTTTCATCTTCAAAAGGATTTAATAGTTGTTCTTCGGATACATTTGCAATATATAATATTGGTTTTAATGTTAATAAATACGCATCTTTTAATATTTCTTGTTCATCCTCATTAAAATCCAATGTTCTTGCTGACTTTCCTTCTTCTAGAGTTGCTTTTATTTTTTCAAATAAATTTAATTCTACTTCATATTTTTTATCTGCCTTTATTTTCTTTTTAGCTGCATCTATTTTCTTATTTACTGTTTCTAAATCTGCAAATATCAATTCTAAATTTATTGTTTCTATATCTCTTTTAGGATTAATATTTCCATCAACATGAACTATATTAGTATCTTCAAAGCATCTCACAACTTCGCAAATAGCATCTACTTCACGTATATGTGATAAGAATTTATTTCCTAAGCCCTCGCCCTTACTTGCACCTTTTACTAGTCCTGCAATATCCACAAATTCTATTATAGCATGTGTTGTTTTCTTTGCATTATACATTTTAGTAAGTACGTCAAGTCTTTCATCTGGCACTGGTACAACTCCAACATTTGGCTCTATTGTACAAAATGGATAATTAGCACACTCTGCACCAGCATTTGTTATTGCATTAAACATTGTACTTTTTCCTACATTTGGTAATCCTACTATTCCGATTTTCATATTTGTTATGCTAAAGCATATCCTCCCCTCAATAAGTTACTAGTTATTAACTTCATTTATCTGTCCATCTTCTATAGTTTCATTTTGAACTATATTGACATCAGTAACTTCGTTTACAGGTTCATTGACAATGTCATTTACTATATCTTCACCTGTTGTATCATTTACTATATCGTTTGTTATATCATTTGTTATATCATTCACTATATCATTTGTTACGTCATTTATTACTGTGTTTTCACCTTTGTCTGGTTTACTTGGTTTGCTTGGTTTTTTATCTTCGTCTTTCTTATTTTCTTCTTCTTCTAATTTTTTCAAATATTCTGGCCAAGGATTATCTGGGTCTGGATCTGTTGGATCCCATCCTCTTATATTACTTGGTGCATCTGATATTTTTCTTGTTGTTGGTTTTCCTAGTGGTCCAGGATTTGAACTATAATAAAATTCAACTTGAGTTCCAACCGGACAATTATTGTAAATCCATAGTGCATCTGCAACAGTTAGACGTACACACCCCATTGATACTCTCTGCCCTAGTTGGTCGTATGCCCAATATTCTAGTGATGACTTATCTCCTGATTCTAAATAAGGTACAGAATGAAATAGAATATCGTCACAAATCCATGTAGAATATTGTCCATATACGTCTCCCATAAGAGGCCACCAGTTACCTTTTCCTAATGTTCTATATGTTCCTGATGTCGGTGTATAAGTACCTGTTGAACACACCATTGCCCTTACAGGAACTGTATAATCTCCATTTGAGTCTTGGGTATACACAGTAACTACTTGTGCACCATAGTTAACCTTTATGTAATATCTGTCTACTTCTGAAGAAAGTTTATTTTCTTTTTTTAATTTTTCATATTCTTCTTCATTTTTCTTTTTTAATTTATCTTCATCTTTTATTTCAGTTTTTACTTTTTTTGTATTCTTTTCATTATTCGAAGATACCAATGCTGCTTCATCTATATTTAGCAAACTAGCATTAGCCTCTATTGTTTTCTGATGATTAATATATTCAAATGTTCCTATGCAAAGTGTAAATGTAATAATCATAGTGCCTAGTATTGCAAATGCTGCTGTTTCATCTTTTATTTTTGTCTTTAGAAAGTCAGAAATTTTTTCCATTTGTTTTTAATTCCCCTCTTACTTAAAATTAAGAGCAAATAACATGCTCTTTAAAATATTTGATGGAGCTTCCAGACGGAATCGAACCGTCGACCCCAGCCTTACCATGGCTGTGCTCTACCTACTGAGCTATAGAAGCACTTATTCTTGTTTTAAGCCTTTCATAGCTTTTTTACGTATACGCTGAATAGCATTGTCTATAGATTTCACAGGAGTATCTAAATCTTCTGCAATCTCAAGATAGCTTTTTCCATTTATATATTTTGTTAATACTTTTTTCTCAAAATCGCTTAATGATTTATCTATTGCATTTTCTATATTTTGATAATATTCTTTTTTAGTTATAGTGTCTAATGGATCTTCTATTAATGTAGTATTGAATATATCTATTAAAGAAGTGTCACTCTTTCCCTCTTCTTCATCATATGCAGATATATTTAAAGATAAATATGAATTAAGTGGCATATGTTTTTGCCTGTTTGAGCTTTTAATTGCTGTTATTAATTGTCTTTCTATACACATATTAGCAAAGCTTTTAAAAGAATTTTTCATATCTGACTTATAGCTTTTTATTGCTTTAAAAAGCCCAATTAGCCCTTCTTGAACTATGTCATCTCTTTCTGCACCAATTATAAAATATTTACTAACTTTTATATTAACCAGCTCTCTATATTTATTAATTAAATAATCAAAAGCCATTTTATCACCAGATTTAATAATTTCTATTAAATCTTCATCTTTTATATTGTCATAATCTTTATTATTTGTAGAATAAAAAACATTTGCTTTTTCCATATTTATAAAGATACCTCCTGAAGTTTCCTATGTTCCTAATTATATTCTAGCAATAGCTTTAAGTCAAGAGAAATTTGATATTTTATTCAATTTGTGCTAATATTATTTTGCTAGTTTTATAAAGTTAAAGGAGATTCTTATGGCATATGATGGTTTAGTAAATTATTCTGTTGTTTCTGAGCTAAAAAATAGAATAATAAATGGTAAAATAGATAAAATTTTTGAACCTAATTTTGAAGAAATTGTATTAGGTATTTATTCTAATAAAGAAAAATTTGCTCTTAATCTAGTAATTAATCCTCAATTCTACAGAGCCAACTTAACCACACATACTAAGCAAAATCCTAGTCAAGCGCCCAATTTTTGTATGACCCTAAGAAAATATTTACTAGGTACTCATATAGTTAATATATATACTAACAACTTAGAAAGGATTATTTTTATTGAGTTAGAAGGGTATAATAAATCTAAAGACGAATCAAAGAAAACACTTGTTGTAGAGTTGATGGGAAAGCACAGTAATATTATTTTAATAGATAAAGAAAATATGATAATAGACTCACTTAAACATTTTTCTAAAAATTCAGGTTCGTACAGAAATATTTTCGCTGGAGAAAAATATACGTTACCAAAGTCAGATAAGATAGATTTTTTTGAGGTAAAAGATAAGGACGAATTTTACAGAATAATAGAAAATAATTCTATAAAACTAAATTCTAAAAGTTTAATAGATATAATTTCTAATACTTTTACTGGTTTTAGTAAATCTTCTATAAGTGCTATTGAAATGAGTAATAATTTGTCTGATAGCTTGGAAAAAGAAAATATTTATAAGCTTTTCAATTATATTACTCAAATAGTAAATAACAGTGAAAAAAATATTTGTAAAAAATTTGATAATAAAAATGATTATTTTCTTATCAATTCAAAAAAAGAAAATCCTTTAGAAATAAATTGGTTCTTAGATGATTACTATACATCTAAAGAAGTTGATAATACTTTTTTAAACTATAGAAATGGTTTACTAAAATTAATTCTTAACAAGTTGCACAAATTAAATACCAAACTTGATTTAGTAAATGAGAAAATAAATGAATGTAAAGATATTAATAAATATAAATTATATGGAGAGCTTATTACTTCTAATCTATATAGAATAGATAATCATAATTTAGAATCTATTACTTTGGATAATTATTATGATAATAACAATTCAATTACAATCCAACTAGATAAGAGTATTACTCCTTCTTCTAACGCCAAAAAGTTTTTCAAAAAATATCAAAAGTTAAAAAATGCAAAAGCTATAGTTGAAGAGCAAAAAATGAAGATAGTGTCTGATATTGATTATCTTGAAAGTATTGTATATGAAATAGAATCTGCAAATAATATATCTGATGTAGACGAAATCTATTCTGAGATTTCAGAATTAAATATGAATTTAACTAATAAAAAAACAGTCAAGAAAAAATCTACTCAAAATAAGCTAAAAAAAATCAACAACATTGGTGAACCCTTAAAGTTCGATATAAATGGTTTTTGTGTTTTGGTTGGCAAGAATAATAAGCAAAATGATTATTTAACTACAAAGATTGCTAATAAAGAGGATATTTGGTTGCATGTAAAAGATTTTCAAGGAAGTCACGTTATTATCCTTACTGATAATCGAATTCCTAGTCAAGAAACAATAAATACATGTGCAGGACTTGCAAAAAAATATAGTAAAGCAAGCCAATCTTCAAATATAACAGTAGACTATACTTCTATTAAAAATGTTAAAAAACCTTCTGGAAGTAAGCCAGGTATGGTTATTTATACTAACAATAAAAGTGTAACAGTAAAATAAAAAACAAAAACTGTTGGACTTTAATATAAATTTCCAACAGTTTTTGTTTTCGCTTTAGCGATTTTGCCGCTCAAAAGAGCCGCTGCAGGTTGTTTGTAAAACCTCTCCATAAGAATATGACGTACCATTCAGAACCAAATCATCGATTCCAAAGGTGTCCATTATTCTCCGAGAAATGTAAGGTTCACCATTTTTTGTAGCCTTAACTCCCAACCAGAGTTTTCCTTCATAGAATGATCCTCCGGTAATCTCGGCAGAAAAGCTCTTGAGGCTCTTATTCAATTCCCGAAGGAATTGCTTGTTCTGCCCGCTTGTGATAACTCCTTCGTAGAGTACCACGTTGTTGTTTAGTGTAATTGTCATCATGTTTTTTCACAACCTTTAAAATACTCTCCACTTAATGTGGATGTACTTTATATTATACCACTTTATTTTATTTATTGCAAATTTTAGTTTTTCTTATTACATTGCTTCCTCATATAGTTTTATAAAATCTTCTTTAGTAACTTCTCTTGGATTTCCTGGTTTGCATGGATCTTCCATTGCTTTATCAGCAAGCATTGGTATATCTTCTATTCTTCCTCCAACTTCTCCAACTGTTTGAGTTATGCCAACTCTTTCCGATAAATCCTTTATTTTTTCACAGAAAGTTTTGATAACTTCTTCTTTAGTAAACTTACTAGCATCTGTATGAAAAGCATTTGTTAAAATTTCTCTATATTCCTCATAACTTGTTTCTCCGTTAAATTTCATGACTGTTGGAAGAAGTATAGCATTAGCAAGTCCATGTGGTGTATCATATACAGCACCTAACTGATGTGCCATAGAATGAACTATTCCAAGTCCAACATTAGAAAAAGCCATTCCTGCTATGTATTGCCCAAGCCCCATGTTATTTATAGCTTCTTGGTCTTTTTCATTAACTGCCTTGTCTAAATTATCATATATTAATTGAATTGCTTTCATAGAAAACATTTGAGACATCGTATTTCTGTTTTTAGTTATATATCCTTCTATTGCATGTGTTAAAGCATCCATTCCTGTTGAAGCAGCAATAGATTTTGGCATAGAAGCCATAAGTTCTGTATCAACAATTGCTATGATTGGAATATCATGTTCATCAACACAAACCATCTTTATTTCTCTTTCTGGATCTGTTATAACATAATTAATTGTAACCTCTGCAGCTGTCCCTGCTGTTGTTGGAAGAGCTATAATTGGTAACCCTTTATTTTTTGTATTAGAAGCACCATTTAAAGAAACAACGTCTGCTCTATCTGGGTTTGTCATAATTATAGAAATTCCTTTTGCAGTATCTATGCTAGAACCACCTCCCACAGCAACTATTAAATCAGCCCCAATTTCTTTGCACATACTAATTCCTGCATTTACATTAGCAATTGGAGGATTTGGAAGCACGTCATGAAATACTCCGTACTCAATTTTTGCTTCATCTAATATATCTGTTACTTTTTTACTTACACCAGCTTCGTAAAGTGATTTATCTGTAACAACTAAAACTTTTTTAAATCCTCTATTTTTTATTTCATCTGCAAGAACACTTCTTGCACCTTCTCCAAAATATGAAGTTTCATTTAAAACAAATTTTGTAACTGCCATTTTTTCCTCCTATTAAAGTATATTTTTCAAAATTATTGTTTTTATTCTGCTCATTTCTTGAAGTGTTGTTAAAACGCCTTCATTTCCTATTCCGCTATGTTTCCAACCACCAAATGGCATTTCGAATGAACGATAGAAACTTGCGCCATTTACTATCGCACCTCCACATTCTAGTTTGTCTGCTACTTTCATGCCCAAAGAATAGTCTTTTGTTATAACACATCCGCATAGACCATAAGATGATTGATTAGCAATCTCTATTGCTTCTTCTACAGTATCAAATCCTATAACAGAGATAACTGGTCCAAAGATTTCCATATCTTTTGCCACTTCCATATTCTTTGTTACATTATCTAATATTGTTGGATAGTAATATGCATCTTCTCTTTTTGCACCACATACTACTGTAGCGCCTTCCTCAACTGTTTTATTTACTTGTTCTTCTATTCTCTTAGCAGCATTTATATTAATCATTGGTCCCATATCTGTATCTTCTTTTGTTGGATCTCCAACTTTAAGCTTAGATATAACTTCTTTCATTCTATCTATAAATTCTGCTTTTCTAGAATTATGAATTAAGAATCTTTTACTTGCACAACATACTTGTCCACCATTATATAATCTTCCCCAGATTGTTTCCTTAACAGCTAAATCCATATCTCCATCTTCTAAGAAAATAAACGCATCATTTCCTCCAAGTTCAAGCATTACATGTGTTAAGTTTTGTGAACATGTTCCCATTGTTTGAATTCCAGCAGCTGTTCCACCTGTTAAGGATACTAAATGTACTCCTGGATGGCGTGCTAAAGCTTGTCCTGCTTTTGGTCCATCACCTGTTAAAATTTGAATACATCCTGCTGGAACTCCAGCTTCTATCATTAATTTAACATATTCAATTAATGTAAGTGGATTGTAATTTGATGGTTTTACAATTATACTATTTCCCATAAGTAGTGCTGGTGGTACTTTTTGACAGAACAAATCACTTGGGAAGTTAAATGGTATAATTGCTGCAATAACTCCTATTGGATATCTTTTTGTTATTTGCATTGTTTTTTCTTGACCAGCTTCTTGTCCTGCTGGAATACTTTCTCCATATAAATGTTTTGCTCTTTCTATAAATGCTCTTACGCCAATTCTAACATTTGCGATTTCTCCTCTTGCTTCTTTTATAGGTTTACCAGTTTCTGCTGTTAAAAGCTGAGCTAGCCTTTCTTTATTTTCTTCTACCAAATCTACAAATTTATATAATTTGTCTGCTCTTTCATGAATTGGCACGTTTGCCCATTTCTTTTGCTCTATTTCTGCAACTTTTACAGCTTGATCAACGTCGTCTTCCGTAACATTTGGTACTGTATCAATAAGTTCACTTGTTGCTGGATTTACCACCTCAATTTTGTCTCCATTAGAGGCTTCCCTCCATTCGTATCCTATTAAATTTTTCATACTTGTTTCCCTCCTTTTTATATTTTCTTCTTGTGTCATATTCTGACAGTCTACTTCTGTAGACTGTCCTATTCATTTACCAAATGCAGTAAATGATAACATTAATCCTCCACATGTATTTGCGCCATGATCTTTTGATCCATATTCTCCAAAGGTAAATATGGTCATAAAAGGAACACCATTTGCTTCCTTCTTTAGTTGTTTCGCTACTTCGTCTATTCTGTCTCCAATTCCCAACTTTCTTCCACCGCAATGAACTAAAAGATAAGCGCCAACATCTTGTTTTAAACTCTTTTTTGCTTCTTTCATGGCTTTTCCTGTTGAATCTATTAATTCGTCAACTGTAGCTTGCATTTGAATAACTGCTGTATTTACAGCCAAATTGTTTCCTATATTCATTGAATAATCATCATTTCCATTCATTGGATGGCGAATTGCTACCAAGTCTCCTAATCTATCTTTTACTCCAAGTGGTGCTAATATTGTTTGAGAAAGTAGATTTCCCCCTGCTAAATCTTTTAGTTTCTTTCCTGTCCATTCTGCATATTTCTTCATGGCAGGTATTCCATCTATTTCAACTAATGTTCTCTTACCATCTATTTTTGTAATAACTCCTGAGTTTGTTGTCTCATGATATGCACCTGTATATACATTTGCCATTGGCTTATCTGTATAGAAAAATGCTACTGCACATCCATCGGAAAATACTTTATCGTTTGTGTATATACTCCACTCTCCAGATACTGTATTATCTGCTGCACTTCCTCCAAAGAAAGGTACTCTACCTATTATGTCCTCAATGCCTTTTAAATAATCCTCTTCCTCTGCAGGAGAGGCTACCATATAAAAATATGCTGGTGCTACAGTTTGTCCTGCCTTTTCCATCGCTTCTTTTGCAAGCATTCTTCCTGTTGCTCTCGCATCTTTTTGTTTGCTTGATCCCGCTACACCTACAGTCGTATCTGGATCTCCTATTGCCATAATTCCAACAAATCCGTTTTTTGATGAAATATAACCATCTGGAACTATAATTCCTCCGCTTGATGTACAACCAATGATTGGTGCTGTACCAAGTTCTGATTTAGCCCCTTCTAGCACTTTTTTGACATCATTATCAGACGATGTATATAAAAATGCTACCTTGGTTTGAACTAAATCAACCACCGCCTTCTTTGCTGAGGCTCTTCCTGCTTCAAAATTATCTGCTTCTGTACTCCATCCTATGTTTGCTTTTAACATACAAATTCCTCCTTTGTCTTTTAAATAAATTTATATAAATTCATTATAAGTTGATTATATAATTAATATATATTTTTTACAACATTTTTTACAAAAAAGTTACAATTATTTTTGTCAAAGATTTGAACTTTTTGTAAAACAAAAAAAAGAACTTAAATTAGTTCTCTTTTTAATTAATTTATTATTTAAAGTGGCTATAAATAACATCATTATATGCAAACTAGATATTATTTTTATACTTTTAATTTTTATTCAGGTATTCCTACTTTATACTCGATTGACTCCATATATGGAAACATTTCCTTTATTCTCTTAAAAGTAAGCATGCTGTGTCTTGGTTGCGGATTTTTATTATCATCAGTTAAAAGTTTCTGCGTATAACAATTTTCTGACGTTTTAAAAAGTAAATATCTATTTCTAACATAAGTAAAATATATTTGATATCCGTCATCCAAATTTTGTTTAAACTCACTAAAAGTATACTTTCCGTCCATTTTTCCTCCTTATTTTCTATCTCCAGCTTTTACAAACGATTCTTTTTTAATAACTTTTTCAGTTTTAAATTTCTACAGAATCACACAGGCTACTTAAGTACCATTTCTTTGAATTCTTTTTCTGTTATTATTTTTACTCCTAATTCTTGTGCTTTTGTTAGTTTGCTTCCTGCTGCTTCTCCTGCTAAAACATATGTTGTTTTTTTAGATACACTGCTTGAAGTTTTTCCTCCAAATTTTTCTATTATTTCTTGAGCTTCTTCTCTTGAATAATTTTCCAATGTTCCTGTTAACACAAAGGTTTGTCCCGCAAATCTTTCGTCTGTATCTTCTTCTTTTTGTGACACCATGTTTACTCCATATTCTTTTAATTTATCTATCAAGTCTATAGTTTGTTCTTCTCTAAAGAAACTATATATGCTTTCTGCAATTATTTTTCCTATTTCTTCTTTCATATACAATTCTTCAAATGTAGCTGTCATTAATTTATCCATAGTGTCATATGTTTTACAAATTGATTTTGCAAGTTTTACCCCCACGTGTCTTATTCCTAACGCATTAACTAGTCTGTATAAGTCTCTATTTTTGCTTTCTTCTATAGCATCCATTAAGTTTTGCGCAAACTTTTTGCCATTTTTCTTTAATGATGCTATATCTTCAAATGTTAATTTATATATGTCTGTTATATTACTTACTAAACCTCTATTTATTAATTCCTCTATTATTGCTTCTCCAAGTCCATTTATATCCATTGCTTCTCTTGAGGCAAAGTGGATTATTCCTCTATATAATTTTGCTGCGCATTCAATGCCATTGCAATACCATGCTGCTTCTCCTTCTTCTCTTATTGCTTGAGCACCACATACCGGACATGTTGTTGGCATTTGAAAGTCTTTTTCCTTTCCTGTTCTCTTCTTTTTGTTCACACCAATTACTTCTGGTATGACATCTCCTGCTTTTTGTATTATTACAGTATCTCCTATTTTAATATCTTTTTCTTTTATATAATCTTCATTGTGCAAAGTAGTTTTTGATATTTTAGAGCCTGCTACAACTACTGGTTCTAAAATTGCCATAGGTGTTATTGCGCCGGTTCTCCCTACTTGGCATATTATATCTTTTAGTATTGTTTCTTTTTTCTCCGGTGGGTATTTATATGCAACTGCCCACTTTGGTGTTTTAAATGTTGTACCTAATTTTTCTCTTAATCTTAAGTCATCTACTTTTACAACTGCACCATCTATTCCAAAAGATATTTTTTCTCTATCTTCTCCTATTTTTTCTATTGCTTTTATTGCTTCATCAATGTCATTACACAATATTTTTACTGGGTTTACATTGAACCCTAAATCTTCAAGATATTTTAAACTTTCATAATGTGATTTAAACTCTATTGTATCTGACTTTTGTACATTGAACACATATATATCTAGCGGTCTTTTTGAGGTAATTTTACTATCTAGTTGTCTTAATGAACCTGCAGCTGCATTTCGTGCGTTTGCAAATTGTTCTTCTTCTGATAGTAATCTATCCGAATTTAACTTTTCAAATTCTTCCTTTCCTATAAATACTTCTCCACGAACAATTATATCTATTGGTTCTTTTAATTTTTTTGGAATTGTTTTTATGGTTTTTAGGTTTTCTGTAACATCTTCTCCAATTGATCCATTTCCTCTTGTTGCACCTTTAACAAATATTCCGTTTTTATATTCTAATGCTGCTGACAAGCCATCTATCTTTGTTTCTACAACATATTTTAGTTCTATGTTATTTTCCTCTGCAACTCTTTTTACTCTTTCATCAAAATCTCTTACTTCCTCAAAAGTAAACACGTCTTGAAGGCTTTGTAAAGGTACCTCATGTGTTACCTTTTCAAAACCTTTTTTTATACTGCTACCAACTTTTTGCGTTGGCGAGTCTTCTTTAATTAGCTCTGGGAATTCTGCTTCTATCTGCTTCAATTCCCTCATAAGCATATCATATTCATAATCACTAACGACCTGTTTATCATCAAAATACATTTGTGTATAATATTTAAGTAATGGTACTAATTCATCTACTCTTTTTTTACTCTCTTCTAAATTCATTTTTTCATCCTCTTGAGTTCTATTATTTTTCGTCTTTAAATAGTTCTTTGCATCCTTTTAAATAATCTATGCCTGAAAATACTGTTGCAATTACAGAAATACCTAAAAGAACTGTTGTACATAAATTTATTGCAAAAGGAATTCCTGTAAGTTTTCCTGTAAATATATATCCAAAACTATTATTATCTATAAACGCTATAATTAATCCTATCATTTGTGTACATGTTTTTATTTTTCCCCATATACTCGCTGCTATTACTTTTCCTGATTTTTCTACTGCTATTAATCTATAACCAGACACTACGAATTCACGTATTACTACTACTGCTGGTATCCAAGCAGGTATTTTTCCTACCTCTACTAATATAAGCATTGCAACTATAACTAATATCTTATCTGCTATTGGGTCTAAAAACTTTCCAAAGGTAGTTATTTGGTTTCTTGAGCGTGCTATATATCCATCTAATTTGTCAGTTAAAGATGCAATAATAAATATTATATCTATTATTAAATATGTAAGTGGTATTCCCCATAACTCTCCCTGTAAGTTAAAGAATGGTATTATTAGAATAATAGGGACTAGAATGATTCTAAATATTGTGATTTTGTTGGCTAAATTCATCATTTTCTTCCTCTCATTTTTTATTTTTTAATTATATAATATATTTTTCAAAAAATTCTTTATACATTATATATAAATAATATAAAAAAATAAATAGAAAAACAAAAATATTTTTATTTTTCTATTTATTTTTATTTACTATTTTGTACTATATCAACTATATCTGCAATATATTCTCCTATTACAGGTATATTCCATGTTACTATTTTTTGAAGTATAATTAAAATAATTGCTGTTATAATGGTAACTCCTATACCAATTCCTATGCCTTTTACTATACCTGTCCAAATATTTCTAAAAAATAACTCTTTTCTATTCCCTAAAAGTTCTACTAGGTCCAGTACTTTGCTTTTTGTTAAAGCATAGTTTAAGTTATCCAGCT
Organism: uncultured Clostridia bacterium; assembly: GCA_944392545.1. Classification (GTDB taxonomy): domain Bacteria; phylum Bacillota; class Clostridia; order TANB77; family CAG-508; genus CALXVA01. The sequence goes on from CALXWW010000002.1 coordinate 71,458, forward strand.
TTTTATTTAATTCTTTATAAATCTTCTTATCCATAATTCACCACATTTCTTTCTATATTATCTTACGATTTTTGTTTTTTATGTATAAAAATAAAAAAAGAATAGCTTTTGCTATCCTAATTTTATATTTTTTATTGAATTCCATATTTCTTTTTAAATTTATCTGCTCTACCACCAGTTGTTTCTCTTTTTAAGTTACCTGTCCAATATGGATGACATTTTGAACAAACATCAACTTTGATATCTGACTTTGTTGAATTTGTTTTCATAACATTACCACAAGCACATGTTATTGTAGCTTCTGTGTAGTTTGGATGTATTCCTTCTCTCATTTTGTATTCACCTCTTCTTTATTATTTTAAAAACGCTATTTTATATAATAACATACATTGTATTTTTTTTCAAGTATTATATATTTATATTTTAATTTTAAATGCCATTTTCTAATTGTTTTTCTTGTATATATTGTGCAGAACTTTTTAATTCTTGTTCTAATGATGCTTTATGAACTAATTTATTTACTATATTAAATAAGCAAGCAACAATTAAAATAGCAAATAATAACTTTTTCCATATTTTAGCTACCATATTTTTTCTCCTTTTACAAATATAATTATACTTATTTTTATAAAAAATGTCAATACATTATTTTATATATGTAATCTCCTATCTAATTCTTCTAATATATTTTTCCCACATAATGTTAATGACATAATAAATGTAAAGAATGTTATTATGCTTGAGATTATAGTAAATATTGGCATTGTTATAATATTATCAAATAAGAAATATATTGTAATTGGCACTATACTAAATAAAAATATTATTAATTGATATATAGCATATTTGTAATATCGGTTTACACTAACTATCGTTAAAATTAACATTGTAACATTTCCTATTATTATAATTATTGGAATAGCTAAATTAATTGCCCACCCTCTATAGTCAAAAATATAATCAATGCATAATGTTAATAACGAAATTATAATAAACTGTAAAGTTACACTAGATCCAATATTTACATTACTATGAACAGAATATATAACTGTTATCCATGAATATATTATTCCTGCAATTACAATTAGACACCACAAATATCTCGTAGAAGTGCATAAATTTACTATAATACAGGTAATAGCTATAACTATTGATATAATAAACATTATTCTTGTCGCTAAATTTATTTCTTTTACATTTCTTACCCTAGGATATAAAGTCATGCACACCATTCCCTTCTATAGTTATACTAATTCCTTCCTCTTTTAATTTTTCACAAAATTCTTGTTCAATTTCTGTTTCCTGTAATGTTGAAGTAAATGTAAATACTAGATTGTTCTCAAAAGAACAACTAGAGCATTTTATTTTTTCTACTGCTTCTGGTGCTATAAGCATTAAGAATTTATCTATGTATTTTTGATATTCACCTATAATACCAATTCTACCTATATTTGAGAATGTAGTAGTTGTATATTTTCTAATTTCTATATAACTTAATTTCACAATAATAAGTTTCAGAAACAGCGGTATTGTCTTTATAAAAATATTATTTCCTAATTTTACATTTGCAGACATTGTTTTACTAATTTCTTCTTTTGTAAGTTTTTCTTTAAATCCGCTTCTTACAAATTCTAATATTCCGTTAAAATTTTGAAGCATTTTTTCTTTCATATTTGCTTGTAAAGTTATATAACTAAAAAAGTTATTTATTGTTTCTGATTTAAAATATTTTCTTAAATCAACTGGTATACATATCTTAATTGGCCTTTTCCCATCATACTTTTTATAATTCGAATTATATATTGCATATATAATTACTGCTGTCAAATATTGTGTAACAGTAACATCTTTTTCTTTTGCTTTTTGCTTTAATTCTTCTATATTTATATTAACATGTATAACACCTATTGCAGCAAGCGGAAGCTTCTTTCCTTTTAGAATATATGCTTTTTTTCCTCCTTTAGCTGGTTTGGATTCTTTATCATAATTTTTTAGATAATCATCTTCTGTATTATTAGACAATTTTCTTTCTATTCTTAATTTTGTGCTAAAATGTTCTGGATGCACTAATTCAATATATGTATATACAATCTCTTTTAAGAAAATTACACCACTATTTCCATCTGTTAAAGAATGGAATATATCCACATTTATTTTATTTTCATAATATGTTACTTTAAATAAATAATCATTATTTGTCTTTGGATCTATATATTTACATGGATAATTTTTTTCTTTTTCAATTCGTATCTCTTTGTTGTTTTCTTCAAAATAATACCAGAAAAGACCTTTTTTTAGTTTAACTTTAAAGGATGGTATATTTTCCAGAGCCATTTTAACTGCTGTTTTTAAAATCTTTGGATTTATCTTCTCTTTGAGTACAGCAGATAATCTAAAAACACTACTGTACTTTTTAGTTGATGCAATTGGAAATATTTTAGCTGAATTATCTAATCTTCTCCAAGCAGTTGTTTTTTGCATATTTTTTAATTCTCCTTCTTATCTAAAATAATGTCGACTACTTTTTTGTATCCTTCTTTTGCATGAATATTTTTCTTCTTATGCTTTAATAATACAAAATTATGTACAGCATTTTCATATTCATGTAAAGTAATCTTTTCCTTATTCTTTAGTGCAAATTCTTTTGCATCTGGATTAAGCATATCTCTTGTTCCAGAAAAGAAATATATATTTTTGAATTTATCTGTAGGGCCAAGTACAGGATTTACTAAATAGCTTTTCATTCCTTTTTTCCCTGCATATCTTTTCCCAGAAAGTTTTAATAACGATTTTTTTAATATTGGATCATCTATATTATCTATCATCGGATTTTCCATTCTTACGTCAAGCCACGGAGATATTAATATTGTTTTATTTGGCAATCTATTTCCTAACTCTGCATTTTGTTCATATAACGCAAGTGCCATTCCTCCTCCTGCTGAATCGCCCATAAGTATAAATTCTTTATCTTCCATATTTTTTATAATTTGCTCATACAATGGTTGCATCATATTAAAAGTCTCTATATATGTATTTTCTGGAGTTAAAGGATAATCTGGAACTATTATTGTAGCTTTTGTATCATTTATTATATCCTTAAAAAAATGCCAATGATATTTTTCAAGTTCTCCTACATAGGAACCTCCATGAATATATAATATGATCTTTCCACTTTTTTCATTGCCAGCTGTTTCATATAGATCTTCATGATTTAGTGGTTTTATCACAAAGATATCTCTTCCCATAAATTTTTCTTGTGAAAAATCGTAATATCTAAAAACGTCCTTTGGTAATTTTGATGTTGCTACTCTTAATTCGTAATATAGTAATAAAAGTAATATTATTATTAAAATAAAAAATGCGACTAACATATTTACTACTCACCTTTGTATAAAATATTGTATTTATTATATACTGTACATGTTTAATTTTCAATTATTTTTTGTATTTACAATTAATTTTAATTATTTTTTGTTTCTAATTTTTTCCTTAATATTTTTTTAAATTTAGATAAAAATAATTATTGAAAACTAATTATTTTGTTTTTTATGGAGGTTTATAATGAAAGATAATAAAAAATGGATTATTGGAATTATTGTTCTACTCGCTATTATTGGAGTTGTAATATATTTTTTATTCTTTAGAAATACTAATAATACTCCAGAAAGTGATTATAACCCAAGTAGAATTTCATATAATACAGTTCTTGCAGAAGATAACAATAGTAATACAAATTCTAATTCTGTTGCTAATTCTATAAATTCAAATAGTGCTCAAGCTAAAACCGAAAGTAAAATTAGTAGTTTTACCACTCCTCTTGTAGATGATAACAAAAACAGGGTAACAAATATAAAGATAACTTGTTCAAGAATTAGTAATACTATAGTTAAAGCTCATGAAGAGTTTTCTTTTTGTGAAGTGGCTGGTCAGCCTTCAAGCGAGGATGGATATAAAGAAGCACATGCTATAGTAGATGGAGAAATTGTAAATGCAATAGGTGGTGGAAATTGCCAAGTAAGCACTACAATTTATAATGCAGCCAAAAAGATAGATGGTGTTGAAATTACAGAAAGACATGAACACGGAAAAGACGTAGGATATATAGAAATGGGAAAAGATGCTACGGTTGCTTATGATTATTTAGATTTAAAATTTGAAAATAATAATGATTTTGATTTAAAGTTACAAGCATATATTAAAGATAATAAAGTATGTGTAGATATTTATAAAATTGCATAAATTTGTGGACAAGAGGGACACTCCTTTTTGTCCACATTATTTATATAAAAAATATAGTGATCATAATTAGGTGTGGACAAAAAGGAGTGTCCCTCTTGTCCACAGTTCGTTATCTTGTTATTAAATATATTATACTTCCTGTATCATCTTCTTGGTCTAATAATACTTCGTAATTACGGAATCCTGTATATTCTAAGATTTGATTTAATGTATCTTCCACATTCATCCATTTCTTTATAGTTAAAATAAATTGATTCTCACTTTGTATTTCTTCGTCTGTTTTTAAAAAGTCTAATTTGTCATAATTCATATTAATTATTAAAGATTTATCGTATGTCATAAATTCCGGTAAACTAGTCAAGTGTGTAAATGCATTATCTACTGCATATACAATTTTTAAGTTTTTGTATTCATTTGCTATTTCTAAATAATTATCATATCCTCTGTATAAGTATTTTGGCTCATTTGTAATTATTCCATTTGCTGTAATTATTAATACAAGAGCTGTTGTTAGACCATATGCTACTTTTTTATTCCTAAATATTTTTGATATTCCTAATACAAAAATTATTGCAAGTTCTGGCAAGATTGGCATGATATACCTCATTGCATATTTTGCTTCTATATCTGGTGCCATTTTTGCTACAATAAGTATATATAGTACTGTTGGTATTATTATCAATAAATAAGAATATAGATTTCTTATTTTCTTCTTGTCTTTTTTTAATATAATAAATTTTATAAATATTCCAATTATCACCAATGCTAGCAGTGCAAATATTAATATGTTATTTACACTATATGCCTCTGCTATTCTTTGAATATAGAAAAGTATAGTTTGTCCAAACGACCTTCCATTTTCTATTAAATTAACTCCTCTATATGAGAAGAATATATGATATATTGCTGCTGGGAATAGTATTATTCCTACTATAGCTGTAACTACATGTATGACAACATATTTTTTTAGCATTTTATACTCTTTTTTCTGTATAAATCTTATTAACATTAATATAAATATTATAAATACTAAAATACAGAAATAGTATTGCGTTAAGAACCCCAAAAGTACAGTCCAAAATAACTGCCATTTTTCTTTTTTAGTTATTTCCAAATTATTTTTTAATATTTTTAAATTAACATATAAATATGCTAAACCAAAGAATGTAATCATCATATACATTCTTTGAAAAATTACAGTTGATGCTGCACCCATACTTAAGCCATATAGGACTAATGCAATTAGTCCAAGCCACTTTTTATCAAAGAGTATAAATATTTTTCTAATTATATAAAAGCTTAATATGAAAAAGATTAAGTTTATTGAAAATATTATGTATTTAGAAAATACTCCATATGCTATACTTGATGCTAAATGAACTAATATATAGAATAATGGTGGATGCACGTCACGTGATTGGTTATAATATACTGAAAAGTAGTTTAGTACGTCTCCTTCTCCTATAGTTAAGTATTCTCTTGCATCTTCGCTGGTTTTCCATACTGGCTTATCTCCACTATGGATTTCTCCTGCTAACCTTCCAAATTCGTCCTGGTTTGATAAATAGTATCTAATATTTTCTATGGTTTTTCCTATAGAATCTCCTATAACATATTTCTCTATAGTTCTATTTAAAAAGTCTGATTTTCCTGCTGCTTGAAATACATTATCCCATTTATAATTAGAGGAACCATAAGAGAAGATTTCATCTTTTTGTGTTTATTTTTTCTAACATTTCCTCTCTCCGCTTCTCCGTACTTTTATTATATACAAGTTCCGTTATCCTTCGCTATTTTGATTAAAATAAATTCTGTTTCCTTGCATATCCTTGTAATAATCTTGGTAGTTACTATTTGCCATTATACTACCATTTGTAATTCCTTCAAATTCTTCATTTATTCCTGCTTTTACAATCTCATTATTATTTATATCATAAACAGTATCTACTCCATCTACCTCTACTATAAAATATCCGCTGTCTAATTTTCTACTTACTAATTCTTTATATACGCCATTTTGGTCTTCTAGTCTTACTGGCTCAAACATAAATTCTCCATTAGTGTTTATTACAGTATAATATGGAGTATCGCCTTGATTCATAAATCTAACTAATGCATATCCATTTTCAAACACTGGCCAATATGATGAGTCTGTTTTAACTATTTGATTTTGTAAACTTATTACCTTCTTGGTTTCTAAATTAAATAAATTATTGTTATAAGCGTCATAAAGCATTTTTTCATTATAATTATTTACTCCAACACTTTTCTTATTTGGTTCATTTATTCTATATTCATTTCCATTTTCATCAAACACAACAATTGTTCCTGATTCTGGTTTTACAGCATATCCATCTATAAAGTTTTGAGAAAAATATGTGTCAAAAGTCATAGTCTTACCTGTTTTAGAATTGTAAAAGCTTTCATCTACTTTAAACATTCCATCTCCTCTATCTTCTATTTTTCTTACATATTCTTCTTTTGGCTCTATTATATATTCTTGTTTCTCTAAACTATATAACCCAGTTTTCGTGCTTGAACTATTATATGTATCTGTTTTTTCTGTTATTATTAAACAGCCATTTGATGCAAGCTCTATATTTTCGTATTGATGCTCTGTATATGAAAATTTTTGATTTCCATTTTTGTCATATATAGTTGTTGTTCCACTTATTGGTTCATCTTCTAATAAAATATATCCATCTACATATTTCACATTACTATTATTAGTATATGACCATAGTATATTGTAATTGGTATCAACTACATAAGTCTCCTTTGTGTCATAATCTTTTAATATTGCTATTCCATCTTGGAATTCTGCTGTTGCATCAATAGATATTGAGCCTGTAGTTGTTCCATCTGCTATATTATTTTGTGTTTTTGCAGCCATTGTGTTTAGGTTTGATATTGCTTCTTTTGCTGCTTCTGTTTTTTTCATAACAGGATTTTTACAGCCTGTTAATGTAAATGCACTTATTAAGATCCCTGCTGTTACAGCTATTCTTAAAACTGATTTTTTCATTTTTTAATCCTCCTATTATTTCCTGTTTAATTTATTTTTTATTAACACAAATATTATATCAAAGTTAGAAAAAAATGTATATATTTCTATATACATTTTTAATTTTTCTACATATCTTTTAATACATTAAACCAATTCATATACACATACGCCGATATGCTAAAAAACGTCTTTTTTTCCACAGTTTTTTCTGCAACTATATTGGTTCTTCCCAACTCCTCTCCATTTAAAGTATAAATAATTTCTCCTACTTTCTGTCCTTCATATACTGGTGCTGTTATATTTTCCTCTAAATTAATTGTTTGAGTAATATCTTTATCTTCTCCTTTTTTCAGTAAAATTCCTACGTCATTCTCGATAATTAAATTTACACTTGAAGTAACTCCTTTTGTAACTTCTGCTTCTTTTAGTGAGTTTCCTTTTACTGCTAAACTTTTATACTCATAGTTATTAAATCCATAGTCTAATAACTTTTGAGCTTCTGAAAAACGAATTTTAGTTGTTGGTGCTTTCATTATAACTGCAATAAGTGACATACCATCTCTTGTTGCACTTGCTGATAGATTGTATAAAGCAACTGAAGTTGACCCTGTTTTTAATCCTGTAGCGCCTTTATAGTTTCTTATTAATTTATTTGTGTTTACTAATTCAGATTTTCCATCTCTTAAGGTGTCCATCCAGATTGTTGTATAATTTAATATAGTTGGATGGTTATTTAGAAGTTCTCTTGACATTAATGCGATATCATAAGCTGAGGTTAAATGTCCATCTTCATCTATACCATGGCAATTTTTAAAAGTAGTATCATTCATACCAAGTTCTTTTGCTCTTTGATTCATTTTTGTTACAAAAGCTTCTTCGCTTCCACATAAATATTCTGCCATAGCAACTGTACAGTCTTAGCCAGTACAATTCAGACACTAATTTTTTTATTTTTTTCGACTATTTTAATAGTCGATTACTTATTTAAATTATGTTTACTCTAATTTAGAAAATTTAAATTGTATATCTATATCGGTTTTGTAAATTTCTATTTTATCTATCAGTTCTCTAATACTTATATTATTAAAATCTTTCTGCTCAATCTTCTCCAATTTATTTAATATTTCGTTTCTATGACTTAAAGAATCTAATTTATTTCTTTCCTCACCGAAGTTTTTCTTCAATATTATTAATTTCACATTGTAACTTTTTTCGATAATTAGATAATTCTTGATATTGTTCATTATAATTTTTTTCATCAATTTCTTCTGATAATCTCTTATTATATAAATTTGATATTTTAAAACTTATAGATGAAATTTCTCTTTCTAATTGTTTTTTGTTACTTTCTATATTCTTAATTCTATCTATAATAATATCCTTATATAACTTGTCCTTAGCTTCTGAAGAATTCAAATACATTTTATACATTTCTTCTAAATAAAAAAATGTTTTGTTTTCTAAATTAGAATATTTTATTTTACAATTATTAGAACATAACTTATTATTTTCTGCATTTTGTCTGCAATATACTTCTACATCATTTCTTCGTTTCTTAAAAACAAGTTTTTTCCCACATTCTCCGCAATAAATTAAATCTTTAAGAAGATATACATTATCTTTTGTGTTTCCAATTAATCCATATTTCCTATTATTATGTACATTAGCAAAAGTTTCTTCATCTATTATAGCTTCATGTGAGTCCTTAATACAAATATAGTCACTTCTTTTTACATAAATTCTATTATTAGATTTATAACTTATTTTTTGTGTCTTTCCTCTTAAACAATAGCCTAGATAAACTTTGTTACATAAAATTCTTTTTACAGAACTTGCTTTCCATATATCTTTATTTTCTATGTTTTCAAGACCTCTTATTTTCATATACTCTGCAGGTGTTATGTAATTATTTTCCTCTAGATAATCTACTATTTGATTTATTGTATATCCATTTTCTTTTAACTCAAATATTTTTTTTACTGTTTTGGAACTTACTTCATCTATTATAAGCTTTCCTTGATTTTCAGGATCCTTTTTATATCCAAATGGTGGTGTTGTACAAGCATAAAATCCATCTTTCATTTTTCTTCTTTTGCTTTTTTTTACTGCCATTGATGTATCCTTGCAATGTTTTTCATTTATCACAGATTTAATTGGCATAAAGTCATTGCTTATACTATCTACGAAATTATCTACATCATCTAAAATAGCAATATATCTAACATTATAGTCTGGGAAAAATTTTTCTATGTAATAACCTGTGTCTATATAATCTCTTCCAAGTCTAGCAAGATTTTTAGTTATAATCATATTTATTTTTTTATTCTCAACATCTGAAATCATTCTTCTAAAATTGGGTCTATTAAAATTAGCTCCACTATATCCATCATCTATATATTCATCATACAAATTCATATTATAATGTTTATCAATATATTCTCTAATTATTTTTCTTTGATTTGTAATACTTTCACTTTCCCCATCTCCATCTTCTTTACTTAACCTTAAATACATTCCTACATTATAAATTAACTGCTTGTTTGACATTTTCTATCACACCTCCCAAACAATTTAATTCGTGGAAATTAAAATAAATTATTACATTATTATTTTTATCTACTTCTATTCTATTAACTAATTGATTCAACACTTCCTTTGTATATAATTTATTTTTTAAAAGATTCTCTATTACTTTTTTCATATCAGATTTAATGGTTTCACTCATCATATTTTCACTAAAATCTTTTATCTGACTCTTTAATTCATAAAGTAAACTTTCAATTCTTTTTCTTTCATTAATTAGTCCTACCGAGAATAGTTTAAAATCTTGTTCTTCTAATATTCCATTTAATCTATCACTATATGCCATATTTATTTTTTTATTTATATTTTCTAAATCATTATTTAATTTCTTTATTTTGTTATCAATAGTATATCTGCTTTCTTGTGATTCTAATAATTTCTTTAAAGCTTCTTCATTTTTGAAAGCATTTGAATTTATGTACATGTTTAATATTTCTGTTATTTTATCCAAAGTCTCCTTTTCAAATTTATCATAATTAATATACTTCTTATAACATTTTTTGTTTGAAAATTCTTTATTTGCAGTTTGACAGTAAATATATCTTCTTATTTTTTCTCCACTTTTTGTTTTATCTGTTTTCGTCCTAATAATTAATTTATTATTACAATGGCTACAATATAATATTCCTTTTAATAAAACATCGGTGTCTCGTACTTTATCTTTCTTATGATTTGCTAGTATTTTCTGTACTAGATTAAACTTATCTAAATCAATTATTGCCTCATGATGTTTTTCTGTAACAGTATATTCTTCTTCAGATAACGGAATTATTTTTTTACTTTTATAGCTAATTTTTTTAGTTTTATTTTGCACACAATTTCCAATATAACTTTCATTTTCTAAAATTCTTCTAACAGTATTATGACTCCACTTATTTGTAGTATCTGTTGTATTTTTCAATACATTTGCCATTTTCATTTGTAAACCAGGTGGATCTATTTTTAAATTGTTTAATTCTTTAGCAATTTGATATGTACCTTTACCGCCAATAAATAAATCAAATATCATTTTTACAATTTTCGATTGTACCTCGTCTATTTCAATTCTCCCAGATTTACTCACTTTTTTATATCCAAAAGGTGCATATGTAATGTAATAGAATCCTTCCTTTTTCTTTTTGTTTTTTGTTCTCTTTACATTTTTAGAAGTTTCTTTTGCAAAAAAATCATTAAAAATATTTTTGAGTGCAACTGTATCACAGTTTTTATCAAGAAAAGTATCTACATCATCTAATACAGCTATATACCTAATATTATTTTCAGGAAAGTATTTTTCTATGTACCTACCAGTTTCAATATAATCTCTTCCTAATCTTGATAAACTTTTTGTAATGACCATATTTACTTTTTTATTCTCAATATCAGTTATCATCCTTTTAAAATCTGGTCTATTAAAGTTTGTGCCAGTATATCCATCATCTACATACTCGTCATAAATTCTATAATGATTTTCTTCTGCAAAAGCTCTCAAAATTTTTCTTTGATTAGTAACACTTTCACTTTCTTCTTTATCACCATCCTCTTTACTTAAACGAATATAAATTGCTACACTATATTCTATATTTTTTTCTATGTTCAAAATAGCCTCCTAACTATTATAAACACCTATATGTGTTATAACTCTTAAGTAAGTTCTTTTCAATAGTTTTAAGTATTTTTATTTATCTTGTTTATCAATATTTTCTCCATTATATTTTGAAAACTCTCTCCATCTTCTTTGAACTTAAGCATAAACTTTAGTTCAGAATTGTTTGCATTATCATTTGTAGATTCTATTTTATTTTTAGTTTCCATATATTGTCTCACCTCATAATAAATAACTATGTACAAATCTTCTTTTTATTACTAAAGATATTTAAGTACTTTTTTTGCAAGTCATATTTTATTGCATAGGAAATTTCTAATGAAATTTCCGGAGCAACAAGGTTAAGTTTCTTTGGGCTGTGCGTATTTGCGAAGCAAAACGCACATATGGCGAAGCCACTTTTCTTATATTCAGATACTTAAGAACTTCTTACAATTTTTTTACTAAGTGACAGTTAATTTTATTTGCAACTTTTTACTAACACTTTTTATGCATGACAAAACTTATAGAGTTTTTACTCTACTTTTTTATTTCACTCATTTCGTATCTATATATAAAAGTCCAAAAAAATTAAAAAACATCTCATTTTTCGAAAATTTTTTTAATTTTTTTATTATTGTTGACTGTATTTTTTACATCTATCTACTTATAAAAGTCCATAAGAGGTCTAATTTTTCTCATTTTTTTCTATTTTTTTTATTTTTTTCTATTTTTGTTATCACTGACTGTATTTTTTACATCTATCTACTTATATAAATCCATTAGAAGTGTAATTTTTCTCATTTTTTATAAAAAATTTAGTTTTTTTCAACAAAAATAAGAATATTATCTTTTTTTGATAATATTCTTATTTTCTAGTATGTATTTAGTTTTAATTTTACTTATTTTGGCATTGTGTTATAAGTTTTATTGCATCTTTAAATCCGAGTTTCATAATATTTTTCCATATATGCTGAATTTTCTTCATCTATTATTTCAGCATATTCCTCTATTTTATCAATTACCCTATATCTATAACTTTTTGGTAGCTTTTTTATTAATTTCATAAGAGCTTCATAAATATTACTTCTTTTAATAAATAAATTTTTTCTTTCTTTTCTAATCTCATCTGTTCTTATACTTCCCTCTTCTTCTCTTTTTAAATAAATAATATGAATTATATTATTTTCTACCATTGCATCTAAATCAACAAACTTCATATAAACATCACCTCCCTTTACTTGGTGTGTGATGTTAACTCTGTTTTTATATGTTGTCAAAGTATTTTCTATATTAGTTTATTTTCTTTTTTTACCTTATCTCTCGTTTGACACTTCCGTTTGCAAAGAATGCAATCTTGTATTTATAATCATATTTCATAGTTTAATTCTATGGTTATAATCTAACATACTTTATTAATTGCAATGTTTTTATACTTTTTCGGTTATAATATCTATAATATTTTTTATATTGTGTTTAGTTGTTTCAGATAAATCATCAATTTCAATTTGATTTATGGAAACATTATCATAAAACCTTTTTGCAATTAATAATTTTTCTTTCTTATTTTTACCTATATTATATTTCTTCTTATCTTCTACTGAAAATATGTCTTCTATACAAGTATTTTTATCATTTGAAATTTTAAATATATGAGAATTGTATTCATTCTTGTCTGCATACAAATTCAATAACCTTTCTCTTGCGTCAGATTCTCCTTGATCGTTATCCAAAAAAACTATATATTTTAAATTCCAACCAATAGCAATTGAAACCAAAAGATGAACCACTCTAGCACCTTGTGAAGGAATTAAATTTACTTTTTCTATTACATTATAAAGTTTTAAAAATGCTAAAATATAATATCTATCTGATACACCTTCCGTTATAATATTTAAACCTCCGCCAAATTCTAATGGACTTTTAGTCATATTATAACCAATTGCAGTAATTAATGGTGTTATAGTATCTAAATCTGCACATTTATAATATTTATTTTCTACACAAGTTCCTATTCCTTTTGTTCTATCATTAGTAACTAATTTAACTCTTAACATATTGTTAGTATCTATTAAATATGGACTATGTGTTGTGTATATAATATAATTATTTAAATTATTCTCAAATAACCTTAATATGTCTTCTTGTGCACTAGCGTGTAGATATAATCCGGGTTCATCTATTAATAAAATAGCATTTTCATCACTATTATTTAACATTAGATAAAATGATAAAAACCATTGTAATCCTTTACTTCTTTGAGATGGTTTTTTAGGATTAATATTATCATCAATATCATAAATGTTTACATATATTTTGTCCCCATCCTTATTTAGTGCTATCTTAAGCTTTTCTTGTTTATATATATTTTGATAATCTAATGTAATATTATCAGAGTACTTATCTAATTTCGTTTGTGGTCTTCTACTAATTTCTTCCATTTCTTTCGTAAAATCCTCTAATGTTACATTCAAAAAAGCCAATAAATTTATAAAACCTCTATTCTTGATTTTGAAATCAGGTTTCTTCAAATCCGTTATACTAATTTCATCAGGAATCATGTCATCAAAGTTATCAAAAAATTTAAACTCTGGCATAATAATATTAAAAATATTATTAATATCTTTAAATAACTTATCTTTTAATATTGCTTCTGTTAATTGAGTTATTTTATTTTCAATTTCTGGTTTGATCGTAGATATAATTTTAAATTGAGACATAATATATTTTTTTATAATCTCTTTTTCTTCTCCACTATTAAAAATAAAACTTGAATAAATTTCAAACAATAAATTTAAAAATTCTTTATCATCTAATTTGTTGTCGGGATCAACTAATTCTTGAATGGTCTCAATTATCGTTCTTACTTCAGAATTATTTCCATTTCTAATTTCATTTTTTATCCCTTTTTGAATTTCATCATATAATCTTCCTGTAATTTTATCTTTAATATTTTTACTTCTCTCTATTGTATATGTATATTCTTTTTCATCTTCAAGTAAAGTATAACCTATTTTTCTATTAAAATAATCTCCTAAAATTGAAAACTCTATTATAATAGTAGGATTTAATTCCATATCTTTCGTAGGAATATCTTCATCTTCAAAAGAATCATTATAATATGTATTTAATGCCTTTATTATATTGGTTTTTCCAGATTCATTTTTACCTGCCAAAACAGTTATTCTATCATAAATTAGTATATCATTTGAGTCATATATTGATTTGTAATTTTTTATTCTTATTTTGTTAATTTTAATCATGTATTTTTCTCCCATTTTATTTAAATATTTCTTTCATTATTCCATTCTTCATATCATTAATATTATAAACATTCTCCATTCTATCAAATGTTTCTCTTAAATTATTTCTTGCTGAGATCCATCCCATTCCATCTGTAAACCATACAAATTCAAATCCTACAACTTTATCTGCCTCTTCTGCTATCATTTTATAGCTCCTTGCTGTTTCATTAAGTTTTGAACCACCAGCAGCATAAAAGTTAGTTTCTATTCCATAAATACAATTATCAGTTTTTATTACATAATCAAATCGCTTAGTTGCTTGATTTTTATTACTTATAAAAGACATATCTAGTTTCCATCTATTTTCTATGTCCTGTAAGTACATTTCTTTAAAATATGTTTCATTTTTCTTAAAACCTGCTTTTTGAATAAATTTTTCCACTAAATCTTCCATTAAATGTCCGCCACGATTTTTTCTAGCATTAGAATTTAGTCCAGATTCAACACCTAAAACATAATCATATAAATTATTAACTAGGTGTTTTTCTAATAACTCAAATAGACCTGTTTCTCTCATAAACACTTTATATTGCTCTAATTCATAATTCATTTTTTTAAAATTATATTCAAATTTATTTCCATCATCATCTAAAACAATTATTTCATACTGTCTGACTGCTAATAATATAGGTATACATTTTAAAACTTCAGGATATTTTCTTACTAAATCTTCAAATTCTTTTTCTACATTTTTACTACCAATTAAAGAATTTAACATATTTAGTTCTATTTTATATATTTCCGCATTCTTATATATCGTTTCAAAATCTATGTAATATTTATAATTAGCAATACTATCTGTAAAAGTAAGTAGCCATTGTGCAAAATCTCTTTTCATAATAAATCCTCCTTTATTTGTTCATATCTTCTTATTGATAAATCTAAATATTCTTTTGAATTATCTATTCCTATGTATCTTCTATTTAATTTTACTGCTGAAATTCCTGTTGTACTACTACCACAAAAAGGATCTAAAATTAAATCATTTTCATTCGTCGATGCTAAAATTATTCTTTCTAATATTTCCAAAGGTTTTTGTGTTGGATGTTTTCCTTGTCTCTTTTCTGATGGCTTTGTTAGCGAAGTTGTCCAAACATCTTTCATTTGTTTTTTACTATTCAGTTGTTTCATTACATCATAATTAAATGTATATTTTACATTTTTCAAATCTTTTCTTGCCCACAAAATTGTTTCTGTTGAATGTGTAAAAGTTTTACAAGCTAAATTAGGTGGAGGATTAGTCTTTTGCCAAGTTATATTGTTTATAATTTTAAATCCTTCTTCTTCAAGAGCCATTCCTATCGAATAGATATTGTGTAAAGTTCCACTAATCCATATTGTTCCATTATCTTTTAATATTCTATAACACTCTTTAATCCATGTTCTATTAAATTTATGTTTTTCAGATATACTTAAACTTCTATCCCACTGTCCTTTATTTACACTAACCATTTTTCCACCACTACAAGTAATTCCATCATTTGATAAAAAATATGGTGGGTCAGCAAAAATCATATCAAAAGTTTTAGTTTCAAATTTTTTCAATGTTTTAGTTGTATCACTATCAATTAATTTGAAGCTACCATCTTCATAATAGAATTTTCCTCTGTACATTCTATTGTCTCCTCATAATTTGTTATAAGTAATTCTGAAATTTCTCCTCTTCCTTTACTGTTTGCATTTATCATTCTCTTTGCTGAAACTTCATTTATATTAAATCCTTTGTAGATATCTTCAAAAAATGTATCTTCTTTGTTTGTATTTTTAGGATTTGAATTACTTAGCATTAATTTTGCTTTTTTATTATTTAATTCGCAATAATATTTAGCAAGCTCTTTTTGATTTTCATCATTAAAGTCTTCTTTTGTATATGAAGTAAATCCAGATGTAATAGATAAAGGTCTATATGGTGGATCAAAATATACAAATGTTTTATCATCAACATATTCACTGCTCTTTTTGTAATCACCATATTCAAATATTACATTTTGAATTAGTTTAGACAAGTTTCTTAAATTTTTAGAATCACATATTGTAGGATTTTTATATTTACCACAAGGTACATTAAATTTTCCACTTTTATTAACTCTATATAAACCGTTAAAACACGTCCTATTCAAGAATATAAATTCAGAAGCTCTTTTTACATCAATTACTTTTTCTAGTTTATAAGAATTATATTTATTTCTTATATCATAAAAATAAGCTGTTCTCTCGTCTGTTTCTAATTTTAAAAATTCTTTTTCTTTTTTATCTAATTCTTCAATTAAATCTTCTACATTGTTTTTTATTACATTATAACAATTTATTAAGTCTTTATTTATATCAAATGCATAAGCTTCTTTTACATCATATCTTTGTAATATATCTATTAGAACTGCCCCACCACCTATAAATGGTTCTACATATCTCTCTATAACTCCATTTTCCAAATCAAATGGGTAAAAGTTTTTCAGCTGTGAAATCAAGCCACCTTTCCCTCCAGCCCATTTTACAAAAGGTCTTATTAGTTCCATTTTTCCCTCCAATTCTACACATAATATATCATATTTTCTCTATTTTAACAACAAATAAAAACTTAAATTTTAAAACTATTTTATATCAATTATCCCATTTTTTCAAATTTCTTTACTCAACTTTTTACAACCTCTAAATTTCCTATGCAAAAGTAATTTATTAGCCTTAAATTATTACAATATTTTACCACTTCTAATTTGAATAAATCCTAAAATTTAAACATAAAATTAACCCTCCTTATTAAACTATTTTTGTCTAATAATTTAGGTTTAGTATATCCATCATTCATTTTTTATTAGATTAATCTTTTATTTGTTCTATATTAATTAATTTATTTTTTCTAAATGTCATTTTTAATAAACAAGGAGATGTTATATCTAAGGCAGTGCCTTTATACGCCAATTTTACATCTTTATTTACTTCACACCAATTTAATAAGAAGAACTTGATTGAACCTCCGATGACTTACAATTGCAATTTTCTTTCCTTCATAATCTTTCAATATTTTGTCAAAAAATTTTGTCATTCTTTCTTTTGTATCTTCTGCACTTTCTCCATCAGACGTTTTAAATTTCCTATCTAATAACTGCTCTTGAGAAGGATCTTTTGTACTTTTGTATTTCATAAATTCACCTAGTTCTTTTAAATTTCCTAATTTTCTCTCACATAAGTTATTATCTAAATTAATTGGTAAATTATTAACATTAGCAATATATTTTGCAGTAGCTTTTGCTCTTGTATAACTACTTGACCAAATAATGTCAATATCTTTTAATTCTACATTTTCACTTAATTTTTTAGATTGTTCTTCACCCTCTACTGATAAAATCTCTTTTTCATTAATTAATTGAGAATCTTCATTCGTATTTCTAATTCCATTCTCATCAACTGTTTCAGCATGTCTTATCAAATAAATAATAGTATCTTCCATTTTTATTAACCCCATCCTTTATTCTTTATTTTGTATATTTATTATATATATTTTTTTATCTTTTTCAATATTGAATAAAAATTTTAACCGATAATAGAAAAAATTATACTCTATTACTTAGTTAAAATTTTATTTTATATATTTTTAATATAAACCCTGAAATTTTTGAGCAAAAAAATGGTGTATTATCCCCTTTCTTAGATAAATAATACACCATTTATTTAAACCCCTCATTTCGTCGCTTTTTATTTTTATGATAGTCTAGTATGTAGATACCTATATCTACTGCAAATGCCGTTATATTTAAACCTTGTGCATCCTTGCCCACACTTTTTATTACTTTTGAAATACTATAACATTTCAAAAGTAATAAGAAAAACATTCGGTAAATTCCTTTTGAAGTTTTTCTTACATTTGCATATCCATTATTACAAGTTTTGCCTCCTGAAACTCTTTGTTTATTGTGAGTTTGCGTTACGAAATCTCACTTACGCATTTTGTGCAAATAGACTGTTTACACGAATACGAATGAATTTTATTGCATCGGCTCATCAAACCTATCTCTTTTTTGTTTTAAAACGAGTTTACGGCATCTCTCGTTTTTATTTATATGTAATAAAAACTCTAGCACTATTGTTTAGTAACTAGAGTTTTTAATTTTTTTATTGTAAATATTTTATTCGTTTCTATATATTTCTCCTATTGTATAAAAATCATATAGATCCTCTTTAGTCATATTTTCGGTATCACGACTAATATAATAATTAGCTTTATTACGAGCATTATTTAACATTTTTATAAAATTCTTATGCATATCATCTCCTAATATTTTATCAAAAAATTCACCTAATAAATATGTATTTATAGCACTTGTTCTTAAATATTTTGCAGTTAATTTTCTTTGTGATTTTATAAATGGTGTTAATTTTGCATCTACAATGCTATCTAATTGTTTAACTATAAAGTCTAAATTATCATTATACATTTGAATATTTAATTCCTTTTCTATTCCACTTCTAATAATATCTGATTCAAATCTCCCTTGCTTACTAGCTAATTTTTTTAACATTTCTTTCTTTTCTTTTGGTAATCTTACTATAATTGGTACTAATTTTTCTTTATCATTATCTTTTTTCATATACTCACTCCTTTTCTAAATCTACAATTAAAAATTTGCCTCAAAACAATTTTGCAGGATCAGGGAGATATCTCATCTCCCCAAAACAGCTAAAAAGCGTGGCTTTTTACTAGATACACATTATTTTCCTATATATCAGTTAGATATCTAAGAAAATACATTAAAAGAACTACTATATAAGCAGTTCTTTGTTAGGTGTTTATAATTTTATATTTTTATATTTTTAAAATCCTACTGTCTGTAGTATTTCATAGGTGTCGGAATTGTTCTGTACAGTCATTAGCAGATACTACACATATTGCTTTTAGCATTTCGTCTACTGTTAATTCTTCGCCTACTTCTAGCCATATTTGAGAACCTCCCATACTAGCTGCATTTTCTGAACATGGTACTCTATCTTCTAAAGTTATCTGTCCAGAATCTACCGCTTCCATTATTAATAATATGCTCATAACTTTTGTTACACTTGCTGGTCTTAATTTTTCATGCATATTGTGGTCATATAGTACCCTACCTGTTGTTTGTTCTATTAATACCGCACCACCTGATTCTAGATTAAGACTATTATTTTCCACATTGCTATTTTCATTTGCACTTGTTTCTTTGCTTTCCGCTGTTTCATTATTTGTAACCTGCTCATTATTTACTGCGTTTCCACTTGTCTGAACAGAAATTGGTTCAGATTCTGACGACCAAACATATGCTGTTTCATCTGACGCAAAAACTACAGAAAACATAAATATTGTTAAAAGAATTAAACAAACACTAATTCTT
Source organism: uncultured Clostridia bacterium (assembly GCA_944392545.1). GTDB lineage: Bacteria > Bacillota > Clostridia > TANB77 > CAG-508 > CALXVA01. The sequence goes on from CALXWW010000002.1 coordinate 91,516, forward strand.
TTTATATTTTTTTTATTTAGCCACATAAAAATACCTCCAAATATATATTATTACAATTATATTTTAGAGGTATTATTAATATTACTCTTTATTAAATGTATATCCTGAACTTTGTTGTATTATACTTTTTTCATCTTGTATGGCATATGTTTCTGTTTCGTTTGTTTTTCTTTCATAATCCTTATCTGCGCCTTCATCAAATCCTTTTTCATATGTATAATTTACTGTAATTGTATTATCCGATACAGTATATGTCCCAGTTTTTACTTGTGCGAAATATGTATTTTCAAATGTTGCCTTTCCATTTTCTAATTTTAAAGTCATACAATTTCCGTATTTCTTGTTCTATATCTTCACTAAAATTCACTCTAAAAGTTCCTTCTATATCTTTGCTTATTTCACTATTGTTTACATTAGTGTTATTAGTTGGATTATTGTTAGTACCTATATCATTCTCTATAGTTATTTCTTTATATAAAGTAAACTTTACAGCTTCTTTTGAATCAAACTCTTCCATACATTTTTCAAAATCTTCTTTACTATTTAGTGAATTATTATTAAATGTATATTTACCATTTTCAACTCCTGCCACAATATTGTCAAAAATTTGATTTCTATTGAATGTACTTTTTATTATTTTAGTGTCTGCAGCACCACCTGATATTTTATATGTTCCATCTGTTTTTAAGTTAAGCATTTCTCTATATTCTTTTTTAAACCCATATACTAATCCGTCATCTTCATAATTTAGTATTAGATATTTACCATCTCCACTACTTTCAAGTAATACTACCATTTCTTTATCATTTTGGCTATCTACGTCCATATTTAATATTGCATAACTTACATTTATGTTTCCATCAGATATTATTTCTTTTGCATAATCTGATATATATTCTTCGCTTCCGTTCCTTGTTATGTAGCTTCTTTGCTCATCTAAAACTTGGAAATATATCTCCTCAACATTAACTTCATTTATTATATTAGTTTGTGTTGCTTCTTCGTTCATTTTTTCATTGCTATTTCCACAGCCAGTTAATGTTATATTAACTGACAATAATATGCAAACAAATATTATTGTTAAAATTTTATTTTTCAAAATTTAACTCCCCTTTATTTAACTATATTCCATACACCATTTTCTTTTACTAGATTTTGGTTAGCTTTAAGCGACACTACAGGTCTAAATCCTCCACCCATTCCATAGTATGTTGCATAAATTGACTGTCCTTCTTCGTCAGTAATTTGGTATATATCTGCAGTTGGTAAGGCAGAATCTACTCGTTGTCCTGGGCTTGATAACCAATAATTGCATCTTGTGTTTTCAGATGCATCTGTAAATTTAGGAAAGTATAGTTCGTTTGTATGTCCTTCTTTATCTTTCATATCTATTGCAGCAGACCAGTTAGATGCATCATCTAATTTTACTTCGTATCCATTTTCTGCTACTCTTATTTCAATATTGTCATTATATTTCTCATTCCAACTTGCTATCCACATTTGCAATGTAGGTCCACCTATAGCATAATCAGCATATTCATTTACAAATGTAGTCCAATTTTCTGTATTTAATAATATAGATACTGCTTTTGAACTTTCTTTATTAGCTTCTAATTTATAATCTCCTAGCATAAATCTTTCTTGAGAATTTCCTTGTAGTTCTTTCATGTCTTCCGTCAAGTATGAATTTTCAAAATATGCTAAGTAGTTTGAATTATTTGATAATTTTTGTATTCCAGAAATATCTGGCACTTTGTTTAATAATATACTGTTACTTGGAATTATATATGTGTATGTTCCGTCGTTATAAAAGATTTTCCAATCATTGCTCGTATCGCCATCATTATTTAAATCTATGCCATAATCTATATAGTCCCCGTAATATTCAGAAGTAACTTTTCCCGTTGCTGTTTCCACTTTTTGATTTTCATTTGTGCTTTCCTCATTTTGTACATTGTTATTTGCTTCGCTTTGTGTGTTAGTCTCCGTATTACCACAGCCTGTTAATGTTACTAAACAAACCATCAAAATAAATATAATGCTTATTCCTACTAGAGCTTTATTTTTCATTCTTAATCCTCCTTATTTTTAATATCACTTACTCTAAATTTCCTTCTTCATCAAATTGTGTAACTATGTCTCCATCTTGGAAACTTGGTCCTGTAAATATCAATTTATATTTTTTTCCATCTACAGATATGAGCATTGTTTGTATATGACTTAAATTACCGCCTTCTGGTCTTGAATAATATGAAAATACATAATATTCTAATCCATCTGTATCTTTTACTTTTATATCTGAATATCCTCCAACAATTGTAAGTCCAGTTTCATTTGTTATACTAGGATTTTCTTCAGTTGTCGTTGTTCCCCATTTTTCTTTTATTATTTCATTTGCTTGCTCTGGTGTAATTGTTGCTGCACTAGTAGTATTTTCTATATTTAATATTTTCTTATCTGGTTCTTGAATTAGATATACTAAATCATATCTATGGTTTGTTTCCTCAATAGTTAATGTCTCTTTATCTATAACATAAGCTTGTTCTCCAGCAGTAGTTATATCTTGTCCCCAGTTCATTACAGCTTGAATTTTTCCATTTCCTAAATCATAGAAATCTATAAAGTCATTTTCTTGTTCTTCCATAACGACAGTGTCTGTTCCGTTTGAATTAACTTTCAAAACATAGTTTGGATACATCATGTCTCCGCCGCTAGTTACTACATAGTATAATTTTCCATCTGCATAAATTCCTCCCATGAAAGTACTGTCTAGCTTTGTTTTTTGTCCTGATGCTATATTATATAGATAATAATTTGTATCTCTTGTACCATCTATCTTTTCTTCTTTATTATATATAATATCTTCTGCATTTCCCGAAAGCAACCCAATATTATAGTAGTATCTCCTACTTCCTATCATCTCGTTTGATGCACTATCTATTTCTTTTATTTCTCCAGTGGCTATATCATATTCTTTAAGATTACAACCTGGATTTCTTTCTACATAATATATTTTACCATTTATTTTATTTATATAGAAATGAACAATCTCCTCTGTATCTACTATGGTTTCAATTTTTCCTGTAGCTATATCATATGCGTATAACGGTCCTTCATTTTCTTTAAAATATATTTTTCCTTCATATACTCCCATTTGTTTATAATATGAAGTATATTCCATATCATAGGTAAATACTTTTTCTACTTTATAATTCCCATTTCCCTGACTTAAATCTATTGCATAAAAGTTGTTTTCGTATTGCAAATATATTTTTTCACTAGAATAATCTAATGTTTCATACATTGTGCTACCATAGCTTGTAATGTCAATTGGTTCTCCACTTGTTTTTAATCCCACTATTTTATACTGATTTCCTTGTATTTCTTGTGCAAATCCGCATACCTCGCTTAATTCGTCATTAAGTTTTACTGTATCGCTACTTTCTTCTACTACTTCCTGTCCTTGTCCTTCCACATTTGTAGTTTCTTTGTTTTCTCCACATCCTGTTAAAGTAAAGGCAATAGCAATTAAAAGTAAAGCACTTACAAAACTTAAAAATTTCTTTTTCACTTTCATCCCCACTTTCTAATAAATTATTTTTTTATTTAAGATTTCTTTCAACATAGATATTATATTACAAAAAAATCAAAAAGTATATATTTTTAAGTAAAAATATAACACCTACCAATTAAATTTAAGGTAGGTGTATGTATAGTATTTATTTTAATTTATTTAATTATTTATTTTTGTTTTTATTTACAACAACTAATGCTACAGTTGCAACTAATACTATTATAGCAGCTATTTCTATATTAGCCATTATACCTGTTTTTGGTGTATCATCTTTTTCACCATCAACTGTTGGTTCTTCTGCTTCTACTTCTTGATCAACATAAGCTAATGCATAAGTAGAGAATTTATCTGATTCAAATGATATTGTGTTATCATCATTAACTGTTGTATTTAAAACTTCTATTTCTCCATTATGATCTCTTACTACATAGTATACTCTTTCATATCCTTCAGCCACTTCTGGTAAACCTTCTGGAATTGCAACGCTTAATGTTATAGGATTTGATAATTCTGTTAATTCACCAGCACTTTCTCCATTTATTGTTACTGGTATTGTAATATCATATAATCCTACTAGACTAGCACCTGCTACTTTTTCATTTACAGCTTCTACTACGTTTGCATTTTCTTCTTCAGCAGCTTCAGCTACTTTAACTGCTATTTCTACAGAATCTGCTGGATTTAATGTTATACCATTATTTTCTAAAGAACTTGTTAATGTTTCATCTGCATTTTCAGCTATTACTAATGCATTTTCATCTTGTACAACTTCAACAGTTGTTCCTGGTAATGTTGCATAAACATTTATTCCTTCTGCTACATTAATATTGCAGAACCATAAATATTTTACAGATACATCTTCTTGCTCTAATATTGGATTTTTATCATCTGGTCCTTGTATAGTATCCATATCAACATTTCCTGTTGAACCTACAACTGTATCTCCGCTTAATACAGTGAAGTTAACATATGGTGTATCGTTTTCTACGAACATATTCCATTGATATGTATAAATACCAGTTCTATCAATAGTTGCACTAAATTTTGGTGCCCATCCTGCTGTTAATGTAACTTCATCTTCAGCAGTTTTTTGAGACATAACTACAGCTTCTGTAACATATTCATTAGCTGCATTTCTTAATGCTAATGAAACTTCAAAATATTCTCCTGAAGCTATTTTGTCCATGTCTACTTCTACATAGGTTTCTTCTAGGATTCCTTCTGCAAGTTTAGCTGTACTTGCTTTACTGAATGGTCCTACATACATTCCTCCAGATGCCACTGTTTCACCTTTTAGATTTGTAACATTTTCGCTTACTGGTGTTTTTGTACCATAGCCACTTCCAGCTGTGAAGCTATCATAGTTGTAAGTTGCTGCATTTACGCTAGTACTAAATAATGAAATAATTAATGCTAACGCAAATATAACACATAGTGTTACTTTAAATAATTTTTTCATACTTTCCTTCTCCTTTTATTATATTTAGTTTTAAAGTTAAATTTTCACTATATAAATAGTGAATTTTAAAACTATAGCTATTCTATCATTTGATTTAATGAAGTTCAATAGCAAAACTAATTTTAATTTTTATTTTGCTCTTCAAATCTCGTGTATTGTTAGAGTCATGCCATTTATATGTTTTATTACATTACTATTACATTTACTTTACATTTTTGTAACAAATCTGGAACAAAGGTACACTTTGGCAAATTCCAAATTTGAAACGAACCAAAATGTACCTTTGTTCCATTATTCTCCCTCTTCCGGATAGTTTTCTTTGTTTTCCTCATCTGTATAATCATATTCATAATCCACAGGAACTACTGGAGGAACTACACCTGTTAAATGTTCTCTGCTTATCCTGTTTCGTTTTGGACGAATTCTGCTTGCATTTTGTATTGTTTCTGTAAGATTTTCTATTGTTTCTTTTGCTTCTTTGTGCTCTTTATCTAATCTCTTTGCTTCCTCTTTCTTTTCTTCCTTTTTGTTTTGCATTGTTTTGTTCAAATAACAATTTACTTTTTCCATTAAATCTGGTACATAGTCTATTAATCTGTCTATTGCTGAAGAATGGTTTACTGGCAATAGTTTCACATTATTAGGACTTACTACTAAAAATGCAACTGGTGATATACTAACACCTGCACCAGAACCTCCTCCAAACGGTAATCTATATTGTACCTGTTCTTCTTTTTCTTTTTTAGTATATTCATCTAAAGTCTCTCCTTTAAATTCACTTCCTCCTGCTGCAAATCCAAATCCTACTTTTGAAATTGGTATAATTACCATATTGTTACTTGTCTCTATTGGTTCTCCTATAATTGTATTTACGTCTACCATATCTTGTATACTATTCATTGCTGTAAGCATAAGACCTTCTATTGGGTGTTCACTCATTTTATCAACTCTCCTTTAATTTTATTTATTGATAATATGTACCAATTTTACTTAATTTATACATTTTTTTCTTATTCTTATCTTTCTTACTCTTATATATTTTATAAACTGCATTTAAAATTTTTATTACTTTAATTTTTACGCCAATATTTAATTTCATGTCATATACATTTCCATTATTATATATCGGCTTTACCTCATATTTAATATTATTTACGTCTTCTTTTTCTACAGTGTATGGCAGTAAAATAGAAATTAATGTAGATATAATTGGTACAGAATATGTTGTAAGAAGTACGTCATCTATCCCAAGTTTTAATTTTAAGTCCAAATATGATATTTTAGGTTTTATGTTCATAACTTCTTTTATATCTGATATACTTATTTCTCTTTCTAATTCTTTAATTTTTGTTTTATCTAAATGCATTTTTAACGTTATTTTTTTAATTTTTCTAGAATTCAAATTTAGTGAAAAGTATTTTAATTTGTTTAATATTTCTAATGCTATATTAACTTCATATTTAGAATATTTCTTTGAATTTGTAAATGTAGACTTTTCTTTATTTGTAGTTAGATTAGATGTCTTAAAGTTTTTTATTTCTATTTTTAGAGTAGAGAATATTATTAAGAAAAAAAGAGAAATAGCTATTATTAAAATTGTACAAAAAAGTAAAACTAATACCATAATAACCTCCTTTGAAGTTATTTAGTATTAGTTTTTCCATTTTTTGCTTTTTTAAACATCTTTTGTTATATTATTTTAAGCCTGTTTTTTATTATTTTTCTCAACAGTTATATTCCCAAAAAGTTCTTCTTGCGAAGTTAAAACTTTGCTTCTTCTTGAAAGTTCTAATAATCCTGTAAAAGCTGTTACTATTTCCTTGTTAGAACATTTCTGCTTAGGAAATAAGTTATTAAATACAAAGCTCTTGCTATGTAATAATGCTTTAAACATTGTTTTTACTTTATCTGCTACAGTATATGTTTCTGTAATAGCAATTTTCTCTATATTCTTTGCATTTTTATTTAATCTAGTACTACTTTTCTCTATTATTTCTGCATACATAGAAGATATAGTTTCTTTTTGATATTCTTTTTCTAGCTTTTGCTTTGGAAGTTCTATTTCTTCTGGCAATTTAAAAATATTTTTACCACCATTTTCGTACATTTCTCTTAATGTTTTAGTTATTTCTTTATACTTTTTATATTCTATTATTCGCCTTAATATTTCCTCCTCTGTTAGTTCTTCTTCCTCTTCTGCTTGATTAGGAAGTAAATTCTTTGATTTTAGATATAATAAAGTTGAGGCCATAACTAAAAATTCACTTGTTATTTCTAAATTCATTCTTTCCATTTGATTTATATATTCTATATATTGGTCTGTAATTTCTCCTAGATTTATATCATATATATTCATTTTGTTTTTATCTATCAAATGACATAGTAAATCTAGAGGACCTTCAAAATTCTCTAGTTTTACTTTATATTTATTTGTTTCTAATGTTAAAATATTTTGCATTTTTTTCTCCTAATCCTTTAGTCTTGAAATTGCTTCTTTAATATTATCTGTTTTATATCCTTTTTTTATTAGGTATTGAATAATATCTTGCTCTTCTGTATTACTCTGTTTTTTTAAAATTATATTTTTAGCAGAGTTTATCTCATATTCAGTTAGTTCTTCATTTTTACTGCTTGCATAGTCTTCGATTAAATTAATATTTAGTCCTTTTGACATTAACTTATATTTTAACTCTTTTACAGATAGATTATTAATATTCATGTGTTCTGTAACTGCTCTATCTATATAATTACTATCATTAATATATCCTATTTCTTTTAATTCTTCAATTACCTCTTCTACTAGTTCGGTTTCTTCTATATTAGCAAATTTTCGTTTTATTTCTTCTTCCGTTCTTTTTTTATACATTATATATTTTAGCATTTTTGTTTTTAATTTATCTTTTTTCTCTAATTCTTCTAAATTTGTCATTTAAAACTCCCTTTTAATTGCCCTAAATTAGAAATTTTATTCTTCTGGCTCTCTCTCTTGTTCTTCATCTATTTCTTCTTCGCCTAAACTCTTCTCAAATGCAGCATTAAAGTTGTCTCTTATTTTTTGTTCTACTTCACTCGTTACTTCTGGATTATCTATTAAGTATTTCTTTACATTTTCTCTTCCTTGACCAATTCTTTCTCCATTATAGCTAAACCATGAACCTGATTTTTCTATTATATCCAAGTTTACAGCTATATCTAAAATATTTCCTTCTTTTGAAATACCTTTGCCATAAACAATATCAAACTCAGCCTCTCTAAAAGGTGGCGCTACTTTGTTTTTTACAACTTTTACTCTTGCTCTATTTCCTATTACTTCTCCATCTTGTTTGATATTTTCTATTTTTCTTATATCTAATCTTACAGAGGCATAATATTTCAATGCTCTACCACCAGCTGTAGTCTCTGGATTTCCAAACATTACACCAACTTTTTCCCTTAATTGGTTTATAAATATTACAACTGCTTTTGATTTATTTATAACACCAGCAAGTTTTCTTAATGCTTGTGACATAAGTCTTGCTTGTAAGCCAACATGTGCGTCTCCCATATCTCCATCTATTTCTGCTTTTGGAACTAATGCTGCAACAGAGTCTACAACAATTATATCTATAGCACCACTTCTAACTAGTGCTTCAGTAATTTCTAAGGCTTGTTCTCCTGTATCTGGCTGAGAAACTATTAAATTATCTATATCTACTCCTAAATGTTTTGAATATACTGGATCTAGTGCATGCTCTGCATCTATAAATGCTGCTTCTCCACCTAGTTTTTGTGCTTCTGCTATCATATGTAATGCAAGTGTTGTTTTACCAGATGACTCTGGTCCATATATTTCTATTATTCTTCCTCTAGGAATACCTCCTATTCCTAAAGCTATATCTAAACTCAATGCGCCTGTTGGAATTGCCTCCACTTCCATTGCGCCAAAGTCTCCTAATTTCATAACTGAACCTTTACCAAATTGCTTTTCTATTTGTCCTAATGCTGCTTCTAACGCTTTCATTTTTTCTGGATTTTGATTACTCATTTATTTTTCCTCCTAATTTTTATTTTGCATTTTAAAACAACTGTTTGTATTATATCTTATTTTTAAATTTTGTCAAGTATTTTTTATGATATTTTTCCTAATAATTTTTAGTATTTTACAACAGTTACATATTTTTATTGTCTATACCAATTTTCAAAATTATGGTACACACTATAGTTATTCGGTGTAACTTCTCCGGTAAGTCTTATACTATATATTACTTTCTCTCTGTTTCTATATAAGCAAATATATGGCATTTCGTCTTCATATATTTCTATTATCCTATTATATCTTTCTTTTAGTAAATTTTTGTCAGAAATATTTTTTACATCATTTAGTATTCCTTTTATTTCTTCGTTTTCATAATTTGCTATATTGTCTTCTCTAAAAAAGTATGTCAAATCTGGACTATATCCATTATTTACGCCTGTTATAATCATATCATAATCTTTATCTTCTAAATAGCTTTTGTACGCAGAATTTGATACCTTATATACATACACATTTATACCTATATCCTCTAATTGTTCTGCTATAAGTTCTGCTACTTTCACTCTTGTTTCATTGCTATTATCTACAACTAAATTAAACTCCAAATATTCTGTTACATAATCTTCTGTTTTTCTCCAATATCCATATTTATACTCCCATCCAGCATCTTCCAAAACTTTTTTAGCTTTTTCTTGTGAATAATTAGATTTACCTTCTTTAGAGTATAAATAACTTCCATAATCTATTGGAAAAGAGGATACATAGTAGCTGTTACCAAATATTACTGAATTTATTTTATTTTTATCTATTGCATAATTTATAGCTTGTCTTACTTCTTTATTGGCTAATACTCCTTCCTTACAGTTAATACTAATAAAATCAAGTTCTCTACCTTTATATTCTTTAGTACCAAATCCAATGGTACCTACATATTTTTCTACGTTTGTATTAGATGTGCACACCAAATCTATATTTCCTATTTTTAAACTGTTATATGCATCTCCTATTGTATCAAAAAATGTAATTATTACTTTTGTAATTTTACGTTCTATATTGTTTGAATCTCTCCAATTTTCATTTTGCTCAAGCTCAATATATTCTCCTGTAGCTGCAGTAACTTTATACATTCCTGTAGCTTTTGGTGCAAATCTCGATTTATAAAAGTCCTCATTTTTAAATTGTGCACTTGATACTATTGGAAATATTAAATTATATTCAAAAAAAGCCTCCTCTTTTTTTAAATTTATTCTTACTGTATTTCCATCTATTATCTCTACTGATTTTATATTCTTTACATTATCTGAATATATAGATTTTCCTTCTTGTAACCTTTCTATTGTATATTTTACATCCTCACCTGTAACACTGCTTCCATCTTCCCATTTTAAACCATCTTTCAGCTTCACCAAATATGTTGTTCTGTCTGTTTTCGACCATTCTTCTGCTAAACAATTTTCTATTTCATAACTTTCTGTAAGTTTTAATAAAGGGTCATATAATATTGTAGATAAACTAATAATATCTTTGTTTTTAGTTATAAGAGGATTGATATTATCAAAATCTGAAATGCCAATATTTAAAATCGATTCAGTTTCCTGTATTGTTTGTTTTTCCGTTTCTTCGTTGCTTATATTATTTTCTTGTTTTGAATCTATTTTATATATTGCAAATATTATTATACCTATTACAAATATTATAAAGAAATATTTAATTATATTAGATTTAGATTTCATACTATCCTCCATATAGATCTATTATTTTAGATATGTATTAATATATAACATAACTATGTTTTTTTCAAGGTGTTTTAAAAGAAAAAAGGGTACACATTTATACTGTGCCCCCTATACAAATTTATATCATTAAAAATTAATTATTTTCTAGATTCCACTATAAGTTTTATACCTGTTCTATCTTCTCCTTCTACTTCCACTTCTGCAAATGCAGGTATACAAACCAAATCTACTCCTGCTGGTGCTACAAATCCTCTTGCTATTGCTACTGCTTTTACAGCTTGATTAAGCGCCCCTGCCCCTATTGCTTGCATTTCTGCTTTGTTAGATTCCTTTACCAAACCTGCAATAGCCCCTGCTACTGAATTTGGATTTGATTTTGATGAGATTTTTAAAATTTCCATTTTTGCCTCCTATATTTTTTTATTTGTTTTAATCAACGATTATATTTATATTACAATTTCTGGAAATTGTCTATAGGTTTTTGGAAAAAAAAGGAAAAACTCATCGTGTAGTTTCGACACCTTTCGACATTTATTTATAGTTTACTCTATATATTCTTACAGTTTTACATGTATCGTCATCTAATTCAAATACACATCCATTAAGTATTGTCTCTCCTTCGGCCAATTTATATCTTTCTGGAAGCGAAGTAATAAATCTTTTTATCGACGCAGAAATATCCATACCAATTACTGAATTTTTTGGTCCCGACATACCTAAATCAGTTATATAGCCAGTTCCTTTATCTGTTATTTCTTCATCAGCTGTTTGTACATGTGTATGAGTTCCAAATATGATATTTACTCTACCATCTAAATAGTGCTTCATCGCTATTTTCTCTGCTGTTGCTTCTGCATGGAAATCAAGTATAATTATATCTACTTCTTTGCTTAATTTATTTACCAATTCATCTGCAACTAAAAATGGATTTTCTGATAATATGTTCATATCAGTTCTACCTATTAAGTTTATGACAGCTATTTTCTTACCTTTACATTCATATTTATTATATCCTCTTCCTGGTAATCCTTTAGAATAATTTGCAGGTCTTATGATTTTTTCATTATCAATAAATGAAAAGATATCTTTCTTTCCCCATGTATGATTTCCCATTGTTAAGCAATTAATTTTCATTTTTTGAATGCTAGTAAAATCTCTTTCATTAAGTCCCATTCCTCCTGAAGTATTCTCTGCATTTACTACTGTAAAATCTATATTTTCCTTTTCTATTATTGTAGGTAATAAATCTCTTAACTTCTTTAAACCATTTTCTCCTACTATATCTCCTATCGCTAGTATTTTCATTTTTTATCTTCCCTTCTCCTCATCATCTAAATCTAAAATTTTAGAATGTTTTTCTTCTTCTTTTTTTACTCCTGATAAAATAGATTCTTTTATCAGAGCTTGTAAATGTTCTGGTTCTGGATAGTCCTTTTTGTCCAAAGCTGCTAAAACAAATTTATCTCTTATACTGTATCTTGCAATTCTTCCATCTGGAGTTACAGATCTTGTTAAGTGCTCTAATAATATTCCTATGTCCATAGGAAATCCATGCTCTGTTGAATACTTTTCTGCAAATGCTAAAGTGGTTCTTGTATTCCCGTCTCTAAAAGGATGCACTCTCCAAATTCTTGCTAAATGTTCTGTAAATTCGTAAGTAATCTCATCTATCTTCTTTCCAGACCACGTTGCACTATTTAGACTATCTAATGCTTTATTTAAATCTCTTTCTATATTTTTTGGTGCAGAATATTCTAAACTTAAACCTGGAATAACAACTTCTGTTTTGTATACAGGCACAGTTCTAAATTCTCCTGCCCAATCAAATATATCTTCAAAAATATGTTTATGTATGCTTTTTAAATAGCTTGCATCATATTTTTGCTTAAAAGCTTCGCCAATGTCTATTAATTTAACAAAACCAATGTCTTTTTCAGCAGCATTTAATTCATTATATTCTTCTATACCTAATTTATTTTTTAATGTTCCATTTTTTTGAATGTATGGATCTTTCATTTTCTCACCTTTTCTATTTTTCTATTTATTTTTATTATATTTATTTATAACCTTTTCTTGTAATTCTTTTAACTCAATTTTACCCTCTATATATTGTTTAGCTAAAGCTAGTGTTTCATCTGTTGGCACATCTGCGCCAGATATCGATATTCCTAATGCTTTTTTTACTAATTCTTTTCTTTCTTCTATTGTTGTTTTATTAATAGAATAATCCATTTATTTAGTCTCCTTTTGTTTTTTATTTCCTTGTATATTATATCATATATATTACTTTGTTGTAAATAAAAGGAAAAATCGGAGAAAAAATCCCCCGATTTGCAAAAATCATTATTTACATATTAACATATATTTAAAAGTATTATATATTATTTGCTAGTGTTTCAAGCTGATTTGTGCTTGCTTCATTTAATCTTGATTTTATTGTTACTATTGGCTCAATTATCTCTATTTCTTTCATTTCACTTAAAATGTTTTTCATGCATTTACCTGCTGATGGCGCCCATGAACCATTTTCAACAATTCCAACTTTTCTTTTTTGATAATTTCTATCTTTTAGTCTTATTAAGAAATGTTCCATTGCTGGATATAGTCCTGCATTATAGCTAGAAGACATAATAACTAATTTAGAAAATCTAAATGCACCTGCAACTGCCTCTGCCCAGTCATCTATTGTTAAATCTGTTAATATTACATTTTCGCCTTTTTCTTTTAGCATTTTTTCTAATTTTTTTGCCGCTTCTAATGTATTACCATAAATTGAACTACATACAATAAGCACTCCATCTTCTTCTGGTTCATAACTACTCCATTTATCATATTTATCTATATAATATTCTAAATTTTCTGTTAGTATTGGCCCATGAAGAGGACATATAGCCTTTATATCAAGGTTTGAAGCTTTTTTTAGTAAAGCTTGTACTTGCATACCATACTTTCCAACTATACCTATATAATATCTTCTTGCTTCATCTATCCAATTATCCTCTACGTCTAAAGAGCCAAACTTTCCAAATGCATCTGCTGAAAATAGTATTTTTTCAGTTTGCTCATACGTAACCATTACTTCTGGCCAATGTACCATTGGTGCCATAAAGAATTGTAATTTATGCTTACCTATATCTAGTATATCTCCTTCTTTTACTATAACTTTTCTAGAAGATATATCTTCATTAAAAAATCCTAATAATATGTTAAAAGTAAACATATTTCCTACTATTTTCATATCTGGATATTTATTAATTAAAGTACCAATATTGTATGCATGGTCTGGTTCCATGTGTGATACAATTAAATAATCTGGATTTTTTCCTTCTAATGCTTTTTCTAAATTTTGTAGCCATATATCTGTTACTTCTTTATCTATCGTATCTAATATTACTGTTTTTTCATCTTTTATTACGTATGAATTATAGCTCATACCATGCTTTAAGTTGTATTGTCCTTCAAATAAATCCAAGTTATTATCACTTGCGCCAATGTTTATAATGTCTTTTAAAACTTCCATCTTCTCCTATCCTTTCTTTGTAAAATTTTTTTGATGTACTGGAATAACTTTTCATATTAGATCAAACCATATAGTGAACTTCTTAAGCTATAAAATGCACCTGCACCTAATGCTATAAATACTACTACTATTATGACTACTAGTAATAATGCACAAAAATATGAACGTGCATAGTTTCTACGGTTTATATTTGAGTCATCAAAAGAAAATACTATTAATAGTATAAATCCTGCTATTGGTAACCAGAATAATAAACTATATCCAAAATATCCCCATGCCGAAATTGGTCTATATTTTTCTGGTACCACAAATTGTGGTTCTCCTTGTGATTGATTTTGATTTTGATTTTGTGTTTGTGCTTGTGTTTGCACTTGATTTTGATTTTGTTCTTCCATCTTTTATTCCCCTTTCAATTTTTAATTCTATATAATATTATATTTATTAATATTTATATATATCTTTTTATTTTTAATTTAAATATTATTCGTAATCAAATATTGTTTGATATTTATCTGCACCTGCTAATGAATATACATTTGCTATATAACTTAATTTTCCTTCTTCATTTATATATATTTCTGTATTTTCTAAACTGCAATTTTCTTTTGAATTGTTTTTCTCTTTAATGTCTTCATATCCTACCATTTCTTTGAAAGCTGCTGTAGTTTCATCAAATTTTGCACTTATTTGCTCTGCTATTTTTGCTTCATAAGCATCTTTAGTAATATTTTTTGCTGAAAGTACATCTTCTTTTTCTAAAACTGCACCTGTTTTTTGATTTACATTATATACTTCATAAGTATCTTGAGAAGCTTCTAAATACGTTTTTGTTATAACAAGTGATACAATGTCACTATTTACGTAATATTCATAAGTTACCTCTGTTGCGCCGAATTCTTCATTTGCTTCTGCTACTTCTTGATATTCTTCTTCTATTCTAGAATTTAATTCTTTTATTTCTTCTGTATTTATATTAAATGCTGGTATTTCTACTTGTGTTTTTTCATCAAAGTAGTCATATTCCTTATCAAATACAGAATATATTATTTCTTTTTCTTCATCTATTTTAGTAACTTGTTGCTCTGTAACTTCATTTAAGGTTTCATTTTCTGTTACTGGTTCACCTTCCATGTTTGTACTATCTGTTCCACAACCAGGCAAACTAAATAACGCAATAATTAAAATAAATACTATACTTAAACTTAAAATTTTATTTTTCATAAATGCATCTCCTTTTATTATTTTTTAGCTCATGGATAATTATATCACATATTTGTGTAATATTAATAATAAATTTAAGATATTTTATTATTAATTTTTCTACTGTCATTTTTATTTATTATCATCTGTTTTACAATCACGATTATGAGAATGAAAACTCCTACTGTAACACTTATATCTGCTAAATTAAATATTGGAAATTTTACAAATTCAAGTTTTATAAAGTCTACTACATATCCTCTTAAGAGCCTATCTATTAAATTTCCAACTCCTCCAGATAGAATGAGTATTAAAGAAACTAATACTACAAAATCTATACTTTCCCTATTTTCTTTTAAAAACTTTATAATGATTCCTAGAATTACAATATTAAACAGAATAACAAATATTAAATTATTATCTATTAATCCAAATGCCACACCTGTGTTTTGTGTATATGTAAAACTCAAAATATTTGGAATTAAATTAATGCTTTTATCTATTATTAAAAGCTTGCTTAATTGATCTAATAAAATTATTGCTAGACTAGTTATTGCTAGCATTATCTTTTTCTTCATTATATTATCCCCTTATCTTTTTTACAGTATTAATATATCAAAAAGCTAGTAATTTTTCAATTACTAGCTTAATAATTTATAAATTATATTATTCTTACTTTTACTTTATTATTGATAATAATAAGTCTATAAATTCTTCTTCAGATATTCCACTTGTTTCTATATCAAATTTTATTCCGTTATATTCGAATTTCGTTATATACATTTTTTCATAATTATATATTACAAACTCTATATCATTTATATTAGAAACTTTGCTATTTTCTTTATCTATAAAGTAATCTCTTAATGGTTCATACGTATCCGAAAATGATATTGTAATACTCTTTTCTGCACTTTCATTTGTTCTATAATCTATAACATAATTGTTTAAAATATTATACTCCTCTGTCTGTATGTTTTCTCTTACATATACTGCATATATACTTTCTGAATTAAATCCTTCTGGAGTTTTAATTGTTTTTAAAATATCAAATTTTTCTGGTATTTCTTCAACCTCTACAGTTTTTATATCTGCATCTAAACTAGACATTGCCATATCATTTAATTTATTAATCTTAATTTCTGCTTTGATACCATCTATTTCTGTTATCTCATTATTAAATGTATTTCTATTTAATCCTATTACTAGAGCTAGTATAAGTATTAGCGAAAAAGCTGGAACTAATATATATCTTTTTTTCATACCTATTCCCCCTTTAACTTTTACTTTGGATAATATAGCTTCATAATTTTTCTTTTTGTCTTCTTCTATTTTTTCGTGCATCATGTCTCTAATTTTATTCATCTATATCACTCTCCTTTTCTTCAAGTTCTTCTTTTAGTTTATTTACTGTTCTATAGATAATATTTTTCACATTTGCTTCTGTTAAATTTAACTCTTTAGCTATATCTTTTATTTTTAAATCTAAACCATAATATAGATAAAATATTTTTTGAGTTAAATCATTTTTCTGTTTCAAGCATCTCCAAATTTGATTACTATCAGATTTGATTATTACTACCTCTTCAATATTAATATTGTCAGGTATGTTTGATAAATCTTCTTCCATATCTAAAGAAGCAGTTTTAAATTTGTATAAAAGTCCATAGTGCTTAATTATCTTCTTTTTGGCTATTCCTACAATATAGCTAGTAGGATTATCTAATTTAAGTTCCTTCTTTCTTCTTAAAATACTGTACAATTCTGTATATGTATTTTGCAATATGTCATTTAAGTCGTCAATGTTTTCACATTTACAAATTACATATTGTAAGACTTTGTTATATGTAGTTTTATAAATTTCTTCAAAATCTTTTAATGTAATATGAGTACTCATTTTTATCACCTTCTAATTATATAGTGCTTATTTTTAATAAAAAAGTTTCAATTTTATTTCATTTAAATATAATAAAAGGCAGGTATAATACTTGCCTTTATAGATTTTATCCTAATGCTATGTCTAATACCATCATTAATACAAAACCAATTGCAAACCCTATTGTTCCAATGTCTGAATGTTCTCCTTCTTGTGCCTCTGGGATTAATTCTTCTATAACTACATAAATCATAGCACCTGCTGCAAATGCTAATATATATGGAAGAATTGGTGTAACTGTACTTGTAAATAATATTGTTATAATCGCTGCTATTGGTTCAACTATTCCCGATAACATTCCATATATAAATGCTTTAGGTTTTGATATTCCTTCTGCTTTTAATGGCATTGATATAATTGCACCTTCTGGGAAGTTTTGTATTGCTATTCCTATTGCTAAAGCTAATGCACCAGCAAGTGTTATTCCTGAATTTTGTGCCATTGCCCCTGCAAATACAACACCCGCTGCCATTCCTTCTGGTATATTATGAAGTGTAACTGCCAAAACCATCATAGTTGAATTTTTTAATTTTGCCTTTATGCCTTCTGGCTTGTTTTTCTTTAAATGTAAATGTGGAATTATATGGTCTAATAGTAGTAAGAATAAAATTCCTAAACTAAACCCTATTGCAGCCGGAACCCAAGTCGTTTTTCCTTGCTGTTCTGCCATGTCCATTGATGGAATTATTAATGACCAAATTGAAGCCGCTATCATAACTCCTGCTGCAAAACCAAGTAATAGCCTTTCCACTTTTCTATTTATTTTATTCCTCATAAAAAATACCATTGCTGAGCCTATAGTTGTTCCTATAAAAGGAATTAAAAGTCCTATTGCAATATTTTTCAAACTTTATCATCTCCATTATTTATTAATTTTGATTTTCTATTCTTTCTAATTCACTATTTAATTCTTCCCATTCTTTCATTTTAGCTTCTATTTCAAAATTTAACTTTTGTACATTTTCTTCTAATTCTTTAAGTTTTACATAATCTGTATTATTTTCATCTTTTAACATTTCTGCCTCTAACGACTTTATTTCTTCTTCTTTTTGATTTATTTCTTTTTCTATTTTAGATATTTTATTTCTTATTCTATTAATTTCTTTTCCAATAAAATATGAGTTATTAGCTTTTGTCTTATCCTCTTTCATTACATTTTCTTTTAAATTTTTTTCATTATTTAAAGTTATATTCTCTTCTACATTTTCTTCTTTTTTTCTCAAATATTCTTCATATCTTCCGTTAAAATATGTCACTTTATTCTTTTCAAATATTAATAATGAATCTGCTATTTTATTTACGAAGTATCTATCATGCGATACAAATATTAATGTTCCTTTGTATTCTTTTAGCATTTCTTCTAAACTTTCTTTACCTAATATGTCCATGTGGTTTGTTGGCTCATCTAATAAAAGTAAATTAGGACCTTGTTTTAAGATTTTACATAATTGTAGTCTACCTTTTTCTCCTCCTGAAAGCACCTTTATCTTTTTAAATGCATCCTCTCCAGAGAAAAGAAAACTTCCTAATATTGTTCTTATTTGTGTTGTTGTAAGGTTTGGAAAAGTATTATACATTTCATCAAATACAGTGTTTTCTGTATTTAAAAATTCCATTTGCTGGTCAAAATATCCTCTTACTACATGATATCCATATTCAAACTCTCCTCCAAGTTTTTGTATATCTCCATTTAGTGTTTTTAGTAGGGTGGATTTTCCAATTCCATTTTCTCCTATTATTCCAAGTTTTTGTCCTTTATATAATTCAAATGAAATAGTTTGAATAGGTCTATCATACCCTATTTTTAAGTCTTTAGCAGTTAGCACCATTTTTCCACTTTCGATTTGTATATTGAAATTTGCATGAAATGTTTTCATATCATATTTATTAGGCTCTTCTATAATATCCATCTGTTCTATCTTTTTTAATTTAGATAATGCCATTTTTGCTTTGGTTGGCTTGTACCTAAATCTATCTGCTATTGACTTCAGCCTTTTTATTTCTGCTTGTTGATATTCGTAATCTTTTAATTGTTTTTCATAGTTTACTTTTTTCTGTTTTTCAAAGTCAGTATAATTTCCAATATATTCTGTAAGTTTCCCATACTCTATTTCATATACTTTATTTACTATTCTATCTAAAAACATTCTATCATGTGATACAATAACTACAGTTTTAGGATATGTTTTTAAATATCCTTCTAACCATTCTATCGCAGTTATGTCTAAATGGTTTGTTGGCTCATCTAAAAGCAAAATATCAGGTTTACTTAAAAGTAACTTTAAAAAAGCTATTTTTGTTTTTTGTCCCCCAGAAAATTCACTTATTTTTTTATTTTTATCTTCTTCTGAAAATCCAAATTTTTTTATAGCTGTTTCATATTCTTTTTTGTATGTATAACCATCTAATATTTCAAATCTTTCTAGAGCATTTGTGTATTCTTTTATCGTACTTTCATCTGAATTAGTTTGTAATTTTTCTGTTAAGCTAGTAATCTTTTCTTCTAATTTTATTATGTTATCATACACTTTTAATATTTCTTCTAACATACTTAAGTTAGAATTTTCAAAATTAATTTGTTTTAAATATCCAATGTTAGGATTTCCTTGTTTATATATATTAAATTTTTCTTCTCCTACACCTTCTTCTAATATGTTATTATCTATTATACTATTAAGAAGTGTACTCTTTCCTGCACCATTTCGACCTACAATAGCTATTTTATCTCTATCTTTTATTTCAAAATTAATTTCTTCTAAAACTGTATCTGCCCCAAAACTAACTGCGCCGTTTGTTATTTTATAGTTCATTTTTATTCCTTTCTGTTCTTTTACTATTTTGCACATTTTTTAATTATTTCTTTATTATTTCTTCATTTATTAATATATCACATAACGAAAAAATACTCCATACTTTTTTAGTATGAAGTATTTTTTCTACATTTTTATTATTCTTTCCCAAGCTAATTCTTCTTTTCCAAAGTGTCCATAGTTTGTTGTTTTTGTATAAATTGGCTTTTTCAAATCTAAATATTCTATAATTCCATTTGGCGTTAAATCAAATTTTTCTCTTATTAGTCTAGCTAGTTCTTCATCTGTTTTCGTAGCTGTTCCAAAAGTATTTACATATATAGAAAGAGGCTCTTTCATTCCTATTGCATATGATACTTGTATTTCACACTTACCTGCATAACCATTTGCTACTATATTTTTAGCTATATGACGAAGCATATATGCTGCACTTCTATCTACTTTACTTGCATCCTTTCCTGAAAAAGCACCTCCACCATGACGTGCATATCCTCCATAAGTATCCACAATAATTTTTCTTCCTGTAAGACCTGTATCACCCAAAGGTCCTCCTATAACGAATCTTCCTGTAGGATTTATATATATATTAGTATTTTCATCCATCATATTACTTGGTACAACAGCTTTAATTACTTTTTCTGTTATATCTTTCTTTAGCTCTTCTTGGCTAATTTCTGCATTATGCTGCGTTGAGATTAATATTGTTTCTATTCTTTTTGGTTTACTCTCTTCGTATTCTACTGTTACTTGAACTTTTCCGTCTGGTCTTAAATATGGTATAACTCTATTTTTCCTAACTTCTGTTAGCCTTTTCGCAAGCTTATGCGCCATATCTATTGCATAAGGCATATAGTTTTCAGTTTCATTTGATGCATATCCAAACATAATTCCTTGGTCTCCTGCACCGCCGATGTCTACACCCATTGCAATATCAGGACTTTGTTTGGTAATGTTTATGTCTATTTTGCATGTTCTATAATCCATATCCAAATTCTCATTATCATATCCAATTTCTTTTATAACTTCTCTTACTAAATTTTCTACATTAAACTCTGCCTTTGTAGTTATTTGTCCTGCAATAGTTATAGTATTTCCTGAAGCAAATGTTTCCACTGCCACTCTTGAATTACTATCTTGTTTTAAACATTCGTCCAATATACTGTCTGATATTAAATCACATAATTTATCTGGATGACCTTCTGTTACACTCTCTGACGTAAAATATTGTTTCATTTTTTATTACTTCCTTTCACTATTACTTTATTTTAGTTCTTTTATTCTAATTCTTGCTTTTCTTCTTTACTTGTCTCATTTTGCTTTTTTAACATTTCATTTCTCTTTCTTTCGTCTTCAAACCAATCGTCAAAATAATTGTTAAATAAGGTGTCTTTGTGTTTTTTGATATATAGATGGCCAAATACACATGCAACTAATGCACCGAATCGCATCTACAATCAAATCATTCATTGTATCTACCAAACCATCTTGTCCTTCAAATCTAAACTTTTGCATATTAAATCCAAATATTCTATCTGCCCCATATTCAAAAAACTCCCAGAATACACCCATTGTTAAAGCAAAACAAAATGCAAAAACTATTACAAATTTAGGACTTAAATTTACGTTTATATTGCCTTTCTCATTTAGAAGATATACAAATAGGAAACCTACTAGACCAAGTACTACACCTGATATTGTATGAAGCATTGTATCCCACCATGGAATTTTTTCATAAAAATCTCCTATCTCTCCTAATACTTGTGCTGCAAATATGAATAAAGTTATTACAATTTGTAATCTTTTAGGAAGGTATACGCCAAATCTTTTTTCTAATATACTTGGATAATATGTTAGAGCAAATGTAATAATTATTAAAAAGTCTTGGCTATGATCTCCTGTAAAAAAGTTTACAATTAGAAATATAATTAATAACCTCTAATTATATTAGATAGAACCATATTAATATTTTTCTTTCTTTTCTCTAGGTTTTTAGATTGTTTATTTTTCATAAAATACCTCATTTATTTTAATCTTAACATGAAATATTATACAATATTTAACTATGTAAGTAAAGGGTGAAAGTATAATTGCTTCATAGTAAAAAGGCTAGTAAATTTTACTTTACTAACCTTTATCGGAATAAAAGAGAATGTTCGTGCTAATTGCTCTTCGTGCTACAATTAGCACTGTTTTATAATTTTTATGTCTGTCCCTTCGTTTTAAATTTGGAACAAAATGTGTGTCCCCGTGTTCCATTTCAATTCTCATCTTTTATTATGTTT
Source organism: uncultured Clostridia bacterium (assembly GCA_944392545.1). Taxonomy (GTDB): domain Bacteria; phylum Bacillota; class Clostridia; order TANB77; family CAG-508; genus CALXVA01. The sequence continues at coordinate 114,048 of CALXWW010000002.1, forward strand.
TTACTACCTAGGTATGTTGCCATAAAGTATAAGCCATACACTATTCCTATAACTATTGTCGTTACAATAATTGATGGTAATAGTTCTTCTGGTTTTGCCATTACTGCCATTAGTTTCATTGCAAATTGTATTCCAAATATTGAATGTATAATTGCAAGTATTAATGGTAGCATAAAGAATATTGCTATTTGTCTAAATAATGCTTTATTTATCATTTTTTCGTCACATCCTATTTTTCGTAATACATTATATCTTTGTTTATTATCAGAGCTTTCTGTTAGTTGTTTTAGCGCTAATATTGCACTACTTGCTATTAAGAATATAATTCCTAGATATATTGCTATAAATACTACTACTGCAGCTACACCTTTGCTTGATTCAATTATCAATGTTTTTGTCATGCCATCTAATTCTATTTCTTTACTATCCAAATTTTGAATTAATTGATTGTTATTTGTATCTGTTCCTTGGAATATTGCATCTATTCTCGCTTTTTCTTCTTCCGTATTTGCGTTGTAATTAGCTACAAGTACATATTGTTCTTTCCACTCTTCTTTTAAGTTTGTATTATCTGGTACTAATATTATTCCTGTATTAGTATGACTTGAAGACATAAATACAAATCCTTCTTGGCATGTGTCATATTTTACATGATATTCCTTTCCTGCTATTTCCATTGTTTTCTTCACTTTTAATCCTTCGTTTCTTAAATCTACCATTGAATCAAAGTTGCAAAGTACAATGTATTCATCATCATTTAGTTCATATTGCTGTATTCCATAAAGCCCTGCTACCTTATTATAGTCTGATATTTTCATTATTTGTTCTTCAAAATGATATGCTAGGTTTGGAAATTCTTTTTTTGCTTCTTCATAATAGTCGCCTAAACTATATTTCCAGTTTATTCCTTCTATTGCATAAGTTGGAAATTCTATTACGTCTTTTAAATTATTCATATCAAATCCATTATTTTCTAATGTGAAGCTTACTGGTTTTCTCGAGTCTTCTACTTTTTCCTCATTATATTTCTTTGTTTCTCCTGTATACCAATCTTCATAGGTATCTGGTAAATTTGCTGTTTTGTATAGATTTATATCTACTGGTGTCATTTCTAGCAAGCCAGTTTCCATATTATTTTTTAATGCCAAACTGCTTGATAGCACGCTTATTGTCATAAATAACATTAGACATATTACACTCATACTGATTACTGTTGTATTTATTTTGTTATGCAATTGTCTTAATACAAACATATTGGTATCTTTTAAATAAATCTTTTTATTTAATTGTATAAGTCTTAATATAAAGCCTGAAACAGACCAAAATATTAGTATTGTTGCTATAGTTCCGATTATTATTATTTGTAACATTTTTTCTTCTGTTAAAATTGAGTCTGAATCTATTGTTACTTTATAGTATGCAAAGACTAGCATTGCCACTGCTATTAAAAATACAAGTATACAGAGTCCTAAATTTTTTATTCTTATTTTTTCGTTTTTCTTTGCTTTAGTTAATAAATTTATTAATTTGTATCTTGAAATTGTAAATGTGTTAAATATCATTACAATAATATACATTACTGCAAAGTATATACAAGTTTTAATTGCGGCTTCATTTGAAAATACAAATTTAAATTCAGTCATATCCGCTTCGAATAATTTTGCAACAAAAATCGACATGAATTGTGAAGCAAATACCCCTATAAATAGTCCAACTGCTAATGATAATATGCCTACTAATATTGTTTCAAATAATATTATTTTAGATATTTGTCTCTTTCCCATTCCTAACGTCATGTAAATTCCAAATTCTTTTTTTCTTCTATTTATCAAAAAATTATTTGCATATACAATTAGAAGTCCTAATATTATCGCAATAAATACTGATATCATTCCTAAAACTTGAATCATAAGCTCTATTAAATCTCTTGTAGAACTTGATACTTTAAGCATTGCTTGTTGGCTGTCTAATGAGTTAAACATATAGAAAATTGCCACGCCTAATACTAATGTTAGAAAATATATTGCATAATCTTTGATACTTTTTTTCATATTTTTTATAGATAATTTAAATAACATTATTCAAATCACCTCCAAGAAGTGTTTGAACTTCTATAATCTTCTCAAAGAATTGTTTTCTTGTATCATTTCCTTTATTTAATTCATTAAATATTTTTCCATCTTTTATAAATATAATTCGGTCTGCGTAAGAAGCAGTAAAAGCATCATGTGTTACCATTAATATAGTTGCGCCTAAATTTTGATTTAATTTTTCAAAAGTTTCTAGTAATTGTCTTGCTGATTTACTATCTAGGCTTCCCGTTGGTTCATCTGCTAAAATCATTTTAGGATTAGTAATTATTGCTCTTGCTGCAGCCACTCTTTGTTTTTGCCCACCTGATATTTGATAAGGATATTTATTTAATATATCCGATATTTCAAGTTTCTCTGCTACTTCATTTACTCTTGTTATTATCTCTTTAGGCTTTACTTTTTGAATTGTTAAAGCTAAAGCTATATTCTCATAAGCTGTTAAAGTATCTAATAGATTAAAGTCTTGGAATATGAAACCTAATTCTTCTCTTCTAAACTTATTTAATTTATTTCCTTTTAGTTTAGTAACTTCCTGTCCGTTTATTATAATCTGACCACAAGTTACTCTATCTATAGTAGAAATACAATTTAAAAGTGTAGTTTTGCCAGAACCAGAAGCACCCATTATTCCTACAAACTCTCCCTCGCTTACATTAAAACTAATATTTTTTATTGCTTTTGTTAAGTTAGATTTATTTCCATAGTATTTTTCAATATTTTTAACCTCTAATACTATTTTACTCATATTTTATACTTCCTTTCCTTTCGTTTGATTATATTATAGAGTAGAATATAACTTTTTACCATTAATTTTAATTACAATATTATTACAATTTTGTAAGATTTCCTTTTATTTATAATAACATTAAACAGTTGGACTATTTTTCCAACTGCTTTTGTGTTGTTTATTTAGATTATCTTTTATTTTTTAATTATTTACTCTCCGAAATTTGTATAACTATTTTTAGGAAATACTATTCTAGCCTCAGTTCCTACATTTTGCTCTGAATTAAGCTCTATTCCCAGTCCTAATTTATCACATAATTTTTTACATAAATATAGCCCTATACCAGTAGACTTCTTTCCTATTAGTCTACCATTTTCTCCTGTAAATCCTTTATCAAATACTCTTGTAATTTCTCCTTTTTTAATTCCAATTCCATTATCTTTTATGTATAAAATAACTTTTTCTTTCTTCTCCTCTGAAAATATTTCTATTCTTTTATCTTCTTCCTTTGCATATTTTATAGAGTTTTGTATTATTTGATTTAGAATAAACACAGCCCATTTACTGTCTGTATATACCTCTTTATTAATATTATCATTTAAATCAACAGTTACCTTATTATTTAGCAAATTAGTTTTATTCTTTAAAATAGCCATATTTACTATTTCTTTTAAACTAGTTTTAGTTATTATATAATCTTTATTTGCATCATTACTTCTTGCATAATATAGTGCTTGCTCTGTATAATTATCAATCTTATTCAATTCTTCATCTATACTTCTTGTAACATTTGACTTATTATTCTCTATTATCAGCTTACTTGTTGCTATTGGTATTTTTATCTCATGAATCCATAGCTCTATATACTCTTTATAATCTTCTTGAATATTTTTGTATATATTCACATTTTCTAACATAGATTTACCTGTTTCAAGTATTACTTCTTTTAATATTTTCCCCTCTGTAAAATTTGGTGTATTTATAATCTCTGATATTAGATATTTTTCGTTTAATGCATCTAAATCTTCTTTTAGTTTGTTGTAAAAACTTTCCTTTTTGTAATACTCTACTCCCATTGCTATGCATACAACCAAAATTAATATTACAGCAATATATATTCTAATTATAGGCAATATTTGATATGCAAGTAGCAAAGTTTCTATACTTAAAATCGCAAGAAAAAGTAAAACAATTAAAAGCAATTTATCCTTTATATAATCTTTAAATCTCATTTTAATAAATACCCTTGTCCCCTTCTAGTTTCAATTTTATCTTTCAAACCTAACTCCTCTAATTTAACTCTTAACCTTTTCACATTAACATTCAGAGTATTATCATCAATAAACTCTTCACTCTCCCATAAAAAGTCCATTATGTCATCTCTTGACACAACTTCTTGTCTATGAGAACTTAAAAAACGTAAAATATTATATTCATTTTTAGTAAGTTCTATTTTCTTATCTCCATTTTCTATAGTTCTCTCTGATATATTTAAAACAAAACCATTGCAATCTATTTTGTCAGAAGCCGTTCCAGCGCTTTGATTTCTTTTTAACAATCCAGTTATTTTAGCAAGCAATATTTGAATATTAAATGGTTTAGTTACATACTGGTCAGCACCACCATACAAACTCATGAGCTCATCTATTTCATTATCTCTGCTAGTCACCATTATGATTGGCACATTAGAGATTTTTCTAACTTCTTTACATACGAAATTACCATCTATATATGGTAAATTTATATCTAACAATATTAAATCAGCTTTCTCGTTTAAAATATCCTCAACGATATTATCAAAATTCTCTAATCCTTTAGCATTAAGTCCATTTTTATTCAAAAAAGTTTCTAATTCGTTTCTTAACTTTATATCATCTTCCACTATAAGAATCTTTTGCATAAAATACTCTCCTTTTCCAGCAATTTGAACTTTAGGGACGTTCTTTAAAGTTCATAATCAAATGATACCACTACATTTTGACCAAAGTTTAGCAAGAGTATTATATCACATTTTAAATTATACAAGCAAATTCTGAATTTCTATCCAAAACCCGTGGACAAATGGAAGTAGTCCCTTTTGTCCACGGTTTAGATTTTATTTGCTCACACCTGCTTGCACTTCTGATATGTCTGATATTTGTGCTGCAAAGTATGGTGATTCTTTATCCTTTTCTACTAAAAATACGGTAAATGTATCATCTACAATAAATTGCCTTGAAGTTGCATAGCATTCTACTGCTGCTGAAAGGTTTGCCATTATTCCTGCTTCGCTTTTTATTCTTCCACCTTTTTCATCTAATGTAAATTCAATTGTTTGCATTGCTTTATCTATTTCATAGCTTCTACCATCTGAAAATTTAAATTCTTGTCCTTCTACTTCTGATATTTCTTCTTTTAAATTAAAGTCTATACATGGTATTTTCAAATTTTCTTCTATTTCCAAGTATCTCATTCCTGTATATTCTTCTGCTCTTTTTATCACGTCTTCATACATTGTTCCAAATGTCTTTGATTTATTCCCTTTTACAATAATTACTTCATCATTTTGTTTCGTATATAGTTTTACTGCAAAGCTATCGTTTGAGTCATAATACATTATTTCTGTTTGGTTGTTTAAAGCTCTTCTTGTTTCACCTTCATCTTTTCCATCTATTCCAAAGTATTTTACACCTTCGTATTCTTTAAATTTTTCATTCTCAAATACCGTATACTCCATTGGAAATTCAAATTCTTTTTTTAACATACAGTATAGGAAATAGTCATATTCTGAACCATTTTCAAAATCGAAATCGTCTAAAATATCGCTTTTTTCATTAAATTTTTTCTTTATTTCTTCTTCAATTTGTTTTTTTAGTTCTGGACTAGGTGTTCCATATGTTTTGTAATAACTTGATTCTGACAAATTTTCTTTTGTGAATGTTCCTTTATTCAAGTTATTTACTAGTTCTGTTTGATTTTCAAATACAATGTCTTGTTTTGCTAAATCATCTTTCAAATCATTCCATATTAAATTAAATGTTCCACACCATGCTGAGTCTTCTGTTATTTCATCTTCTAATGATAGTATTATTTTCATATTTTTCGTATTTACAGCCGTTTCTTCTTCAGGAGGCGTATATTTTCGTCCCCATGTACTAAATAGCACTGGCTCGTTCTTTGACATTCTGTCTAAATCTACTAAATATAAAATTCCAAATACTAAAATTAGTATTACTAATATTACTCCGATTATTGTTCCTATTTTTCTTTTCACTTAAATCACCTTTTTAACCCTTCGATATCTAAATAATAGATGCTTTTGTTTATTTTCATCTATTATTTAGACATTTTCTTTTTAGGTTTTTGTTGGTGTTTTATAAAATTAATTAGAAAGATTATTGTAAATATTAAAAAAATACCTGAAATGCTTAATATTCCTATGTCAAGTCCATTCATGTTATATGTATTTCCTTCTATAACACTTTCTTCTATTATTTGGTCATCTGTTACATAAAGATTTTCTGCTATATTATCTAAATCCATCTCATTTTCTTCACTATCTACATTTTGGTTAGCATTTGCCTCACCTGATCCTATAGATGACAAAGTTTCATTCTGTTTTTGACTGTCTATATTTTGCGTAACATCTTGACCTACAATCTCTTTGTTTTCCTCTGTTTCTGTAGTAGTTTCTGAAGACATGTCTATATTTGTTCTCGTATTTTTAAAGCTTTGGTTTACAGTAAATAATGTAATTCCAATAATAAATAAGGAAAGATTACCTAGTACTAATCTTAAACTATGTAATGCACTGTAGTATTTCCATTGTACAGTTCCGTATTGGCATATCTAAAAGTTTAGATATATCTTTAAATTTCATATCTCCTAAAACTTTTAAATTTATTATCTCCCTTTCTTTTTCATCCAACTTCTCAATAATTCTATTATATGAATCTTTATCAATTATTTTTTGAAGTTCGTTATCTTCATAAGGTATATCTATAATGTCATCTAAATTAACCGTATTTCTTTGTTTTTTTATATAATTTAAAGCTTCATTTTTTGTTAATGTATATAGCCAACTTGTTTCATTTGCTTCTGGCAATTTACTATTTTCCAATTTATATATTTTTGTAAATACTATTTGCATAATATCTTCGCTATTTTCTTTGTTTTTTAGTATAGAAAAAGAAATAGCATATACTAATTTGCCGTATTTTTCATATAATTCATTAAAGCTTTTCTCTCTATTTTCTCTTAAATTAACAAATATTTGATGCAATTCCTTAGTATTTATTTTTTTCATTTTAATTCCCCTTTAGATTCAAAACAAATCTATAAATTATATTGCTGTTCCTGTTTTTGGAATAAAGAATTTGCTCATGTCCACACCTTCTATTTCTAGGAGTCTTACTTTTTTATCAATTCCTCCTGCATACCCTGTTAAACTTCCATTTTTTCCTACAACTCTATGGCATGGTATAATGATAGAAATAGGATTATGCCCCACGGCACCACCGACCGCTTGTGCTGACATTTTTTCTTTCTTCGTGATTTTTGCAAGTTGTTTTGCAATTTCTCCATAGGTAGTAGTCTCTCCATATGGTATTTCTTTTAATATCTTCCAAACATTTTGTCTGAATTCATTTCCTTTTGGTGCAAGCTTAAGCTCTGAGATTTGTGGTTTTTCTTTGTTAAAATACCTGTCTAACCACTTTTTTGTTTTATCAAAGATTTCTAAATCATCTTTTTTTATTATCTCTTGTTTTAAATTACTAAAATAATATTTTTGTACTTCTATCCACAAACCTATTAGATTCTCTCCATCACTTGCAAGTGTAATTTTTCCTAATGGTGATTTACACTCTGATACATATATCATTTTTCCTCCCCTTTAAATTAAATATTTTAGTTTTCTGTATATTTATTAAAGAAAAATGAGCATTAAAATTAGTGCATCTACAACACTAAATACAATAGCCAAAATAAGTAGTACTACAAATGTATTCTTAAATTTCTTTTTTACTGCTCTTAATATTCCAAATACTATTGCTAATATAACTAATACTACTGTTGCTATATTTAATGCAATAAATAATATGTATAAAACTACAAAAATTATTACCATTGGGATTACTACTAAACTAGCCATATATGATTCCCCCACTCCTTTTATTTTCCACTACACTATACCACAAAAAAGAAAATTATTCTACATATTTCTACATATGTAATAATTTTCTTTTGCTAATATATTTATTTTTCTTTTAATTTTTCATATTCTTTAATTAGTTCTTGTTTTTTTGCTTCGTCTTTAGTAGTTGATATTTCTGCTTCTAGTTTAGCAAGTTTAAATTGTAAAAGTAGTTTTTCATTTGATTTGTTACTGCTTTTTGCCTTTTCTTTTTCTCTTTCTAAATATGAAGAATAATTTCCTTCCTGTTCAATTAGCTCACTATTTTTAATAATTATTACATTGTCTGCTATACTATTTACAAAATCTTTATCATGAGAAACTATTAAAACAGTACCACAATATGACTTTAACATTTTTTCCAATGCCTCTATACCTTCTATATCTAAAAAATTAGTTGGTTCATCTAGAATAAGCATATTTGTATTGGATAATATAACTTTGGCTAAAGATGCTTTTACTTTTTCCCCTCCACTTATATTAGATACTCTTTTATATACTTCCTCATTTTTTATATTTAGGTTTCCAAGCACATTTCTTACTGTAGTTTCGTCTTGGATAGTATCTTCAGTAACATTTTCTAATATTGTTTTATTTGGATTTAAATTATTTAGATTTTGCCTAAAATATGCAAATTTTAGAGCCGGATTAAGAGTAATTCCTTTATCTTCATCAATTATTTTTCTAATTAAACTAGTTTTTCCGTACTCCATTATTTCCAATTATTGCTGTTATCTCATTTGTTTTTATATAGAAGTTTGCGTTTTTTATAAGAACCTTTTCTCCTATTTTTAATGTATAATTTTCTGCTTTTATAGCTATTTTATTTTTAATAATATCACTTGTTGGTGGCCTTAAATATATTTCATACTTTGCTTTTGGTTTATCTTTTACTTCTAACTTTTCTAACCTACTCTTTAGTGCTGTTTTATGTCCTTCTATTTTTTCTCTTATATTATCAGCTTCTCTTTTATGAAGCCTTGCTTCTGAATTTCCCATCCTTTTGGGTGCTTTTCTCATTTTTTTAGCAGTACTATTTGCTTCTTTTATAGCTCTTTCTAGTCTACCTTTTTCCTTTATATACTGGTTATACTCAAACTTATTTCTTTCCATTTCTGCTTCTTTTTGCATCTTATATGAAGTATAATTTCCCTTATACTTTTTTACTTTTCCGTCATCTATTTCTATAATAGAATTACATACTCTATCTAATACATTTCTATCATGAGATATTATTAAAATAGTTCCTTGATAATTATTAAGTTCTTTTATTAAATATTCTATATTTTGCATGTCCATGTTAGTAGACGGTTCATCAGCTAGTAATATCTCTACGTTTTTATTAATCATTTCTTTTATAGAGGATAGCATTTGTTCTCCTCCACTTACACATATCGAATTATTTATATTTATATCATCTAACTGCTTTATATATGCTATTTGTCCATAAACTTCTATTTTTCCCTCATCTTGCTTTATATCTCCTGAAATCAAACTTAAAAATGTGGTTTTGCCAACTCCATTTTTACCTACAATTCCTACTTTTTCGCCTCTTTGAATAATTAAATTATTTATTTCTAATAATTTTCTATCCCCAATATATTTTAAAGTATTTGATATTTTTATTATTTCCATACAAAAATTCCTCCTTTAACATACTTAAAGAAGGAATTTATATTTTAATTTATTTTTAATTATTGGTTTTATATGCATGACTAATAAACCTTCAAAAAGTATGTTTCTATTAATTACATTTTAATGATTTATTAGTAATTCTCATTTCTTCACCAATTTAACCTTTCTTTTAATATCAGTATATATTGTAGCATATTTTATTTAATATTACTATAATTTTATTAAAACTTCAGTAAAAAAGATTAAATTCGAGAAAATTCAATTTACGTCAAGTGTTTTGGTAATATATGGCAATTACTTGTTTT
>CALXWW010000003.1 GCA_944392545.1 uncultured Clostridia bacterium
TTTTTGCATTTTTCTTATTGTTAAACTCATAAAATATACCTCCTATTAAAATATTTAGTATAATTAATTACTAGATACAATCATTGTGAAAATACTTATACTATTTTTTATACTCTACTAATCGTAGTATTCTATAAATTACTCGTATTTTTAATTATTTATTTCAATTAAAAATCGTAATATTTAAACTATTTCGCTCATTGAAGTAAATTCTACTTTACCTGTCTCATCAAACTTTATTAAAAAGTCATAATAATGTTTTGTTGTAAAAATATTATGCTTTCCCCAAATCACTCCTTCATATAAAATTCCGGCATTATATGTATAGTACACCGTATTATCGTTATATTCTGTACTGTCATATGGTTCTCCAAGTAATTCAACAATTTCATCTTTTGATAAACCTATAAGACTATTATTATCATCATATTGTTCCATTTCTAAATATAAATCATTAGGATTTTGACGTTCTTTAAATAAAAAATTTCCTAGAAACAACATTAGTATAGCAATAATAATTGCTGTTATTATCATCAAAATTATAAATTTTTTATTTTTCCTCATGCCAATATATATTGCAATATATAAACACATTATTATGATAGTGTAATAATAAATTTCATAAAGTAGCATAGTTATACATAAGTTAAAAAATTCATAAGAAGTATCTGCAATAATGGATCCAATCATTTGCATTGGTATAGTTATTGCTGTACAGCCTACAATTATCCCTATTAAGGAGTTTGCAATAATCTTGCCACCTTTTAAGTTTTTTCTTAAGCTATAAATCCATATACAAAAGATTGCTGGTATTACTATAACTATTAACATATATAAATTCCAACTCATTTCATTATATCCCCTTCATTATTTTCATTTTATTTACTATATTTTATATTTACATTATAACAAAAATTATGAAGAAAGTATAATCTTTTATACATTAAAATATGTTTTCTATGTAATGTATTAAAAAATCTGTTGATTTTATTTGATTATTAGTATATATTATGTATATATGAGGTGAAAATATTATGATTAATTCTGACTTAAACCCTGAATTTATAAACTCATTTTTAGATTATTCAGCTGTTATTTTAAATAAATCTATTAATTCTGTTAAAGAATATAGTTATGATTTAAATATGTTCTTTAAATATATGTTGATCCATTTTAAACTAACTAGAGAAACAGATTTTAATAAAATATATATTAAAAACTTCAGTTTAGAAACTGTTAAAAAAATAACTACTAATGACATAAATTCTTTTCTATCATACCTTGCTTTAAATCAACGGTAGTAAACCGGCTACGAGAGCCAGAAAAATATCAACAATACGAATATTCTTTACATATTTATATGATCAAAAAATAATAGAAGAAAATCCTGCTATAGGAATTAAAACACCTAAACAAGAAAAACGTATGCCTAAATATCTATCTTTAGAAGATAGCAAAAGACTTCTAAATGTTACTGCAGATGAGAATGATGAAAATAAAGAAAGAGACTATGCTATTATTACTCTATTTCTTAATTGTGGACTACGTTTATCTGAATTAGTTGGAATAAATATATCCAATATAGATTTTAGTGAATATAAATTAACTGTAATTGGTAAAGGTAATAAAGAGCGTACTATATATTTAAATGAATCTTGTATACGAGCTATCAAAGACTATATAAGTGTACGTCCAACTGAAGGGGTTAAAGTAGATTCTAAAGCTTCTAATAAAGCATTATTTTTAAGTAAAAGAAAAGAAAGAATTAGTAATAGAATGGTACAATACATAGTAGAAAGAGAATTGCTAAAGGCTGGGCTAGATACTTCAAAATACTCAACACACAAACTAAGACATACTGCTGCTACTTTGATGTATCAATATGGGAAAGTTGACATTAGAGCATTGCAAGAATTATTAGGTCATGAAAGTATTGCCACTACTGAAATATATACTCATGTAAGTAATGAGCAAGTAAGAAATGCCGTTGAAGATAATCCCTTAAATAAAGTTTAATTTTATAATAATTAATAAGAGCACTTCACTTTACATAACTACATATTATATATAAATATGTTATGAAAGGAAGTGTTATTTATTGAAGTTAGAAAATAAAAAAATCGGATTTGCATTTACTGGATCTTTTTGCACTTTCAAGGCTGTAATAGAAGAGTTGAAAAAAATAAAAAAAGAAAAAGCTGATATTCTTCCTATAATGTCGTACAACTCATATAATCTAGACACCAAATTTGGAAAAGCTGAAGATTATATAGATGAAATTAAAGAAATAGCTGGAAAAGATGAAATAATTCATACTATTCAAGGCGCAGAACCAATAGGTCCTAAAAAATTAACTGATATAATGGTAATAGCACCATGTTCACGGAAATACTATTGCAAAACTTGCTAATGGTATAACAGATACGCCTGTACTTATGGCAGCAAAATCTCATTTACGAAATAATAATCCTGTAGTTATTGCTATATCAACAAATGATGGATTATCTGGAAGTGCTGAAAATATTGGTAAATTATTAAATAGAAATAATTATTTTTTTGTGCCATTTAAACAAGATAACCCAATAACTAAGCCTCGTTCACTAGTAGCTGATTTTAAATATCTCATTCCAACAATAGAAAAAGCATTAGATAAAGAACAAATAGAGCCAATTCTTTTGTGAATATAAAAAATGAACTTTAGGGAATATTCCTTAAAGTTCATTTTAAATTATTTTAAATAGTATTCTAATATACTTTTAGTTATTGGTAATAAATAATGACTTCCTCCTCTATCTTCTACATTTTCTATCATGTTAATCATCAGTATTTGTTCATCTTCTTTGTCGCTTACTACAAATGAATTAAACCATCCTAGCTCTTCCCCACTTTCTTCTTGTGATGATTTTAGTTCTGCTGTTCCTGTTTTGCCTGCAATTGTTATTCCCTTTATTTTAGCTTCATGACCTGTTCCATTTGAGTTTTCTACTACCTGGACTAAATCATTTTTTATTTCTTCTGCAGCATCTTCGGTAAATGCATTTTCTATCCAATATTCTGGATTTGTCTTTGTTGTTGAAGAATATTCTATATATGGTTTTATCATATTTCCTTCATTTACAAATGCTGAATATATTGAGGCTATATGTAGAGGGTTTACTAATACTTTGCCTTGTCCATATCCTGAATCTGCAAGTCCTATTTCTGAAGAAAATTTATTATCTTCTGCAAATTGTGAAGCTGACATTTCAATTGGAAAATCTAGTTCTTTATCAAAACCTATATTCAATAATTGTTTTGCAAATTCTTCTGAACCTATTTTGATTGCTGCTTTTGCAAAATATACATTATCAGAGAAAATCAGAGCATTCCTTAGATTTGCTGTACCACCATATGTTGTTAGCGTTGTAACTTTATAATCTCCCCAACTTTCATCCTTCTGCCAACTTAAAGTACTACTTCCGAAACTTTCTGTAGCTGTAAAACTGTCTGTTGTAAGTCCTATTGCACCCGTGATTGGTTTAAATGAAGACCCTGGTACCCACGTACTTTCATATCTTGTAAACATTGGTGTATTTTCGTCTGTACTTAATTCTTTCCATTCTTCATCTGTAAATCCTTGTATAAATTTATTTGAATCAAAACTTGGAGTGCTTACCATTGCTAATACTTCACCTGTTTTTGGATTCATTGCAACTGAAAATCCATTGTTGTCATCAAATTCCTCATATATTTTTGTTTGTAAATCTATGTCTATAGTAGTTTTAATATCTTCTCCATCTTCCATATCTGTTTCTGCAATAGTTTTTAATACTTCTTCGTTTGCATCTACTATATATATTCCTGTTCCATTTTTGCCTCTTAATCTATCTTCAAAAGCTAATTCAAGCCCATTCTTTCCTATTAAACTACTTGCTGTATATCCTTCTCCTTTATGTTCTTCTAATTCTTCTTCACTTATTCCACGCACATATCCAACAAGATGGGCTGTGATTTCTCCATAAGGATATTCTCTTTCTCCATTTTCATTATTAGTAGCTAGTATTTTTCCATTTCTGTCTAATATCTCTCCTCTAGAACCAGAATTTGAATATACTCTTACTTTATAACTTTCTTCTAGATCTGGAAAAATTAAACTAGAATACCAATTTAAATAATATTTATTATCATCTTGTCTATCAAATGTAGCTGTATTTGAGAAGCTTATTGTTCCTGCTAATGTGTCGAATGTCATATCATAATTTATGCTTTTATTTTCTTCATTATATATTAAGTTAGATATTTCTATGTTTGTAGCTTCTATGCCTTCATATATGTTTTGATTTCTTGATAAAAATGTTTCTTTATCGACACGAGATTTAGTAGAGTTTGATATTAACATATACATACCTTCATAGTCCTGTTTTTTCAAACATTCTATATATGCATTTAAAACTTCTTCTGGTTTATTTTTATCCAAGTTTGATATTATATACCATGCTATAATTCCTGCAATTAAAAGTACAATAATTATGCTAATAACTATAATTACTATTTTCTTATTACTTTTCTTTTTTTCTACCTCTTCTTCCATATATTCTCCTCCTATTCAAATATATAATTTATTTTTAAATCCAATTTACATATATTTTCATTAAGTTTGGATATTAATCTTTCTACAAATGGGATTTTCTTTAATAGAAAATAAATCCCTCTTCTTAATAGGTCAATAACTAAGCAAATTAAAAACACTAATACTATTAAACATAATAAATATGGTACGAAATACCATGCATTTATGTGATTTTGTGCACCTAATGCAACCCAGATATAATCTCTTATATTTATATTATAATGTATTATATAGATAGAAAAAATAGATGGTCCTATTAAAGTAATAATCTTATTTAAAGTTTTAGAATTTATTTTAATGGTTAAAAATTTTAAAAATATAAATATAGTCATTACTACTATTATTAAACAATTATATTCTCTAAATGCTGATAGGAAATATATTATGTTTTTATATGCTGTTGGAATAATGTTTGCTATAATAGACAATGTTATAAATATTAAAGTAAATATACTTGCAAGTAAAACATATTTTATAAAATAATATTGTTTATTTTTTGGCTTCACAAATTTCTTAATATATCCACCTATGAAATACAACATAGTTACCGGAAGCATAGTTCCTGATAATGTGCCTGATTTATTAAATATTACTTCTATTATACCTAAAAGAATAAGCATAGTCACCATAAAATATTTGTATTGTTTTTGATTTAACTTATTTCCTAACATATTAAGTATTGGCGATAGAAAGTATAATACTATATATGCGCTTATAAACCAGTATTGCCCTGACAGAATTGGCAAAAAGGATTCATACGTAAATGTTTTAATCTTTAAAAATAAGCTACATATTGCATATATTGATATTGAATAGAACAATACTTTACCCCATAAGCAAAATATTTTCTTTATATTCATTCTTTTCTCAATCATATAATATCCAGATATAATAAGAAAAGTGCCATTTGCTACCTGTGAAAGAGTATCTACAAATCTTAATAAAATAGTATTGTACATGCTTAAATTAGCATCTCTAAATAGTAATGCATTATTGATTGCATGTAATGAAATAACCATTAACATTGCAATAATTCTTAATAATTCAATATTTGTATCTCTCTTGCTGTTTTTAACATTCTCTATATTTCCGACTATTTTGTCCGTTGTTCGTTTTTAACAAATTGTAGTTTTTCTTCTTGGTAGTTGCAGCTATTTACTATCATGTTTTTTATCTCCTTTTATTTCTCTATATGCATATATTTAAAATAAGCATTAAATAGTCTGCTTATATTTTTTACGCTACTATTTAGTGCTTAAAACTATTTGATATTTTATTTTGCTAATTCCATTGTTTCTCTAGCTATCATTAACTCCTCGTTTGTTGGAACTACATATACTTTTACTTTAGAATCTGGCGAACTTATTTCTATTTCTTTACCTCTGCAATTATTCTTTTCATCATCTATTTTTACTCCTAAATATCCTAGATAATCGCATATTTCTTTTCTTACACCTATACCATTTTCTCCTATTCCTGCCTCAAATGTTATAACGTCAACGCCTTTCATTTGAGCAACGAATCTTCCTATATATCCAACTACTTGATATACAAAGTTATCTATAGCAAGCTGTGCTCTCTTATTTCCTTCTTTTGCTGCAGCTTCTACATCTCTATCGTCTATACTTACTCCAGAAAGTCCTAATTTTCCTGATTTTTTATTAAGTATAGTGTTCATTTCTGCAGGTGATATACTTTCTTTATCCATTAAATATGTTAAAACAGATGGATCCACATCTCCTGATCTTGAACCCATAGGAACACCTGCAAGCGGTGTTAAGCCCATAGAAGTATCTATTGATTTTCCACCATCTATAGCACAAAGACTAGCGCCTTGTCCCAAATGGCAAGAAATTATTTTTAAATCCTCTATTGGTTTTCCTATCATTTCTGCCACCCTATTTGATACGAATTTATGTGATGTACCATGTGCACCATACTTACGAATCTTATATTTCTCATAATATTCATAAGGTATCGCATACATATATGCTTTTTCAGGCATTGTTTGATGAAATGCTGTATCAAATACTGCAACATTTGGCTTACCAGGTAATTTTTC
The DNA here is from genome assembly GCA_944392545.1 of uncultured Clostridia bacterium. Lineage (GTDB taxonomy): Bacteria > Bacillota > Clostridia > TANB77 > CAG-508 > CALXVA01. The sequence continues at coordinate 6,672 of CALXWW010000003.1, forward strand.
TATACATGCATTAATTCCTTGTAAATGTGCTGGATTATGTAATGGTGCAAATTCTATTGCTTCCTCTATTCCTTTTATTACTTCATCATTTATTAATACAGACTTTGTAAATTTTTCTCCACCATGTACTATTCTATGTCCTATTGCATCTATTTCTGATAAATCTTTTATAACTCCATAATCTTTATGTAATAATTGCTCTATTACAAGCTCTAAACCGTCTTTATGGTTTTTTATTTCTTTTTCTATTTTGTATTTTCCTTCTCCTACTCTATGAGTTAAGAAAGAACCATCTATTCCTATTCTTTCTAAATATCCTTTTGCCATTACTTCTTCTGTTTCCATATCAATTAATTGATATTTCAAAGATGAACTTCCACAGTTTACAACTAAAACTTTCATTTAAAAACCTCCTAAAATTATATTTTATGTATTTATATAAATAAATTATATCGTAAGTTAATATTTTATTGATTTCCAGCTTGTACAGCAGTAATTGCAACTACACCAACAATGTCGTCGCTGTTGCATCCCCTTGATAAATCATTTACAGGTTTTGCAATGCCTTGACATAATGGTCCGTATGCCTCTGCTTTTGCTAGTCTTTGAACTAATTTATATCCTATATTTCCAGCATCTAAATTTGGGAATATTAAAGTGTTTGCCTCGCCTTTTAGTGGACTTCCTGGTGCTTTACTTGCATTAATTTCTGGAACTATTGCAGCATCCAATTGCAATTCTCCATCGCAAATTAAATCTGGCATCTTTTCTTTTAATAACTTTGTAGCTTCTATAACTTTTTCTGTTAGTTCAGAATGTGCACTTCCATAAGTAGAATATGAAAGCAATGCTACTTTTGCTTCCTTCCCTACTAGTTGCTCAAAGCTCTTGCTTGAAGATATTGCTATTTCTGATAACTCATCTGCTGTTGGATTTTCAACTAAGCCACTATCTCCAAATACGAATATTCCGTTTTCACCATATTTACAATCTGGAACTACCATTAAGAAAAATGCTGATACAAGTTTTGTTCCTGGTGCAGTTTTTAATATTTGAAGTGCTGGTCTTAATGTATTTGCTGTTGAGTGGCAAGCACCTGATACTAATCCATCTGCATCTCCCATTTTTACCATCATTGTTCCAAAGTACATATTGTCTTTTAGCATTTCTCTTGCTTTGTCTACTGTCATACCTTTTGCTTTTCTTAATTCATAAAAAGAATTTACATATTCTTCATACTTTTCTGAAGTCTCTGGATTTATAACTGGTATTCCTGAAATATCTATATTATTTTCTTTTGCTTTGTTTTTTGCTTCTTCTTCATTTCCTATAAGAATAACATTAGCAAATCCTTCTTTTTTTACTTTTTCTGCTGCTTCTAATACTCTTTTGTCTTCACTTTCTGTTAATATTATTGTTTTTATACTTTGTTTTGCTTTATTTTTTATATCGTCTATAAAAGCCATAAAAATTGTACCTCCCTTAAATTCAAAGTAACACATATATTATATATGTTATTTAAGAAAAGTACAAGTATTTTTTGGTTTTTGTTTACCATTTAATTTTTGTTTCTTCTACTTTATTGCCATCTTTATCTTTGTATACAGTTGTTGATATTCCATAACCTAGGTCATAAGTAGTTGATGTTCCTACTTTTCTTCCATATTTATCTCTTACTTCACCTATACTTGATATTCCTGTATAATCTTTAAGTGTTCCTCCTATTTGCATTGAAGTAGCACTATCTCCATTTTTGAAATAGCTTGTAGAAACGTCGCCTAAAGAAGGTTCATCTTTCTTTTTATTATCATTATTAAAATAGCTTGAACTACTTGAGTTACTTGAACTAGTATAATAGTTACTATTTGTATAAGATCCATTTCCAGAATAATAAGTATGATAAGATTTTATTGGTGGCTTTGATGCTATTATTAAAGGAATATTTAATAGTAGTACCAAGAATATAGCTGTTCCTACGCCTACATTTCCCCATATTGATGCTGATACTATAAAAACAGTTAAATAGCAAATCATATAACATAATCTTGAATAAAATCTGTCCATACTCATTTTATATTTTATGTTATATTCTTCTCTTATTTTTTTGTCAGAACTATACATAGAAAAATCATCAGGAGTATATTTTAATACTTTTGTACTCACTAGAACTTTTTGTATTCCTAATATCAAGAATCTAAATGCTATATAATATATAACTATATATGCAAATGAAATCCAATTAGAAAACCCTATTACCTGTTCTAACAAAAATAAAGCTGGTACTTTAATCAAGCCCAAAATTGTTCCTATTGAACATAAAATTAATTTGTTTTTTACTGCTTTATTTTCTTTTTTTCTCTCTTTATTTACTTTTTCTTTCTTCATAGAAACACCCCTATAATTTAAAACTTATTAAATTATATCAAAGAAATTAAAAATTGTTAACATTTATTTTTAAAATTTATTACTATTTATTTTTAAAAATTATTGCTATTAAAGTTATATAACATATTGTATGGTAAATTAGAGATAGTTATAAATTTTATTGAATATATATCTGCATATGTTATAACGTCACTTTCTAACGCACGTAATAATATATAGCTTGCACCTACGTCTATTAATATTCCTGTTCTATCCACTAAACTGTTTGTTCCTATTAAAAATTCTACTCTCATAAGTTTTCCTATATTTTCTCTTAAAAATGCTGGCGTATATATGTTATTTGTTAAAATTTCAGGAGAATTTTGATTAATATCAACATTCCTGTTTTCAATCTTATTATTTTCCATTTTTACCTCCTTCTTTTATTTTACAGTTAAGTATTTGCATATGCTTCTGTAGGTCTATAGAAGCAATGATTTCCAATTCTTGTGTGAAATGTACCAGAGCCATTTGATGGAAATGTACTTCCGCAAGTTGGTCTAAACGGGTTTAAATACCATAAGCACTCTCCTATTTCGTTTAATTTGTTTCCAGCTAAAGCCCAGTCTGCTATTTCATAATGTATGTCAGTCGGATTCATATTATATATGTTTTGTGGATTGTATGCCCCTCCTAGAGTTTCTCTTACACAATCAAATTGTCCTTCTTGAAATATTATATTTCGTATGCTTCCTCCTTGTGATACTCTAGCATATTCTCCTTCTGCAGCATTTACTCTATTCATTATCACAGTTGCAATAGCTTTCATTCCATTATCTCCTTCTCCTCCTGCTTCACATTCAATAAGCCTTGCAATTAGTTCTCTATCTGAATAGCTCATAAAAACACCTCATAATATTATATGAGGTGTTTTGGTATATGTTATACTTTTATGTTCAAATTATGTCTTAATGTATATCTGTAAACATGCTATTATAATATGTACTACCTTCATCTTCTCCATTTACCAAAGTAGCTTCCCTTTTAAACGTATCACCATATTTACTGTATACTATTTCAATATTATTCCCAGTACTTTTTTCTATTCCCTTTACTCTTATATAAATTTCTTCATCTTCCTTATATTCACTCCAGCTTACATTATTCATTACCATATCCATAACTTGTTTATATGTGTACTCCGTTTCTCCACTCCAATTATGAAATTTAGCTTCTTGTAAAGCCTTGATATTTTCTGTAGTGCCACAGCCTGTTAATAGTAATAACATTGTTATTGCTAATATTATAGTTACTGTTTTTATCATTCTATTTTTCATTTTAATCTCCCCTTTACAGACTTATTTTAACTTATTTCCTTTAATACTCCCATCACAACATATCTAGCACCACTATAATCATAAGCACATGTTGATAGGGTTATTATCTTATCATTTTTTTCTATATCTATTTCACTCATAAAATCTGACTTATTAATTATATCTGCTATTTTTGCTTCATCTATATCACTCAAGTTATAAATATCTGATTCAACTGAAACAGTACAACCTGCAAACAATTCAATAATATAGTTTTTTTCTGGTGTAAAATAATATATTATTTTATGATTATTATAATATTCTTGACTCTTATATTCTTGTAATGATCCAAACATTGTGTTATTTTTCATATTATGACCATATATAATTGTGTTATTATCTTCTAAATTAGATTTATTGCGATAATCCATAAATATACTTCCAGCTGTATTATATTCACCATTTATTAATCTATGTAAATAATAATTATTATCATTACTTTGAACAACCGGATAATTTATTGTAGAATCTTTTAGATAAATCCATCCAACTATATCCTCATTTTCTTGTTGTAGTATATCAAAGTCTATATTAATTGGTAATTCATATTCACTTTTTTTACTTTCTTCGTCTGCTGTTTTATTATTATCAGATACTTTGCTAATAGCCTTTTCAATAAGCTCATTGTTATACTTTTTACTTGTTTTTTCTTCTTTTATATATTTATATATATTATATGCTGATAATATAAATATAGCTAAGCAGATAATAAGAAGTATAGATTTAATTGTTCTATTCATTTTATTCCTTTCAATTTCAGAATATATAATAAAATGTTGCACAATGCTTAAGTTAATCGTGCAACATAATAATTTATTTGCTTTTTGAAATTAGTTACTTTCTCTTTCTAATACATATTCTCCACCTGTTGTGCCTTCTCCTCCTATTAATGTTAGAGTATTGTCAGTTATATTAAATGTATATGTAGCATCATAAATGGCTTCATCTTTAAAATCTATTTTTAATATATTTCCATCTACTGAATATGCATATTTGTACTCTGTTTCATTGTCATACATTGCACCTTTGCCTTTTCCATTAAATTCATATTTAACACTTTCGTTATATCTGAATGTTCCTTGCAATTCATCTACAGGTTTTAATATGCTAATTGTAGCTATAGCAATTATAGCTACAATTATAATTATTAATAAAATTATTAATATTATTTTGAATGTTTGCTTACTTTTCTTTTTACGTTGCATTTTGCAATTGCTACAAAACTAATTCCTGAAATAGCAAGTAAACTTATCCATAATGTCATATTACTATTGTCACTTGTTTGAGGTTTTGCCTCATCTGTGTTTTCTTTTTCATCCTCTACTGGTTTTACTTCATCTTTTTCGTCATCAATTGTTGGTTCTTCTGGCTCTGGAGTTAATACAGGAATAACTTCTCCTTTTTTTACTAATTTATTACAATCAAGACAATATGTATCACCAGTATATCCTTCTGTTTCTGTTGTAGCCTCTTTTGCGTTTTCTGTTTTTGTATTCTTATGGTTATTCTCATCTAAATCTCCATATTCTACTCCACATACTTCACAAACCGCTTTATTTATACAAGTTGCTTCTCCACCTTTATGTCCTGTTTTTGATATTGTTGTTCCTGTTTGTATTGTTTTACCACAATCTGTACATACTGTATCTCCAGTATATCCATCTTCTGTACAAGTAGCTTCTTTTGCATTTTCTATTTTTGTATTCTTATGGTTGTTTTCATCTAAATCCCCATATTCTACTCCACATACTTCACAAACCGCTTTATTTATACAAGTTGCTTCTCCACCTTTATGTTCTGTTTTTGATATTGTTGTTCCTGTTTGTATTGTTTTACCGCAATCTTCACATACTGTATCTCCAGTATATCCTTCTTCTTGACAAGTAGCTTCTTTTGCATTTTCTGTTTTTGTATTCTTATGGTTATTTTCATCTAAATCTCCATATTCTACTCCACATACTTCACAAACCGCTTTATTTATACAAGTTGCTTCTCCACCTTTATGTTCTGTTTTTGATATTGTTGTTCCTGTTTGTATTGTTTTACCGCAATCTTCACATACTGTATCTCCAGTATATCCTTCTTCTTGACAAGTAGCTTCTTTTGCATTTTCTGTTTTTGTATTCTTATGGTTGTTTTCATCTAAATTTCCATATTCTACTCCACATACTTCGCAAGTTGCTTGTTCTGTACAAGTTGCTTCTCCTCCACTATGTGGTTCTTTTGTCATTATATTTCCACAGCCACACTCTTTCCAATGGTAGTCAGGATCATTAGCCCAATTTTCTCCATAGCTATGTCCTGGCTCTTTAATTACTAAATCTTCTTCTGTAACTTCGACCTTATTTTCATTAAATAATTTTCCACATACAGAACATTTATAATGTGCCTTCACTCCATCTTTTATTCCATTTTTGTCGTGTTCTGCTTCAACTTCTGGAATTAATTCTCCATAATTATGGTCTGCTAAAGGGAGTTTAGCATCTGAACCTTCTATTACTTTTCCACAGTCGTCACATGTTACATATTCTCCATGTCCTTGTACTAAACATGTTGAATCCACAGCTTTGTGTGTTGTTATATTCAAATGCTCACACTCTGTACTAATATTTAATGTTTTAACTAATTTCATTCCATCGGCAGGATCACTTATTAAATACATTCCATCATTGTATGCAAATAATACTTCATAAGCTTCTGAATCATAACTGTCAAATCTGTTATGAGTTGTATCAATATATATCCATTCACCGTCTACAAATGCTACTGACCATTCATGAGTTAAGTTTCTTACTGTAGCTGTTGGAATATTAGCTAAAAATAACATATAGTTTGTAAGCATTGTATAACATTCACAATTTCCAGATAATTCTTCAAATATTGCATAGATTGAAGTTGTACTTGCTGATGCACCTATTCTACCACCATCTCTCATATTTTGAATTACCCATAAAGTGATTGCTTTTGCTTTATCTTTTTCTGTAGTACAATCTGCTGTAAGTTCATCAACTAAAGCTTTCATTTCTTGATATGTTTCATTTTCAGTAATTTTTTCATTGCAGAATTCTAAAGATTCTTGGCTAGGATTACCATAATTACTATGGTTTTGTACTACTCCTAGTATTAGATTTTCTGTTGGTAATAATTCTAAATAACTTTCATTAGAAATTTGTCCTGTATAAGTTTCATTTGTTGTTAAATCTGTAAAATTAACGCCGTTGTGTCTTGCATAATAGTATACACCACTATATTTATATCCGTATATTTGCTCAAGTGTACTTGGCAATACATTTCTTTCATCAAAAAGTGCAATGTCAGACTTAACAGTTAATGTTTTTAATGCTGTACAACCATCAAATGCATATTCCCCAATATACATTAATCTTTCTGACAACTCAATTGATTTTAGTGCAGTACAATTTATAAATGCACCCATTCCTATTTGTACTAAATTTTTAGGCATATTTACAGTTTCTAAATTAGGACATTCTGCAAATGCTCTTAATCCAATTTCAGTAACTGAATCTGGTAATGTTATTGATTTTAAATTTGTATGTTCCTGGAATGCACGAGCTGAAATGTATGTAATTTCTCCATTGAAAACTACATTAGTTACTTGATCTTTATAGTCTATCCAAGGAGATACTGCCTTATCATCTGTATACATATCTCCACTTCCAGAAATAGTTAGTGTTCCCTCACTATCTAGAGTCCATGTAATATTATCTCCACAATCTCCTTGTGCCACTATGTCAGCTGCTTTTACATAGTAAGAACTTGTAGATGCCATTACAAATACTACTATTAAGAATAATACTTGTAATAATTTTGTAGTTTTTTTCATTATATACCCCTCCTATATTTTACATTAACTATATTGTATATATAGTTTTTTTCTTATGTTGTAGATTAATTTGTCAAGATGATTTTATCACATTGATTTTTAAATGTAAATATTTGTTAATAAATTTATTATAAATCACGAGTTAATTTTAACTTGTAAAATTATTCCTTTTCAAACCTAACTTCTACTGTTAGTTCTTCTCCTGCTTTGCCACTACTATAATCTACAGGATGCTCTTCAAAAATTATTTTATATATTCCATCTTCTTTTCTTATTTTAAGTTCTTCTTCTGGTCCACGATCACTTGGGTTTCCTATTTGCTCTATATTTGTTAATTTAATTGTATCTCCCTGTATTTCGTAATTTCCTTTTTCTGAAAAAGATAAAGCAATTCCGAAAGTATATGTTCCATCTTCATTAAATACAATATCATTAGAAGAATAACTTATTCCTGTTCCATATAGCATACCAACACTATATTCAACACTGTTTGTATCTTTTAAATGCCATGTTCCTACTAAATCTTCCTTTGAAATAACATTATTGTTTGTTTCGTTTTCTCCTGCTGTTGTTTCTTCTGTATAATTATCAGAACCTTCCTCTATTTCATCATAATAATTGAAAGAATAATCAACTTCTGTTAATTCTAAGCTGTCCTTATCAACTATATATGTTTTACTATAGTCAGTTGATATGTCCTGTCCTCCACTAATTTGTACTTGTAATTTATTGTTTGGCAAATTATATATTCTATCTATTCTTTCATAATCTTCTCCTATCGTTTTTATTTCTCCGTTTTCAAAATTATATACTTTTAAATTGTCTGCCATCATAGGATAAGTTCCTTTAGTTGTTATATAATATAGTTTGTTATTATCAAAAACACATGTAGAAACAGAATAATCATAAGATACATTTTGGTCTAATAACTTATATTCTTTTGTTTGAATATTATATTCATAAACTTTTGTAAAGTCTTGTCCTCCATTTTCTTCGCCAAATCCGTTTTTTAATACTATGAAACCATTATCTGTTAGTGGCCCTAAATATAGCCTAACTGATCCTTCTTCGTCCAAGCTTTTAAATTCTTCACGTATTATCTCTGTTGTTTCTTTTGTTTTAATATCATATTTTTCTATAACACCACCAATATCTCTAAAAATTTTATTTGTACAAGAATATATATCTGCATTTTCTTTATCTATTTTAAAATAGCCATTATCTCCTAAAGATGCATCTATATTTCTTAAATTTTTAGTTTTGATATCATAACATGATAATGCTTCTTCCCCTTGATTAAAATATATAATGCCATCATATACATACATTATATTCCATACCCAGTCAATATCTGAGTTAAGTTTATATACACTTTCTAGACTATAATTTCCATCTCCTTTATTTAAATCAATAGCAAAAAACTCTGTTCCTGATTGTAGATATAACTTTCCATAGCTATAGTCCATTGCACCATAATTAGATAAACCATTTTCTGTTTTTGGCTCATCTAATATTTTTACTTCTGTTCCGTCTTGTTTTAAAGCAATTATGCTGTTGTTTCCGTCTTTGTCTTTCTTACTTGCAAATGCACATACACCTTCTAGTTCAGGATTCAAACTAACCCCTCCACTATTTTCTGTATCATTTACTGTTGCTATGTCGTTATTTGTTTTTTCTTCTCCGCAACCTGTTAAAGTAAATATACAAATAAAGCATAAAAATAAAGCTAATAAAATATTTAAAATTTTTCTTTTCATACGAGCATCTCCTCTTATTATTTTACTGAATAGTATTATATATTTAATGTTTATTTATTTCAAGTATTATTTCATTAACTTTATTTTTATTATTTTATTAATTTAACTGCTTTATTTATATCTTTACTAAAAATATAGATCCTTTTGGTGTATTATGCATAGCTTTTATACTTCCTTTATGTCTAGTTACTATAGTATGTGCTATAGATAGTCCAAGCCCTGTTCCTCCTGTTTTTCTAGTTCTAGCCTTATCTTCTCTATAGAATCTATCAAATATTCTTTTTAGTCCTTCATCACTTATTCCTATTCCTGCAATAATTGCTGCATATATAACTTTTAATGAGCCACATAAATCAATAGCTACTTGCATTTTATATGGACTATCCACTCCAATTCCAGCATCACTTCTCATGGCAAATTTAGATAAAAATTTTGCTAATAAGCTTACTTTCATATCTTTTTTGTATATAATTCTTTTTTGGCATAATGATATTATTTTTTCACTTATTGATATAAAATTTCCTTCTTTATATACTGGCTTAACATACATCTCTATAATATCTATATAGTCTTCTCCAATTTGTACATAATGAGTTTTTATTGCATACCTATAGTATTTACTCCCCTCTACCTCAATTTCTAATTCTTTACCTTTATTTGCTTCAAGCATATTTATAATTCCTTTCTTGATATGGTTTTAAGTAAATTTTCATTTGGAATTATAAATAAAGTTACTTAAATAAATCTTAAAAGCAAGAAAGCGGAATTTATTCCGCTTTCTTGATTATAAAAAATTTAAAGTAGAATAACCTAATTATTCTACCTTAATAATGTAATTATTTTTAATATCCTAATTCATCTAGTAAATCTTTTACTGCATCTTTATTATTAGAATCTACATTTAAATATACAACTGTGTTGTCTATTCTTGAAACAACTTTGAATTTACCACCAGTTGATAAAGAGTATTTAGAGTAATTCTTCATACTTACACTTGTTTCACCTGATGCATTACCTTTTGAAGATTCAAAAATTGATTTGTTGTTATTGTAAAACATTGTAGCATATTCAACATCAGAAAGTTCATAAAATTCAATTTTGTAAGAATAATCACTTGGTGCTGCTACATAAACTTGTTCAACATAATCATATTGTGAGAATTGGCTAGTTGCATCTGAAACAACAAATCCTTTCCCCTCCATCAATGTTTTGAATTCACTAGCTGTCATAGATTCTTTTTCTTTATTTAGAGATGAGAATAGTGCAATTCCACCGATTACTAAAACTAAAATTATCCCTAAAACAATAAATAAAGTTTTCTTTTTCATAATGATCCTTCTCCTATTATCCATTATAATACAAAAAGAAATTTTTTTCTATAATTTCTGCAAAAAATTGTAGAAATGTGAGTTCTAGAATTAAATGCTTTGTTCTTTATAGTCAAACTCTTTTATTTCCGAAGAAACTCTATTATAATCTTCTTCATTATCAATTTCATCTATGTAATCATCTTTATATGACATTCCATATATATTCATATTATCAGTAATTTCATTTAAAGCATTTTCAGCATATACCTTTACATTTCCATTTTTAACAAATTCAGCAACTTTATCTTTCCATAATTGTAAATCTTTTTTATCTAATTTATATAACGGCTGAAAAGCATAACAATCATTATCAAATATGTTTACTGATACTTCTAATAACTTATTATCTTTAAATCTTCCTTTAAAATCTTTTTCAGGCAATGCTTTTTTTTCATTATAAAGACATACAGATTTATTTTCATTTTTTAATAACTTAATTACTAAATTCTTATTGAAAACTAAATCCCCGTGTAGTAACAATACATCATCATCTAAATAATCATAAGCATTATTCATTGATACAATATAATTAGTATTTTTATAATCATCATTAGCAACAAACTGAAAATTTAAATTCTCAAATTTATTTGCTACTTCATATAATTGTTCTTTAAATGGTCCGGTTGTAATGATAAAATCTTTTATTCCACAAGCACTAAGTATTCTTATTTGTCTTTCAAATATAGTTTCTTGATTATATAATTTAACCATACATTTTGGATTATTTTCAGTAAGTCCTGCCATTCTACTTCCTAATCCCGAATTAAATATTATTGCTTTCATTTTTGTTCACACTCCTTAATTCTACTTGATACAATAGTCAAAGCAAGTATTACAATATATAAACATCCTATTGTAATAAAAATCGCACTCCAACCAAACGTATCTTTTACTAATCCAAATATAAATGCTTGAATTGCAGCCCCCATATAAACAGACCAATCTAGTATGCCTGTTGCAGTTGATGAATATTCACTACCACCTATATCTCCTGCTACTGACCAGATAACACCAGTAATCATACTGAAAATTCCTGCTATAAATAATACTATTGACGCTATACTTTGTGAATGTATAAACGGAAAAGTAATCATACTAATAAATGTTAAAATTGATGCTAACGCTAACATTGGCTCTCTTTTACCTTTAAATAATTTATCAGTAAGAAAAGGAAATACAAACATTGCAAGTGCTTGTCCTATCGGCAAAAGAATTGAACTGAATATTCCCTCTTTAATAGAAAGTCCCATTGATTCCATAAAATAAGTTGGTATCCAAGTTAAAAGTCCATATCTTCCAATTCCTGCTATTGCAGAAATAATACAAAACAAAATCATTTTAGGTTTGCTAAAAAGTTTTTTGTAAGGATAAAAGAAATTTTTTCTTTCAGCTTGTTTATTTTTCTCTTTTATAATTGGCTTTAATCCAACATCTTCTGGCTTTTCCTTAAATAAAATGCAAAATGGAATTAGTAAAAACAAAATTGGAATTATAGGAAATCTAAATCCTGCTCTCCACCCTAATTCTGGGAATAATCCTATACATAATGATACACTCAAATATGTAACAACTTGTGCTAAACCAGAAAAAGCCGTTGCAATACCTGTCGCAAATCCTCTTTTTTCTTTCGTCCACCATTTGTTTAAAACTCCTATTCCATTTGCCCAAACCATAGATTGAAAATAACCATTTAATCCCCAAAGTATAGATATTACTAATATTGAACTTTGAAATGAAATTAAAATATTCATAATAGTGGACATTACAATGCCAATTATCATAAATTTCTTATATCCAAAATATGCACCAAGTCTTCCGTTGACTAATTGCCCAAAAGCATAACACCAGAATAGCGAAGATGAAATAACACCAATAGCAGTTGTTGTTGATCCAAAATCTTCTGCCATTTGAGTCATTACCAAATTGATATTTTGTCTTCCATTATAGAAAAATAAATATACAAAGCCAAAACTCAAAAGCATTTTCCAAGCATATTCTGTAAATTTTTTAGAATTACTTTTCATCTTTCTCTTTTCCTTTCGCTATTATCCTATAAATAAGTTTGCTATTCAATTTTATAAAATATAAAGTGTTTTTTATTAACCCAACATAATTCATATAGTCTTTCGTTTCTATCTTTTTCTTTTCAAAAAAATCTTCCTTATATAAATATTCAGATAGCAATTCATCTATTTCCTTAATATTGTATTTATAATAAGGCTTTGACATATTAACTGCCTCTGATAACTCTATAATTTCACTAACAAAAGACATACAATTATGTGCTTTATAAACTTTAAATCCGTGACAAATTGACATTGTAATCATAGAATAGAAGTTAAATATATAGCTTGAATCGTTAGATACTTTATTTATATATTCTTCTATTTTTTCTTTATTTACTTTTGATACTGGCACTTTAAAAATTTTTAACTTTACATTTTTATTTTTACCAAAAGCATAACAATCTAATGTTTCTACCATATAGCCACAATCAAAAGGAGAATAATGTTTTCTTCTGGAAAAAGTATAAAATTTATCTAAATTCTCATCTAAACAAACGGCAATATGAGTATAGTCATACTTGCTAGTTAATCTAGCAAACTTTCCTAATCCTGTTAGTGCCTTAACTAACACCACATAAATATAATTATTTTGATTTTCTTTCTTCTTCATCTTTTTTACTTAACCTTTTAAATAATTGAATTTGTAATCTAATCATTTCATAATACATAGGTATTCCACCTACTATAAATACAACATCTGCAAACTTTAATCCAAAACCATTTATATTTATAATATCATTTGTTCCTAATACCATACTACCAATACATAAAACTACAAAAAACAAATGTGTTTCTATCGGTCCTAATCTTGGAAATAAAAATTCTTTTAAATATAATATATAGTTCATAGCAGTAAAAATAATTAAAGCATATACTGGAACTAAAAATATTGAAATTTCAAAACTTACAAATCCTGCAAATGCAAGTGCAATTATTAAATATGTTATATGTAATATATCAGTTAATAAATCAAAATATCCCCCAGCAGTAGAAGTCATATTTCTCGTTCTAGCAACATAACCATCTAAATCATCACAAATCAAATGGCATAAAAGTCCAAATATTGTTCCTATTAAAAATAATGGATTTATTTTTGATAAAAACGCACATATAATTCCAATTAAACCACCTATTGCACCTATTAAAGTCACTTGATTTGGTGTCATACTTTTTGGAATATGTTTTCCTATTGTTTTATATAATAATTGTTGAAATCCTGTTTCTAATTTACTAGGAATTATTTTTTTAACTTTATTTTCTGTTTCTTGTTTTTTATTCATCATCATTACTCCTTTTCGTTTTAAAGATATTTTTAACAAATGACATTATATAGTCCCCATAGTCTATAAAATCATAAACTCCCTCTCTTTTGGCTTTCAAAAACAATTTAATAAGTAATTTATAATAATTAAAATAATATCTTTTTACACTCATTTTAGTAGGCTTGGCAACTAAATGTAAATAATCCCAATGTGATGGATTGTCTGTAATAAGTCTATCTTTATACATTTCATAAGTTTCTATTCCCATCTCTGGTGTAAATATAGATATAGCAATATGTTTTAGGTTATGATTTTTAATCCATTTATACAATATTTTAAAATCCTTTGGTGTATAATCTAAATCCACAATAAACATTCCCATTATATTTATACCTAGTTTATTGCAAATCTCTATACTTTTTACATTGTTTGTAACATTAGAGTTTTTATTGTAGTCTAGAAGTTGATTATCATTTATTGCCTCTAAACCAACTAAAACATAATATAATCCAATATCTTTTAATTCAGACATTAATTCTTCATTTTTAGCAATAAAATCTGATCTACCATAGCAAATATATTTCTTTTTAATATTTTTTTCTCTTATCAATTTAATAAACTCATATAATCTAGCTTTATTAAACAAAAAGTCATCATCTACAATATAGATATTATCTGATTTGATATTTTCAATTTCTTCTACTACATCTTTAATATCTCTACATACATATTTTCCCATATTCATTTTATTTCTATGGCAAAATTTACAACGATATGGACAACAATAAGCAGTTCTTACCCAAGCTGAATGTTCTAATTCCAAATATCTATAATTTTTAGGATGTTCATAAAAATATGTTCTATCTGGTAAAGGTAATTTATTTATATCAAAAGCACATTGTTTATTCTTTACCCAAGAATTATCTTTTTTATAACAAATGCCCTCTATGTTATCTAAATCAACCTTTTTATTACTAAAATGATAATCTATTATATCTAATATTTTATATATATCAAAAGTTGTTAAAATGTAATCTACGAAGTCTTTATACATTCTTTCATAACATAATTGTGCGTGTAAACCACCAATTATTGTTATTATTTCTTTATTGTATTTTTTTGCTTCATTACAATATTCTAGCATAAAGTTTTCTTGTCTTGTTCTACCACATACATATACAATATCAGGATTACATTCTTTTATTTTTGTTGTTACAGTTTTCTTTTCTACTTGTCCATCATATATTTCCACATTATGACCTTTTTCTTTTAAAAGTGCAGAAATATATTCAAGTTCTAAACATTCATTTTCAATTATTCCAACAAAATTATATTTAGTTCTTGAAATTTCTGGATGAATAAGAAGAACTGTTAATTTATTTGTTTTCATTTTTACCCCTTTCTTCTTCTTCAAGTTTAGAATATGCTATTTTCCCTACTAATGTTTTAGGCAATTCACTTCTAAATTCATATTCAGTTGGCCACGAATATCGTGCCAAATTTTTCTCGCAATGTTCTTTTATTTCTTTTAATAATTCATCATCAGCAGTATAACCATTTCTTAATACAATAAATGCCTTTGCAACTTGAACTTTATAAGGATGATCTATTCCAATTACACAAGACATAAGAACTTTTGGATGTGAATCAATAATATTTTCTATGTATTGTGGATACAGACAATATCCAGAACTTATTATCATTCTTTTTAACCTTTGTTTAAAATAGATAAATCCATCTTTATCCATATAACCTAAATCTCCTGTGTACATCCAAGTTAAACCATCTTTATGTTTTCTTAACGTTAGTTTAGTTTCTTTTTCATCATCCAAATATCCTTTCATAACAGAAGGACCACTAATCAATATTTCTCCTTCTTCTCCAAAAGGTAATTCTTCCTCTGTATTAGGTTTAACAATTTTATAATATGTATCTGGATATGGAATTCCTATACTTCCTTTTCTATAATAATTCATTGGAGTTAAACAACTTCCGGTAACACATTCTGTTAGTCCATATCCCTCTCTTATTTGAATGTTAGCACCGTGTTCTTTCAAAAATGTATCAACTTTTTCTTTCAAACTAATAGAAAGAGAATCCCCACCTGAAATCACACATTTTAAAAATGATAAATCATATCCATCTAAATTTTTGTTTTTCAATAGTGCCTCATACAAAGTAGGTACACCTGCTATTATATTTGGCTTATATTTTTTCAATAATTTATCAAATGTCTTTGCACTAAATTGTGGTAATAATATACTTGTTCCACCAAAATATTGAACAGTATGTATGCAAATTCCAAGTCCAAATCCGTGAAATACTGGCATTATTGATAATACCTTATCCTTTTCTTTTAAACACTGACAGGCTTCAAAACTTTGAATTGCCAAAGCATTAAAATTTAAGTTAGTTAATTCTATTCCTTTTGGATACCCTGTTGTTCCACCACTATATAAAATTGCAGCAACATTATTTCCTTTAAAATTACTTTTTATTTTTTTATTGTAATCTTCTCCTAATTTAATAAAATCATTCCAAGATAAATTCAAATCACTTTTTTCTAATTTTATTTTTCTTCCTTTTGTCAGTTGGTATCCTATTTTAAGATAAACAGGCATTGAATTTTTTGCTGATACAACAATACACTTTTTTAAATTTGTATCATTTGCAATATGATTTATCTTATTAAATGCAATATCTATTGCTATTACATATTTACTTTTAGAAATATTTAAAAAATATTTAATCTCATTTTCTGCTGATAACGGATGAATCATATTAGCAACTGCACCTATTTTATTTATAGCATAAAATGCAATTATTGCCTCTGGTGTATTTGGCATACAGATACTAACTCTTTCTGTTGCTTTAATTCCTAAACTTTTTAAAGCTCTTGCACATTTATCTATTTGTGCAATAAATTCTTTATATGTCTTTTTTGTTCCATAATAATTATAACTAATATAATCCTCACGATTTTTCATTGAATCTTCTAACATATTATATATAGAAATATCTGGATATTCTAAATGAGGTTTAACTCCATCATAAAAATCATACCACGGAGTTTTTACTTTACTACTTTTCATATATATTCACTACTTTCCTGCATCTATCAATAATTTTTTCACTTTATTAAATAATAACTCATTTGCTTCTTCAACTGTCATTTTAGAAACATCTAACGGCTTACCAAATGTTATTTTTAAATTCTTACTTCTAAATTTATAATCTCCTGTTATTGAGTAAGGAACTATTTTACAATTTGTTCTTTGTGCCATTACAACTGCACCAACTTTAAATGGTAATAATATTTCTTTTGTATAATTTCTTTTTGCCTCTGGTGATACATTTATTAAAGAATCCTTTTTCAAATAATCTATTGCAGTTGTTAATGATTGTTTATTATGCTTTGCTTTTAAATCTACTGGTATTGTACCTATTGCTCTAAAAAACCAACCAAATTTTCCGTCGTGTAAATCTTTTTTTGCAAGTGTATGTACTACTCTCTTTGTGCATACATCTACTAAAATAGGATCTAATGCGTGTTTATGATTTCCTGCTATAACTGCAGCACCTTTTTTAGGTATATATTCTTTATTTATAATTGTAGGATTATAATATATCTTAAATATAAATGTAAATATAGGTCTAAAAATTATATATAGTATTTCCTTTTTCATTTTTCCTCCAATAAAAAACTAACTTTAAAGTTAGTAATAATTCATTTTGATTTTTCTCTTTAAACATAACCAACTTTAATCTAAATTACCTATTTTATTATACCATAGTTTACTTTATAAATCATAACCACCAGTAAAACTGGTGGTTATGATTTTTAAAAAAAAGAAGAAAAATTTAA
This sequence comes from uncultured Clostridia bacterium, assembly GCA_944392545.1. GTDB lineage: Bacteria > Bacillota > Clostridia > TANB77 > CAG-508 > CALXVA01. The sequence goes on from CALXWW010000003.1 coordinate 24,576, forward strand.
TTTTATTTTTCTTCTACTGGATTTTTTTCTATATATATTATATAATATTCTCATTAAATGCGAGTATGCTGGAACTGGCAGACAGGCACGTTTGAGGGGCGTGTGCTTTAAAAGCGTATGGGTTCAAGTCCCATTACTCGCACCATTTTTATTTATTTTGATTTGCCGTCTTATATGTTAGCACTTCTATATATTCCTTTAGTAATGTTTTCTTCTTGTATTTATTTAATAAACCTTCATATACAAGTTCTTTATTCTCTATATCCTTAAAATTCTCTGGTCTTATCATCTTTTTAGGTAGATTTAAGTTTACATTTGCTTTTTCAAATAGATATTTTACAAATTCTGCACAATAAAAATAATTATGTATCTTTACTTCTTTTTTAAAGCCTATTGCTAAAAGCCCTATAATATTAAACTTATATTTTTTTCTATTTTCCCACATAGCATATATTGTATTGCGAATATCTACAAATTGCTGATCTTCTATTTCTATAGAATATACACAAGCTTTTGTTCTAAAAAATCTTTTATATGTTCCCTCATTAATTCTCTCATGTACAAACCCTCCTGAAATCGGATTGTATGGATGCAATCTTCCAAAACTATACATTTCTTGCAAATCTTCATCTAGAGCTATAGATACATGGGAAAACTCGTCTTTCGTCCAATGCTTTATTATTTTTGATAGTGTTGTACCAGAATACGTTAGCACGATATATATCTTTTTCATTAAAACATCTCCTAATTTCATATACATTTAAATTTTATCATATTTGTATATATATTACAATTATTATGATATAATATTTAGGTAGAAAAATTATTAGCATAGGAGTAACTTATGATATTAAAGAAAAAAATTGAGATGACTGACAATTATGTTAATCTAAAAGAATTACTTAAAGCATATTTTAATATCTCAGATAGACTACTATTAAAATTAAAAAAGAATAGCAAAATATTAGTAAATGGCAAAGTAGAAAATATTAATAGTAGCATATCTACTGGAGATTTGATTCAAGTGTTAATTGACTTTGAAGAAGATAATTCCAACATTGTACCGGTTAAAATGGATTTAAATATACTCTATGAAGATAAAGCAATGTTAATAATAAATAAGTCTGCTGGAATACCAGTGCATCCATCTATGGATCACTTTACAGATAGTTTATCTAATGGAGTTAGATACTATTTCGACTCTATTAATTTAAAAAAGAAAATTAGACCAGTAAATAGACTAGATAAAAATACTTCTGGAATTGTAATATTTGCAAAAAACGAATACATACAAGAATGTTTAGTAAAACAGATGAAAACAGGTATATTTAAAAAAGAATATATTGCACTTTGTGAAGGAAAATTTGAAAAAGAAAAAGGCATTATAAATGCACCAATAGCTAGAAAAGAAAACAGTATTATAGAAAGATGCGTTAAAGAAGATGGAGATATTGCTATTACAGAATATGAAGTTTTAGAATACAATGAAAATAATAATTATTCTATTGTTAAATGTAATTTAAAAACAGGTAGAACTCATCAAATACGAGTACATTTAAGTTATATTGGTCATCCTATTTTAGGTGACACTTTGTATGGTAACTCTTCTGAATTAGTTAGTAGGCAAGCTCTGCATGCATATAGAGTAGAATTCATTCATCCAATAACTCATACTATAAAACAGATAGACACACATTTCGTTCCATTTTTATAATTATCCACGGGTAGAACCCGTGGTTTACCCTTGAAGTTAAAAATAGTGTGGACAAAAGGAAGTAGTCCCTTTTGTCCACACTATCTTTATGCTCAATATCCTAACTTCTTATATATTTTTTGCTTTATTGTAAGTACTATCGCACTGATTATTGCAAATACTATAAATATTCCAAGTTCATTCATTGTTATATCTGATACATGTAATATACTTCTAAATAAATATACTGCTACAAAGAAGCCTACAAATGTTGTACTAAATAAAAATGCGTGTAATTTATTAAATGGTATACAAACTTCTAGTACTGCCATTATACTTACAAATCCTATTAGTAAGTACATTATTGTTACAAGTGGTCCTTGTTCTATTCCAAGTACTGGTCCCATGTATGTAAGGAATATTATATTTAATACTATCACTATTGCAAACGGTGCTGCGTTTCTGAGAACCGTGTGTAAAAATACTCCCTTAACAGGTTTGCTATTTGGTTCGAATGATATAAAGAATGAGGTGTATGCTTCAATTACTAAATCTATTAATGTTATCTGTATTGGTATAAATGGAAATGCTGTATTTGTTAGTATGCAGAATAGAGATACAAGTACTGAATATATAGTTTTTATAAAGAAGATTCTTGCAACACTAGTAAGGTTGTTTACTACTCTTCTTCCTTCCATTAATACGTCTTTTAATACACTAAAATCTTGGTTAAGTAATACTATTTGTGATACTTGTTTTGCTGCATCATTTGCTTCTGGCAGAGTAATACTTAAATCAGCTTCTCTTAAAGCTATTACGTCGTTTACTCCATCTCCTGTCATTGCTACTTGATGACCTTTTGCTTGAAGAGCTTTTACTATAATGCTTTTTTGTTGTGGTAGCACTCTTGCAAAAATGCTATATTTATCAACAATATCTACTATCTCGGCATCTGAACTTAAAGTAGATAAATCTATATATGATTCGTAATCTTCTAAACCTGCTCTCTTAGCTATAGTTGAAACTGTTATTGGATTATCTCCTGAGATTATCTTTATATCTACTGATTGTGTTTTAAAGTATCCAAGCATTTCTTTTGCATTTTTACGTAATGGATCCGCTAAAATTATTCCTGCAACTATCGTTAATTCTGGCAATTCTTCTGAATTCATATTTTCTTTTGTATATCCTATGCATAATGCTCTTTTTCCATCTTCTTGTGCTTTTAAAATACTATCTGGTAACTCCATATTTGCCTTAGTAACTAATCTTTCTGGTGCGCCTACTATTATAGTTCCTAAATCTTTAAAAGTAACACTACTCCACTTTCTTTCAGAAGAAAATGATATATCACTTACTTTTTCGTATTTAGTTTCGCCTTTAAAATAATTTTTCAAAGCAATAAATGTTGCATTGCTATCATCTGCTACATTAACATATGAATTCATTATATTTTCTAAAGTGTCTGGAAGTATATCTTCATTGTATTTTTCTACTTCAATTACTTTCATTTTTCCTTCTGTAATTGTTCCAGTTTTATCTAAACATAGAGTATCAATATGTGCTAAAGTTTCTACACTATATAAATCTTGTACTAAAACTTGCTTTTTAGCTAATTTTATTACACCTGTTTCTAGTGAAATACTTGTTAATAGTACAAACCCTTTTGGAAGCATTCCTAAAAGTGCCGCAGCTGTTGCTATTACTGATTGTTGTAAATTAACTTCTCTAAAAATATATGCTTGTACAAATAATATTACACCTGCTGGTATTATTACAAAACTTGTAAAATTTGTAACCTTTTTCATCGAATTCAAAAGTTCTGAGTTTACTTTTTTATGTTTTTTAGTAGCATTTATTATTTGATTTGCAAAATTATCGTCTCCTACTTTTTCAATTTTAGCATAACATTTTCCACTTACTACATAACTTCCAGACAATAGTTTATCTTCTTGTTTCTTTAAAATGGTATCTGATTCACCTGTCAAAAGTGCTTCATTTACTTCAATTTCTCCTTCTAATATATACGCATCTGAAGGAATTTGATCTCCTTGAGATAGTAGTATAATATCATCTAACACTATTTCATTTATATTTATTTCTTTTTCTTCCCCATCTCGCACTACTTTAGTCTTAGCTGCTGTTAGAATTGCTAATTGTTTTACTAAATTTTTCCCATGAATTTCTTGTATTATTCCTATTAAAACATTTACAATAATTATTAGAATAAATACCATATTTGTATATGCCTGAACGCAGGCAAGTGCTATTGCAATTATTAAATTAAACAAATTAAATAAAGTAAACACATTATCTTTTACTATTTGCCAATTGGACTTTAAATTATTTGTATTTGAACTATTTACTTGTCCATTTTTTATTCTTTCTTCTACTTCTTTATTAGTCAAACCTGTTATTTTTTCCATCTTAATATTTCCTTTTAATTGTATTTAGGTTTTTCGTCACACCTATAGACATTCTATATTATATAATTAAGGTTTGTATTTGACAAGTATTTTCTAAATAAATTTACCACAAAAAATTTTGTATCAGTAAATATATACTTTTGATAATTTTTATTAAAAATTTAATAATTTTACTAGACTTTTTATTTATTTTTGTGTATGATTATATATGTAACATAAGATTAAAAACATTTTTTGTTTATGGAGGGATAATACATGTCAAAATTTTTTAAAACTTTAATTTCTTTGTTTATAATACTATCTTTTACTACAACTTTAGCTTTTGCCACAGATATAAATATGAATTTAGAAAATCCAAATGAGAATATAGTAGATGGGAACTCTATTAATGCCAATAATATAAATGATACAGCAAATGCTAATACTATGGAAAATATAGATAATTTTGAATCAGACACAATTAGTGGCACATCTGCCCCATCCAGTGTTAGCAGTATTGCACAAGAAAATATGAGTTTTTCTAATATATTAAATATTTTAGTGATAACTGTAGGAGTTATACTAATATTACTTGCGATTGCAATATTAATTAGATTAAGATCATAATTAAAAAATTTGTAAATTTTTTTAATTATATAAAAAATGATAAAGATTTTAAAATTCAACTTTTTAAGTTGGATTTTTTTATGGTTTATTTTTGTATAATTTATTTTAAATAAGAGATAATATAAAAAGAAGCTTTTTAAAATACAAATTTTAAAAATGAATTTTAATATAAATTATTAAGGAGGTTTTTATGAAAAAAAGTCTTTTATTAATTTCCATCATAGCTATTTTACTTATATCTATATCTGTTCCAGTATTTGCTATGGGTAATGTTACAAACAACGTAAGAAACTTTGTTGGTGGCACTGAGAATATGATAGAAAATGCAGGAAATACTGTTTCAAATGGAGTAAAAAATGGACTTAATACTGTAGGTCAAGGGACTCAAAATGTTATGAATGATATGAGAAATGGTATGAACAATGCAGAAAACTCTATGACTGCAGGCATGACTACAGATAACAATAATGGTGGATATACAGCAACAAGAACTACAACTGATGATATTACAGTAGCTGGTATGACAACTAATACTTGGTCATGGGTTATTGTAGCTCTTACAGCTGCCGCTATAGGTATTCTTCTATGGTCATATATGAAACAAAGAAATAAAAATGACTTATATATAGATTCAGATGATGAATAATTTTATAAAAAGTTATTAAAATAGCTGGTTCATTGCTTTTTCCAGCTATTTTATTATTATTTTATACATATTCTTCCCTTTTATATAATAACATGATATAATTATTATTGATTTTTAAAATAATAGATTTTCGGAGGTTTTATGAAAAAAATAGTGGCAACAAATCCTACTGCTAGACATAACTATACAATAGAAGATACTTATGAAGCTGGAATTGTTTTAACAGGTACTGAAATAAAATCAATAAAAAATGGTAAAGTGAATTTAAAAGATAGTTACGCAAATATAAAAAATGGAGAAGTATTTATATATGGTATGCATATAAGTCCTTATGAATTTGGAAATATATATAATAAAGATCCTTTAAGAACTAGAAAACTACTTTTAAATAGAAGAGAAATAAACAAATTGACAGGAATGATAAAACAAAAAGGATTAACACTAGTTCCTATCTCCCTTTATTTCAACGGTCACTTTGTTAAAGTAGAACTTGGAATCGGAAAAGGAAAAAAATTATATGATAAAAGACAAGACATTGCTAAAAGAGATGCTGAACGTAGAATGCAAAAAGCAATGAGCCTAAAAAATCAAGGATAGAAAATAAATTCATATTTTTTAATATTAAAATGACAGACAAAATTTTATTAATGTCTGCCATTTGTTTTATTTTATAACAAAATGTATATTCCTTCCTTATATTTTGGTTAAGCTTTATTGCTTGAACCAAATACATCTCTTATTTTATGTTCTACTGTTTCTTTTATTAAATCTCTTGCAGGAGTTAAATATGCTCTTGGGTCAAATTTTGATGGTTCTTCATTAAATACCTTTCTTATAGCTGCTGTCATTGCTAATCTTAAATCTGTATCCACATTTATTTTTGATACACCAGAGATACTTGCCTCATGTAGCATTTCGTCTGGTACACCTTTTGCACCTGGTATATCTCCCCCATATTTGTTACACATGTCTACAAGTTCTGGTATAACTGTAGATGCACCATGTAAAACAATTGGAGTATTTGGTATTTTTTCCTTTACTTTTTGTAATATATCAAATCTTAATTTTGCTTCTCCTTTAAATTTATATGCACCATGGCTTGTTCCTATAGCTATTGCAAGCGAATCGCAACCTGTCCTTTCTACAAACTCTTTAGCTTGATCTGGATCTGTGTACATTGCATCTTTTGCCTCTACATTTACGTCATCTTCTATTCCAGCAAGTTTTCCAAGCTCTGCTTCCACTACTACTCCTTTTGAGTGTGCATATTCCACAACTTTTTTTGTTAAGCTAACATTTTCCTCAAAATCATATTTTGAACCGTCTATCATAACAGATGAAAATCCGTTGTCTATACACATTTTGCATGTTTCAAAATCTGGACCGTGATCCAAATGTAAAGCTATAGGTATATCATATTCATCTAGTGCTGCCTCCACCATTTTTCTTAAGTATCCTATTCTTGCATATTTTATTGCACTAGACGATGCTTGCAATATAACTGGCGAGTTTTGCGCAGCTGCTGCATCTACTATTCCTTGTATAATTTCCATATTATTTACATTAAATGCACCTATTGCAAATTTCTCTTTCATAGACTTTTCAAACATATCTTTTGTAGTTACTAATGGCATAATAATTCCTCCTTTTTTATAAAACCATTATATATCAAGTCTTTGCATTAATCAAGTAGTATTGTAAAATAGAAAATAATACTTATTACAATACAAATCCAATAGCTATATTTTTATATTATAATAACATACACATAAATGAAAAAAACTATCTTTCTAATTGACAGTCTTAAAAAAGGACCTGCCATATTTCAGGCAGGTTTCAAAAGGATTACACCACTTTTGTGGTGGTTAAGTCGATTCTATACTTAAACGGTCTAAAATCGACCCCAAAATCTTTAAGGATTTTTTCGTCATCTCTTTTTAGATGCCGTACAATTGTTCTTTTTCCTTGTTTGCAAGCGAAGTGGATATCTTTAATAAGATGGGATTTAATCCCCCTGACATTGAAGAACGGTCTCGTCTTAATTTCATAGAGCCACGGCTCTCTATGGAAGCCGAGCCTATCTATCTCTTGCATTTGAGCTTTGGAAGAAATTCTCCAAATTACATATTTCTTTCCTTCCCGCTGTTTAGATAAGAGTGTTTTTTTTGTTCTCGACGATACATAAGCTTTTCCTTTCAAATTAAGGGCCCCTTTCATAATTCATATAGTTCTATTGGAACTATACATTTATTATACTACAATTAGCAAATTATTTCTATAGATTTTGTATTTTTTTGCAATTAACTTATAATACTGTTGTATTTTATCTGCATTAATGCTTGAAGGAGGATGGTATAAAATACCACCCTCCCATTGCCTTGCAATTAGAGCATTTGACTTGCTATTTTACTCAGTTTACTTCTTACGGACTCTTCGCTAGAAAGAGTAACCTGCCAGCATTCCGGAACTCCTTTAAATTTTTCCGAAAGATAAACAAGTCCATTGTATCTTTCGTTCAGTTTAGGGTTGTCCACTTGAGTTGGATCTCCTAAAAAAATGAATTTTGAACCTGTGGCAGCTCTGGTAACGATAGACTTGATGTCTCCCGGATCAATATTTTGGGTTTCATCAATAATGAAAATCGTATCCACAATGGTCCTGCCTCTCAGGAATCCGATTGGTTGTACCTGAATAATTCCCCTTTCAAAATAGTAGTCACCGTTTTCAAAAACATCATTCGGTTTATTGGATTTCTTTCTCTCTTTTCCATTGATGAGAATGGAAAGGTTGTCTCGAATTCCTCCAAGATATGGCGAGATTTTATCCTTCATATCTCCGGGTAAAAAGCCGAGCTTTTCGTTGCCTACTGTTTCAGATGGGGTCGCGACAAGTATTCTTGAGTATTCTTTACTTTCGATTCCCTGGAGTGCCGCAGCAAGCGATAAATATGTCTTTCCTGTTCCAGCGCCACCTTTGGCTATAACCAAAGATGCTTCCTCCCAGCTTGTCTGCAAACACTCTAACAAGAATTTTTGTCCAACATTTTTAGGTACAGCATCATAAGGTCTGTTTCCGCTAAAAATGAGAGGAACAATCTTTTCTCCATCATATCTTCCATAAAAAGACTTGTTAGATTCCAAGGATTTAACTTCAACAAACATATTGGTGACCCAATTAACTTCATCACCTCTGTTAATAGAAGAGATATCCAAGAAGTTGTTCTTGTAAAAACTATCAATTCCGGAAGAAGTAGTAGTCAAACAAGCTCGACCACTATACTGTTCATCTGGTGTAGGGAAAAGATCATCTCGGAAATCTTCAGCATTAATTCCAAGAGCTCTTGCTTTGATACGAATTGCCTTGTTCTTTGAAACAAGAATGACCTTTTTGTCTTTATGCTTTTCCTGCAAACCAATACAGACTTGGAACACTCTCTTATCCGTTTCAGTAATTCCATCCATATCGATTTTAGTTTCATGGAAGTTTTTCTGAATTTGAATAGTACTTCCGTTTGCCTGCTTCGCACCCTTGTTTAGTAATTGATTTACATCGAAGCTTTCGAGATAACTGAGGATATCCTCAGCAATTTTTTTCTTCTCTGGTTTCCCCCTGTAGTTTTGAAGTTCATCAATTACTGCCATAGGTATTACTACTATATTGTCTGAGCCAAACCGTAATGGACTGTCTGCAGACGAAAGCAGTGAATTGATTCTTAGGACAAAAATCTTTGTCATACTCATGTAACTCCTTTCTTGCAAAACAATAATTTTGAGTTTTTGTAAGAGGCAAATTATTCCCCCTTTTCGTCAACAAAAAACTCTTTTTATATTATACAACAAAATTTGCTTACGTACAACCCCATATTTTAGCTTTTATTATTATTTCTATAACTACTACACATAGATTCATCTGATTGTTTGGTATTGCATCCAATTATTGGTGTTACTATTATTTGTTCTAATTTACACTCCTGGCATCCCTCATCATTGTATTTACAACTAGTTACTGTGCAATTTATTTTTTGATTTTTTTGCATAGAAAAATAACCTCCTTTATTATTAAAATTAATATTAGTATGGTTATTTTCCTTAACTTTTATTCCTTTATTATTTCTTATTATTTTGACAATTTAAATTGTCATTAATACATTTTTCATCTGGATTTTTAAAACTTAAGTACCAATTTATTCCATTTCTGTTCTTTTCAATTTCGTTATTCCTTTCGAGTAATTCATTAAATGTTCTAGGTGGTGGAACGATAAGTGGCTGAACTGGTATCCAATTTGCTGGTGTCATACCATTTGAGCAATCAGCCATTTGTAGAGCTTGCACAATTCTTACTATTTCTGGTATAAATCTTCCTATATTCATTGGATATATTAAGATTGTTCTTATTACACCTTTATCATCAATAATATATACATTTCTTACTGTCTCTGTATTACTTATATCTGTAGAAAACATTCCATATTTTCTAGCTATTTCTCCATTTCTATCTGCAATTATAGGGAATGGTATTTTTATACCTGTTTTACAATATATATCGTATATCCATGCTAAATGTGATGCGTATCCAAAGTTACCATTTTTTATGCTTATAAATTTTAAGCACTTTCTATAACTTTAACATTATTTAATTGTTCTTTTATAATATTTAATTCTGAAAAATTAAAATATATATAAATATTTTTAAATTCATCTAACTCTATTTTATTAATTAATTCAAATAAAATTCTTTTATTTAATTTTTCGAAACTAAAAAAATCTTCTATAATTTTATCAATATTTTCTTCATTTCTATCTTGACTGTTTTTTTCTTTTATTATACAAATCTTTTCTTCAAGATTTTTCTTTTGATTATTTAGTTTTTCTCTTTCTTCTATAAAAGTTCTTGAATACCTAAAATAATCATCATTTGATATAAGTCCGTTCAAATTATCAAAATACATTTTATCTATCTTTTTTGTAACGTTTTCAATTTTTTGTATAACATTAGATAAAATTTGCTCTTCTTTTTTTATAATTAAATTATAAGCATTTTTATTTTTTTCATAAATTAGTTTCAAAGCATTTTTATCATAATATAAAATACAAATCTCTTTTATTTGATTAATTACTGTACTTTCAAATTTACTATAATTATAATTGCAAGTTCTACATTTTTTATCCTTACCTCTTGCCAAACCACAATCTATATATCCTATTTTTTCCTTTCTTCCTCTATAGCAAATTCTTAATTGTCTTCCACAGTTATGACAAAAAATTAATCCTTTCAATAATTCGTCATGTTTTGGGGCTGACATACTTTTTTTACCTCTTAAAATTTCTTGTACTTTAATAAATAATTCTTTTGTGATAATTGATTCATGGGTATTTTCAACTCTTATGTACTCACTTTCATTTTTTTGTTTTCTTTTCTTAACTTTATATGATACTGATACACATTTATTTTGAACTGTATTTCCAATATAAGCTTCATTTACTAATATTGCTCTTATTGACTTAGGACTCCATGTTGTTCTTTGATGTTTTTGATTTAAATATTTGCTAGGAGGATCTATCCCCTCTTTATCTAATATGTTTGAAATTCTCTGAACCCCATTTCCTTCTGAATACAGTTCAAATATCTTTTCTATCACATAAGATACATTTTCATCTATTTCCAACTTATTTTTATGAGTCTTGCTTTTTTTATAGCCATATGGCGCAACACTACCTAAATATTCGCCTTTTAGCTCTTTTTCTCTCAGAACACCTTTAATCTTTTTTGAAATATCTTTTGCATACATATCATTTATTATTGCTTTAAATGGTGTTACATCATTATTTGTACTATCTATGAATGTATCTATTCCATCAAGTATTGAAACATATCTTACATTTTTTTCTGGAAAGTAATTTTCAATATAATAACCTGTTTTTATATAATCTCTACCTAATCTTGATAAATCTTTAGTTATTACCATATTTATTTTTTTATTCTCTATGTCTTTAATCATTCTGTTAAAATCTGGTCTATCAAAAGTTGTTCCAGAAATTCCGTCATCCTTATATTCATCTACAAATATGAGTCTGTTTTCTTTTATATATCTTTGTAATATGTCTCTTTGATTTGATATACTATCACTTTCTAGCTTGTCGCCATCTTCACGAGATAAACGAATATAAATGCCTACTTTGAAAATTTTATTAAACTCTATTCCGATTGCTAAAAACCATTTTACTATCATCCCTCCTACTTGTCTCTAGCAATCACCTGCTTAGAAACCATTTTAAACTGTAATTTAGTTTTTTCAACTTCTTTTGGATCATTCATTATGTCTTTTAAATAAATTTCAAATGCCTTACCAATGCATTCATTTATCTCTACTTTTGTGGAATTAAATATACAAAATATCTTTCCTTCTTCTTTTTGTTCTTTCATGCCACACCTTCTTTAAAATATGCTTTTTCTAATATGTATGCTTAAAAATCAATAAAAATTATATTGATTTTTATTGTGCAAAAAAATAAGTGAAAGAGTTTCTTACCCCTTCACTTATTTACTCACAAAATTTGATTTTGTCCTCTCATGTTTTCAAATTTTTTATTTTAATTAGTATCAATATTTTTTCTCAAATTTTAATCATTGTTTAAAAAATTCATCACTAAATCTATTATTATTTCTTTTTCTTTTGGATTTGATTCAGCTATTAATAGAGTTAGAGCTGTTAAGGTATTATTATCAATTGTTTGTTTTCCATTTTTATATAAAATGCCATAATAATTTAAGAAATATATAAATAGAGTAGCTGCTATTCTTTTATTTCCATCTGCAAACACATGATTTTTTACGATTAAGTATAAAAAATTTGCACCTTTTTCTTCAATACTTTTATAAATATCTTGTCCAGCAAAACTTTGATAGATATTACCAATTATTGATTCTAGTCCTTTATCTCTTTCTACTGCAAACAACGAGCTTTCTTCATTGAATCTTAATTTGTTTATGATTTCTATACATTCATTGTACTTAATTTTTCTTTCATCTATATTACCATCTATTTTCTTTAATGTTTTATGATCATAGTCATCTAATAAGTCTAATGCTTTTGAATATTCTCCAATTACCTTTAATATTTCTTTTGCATCATTATTTTCTAGTCTTTCATCAATCCTATTTGCTATATCTATTAGCTTTATTGTTTTTTCTAAATATTCTAATCTTTTTTGATTTTACACGATATCCTACAGATATAATCATATCCAAATTATAATACTGTACTGTGTATTTTTTACCATCTTCGGCAGTATGCTCAAAAAATGAGCATACTGATTTCTCTTCTAATTCGTTATCTTTATATATATTTTGAATATGTCTTGTAATTGTTCTTCTGTCTTTACCAAATAATTCTGCCATTTGCTTTTGTGTTAGCCATACTGTTTCATCTTTTAAGTTTACCTCTAATTTTACTCCTTGGTTTTCAAATAAAATAATTTCATTCTTTTTTTCTTCCATAAGAACACATCCTTCTCTATAAAATTTAGTTCTTGGTACATTTAATTAAAACTTCTAAAATTATACTTATTGTTTAAATATTGCTTATATCGTATAGTACATTTGTTCGTAAGTCAATTCTTTTGATGGATTTTTAAAATTTATTTTATTCGCTTTTATATTTTGGTTGTCCGAGGCATTCATTAACATACTTTAGATAATCTATTCTCTAATGTTTCAAATATACTTCTGCAAGTTTTGTCAAAAGCAATATTGATAGATACATTAAGTATCTTTGCTCTTTCTTCTTTTGCTAATAAGTTTGCAATTTTATCTTTTCCATATGGGTATGTTAGTCAATAATATTTTTGTTCCTGTATAAAAAGATTGAAACAATAAAAATATCTGTTTCAATCTTCTAATTCAAATACTCCACATCCCAATACACTTCTTGAATATACTCTTTCCTCAAAAGGTCTAAAATCTACTTTAGTACATTCTTTTAATGTTTTTCCAGATACTGTTGCAATAGCTTCTACTTTTTCTTTTGCCTTACTATATGCTTCTGCCATTGCTTCATTTCTACTTTGTTGTTCATTTTTCACATTAAATGATATTGTATATTTAGGTGGGGTTTCTAATTTACTTGCTCTATCTATAAACTCTGCTACAACATTTATATCATAATCAAATCTTTTTTCCTCATATAATCTAAAACTTCTTGTTTTTAAATCTTCTTTTGAAAAATTCTCTTCTTTTAAAATCTTTTCAATAAAAACTTGCACATCTATTGTTCCATCTTCTAATCAACCATAATATCCATATCAAATACCTCCTATCTTTTATCCATTTTTTTAAACAATTTTTTTACAATATTAAATATTTTCTGATACCATTTTTCTTCTTGAAATACCTCTATAGCTATTTCTTTAGTAATTTCACATTTCATTTTATTTTTCTTTTTAAATATATCATCTGGATTATACCATTCTATCAATTCGTTTTGGTATTTATTTCTTAATTTTTTTTCCTCTAATAATAAGTCTCTTTTTTCATCATCATCTGCCCAATAATCTCTGTATAATAGTGAGAGTATAGTTTTTGTTATATCCGAACATCCTTGTTCTTCTAAACTTTTTTTATAATCATATTTAAATTTATACGTTTTATTTGAATTATTTTCAAATATTTCAATCAAATGATTAGGTATTTTTTCATAGTCTTCCTTCGATATATATGTCAATATTTCAAGAATTTCTGTAAACGCATTTTGGTATTCTATATTATCCATAATTTGTTTCTCCTAGTTTCTTTCCATGTTTTCTTGAGTTTGAGAAGAATGTACTTTTTCTTTATTGATTAAATTCTTTATAAATTTTAGGGCTTTATCTTTTAATCCGAATCTCTCTATGATATGGCTTAACTTCTATTCCGATTTGTTCTATAATTCTTTTTTCTTCCTCTTTGTTTACTTTTTTTTCAATGTCATTTTGTTGTAACAATAGTTCTAAATCAAAGTTAGGATTGTCCATAAATGTTTGACAATCTCCATTCATCATCATTCCAACAATATACATATTTTTCAATCTTTTTCGTTCTTCTATAGGTCTTTCAAGATACCCATAAGGGGTATTTTCCATACATGTTTTTCTTCCTTCTTCGAACAGTTGATTATTACATGTACTAAGTTCCGTTGGAATGGCAATAAAATAAGTAAATTGATGTTCATCATCTTTCATTTTCCATTGAGAAAAATTATATGTTAAAATTTCTAAAAAGTTTCTTTCACTATGATTAAATCTTGTTCCTCGACCTCTTTGAAATCCAACAGTTTTTGTTAAATCATGATATTCGCATCCCAATCCATACTTAAAATACGAATTATCTAGAGAATACATATCAATTTTACCAGATGTACCATGTACTCCTAGACTTACTTCTGGATTCGTATATAAAGAATATAACTTTTCTCCTATCTCTTTTGGTATATTTCCATCTAATTGCACATATTTCTCAAACATTTTTTCATATATTGCAATTGTGTTTTGTTGCAAAGTATCAGAATCATTTTCGTTAAAATGTATTTCTCTAAACATTTCAAATATCATTTCTTCCCAAGCTTTATATGGTATCTTAAATTTATTATTGGCAACTGAACTTTTTATTGATTTTTCAATTTCTAACGATAACTTCATAAATCTATTTCTATTATTTTCATGTAAATTTTTACCGTTTCCTACTTTTAAAAATTCATTCCAAACTGCATGATATGCCTCAGAATTATATACACTTTCTTTTGCATCATTATTTGCTTCTCTTCTAACTCTCTGTAAATCTTCAAAATCCTTTTTTTCCATTATAATCCCTACCTATCGTCATTTTATACTCTTATCTTATGTCATTAATTACTATATCTTTTCTATATTCTTGAATAGCCATCACTAATAAATTTTTATTTGCACTACTGATTTTCAAACTATATTTGTACTCTTTTTCTTTATCTTTATAAAATATCACTATAAATGTTCCTAGAGTAGAAGATATTTTGTTTAGTTTAGTAATTTGGCATAACATTATTTTTTTAATATTTTTTCTTGCATATATTTCAATAAAATCTTTATTTACTCTTGCTACAATTCTTTCTGCTTTTTGTTCTTCATATATATATATAATACCAGAAATAAAAAATAAATAACTAGGAAAAAAATATATTGTTACCATAAATATATATGTTTCAATTATAGAGAAGTCCATTTTCATTAATATTGCTAATATTATAAATATTAACATTGTAATCAAACCAATTATTATATACTTTTTTCCATTTCCTTTTTCTACAGTATCTGTCCATATTTCTATTTCATTTTCTTTTCTATTTAACATTTTATCTTCTCCCTATATTTCAAATATATTAGCCTTTAAAATCATTTTAGATATTCTAGTTTTTATTTTAAAGGTATTTTTATACCGCACATTTATTGTTGTCTCTGTTTCACTTTTATTTGCTTCCTTGTATATTTTCTTTTTCCTCAACCATAATATCCATATTAAATACCTCCTACTTATAGCAACATTATATCATATTATTTTTAAAAATGTATAAGAACATTAAAATTTTATATCTCTTCCGACTTAATTTTTCTTTTTCATTCTATCCGTTCTTCCTTCTTTTTCTTCTTAATACGACACACACTCTTTTCTGCTTTTTTCTCTTCCCCTGTGTCATCCCCCTTAAACACGACACAGCCTAAATTCTAGTTTTGCTTTATTTTTCAACGTTTTATATATTGTCAAAGTGTCCACTTTTGATTACCCCCAAAATGCCTCAAATGGATACTTTAGAGGTATCCATTTCAGTAGCTTTTTGTATCCATTCTAACATTTTATCTGGATACAATATAAGGAAGGTTCTTCGTTATATGTGTGTTTACAACAAAAAAGATAGAGTTTTTTACACTCTATCCAATATATTTTAATTTTTATTTAATTCACAGGTAATTGCTAGTATTATTCTTTGATTGGTAACTTTAACTATGCAAGATGAGAATTATTGCTATCAACGCTTAATCCTAATAAACAAGTATTAATGTTTTCAAAATATGTATTTGCTCTTGCAAATGATATTATCTCAGTCGTACATACGGGAGTAAAGTCTTTAAATGTGGGGATAGCTATATTAATTTTTCAATATTTTAAATATATTATATAAAATTATTAATAAATTCTATTAAAAATAATGGAATGTTTAGGATTTTTCCATCTCTAGCCAAGTTGTTCATAGAAAATCTTATCGATAATTCATTATTATTCTTTTCATTATATCTTGTTAAGCTAATATTATTAGTTGTTTTATTTGATTTTACTTCTATAGGAATTATTTTGTTCTTAAACTGAATAATAAAATCAATCTCATGCCTATCAAATGTATAATAATTTGGGACCATATTAAATGTACTGCATAACATATTTAGTACAAAATTCTCCGTAAATGCCCCTTTAAATTCTTCAAATAGTCTGTCACCTTCTGCAACTATTCTGCTATCTAAATTAGACATTCTTCTAAGTAAGCCGATATCGTTAATAAAAATCTTAAATGCACTTAAATCATTATATGCTTTTAAAGGAAAATCTGTTTTTGTTAAATTATATACTTTATAAATTAGATTAGCATCATTTAACCAATTTAAAGCTGATTCATATTCTCTTGCTCTTGCACCTTCTTTAATTGTTTGATAAAGAAATTTTTTATTTTCTTTTGCAAGCTGTGAAGGTATATTGTTCCAAATTAAAGAAATTTTGTTTGCTTCATTATTACTAGTATGTTTTGAAAAATCACTTTCATATGCTTTTAAAATATTTTCTTGAATACTATTTACTAATTCAATATTTTTTTCTTCTGTCCAAATTTTTACTGCTTCTGGCATACCACCAATTATAAAATAAGCTTTTAACTTTTCTTCTAGTTGATTAAAAAATATATCCGGAATTGCTTCTACTTTTTCTATGGTTTTCATATATTCAACTAAATTTTCGCAATTATCTGCAATTAAAAATTCAGTAAATGTCATTGGATACATATTTAAGAAATCAACCTTTCCAACTGGAAAAGATGTATGTGACAATCTTATTCCTAATAAGCTACCTGCACAAGCAATATGATATTCATTTGCTTCTTCTTGAAAATATTTTAAACTATTTAATGCATTTGGACATTCTTGAATCTCATCAAAAATTATCAGTGTTTTTCCAGGAATTATAGCTTTTCCATATATAAATGACAATTGTTCTAAAATCCTCTTTGGGTCTTTAGTATTACTAAATAAGTTATATAAGTCTTCATCATGATCAAAATTAAAGTATGCTACTCCTTCATAATTTTCTTCGCCAAATTGTTTTAAAATATACGTCTTTCCAATTTGTCTTGCACCTTTTAAAATTAGTGGTTTCCTATATTTACTTTCTTTCCATTTTATTAATTCTTTTAAAATAAACCTTTTCAAAAAAATCATCTCCTATAACTAGTATATGTTACTTTGTACTAATTATACATCTAAAATCACATTTTTGCAAATATATTCGAACAGTTTATCACGTTTTTGCAAGTATTTTTATGATATTTGTCACGCTTTTGCAAGTATTCTCCATATTTTCACAAACAAAGTATAATCTTTTCTACATTTTTTCAAAGAATTTTTTGTATCGTTACATAAAAAAAGATTATTAATTATATCAAAAATATAAGTTGGTTTACAGTGGTGTCTTAAGAGGCATAATAGTCTATTTAATAAGAATTTGTAATGTACTTGAAATTACCTTTATTTTATTATATAATTGCTTTGGAACAATTATATAATAACTCTAAATACAATTGTTAAGGAGGAATAGCAATGCGGAACACAATACAAATAATAGGTGTAGTAATAGCAACAATTATTGCATGTATTGGATATGGATTGTCTGTTTATTATGGAGTAAAACAAAAATCATCAACATGGCAAATGTTTGAAAAATTAACGTTAACTTCAGCTGTTACTATTATCGTGCTAATAATATTTGTTTGTATATCATTGTTATTTTAAATGTTAATCATTGTGAGCCCTAGATCTGCTAGGGCTTTTTATTAGATAATACTTCTCTTGTTTTACAAGGTTTCTAAAAACTTCTAACTGTGAGAGTAAAAATAATTTCTTCTTTGAAGTATAGAAAAAGTTGTGCAAATAAATTATTTATATAATTTATATAATATTTGTGTTTTAATTTATATTAATTTTTCAGCATCTACTTTCAAATCAAATTTTACAGTTTTATCACTATAAATCCATATCATATCAATTATATTTTCTAAAACATATCTACTAGGAATTTCTGATGATATAATCTCTTCAAAATATTCAATTGCAGTTTTTAGTTTTTTTATTTTTTCTTTTGAAATTTCTAATTCTGATTTATTTAGAATTTCTTGCAATTTCTCTATTTTATCTGTCTTTTCCAACTCTAATTCTTTATATGATTTTTCTATTATCTGTCTTTGGTACTCATTGTTATTTCCTGATAAATCTTTAATTTTTTGATTTAATAACACTTTATATTCTGCTTTTAATGTTTCAATTTCAAACTTAATTTTTTCTTTATTGGTTTGCTCTTTATTAGTTTTAACCTCAATTTCTATTTTATTTATTTCTTCTTGATATTTTTGTTTTGTAAATTTTAGAAATTCTCTTAAATGAATAATTATATCACTTTCTTTTATTTCGTGGCATTTACATCTTGCTTTTCCATAAGTCCTATATTGTGAACATTCATATCCCTTCTGTTTTTGTTTTCTATTCATTGTAATTCCACTTACTCCAAAACCACAATCACCACACCTAATCAACCCTGAAAATGCATAGTTTCTTTTTCTTGTTCCAGCAGTAGTCTTTAATTTTGCTTTTCTTTTTCGTATGTTTTGTGCCATTTCAAATGTTTCTTTTGTGATGATTGCTTCATGATGATTTTCAAATACAAAATGTTCTTCTTCAGGAAGTTTTATTGCCCTACCTCTTATAGAAACTGTCTTCTTTTTATGAGTTCTTAAATTTCCTGTATATACATCATTATTTAAGATATTACTTATCATGTATGTTGACCATAGTTCTTGTACTGGATGTTTATATATTCTTCCTCTTTCTAAATGTTTTTGTCTGTAATATACTGATGGTGTTGGATAATTATATTTACTATTTAAAATATCGCAAATTTTCTTTCTACCTAATCCTTCGTAGGCATATAATTTGTAAATTAATTTTATAACTGGTCTAATTTCTTCATCTACATATAACTTTGTAACATCTTCTTTATCTTTTACATATCCATAATAATTCCCCATTACTAACCTACCAGTTTTTTGTTTAGAATACATATGGTCTCTTGTTTTTCTTGAACAATCTTTTACATATCTTTCATTAAACCAAGTTGTAATTCCAATAGTATCGTCTCTATCGTTTAAGACATCATAAGTTCCTCCCATTTCAGAAACTAAAATTAAGTTTTTCTGCATATTTTTAAATTCATCAATAAGTACCAAAACTTTTCCATTGTTTCTTCCTATTCTTGATAGGTCTTTTGCTATAACTACATCAATTTTACCTTCCTTTACTTTTTCTATCATATTTGTAAATTCAGGTCTATTAAAGGTATATCCCGAAACATTGTCGTCTATGTAGAAGTCCATATCCTCGATAATCCAATTACGAGAAGCTGCATATTCTTTAATGATTCTTTTTTGTTCCTCTATGCTCGAATAATTTTCTTTATCTTCATCACGACTTAATCTACAATATCCGTGCAACTATCATTTTCCCTCCTTTTGCCTGATATTGCTTTTGCTCTATGTTAGCATACATTGTCTGATAATTCCACTTGTTTTGTAATTATTTTTTTAAGAACTTCGGGATAGTTCTCTTGACCTGCTACAAATATTCCTAACTTGTATTTTTGCTTTTTATATTTATTTATTTCTTCTTGTGTTTCCTGAGTTTTCAGCTCTTCTTTTGTTAGATAAATTTGTACATATTGTTCTTTTTGAATTTTTAAAATTGTACATTGCATTACTTTTAAACTCCTTCATAACACTTCTAATAAATGTTATTCACAATAGAGATTGTCCTATCTCTCTATTTATATAAGTCCAAGAAGTTATGAAATTTTCTCATTTTTGAGAAAAAAGTTTAATTTTTTTTAAAAAAATCTAATTTCTTATCTCGATTTTTTCTAATAATAGTTATATTTTTTTCATTATATGTAGCCTCTTCCATCAACTTTGTATGAACTAATCTTATAGTTTCAAAATACACCTAAAACATTAGACAAAATTCCAAAATAATTTTTATAAAAACTTCATTTAATCTATTTTTAAAATTATTCCTGCAGATTCATGTCGACCTCTGCACACCCGCAAACTGACTAAAACGTAACTCTAATTGGATAACTCATAAAAAAAGCAGGATAACTTTTAGTCACCTATACATATAAAGCAAAAAAGGGCAAACAAATTGCTTGCCCTTTTTTAATCGAAAGTATTATGTCACATTTTTTGTTATTTATATCTTCTTCCATTTTTTAAATTTTCTTACAATATTCTTCATATTCTTTACTCCAAGTTACATCATAAGCTAATTCAAAGATATTAGATGCTGCTGAATCATCTTCAAAATATGCAATAAGTGGAGAAAAGAATAAATACAACAAAGGAATAAAAAGATAAACGATTGCCTCACATTCGCTTTCTAAGCCATTTTTATTCTACATTTGGCAAATGTATCGCATAATATAACATTTTTAAAATTTGACTATTTTTTCATACTGAAAAATTTCAGCAATATCAAGCGTTTTTATATTTCCCCCAAATTGTAAGACTTTACGGGGGTAAAATCTCCAGGGTGAGAGAATAATACTAACCATTTACCTTTATAGTCATTTAGTGATATATTCCCCATAGTTGTTACAGCTTCAAAATCAGGTGCTCTTTGTCCTATACGTACATTTCCGTTCATCATTATTTCATAATCCATATATAACCCTCCAAATTAAATAATAAATAGTTATTATTTGTTTATCTATAAAAAATAAACTTAATTCATTTCTATATATTTTATGAAATAAGTTTATTTTAGGTTACTATATTTATTTTTAAATTATTATTTATAATTTTCTAATTTATCGTTTAACTTTTTATAGATAGGTTTCATTTTTTCTTCATTTGTAATTTCTAATACTTTATTTATATCTATCCATTTAACTCCACTATTTTCGTCTGGTTTGATTGATATTATTTCGTTTTCATCTGCTTCGAATAAGAAACAGCAATCTAAATGTAAATGTGATGATACAAATTGTCCTCTCTTTATGTGACTATCTACACATAGTATTTGAATTCCATAAATACCATCACTTAATAATTTTAAATTTTTCAAACCAGTTTCTTCTTCTGCTTCTTTTAAAGCTACATTTAATAAATTACTATCTCCATCAGCATGTCCTCCTGTCCATGCCCATGATTTATATATATTATGGTATGCCATTAATACTTTTGTTCTTTCTTTGTTTATAATCCAGTTAGAAGCTGTAAAATGACACATTTTATTCTTTCTAGTAAATACGTCTTCAAATGTATCCATATATCTTAACATTAATTCTTTATCTGCTTCTTCTTGTTCATTATATGGTATATATTTTTCTAATTCTTCTTTTAACCTCATTATTTATTCCTCTTTTACTTAAATTTTCTTTCTTTTATAACATTTCCGGTTAAATCTTTAAGTACCAAACTTCCATTTTCTATTAATATATAACTATTTTTTGTGTTTTGCTTTGGCAATGAGATTGAACCAGGATTTGCAATTATTATATTACCTTTTTCTGTTATAAATCCTGTATGAAAATGACCATATATTAAAACATCAATTTTTTCTTCTGGTAAATGATCCATATTTATTTTATGACCATGTGTGAATAAAAACTTCTTCCCATCAATATCAATTATAATGTTTTCCTTCATTTCAAATTCTGAAATCATTTGGTCAACTTCTGCATCACAATTTCCTCTTACAGCTAATATTTTATCTTTCATAGAATTTAAAATATTTGCTACTTCCATAGGTGCATATTCTTTAGATAGCGGATTACGTGGTCCATGATAGTATAAGTCTCCAAGAAGTATAATTTTGTCAGGGCATTCTTTGTCCAACACTTTTTTCATTTCTTTAATATAGTATGATGAACCATGTATATCGGACATAACTATAAATTTCATAAATTACCTCTTTTCTTCATTAATTATATAAAAATTAATAGCATAGCACTTCTAGTTAATATATTGTTTTTAATATATTAAATTATTTATACTATGCTATTATATGTTGACCTTAAATTCTTGTAAATAATGGTTCTATGTTTTCTAACTTTAAACCTTTTTTAGGTTCAATTAATTCCCAGCTTTTTTCGTGTATATCTAAATACTTACGTATTTTCTCACATGCATTTGGCATAAATGGTTCAAATATGTTTGATAAATTTGCTATTATTACAGAACATGTATATATTGTATTGTTAAAACTTTCAATATCTTCTTTCTTCTGTATCCAAGGTTTTTGCTCATCATAATATTTGTTTGCTATTTCTACTAATTGCATTGCTATATCACTTGCACATTTAAATTCTAGTTTTTCTATGTTTTCGCCTACTAATTTATATGTTTCTTCTATTTTTTCTTTAATATCTTCATTTAGTATACCTGCTGGTACTTCTTCTAGCTCTTTAAATTTTAAAGTTCTATTTACTAAATTTCCAAATTTGTTTAATAATTCTCCGTTATTTGTCGCAATTAATGCTTCTATTGTAAAATTTGAGTCCTTTTTCTCTGGTCCATTATTAATTAAATGGAAACGTAATGGGTCTACTCCATATTGTTCTACTAATTCTATTGCTGGTGTTCCATTTCCTTTACTTTTTGATATTTTTTCATCATTTATATTTAAATATTCAGAAGAAACTACTGTATTTACTAAATGATAATTATCTTCCATTGCCATTAATAAGCTATTGAATATAATACTGTGGAATACAATATTATCCTTTCCATGTACCATATATATAGTTGGATCATATTCTTCTTTCCAGAATTCTTCCCAATTTTTTCCTAGCTCTTCACATTTTTTCATAGTAGCTGTTATATATCCTAGTACGGCTTCTATCCACACATACATTTTTTTAGACTCATATCCAGGTATTGGTATATCCACTCCCCAGTCTAAATCTCTAGTTACAGCTCTATCCACTAATCCTTGTTTTAAATATTTATTTGTCTCATTCTTTGCATTTACTCTCCATAGTCCATTATTTTTCTCTACATATTCTTCTATATTCTTTTGGAATTTAGATAAAGCTAAATAAAGATTTTTATTTTCTTTTAATACTACTTTTTCTTTACACTCTAGGCAAACTCCATCCTTCATATCTTCAATAGTAGGAACGTATTGACAATTATCACATTGTTCAGCTTTAGTAGTTTGTCCGCATTTTGGACATGTTATTTCAAGTTCTCTATCTGATAAAAATTTATGACAATGATCACAATATGCTTGTGGTTCTAGTTTCTCATATATATATCCATTATCATATATTTTTTTAAACATTTTCATAACCTCTTGTTTATGAAAATCTGTTTCTGTTTTAGTATACAAGTCATAAGAAAAATCAAATTTTTCTAATGTTTCTTTATCTCTTGTATGATAATATTCTGCTATTTCTCCTGGTAATTTCTTTTCTTTTTTAGCTCTTTCTGTTATTGGAGTTCCATGGCAGTCTGTTCCAGACACAAACATTACATTACATCCTTGTAATCTAAAATACCTTGCAAGGATATCTCCTGATATTAATCCTGCTATATGACCTAAATGTAAGTCACTATTTGCATATGGCCATGCACCACCTATTAATATGTTTTTTCTCATAAAAAAACCTCCTACTATCTTCAAAATGAAATTATATAAATTATAGCAAAGTAAACGCTACTTTGCTATACCCTTCCGCTTATCTTTTTAAACTTTATTCCAAAACCAATCTAAACTATTGTCTATGTTCTTTTTCTTTTTAACTGATGCTTCCATATCATCTATCCATAAATATGCAATAAATGAAAGTAATACAAAAATCAAATCAAATATCATTGTAAAGGTTATATCTGAAAGTACATCTGCTTCAAGTGTTGTAGCTGTTGTGTACATTATTGAATGTATTATTAGTAAGCCTACAAATACGAAAAGCATTATAGCTGCTATTATACTTTTTTTGGTTTCTTTTGCAAGTATTAGAATAAGAGCAAATAATAAAGTTACTATTAGTAGTGTTATTGGATTTGTGAAATTTATCATTGGCATATTTAAAACCCTCCTTTTATATATTAATTTAATTTTTTCTCAATAAGTTTTGCTAGTTCTTTAGCTTTTGTTTCTAAAACTTTTTTATCTGTACCTTCTATCATTACTCTTACTAGAGGTTCTGTTCCAGAAGGTCTTATTAAAACTCTACCATTTCCAGAAAACTCTTTTTCTAAGTTTTCTATTGCTGTCTTTATTTCTTCATCTTTTTCATAATTATATTTTTTATCTCCAGATACTTTGGCATTAACTAAAACTTGAGGATATATTTTTATTATATCACAAACTTTTGATGCCGACATATTTTTTTCTAAAATTATTTTTGTTAGCATCAATGATGTTAGAATTCCATCTCCCGTTGGATTGTAGTCTAACATAATAATATGCCCTGATTGCTCTCCTCCAAGATTGTATCCTTCTTTTAACATTTTTTCAAGTACATATCTATCTCCAACTTTTGTTTCTTCGAAATTAACATTGTTTGCCTCTGCATATTTCTTTAGTCCCAAATTACTCATTACTGTCGCAACTACAGTATCTTTATTAAGTTTTCCTTTTTCTTTCATATAGTTAGAAAATACTGCAAGCAATATATCTCCGTCTATTTCGTTTCCATTTTCATCAACGGCTAAGCATCTATCTCCATCTCCATCATATGCTATTCCTAAGTTACACTTATTTTCTACAACATATTTTTTTAATACATCTAAATGTGTTGAGCCACAATTATCGTTTATATTTGTTCCATTAGGTGTATTATTTAATATGTAGTGTTTTATCCCAAGTGCTGTAAATACTTTTTCTGCTACAACAGATGTTGCACCATTTGCTGTGTCTATTGCTACCACAAAATTTGAAGTATCTAACTTTTCAAAGTCTTCTTCAAAGTTTTTTCTAAAGAAGTATACATATTCGTCAAGTAAATCTGTCCTTATTTCAGATACTCCTATTTTATCATTAACTGCTGAAAAATCATCTAATTTTCCAGAATCCATTATTTCCTCTATTTCTTCTTCAAGTTCATCTGGAATTTTCATTCCTTTATTGCTAAAATATTTTACTCCATTAAATTCATAAGTGTTATGCGATGCAGATATAACCACACTAGCATCTGCCTTTAATTTTTTTGTTAAGTATGCAACTCCTGGCGTTGGAAGTACACCTAAAATTTTAACGTTCGCACCATAACTTAAAAATCCTGATACCATAGCACTCTCTATTAAAGTTCCTGATATACGTGTATCTCTTCCTATTAATATTGTAGGTATATGGTCGGTATGTTTTGATAAAACATATGCACCTGCTTTTGCTACTCTATATACTAAATTAGGCGATAATTCAGTATTGGCAATTCTTCTAATTCCATCTGTTCCAAAGTATTTTCTCATTTTAAACCTCCTATTTTCATAACATAGTTATGCATTATCATTAATTATTTAACTCTCTTTGGAGTAAAAACTCTAAAATAATATGGTTGTATGTCACTTAGTATATCACAAACCCATATTATATTACCATTTTTTTTTGTAACTTTTATATTTGGAAATGCTTTTAACATTTTCTCATTTGAAAAATATGTATCCACAAATTCTTTTATTTCTGGCTTTTCATATAATTCGGTATATGTTTCTAAGTATTTGTCAACTCCTTGTATGTCTAAGTTATAACCGTTTACTAGTCTTACAAAAAACATCTTTAAAGCGAAGCAAGTTAATAGAAAATCTATAAAGATAATTATTGTTAATATTATTGTAAAATTTTTTAGTACTTTTTTTGGTATTTTTTCTATTAATCTATCTACTTTAGGATTTATATGCGTCATTAGATATATTGCAAGTAATCCCCAGAATATTGAAAACCATACACATACTCTACCATTAATATTAAATGGCATACTAGAATAATCCCACCATTTAATATCAAACATAATTTCTCCTACTAAACTAACAATATATTCTAATACTGAACCAATAATAAATCCTCCAAAAAATAACGTATAATTATTCTTCTTAAATTTCTGTAGACCTATTATCATTACGACAGCACCTAAACCATATACTCCACAGAAAGGTCCATATAAAAAGCTTTTTCTACTTTCTATTACTCCCTTTGTTAATAATCCAAATATAGTTTCAATTATAAAACCTATTATACTATATATAATAAAATATGCAAGTATTTGCATAATTGTAAAACCAAATATAGTAATTTTTTTCTTTTCTTTCTTTTTATTTTTGCTGTTATCTTCGCATATTTCTTGACTTATTTCTTTTATTCTTTTTGTTGTGTATCAATTTCTATATTATTTTCTATCACAAGCTATATCCTTTCATATATATTATAATATTACATTACATCTTGTCTGGCATTTTTATTCCTAAAAGTCCGGCACCATTTTTCAATAGAATATTAGTACAATATGTTAAATATATTCTAGCTTCTTGCATTTTTTTATCATCGCATATAATTTTATTTTCATTATAAAAGCTACTAAATAATTGTGCTATATTGATTAAATACCTTGATATAATATATGGTTCATTTTTATCTGCTGCTTGTTTTACTATGCTTCCAAAATTATACATTTCTTTTATTAAATTTACTGACGCATTATCTTGAAGTAATTCCACATTTATAGTATTTATATTTGGTATTTTATTTACCTTTTCAAGTATGCTATTAGTACGTACATACATGTATTGTAAATATGGTCCTGTTTCACCGTTAAAGTTAAGCATTGTATCCCAATCAAATATTTCGTCCTTTATTCTACTATTATATAAATCATTAAATATTACAGCGCCAATGCCTACTTTTTTCGCAACTTCTTCTTTGTTTTCTAAATCACTATTTTTTTCTTCAATAACTTTAGATACTCTAGATATTGCTTCATTTAGTAAGTCTTCTAGTTTTATAATATTTCCCTCTCTTGTAGACATTTTACCTGTCTTTAATTGTACCATACCAAATGGAACATGTATTAATCCATCTGTATATTTTTTATCTAATCCTAGCAATTTTGCAGTTTCAAATACTTGCTTAAAATGAAGTATTTGTTCATAGGAAGTAACATATATAGCTTTATCAAAGTTATATGTTCTTGCTCTATACATTATTGCTGCTAAATCACGTGTGGCATAGGTTGTAGAACCATTTGTTTTTTCTATAATACATGGAGGCATATCATATTCATCTAAATTAATAACTCTTGCACCTTCTGATTCTACTAACTTTCCTGTTTTTTCTAAGATGCTAACTATTTCTGCCATTTTATCAGAATAAAAAGCTTCTCCATTTAATGAATCAAAGTGTACATCTAGTAGGTCATAAACTCTTTGAAATTCTTTTAGACTTAATTTTCTAAACTCTTGCCATAATTCAGTACAATATTCATCTCCATCTTCTAGTTTCTTAAAGTTATTTCTACATTCTTCTAATACACTTTCATCTTCTTTACATAGATTATTAATCCTTACATAAATTTTGGTAAGCTCGTCTATAGGGTTGCTTTCTATATCATACTCTTTGCCCCATCTTTTATATCCTTCAATAAGTTTTCCAAATTGAGTTCCATAATCACCCAAATGATTTATTCCAATCACGTTATATCCTAAAAATTTATATATGTTGTATAAGGCATTTCCAATTACTGTTGAACGTAAATGTCCTATATGAAAAGGTTTTGCAATGTTTGGTGAAGAGTAATCTATTACTATCGTTTTATTTTCTCCAATATTGCTATTTCCAAATTCACTTTGTTTATTACTAAATTCCTCTAAAACAGTTTTTACTAGTGCTAATGGGTTTATATAAAAATTTAGATATCCATTTACCACTTCTATTTTAGAAATTAATTCTTCTTCAAATTTTAGTTGTTCTTTTATATCGTTTGCTATCATTTGTGGGGCTTTTTTTAGTTCCCTTGCAAGTTTAAAACATGGAAGAGAGTAATCTCCCATTTCTTTGTTTGCTGGTACTTCTATATATTCATAAATATTATCTATATTAGTAACTTTTTTTACTTCTTCAGCTATTATATTTTTAAAATCTAACATTTTATTAATTCTGCCCTCCTCTTTGTTACATATTTATTTTAATCTCCTAAATTGATTCCTATAGCTCTAGCTGTTTTAACTAGTTCATCATCCATTGTTACTCTTCTTAAATTGCTTTCTGGTGTATTTCCTGATACTGCACCAATTTTTGTATTTTTTCCAACAACATCTTCTAATGGTACGCTATTTAATTTTCCATCTTTTATAACTGTTAAAACATTAAATTTGCCTTCTAACGCAAGTTTCATTGCTTTTGAACCATATTTGGTAGAGAGTACCCTATCGTATGCTGTAGGTGTTCCTCCTCTTTGCATATATCCAAGTACTGTACATCTTGCTTCTAGTCCTGTTAATTCTTCTAATTGTTTTGCAACTTGCTCTCCTATTCCTCCAAGTTTAGTATTATCTACTCCTGTTCCATTATTTCTCATATTTTTAACATGTATTTCTCCACCTATTGGTTTTGCACCTTCTGCAACAACTACTACACTAAATTCTTTTCCTCTATTTTTTCTGTTTATAATCTTTCTTGCAGCACTTTCAATATCATAAGGTATTTCAGGTATTAACGCTACGTCTGCCCCACCTGCTATTGCTGATTCTAAAGCTATCCAGCCTGCATATCTTCCCATTACTTCTAAAACCATTATTCTGTGGTGTGTTTCACCTGTTGAATGTAATCTATCAATAGCTTCTGTTGCAACTGATACAGCTGTATTGTATCCAAAAGTAATCTCTGTACATGCAACGTCATTATCTATTGTTTTTGGAACGCCTATAACATTAATTCCTTTTAAAGATAAATCTCTTGCAGACTTTTGTGTTCCATCTCCTCCAAGAGTAAATAGACAATCTATTTCATCCTTTTTAATGTTTTCTACACAAATATCTGATAAATCTTTATATACAATCTCTCCATTTTCTTCTACTGGATAATTAAAAACATTTGCATTTGTAGATGACCCAATAATTGATCCTCCTTTAGGTAATATTCCTACAGCATTTCCTGTAGAACTTGTCCCTAATTTTATAATATTATTTTTCAATAAACCTCTAAATCCATCTATATATCCATAACACTCTACGTTTTTGTTTTCTGCAGTTTTTATTATCGCTCTTATAACTGCATTAAATCCTGATACGTCTCCACCATTTGCAAGTATAGCTACTTTTTTTAACATAAATCTTTCTCTCCTTTGTAAGTAAATTTACACTACTATTATACCAATAAATACAAAAAAAACAACTTTTTTAAGAGATTTTTTTAGATTAAACTAATTTTCCTTAATTAATTAGTAAATAGAGTATATCCACATAATAAATTTAAATAGAATAATAACCACCCGTTTCACGGGTGGTTATTATTGCTTTAATTTAGTTATCTTTAATGTTTTTAGCATATTCGTAATATTTTAATTTTTATTCATTATATGTATATTTCCTATATCCGCTTCCAACTCTCTTGTAATAATATTCTGCATTTGTGCTATTTCTTCTTTTTCTAAATCATCTCCTTTAACAATAACATTTATGCTCTCTCCATTTACAAATATTATCAAATCTTCAATTCCTTTTGTTTTAATTAAATTTTCTGCTATCATTATTGCATTTTGCTCATTATTTAATTTAGATATCTTTGCTTGTGCTGTTTTCTTTTGAGTCTCACTTACGTTAGAATTATTTAATATATCTTGATAGTTTTCTATTCTTTGAGAATACATAGACTCTCTTTCTAGTCTTGAGCTTGTAAAATAGCTATCTGTATCTTGCGTAGAATTTGTATTATTTGAACTTGTCGTTGTTGCTTCTTCATTATTATAAGTACTTACATCATCTTCTAAAGTATCTATGTTATTAATGTTTTCATTTATTTTATTAGTATTTATACTATTTGTCAGAATATCATTCTTACTATCCGCTTCTTCATTTACATTATTACTATTTATATTGTTTGTATTTTCTGCTACATTTGCGCTTACTAGTTTTGCATCTCCTATACTTGCCATTTCTTCGGAATCTGCTATGCTGCTTGATGCGAAACTATTATCTCCTTCTTTGTTATTATTCATATAGCTTAAATAACCAGCTGTTATTATCATAAGACCTATTGTAAAGACAATAATTTGATTTTTCTTAAAAATACTTTTAAAAATATTCATATTTCCTCCTTATACTAAATCGACATTTCGAACACTTGAATTTTATGAGTTGGAAGTCCTGTTACAGCAGATACTGCCTGTATTATATTTGTTTTAACTGTGACATCATTTGCACCTTTAGCTGTTATTATTGCACCTTCTATACTTGGACTTATTATGCTTTGTGTTATTAATGTTTTTCCATTGTCGTTTTCTTCATATATAACTTCTTTTTTTGTGTCTGTTTGAGTTACTTTTCTTGTTCCTCCTTCACTATCTGTTTCTTCTGTATTTTCTTCACTGCTTTCTTCGTTATATACTGGTACTATTTTATTTGTTTCAGAATATGTTATCATAACTTTTACTTCTCCTACTCCATTTATTTTAGTCAAAATTTCTTCTAACTCTGTTTCTATTGTATTTTTTTCATTTGTAGATTGTACTATTTCTTTTGCACTTCCTTCATTTATTATTTCTCCTGTAGACATACTACTTGCTAATCTTTTATTTGCATCTGTTGTTTGTGTGTCATTTCCATGTTCTGTTTTATCCCCACTCCATATATAGTTTATTATTAATATTGTTATAATTAGTATAATTAAAAATACTACTAAATTTTCTAATTTTTTCTTATCTGTTTTTATTCCTTTATCCTCTGTTTTTTCTGGTTTGCTTTTTTCTCCGTTATACTCTTCTATTTCTTCTCTTATTCCATTTTTCTTTTTTGAAAAGAAATCTTTTATTTTATCTATTAACATTCTTCTCTTCCTCCTAAACTTTTACTTACGTTTAAGTTTGATTAAAATTTAATTGTTCATCTTTTGTTGTTTTGTTATCTTTTAAGTATTTTCTAGTTTATAGTTATATTGTTTTCATTTATCTCATATACACTACTTATATATTTCTTTAGTTCTTGTTTTTGCGTTATGTTTAATTTGTTTTTTTCTCTATCAATATTATTTTCTTCTATATTTTTATCTATATTGTTGTTATTGCCATTTTCATTTTGCTCTGAAATATCTACTTTAATTTTATCTACTTCATCTATTTTTTCTATCTCTTTAATTCCAGTTTCGCTTGTCGAATTTATATTCTGATCTATTTGCCCATTTGCCCTGTCTTCTGTATACATATTGTTTACTTCTTTATTTTCTACGTCTAATACTACTTCTTGTATGGCATATGTTTCATAATCCGCTATGCTAATTTCTATATTATTTACAATATATCCTTTTCCTTCTATCTTTGATTTCATATCTTCTTTTATTCCATTCAC
Organism: uncultured Clostridia bacterium; assembly: GCA_944392545.1. Lineage (GTDB taxonomy): Bacteria > Bacillota > Clostridia > TANB77 > CAG-508 > CALXVA01. The sequence goes on from CALXWW010000003.1 coordinate 56,810, forward strand.
ATATATGTCCATTATATTTCCTTCATTTTCAATTTCTATCTGATTTTGCACTTTACTTGATTTCTGTGCTTCTTGTATATATTCATTTAAATCCAGTATGTCAGACACCTTAATTTCTTTTCCTGACACTTTAGTAATTACTGGAGATATTATTGTAAATAGTACATATATACCTATTACAACTTTTATATACTTTTTACTATTTCCTTCCGGTAATATCATTTCTATAATTGTACCTATTATTACTGCTATTATGATTGCACTTGCCCAATCACTTAACCATTCAATAACAAACCACCTCCTGTAAGTCTGTATTAAAAGCCAAGAACTTTGTTGTTTTTTACTTGTCCTTTCTCTTACAGTTTATCTGTACATTAATCCGCTGTTTGATATTTTTATTACTAATGTAGTTCCTATAATTAACATTACTGATACACTACACATTATTGCTAAAAATATTTTAAATGTATCCCCCATTTGTTCTAATAGTGATACTATTTTTTCATCTGCTATTGGCTGACAAAGTGCTGCACCTAAGTAATATATTCCCATTAATGCTGCAAGTTTTATAATCGGTAATATTACTATTCCTATTATTATTATTATCCCTATGATTCCTGTAGCATTCTTTAATATTGAACTACATCCTATTACTGTATCCACTGCATCTCCTAATATCTTTCCAACTACTGGTATAAAACTGGATACTGCCGCTTTTGCTGTTTTTGCTGTTATTCCATCTACATTGCTACTCAAACTTCCTTCTATTGACAAAAGTCCTACAAATACTGTCAAAACGACTCCTAATACCCATACCACACTACTTTTAAAAAACTTTGATAGCTTGTCTATTTGTATTTTATCTGATATTTTAGATACAATTCCGAGTGAAGTTGAAATTAATACAAGCGGTAATATTATTCCTGTAATTAAGTTTCCTATAAATGTTATTACAAATAGCAAAATTGGTTGAATTAAGTTAGCAGATGCAATGCTTCCTGTAGTTATCATTAAAGTTATTATGATAGGAACTAATAAGTTCATAAAACCGACTAGGTTTTGTATTGACTCTCTTATAATTTCTATTATTTGTACAAAGTTTGTCATAATAAGTGTTACTATAAGTATGTATTGTACATAATATGTAATTTGCGCTATTCCTTTGTTTTCCAGTCCTTCACTTATATTTTTTAAAATACTATGTATAACTATTATTACAAGTATGCTTGCTAAAACCTCTAGTGCATCAAATGCTTCTCCACCGTACTAGTTTTAGAATACTTTTTAGAATTCCCCCATTATCTATGTTTCCTGTTATTGCTGAAGAGAATAGTTCTCCCATATCCAAGTCTTCATATACATCTTTTGTATATTTGTCTGCTTCTTCTATAAAGGAGTTTATATTGAGCATTTCTTTTTGTGATTCTATAATGTTTTCCGTATTTATATCACTTGTAATATTTTCTTCTGTAGCTTGTACATTGCTTGGGATAATTAAAGTTATAGCTATTATTAGTAATAAAAAGATTTTTCTCATTTGATTTCACGCCCTACAATTTATGAATATATTATGGTAATATTTCTAATACTGTTTCTAATAGACTAGAGATTATTGGTATTGACATTGATACAATTATTACTTTTCCTCCCATATCTACTTTATTTGCTATTGCTGTTTCACCTGTATCTTTGCATATACTAACTGCAAATTCTGTTAAAAATGCTATTCCTGTTATTTTTATGAGTAATGTTAAAAACTCATTATTTATGGATGTTTTATTTGAAAGTGAAGTTAATATATCTACTATTCCGCTTATTTTATCTATAAGAAATAGTAGAATAATGCTACCTGCTAAAAGCGATACATACAAGGTAAATTCTGGTTTATATTGTCTTATTATTATGATTATTATTAATGAGATAAGCCCTACTCCAATTATTTTTATAATATCCATAAACTTTCCTTTCTTTTATATTTAAAGTCCAAACATAGTTCTTACTGAATCAAATAATGTGCTAATTTCTTTTATAACTAGAGTAAGTACTATAACAAGTCCAGCAAGAGTTGTCATCATCGCTTGATCTTCTCTTCCTGCCCTTACTAACACTTGATGTAATACTGCTACTAAAATTCCTATTGCAGCTATTTTAAATAATAAATCTATCTCCATAAAAAATCCTTTCTTATCTATCTTTTAAATCAATATAATAACTATTGCTATTCCTATAATCCCTCCTAATGTTCTATATAATTTTTCATTTTTTTGCTTCTCTCTTTCTGCTATTTCTATCTGCGTATTTAAAAAATTTTGTACTAGTTTTATTTCACTTATCTGCCCATCTAAATCCGTTTTTCCAAGTAGTTTACTTAAGTTTTTTATTATTTCTCTATCTTCTTTTGTTAAGCTTGTATCAATTTTATCTATTGCTTCTTCCCATGCATCTCCTGCTGATTTTTCTTTCATATTATCTGAAGCGGTTTTAAATATTTTCCCTATGGTGCCTGGAATATTGTCTCCTATCTCACTAAAACTAACTGGTATCGCCTCATATGTAAATTTTATTTTAGTCAAAAACATATTTAATGCATTTTTTATGTTTCGCAGTTCTACAACTCTATTTGAATATTTTTTTGCAATTATTTTTCCTGCTTTTATACTTCCTAAAAATATTAATAATAAAATAAATGTTTTTATAAATATCATTTGTTTTCCTCCTCAATACCAATTAACTTTATTTCTCTATTTTTTTCTATTAATATAGTTCTTTCTATTATATTTAAGCTATATAATTCTTTTAATATTGGGTTTTTAATTATATCTTTCATGCTCGCACCATGTGCCGTAAATATTCCTTTTACTCCTGAAGTTATTGCATACTTTATAGCCTCTACGTCTTCTTTTGTTCCTATCTCGTCTGCTACAATAACCTCTGGGCCCATTGATCTTATTATCATTCTCATTCCTTTTTCTTTACTAATATTGTTTAAAATGTCAGTTCTTTCTCCCAAATCATTTTGAGGCACTCCTTTATACATTGCAGCAATTTCTCCTCTTTCATCAACTACTCCCACATGTAATCCTTTAAAATTTATTTCTTCTATTCCACTGCTTATATTTCTTATAATATCTCTAATTAAAGTGGTCTTTCCTCTTCCGAGGAGGAGAAAGTATAATTGTGTTATATACTGTATTCTCATTTACATTTAATATATATGGTAAAACTTTATTGCTACACCCTATTACTTCTCTCGCGATTCTAAAATTCAGACTATATATATATGATATATTTATTACTTGCCCTTCTTTTACTACTACTTCGCCTGTTATTCCTACTCTATGTCCACCTTTTATTGTAATAAATCCATTACATATTTGGTTTTGATATGTATAAATTGAATTATCGCAAATTCGCTGTAAAATTTCTAATATTTCATTTGTATTTGTTATGTACTCTAATTTTATTTCTTCTAAACTTGTCCTTAATAATATATTTCTATTAGTATATATATGTATTTCCTGAACTTTATATAATACTTCTTCATATCTAATCAATATTTCTTTTATTTTATTTGGAAAATATTCCACTATATCTAAAATATTGTTTTTCATACATTTTTCCTCATTTTAATAAAATATTATTCTAATAAAAAAATACAACATATATTAAATATATATGCTGTATTTTTCATTTTAGAACTATTTTAAATTTTTATTTAATCTATATTTTATAAATTTGTGTTATTTATTAAGCTTACTAACTTATTGGATTATCTAAAGCACTCGGACTGTAAATATTTTATTCTACTGTAGTTTCTGAATTATATTCAGAAAGCAAACTATTTACATGTTCTTGGTATTCAATCATTTGTTGCTTTTCTTGCTCTAATTCTTCTTCAACTTTTTGATTAATTTGATCCATATCTTCCAAAAAGCTAACTCTTCTAATGTATGAAGGTGTTGATATCCATGTTACCAATGGATTTGAATATTGTAAATTATATCCTAAGTTTGTCATTTGTTCTTTATTTATTTCATCTATTTTAATTCCTAGTTGCATTATGAATCGTTGTATTTGTTCTGCTGAATAATTGTTTAGTATAGCTGCATTTGCTGTTGTTAGTGGCTCTATACTAATATTTTCATCAAAACTTACAGTATCATTGTATGTGTATGTTATATCAAATTCTTCTTCAGACTTTATATTTATTATATAATTTTCTGTAATAGAATTGGTATTTAAGCCAGAGAATCTTAATGTTAATGCAACTATATTTTTCTTTTCTGTTTCATTTTCTGTTTCATTTAGTAATATTTTATATGTTATATCTGTTTCTGTTTCATTTTTTGTTATATCAAAAATAGTATCTTGATATGTTACATTAATTTTGTTTGTTTCTTTATCATGTTGCGTTATATTTATTTTTAATGTGTCATCTTCCCATTCTTGCTTTGTTATATAATCTATTTCCTCTTGTATATCTTCAGAAGTTATTTTATATGTTTCATTATATTTTTCTGAATATATCTCTTGCATTACTGAATTTATTTTATTAATCATAGTTTGATCTCTTTTTAATGTCTCTAAAATATCTATGTAAATATTTTTTAATTCTGAGCTTGACAAAGTTAGCGTGTATGTTACTGAACCATCCGTATCTTTAGTTTTAGAGAATTTTTGTTCATCTATATTATTATATATTGGCAAAATATATTCATTTTGTATATGTATTTTTTCTTCTTCTGTTAATTTTAGGCTTTCTAATTTTTTTGTTGTTTCTATTCTATTTGGTATATTGTTTGCATATTCTATCCCAAATTTTTGTGAAAGCTCTTGTAAATTGTTATTTTCTATAGCTATATATGGTTTTGAAATACTGTCTGATTGTATTCCATATATATCTTCATATACCTTAAATTTAAATGGTAATTTAACTGTATCCGAATAATTTACTGTTACATTTTGTTCCATTTGTGCTTTTTCATTATCTACTTTTCCCGTAAAAGTAATATTAGTATTATTTCCAAATTCTACTGCTTTATCGTATCCTTGAAATATATAATTATCTGAAATATCTTTTAATATTTCTATATTAGCATTTATTTTTCCATTTGTGTTATATGGTGTATTTTCTTTTTTCATAATATATTCATTTATAGAATTTGAAATAAAACCATCTTCAGTATCTACTAATTGTGATGCATACTTTCCAAAACCTTGCTTTTCTGATAACAACAAATCTGTACAAAAGAATATATATGCAAATATTCCTCCTGCTAAAATTAGAACTAGAAATATAACAATTATTGTGATTATGATACTTTTTTTCTTCATATTTTTTCCTTCCTTTTTTCAAAAGCAGAAGTTTATTTATCTATTTTTCCATTTAAACTTCTGCTTTATATATAATATTTATTCTTCCCAGTTATGATATACATTCATTACATCATCTAAATCTTCTAAATTGTCTATTAATCTTTGCATTTTTTCCGAATCTTTTTCATCTAGTTTTATATATGTAGATGGTACCATTTGGACTTCTGCTTGTAAAAACTCTAACCCTTGTGATTCTAATGCTTCTCTTACTTTTGCAAAATCTTCTGGTAATGTTGTTATTTCATAACATTCATCACTAGCTTCAAAGTCTTCTGCACCATTGTCTAACGCTAACATCATCATATCATCTTCTGATAAATTTGTAGTAGTTCTATCTATTACTATTACTCCTTTTTTAGAAAATAAATATGATACACAACCTGAAGTTCCTAAATTTCCTCCTGCCCTATCAAATGCATGTCTTACGTCTGCTGCTGTTCTATTTTTGTTATCTGTACTTGCTTCTACTATAACAGCTACACCGCTTACTCCATATCCTTCATAAGTTATTTCTTCATAATTTTCATTATTTCCTGCACCTGATGCTTTCTTTATTGCATTATTTATTGTATCGTTTGGCATGTTATTTGCCTTACATTTTGCTATTACATCTTTAAGTTTAGAATTACCAGCCGGATCAGGTCCTCCTTGCTTTACTGCGATTAATAATTCTCTTCCTAATTTTGTAAATATTTTTCCTCTTGCTGCATCTGCTTTACCCTTTTTTGCTTGAATATTATGCCATTTTGAATGTCCTGACATGGTTAATTCCTCCTTCTTATTTTTATTTTTCATACTAACATAAATATTTTATCATACTTCTTTTATTTTGTGTAGTATTTTTTATTAAATTATGGTGGTTTTACAAACTTTCTAATAGTTTTATGTGTACTATAATACTGTGTCACTAACTTATAATTCTATTTTTTATCAATTACCTTTTTTATATAAAATGTAAATTTTAAAAAATTAATCGTAGACAAACGGATGTAATTTTTTTGCCTACGATTAATTTGTTATGTTGTCGGGCTTTCTTCTGTTGTTTCTTCCTCTTCTACTTCTTCTGTATTATCTACTATTTCTTCATTTGAAATTTCATTATTACTATTTTCACTTTCTGTATTATTTTCTCCTGTACTTGGTTCATATATATCATTTTCAGAATCTACAGTATTTTCTGGTATATATTCGTCATTTACTATATTTTCTGTATTCTCTATATTCTCTGTATTTTCTATTACCTCATTTTTAGCAATATTATTTTCTATATCATTATTTTTTGTTATGTCTTCTTCATCATCTGGATCTAATTCTAGATCTTCTTTGTTATCAACATATACATTTGTTTCTTCATCCGTGTCTATGTGTACATTTACTTTAATTCCACTATGTTTTGTACATTCTTCTGGTTCTGTTCCTTCTAAAAAATATTCTACATATGTATTTGTACATCCGCTTCTTGCAATTTCTCCTGTGTCTGCACATATTTCCTCTACTGATATTTTATTTGGCTGATAAAATCTTGCACCTGTAAATCCATCGTGTATACTACTCATTACATTTGCCCACATTATTCCTGCTGGATTTTGGTTATTATAGTATATGGTTTCATTTTGGTCAAATCCAAACCATGTAACTGCTGTGTAATATGGTGTAAAACCACATAACCATTTATCATAGTTTTCATCTGTTGTTCCTGTTTTTGCTGCTACATCTATGCCTGGTATTGAACAATATGTAGCTGTACCACTATTACCTTCCACAGGTTGTTGTAATAGTTTTTTTAGTACATAAGCTACTTGTTCTGAAAATACTGTTCTCTTTTCTTGCTTTTTCTTTAGAACCGTTTTCCCTGTGTTATCCACAATAGAAGAATAGAATGTTGGCTCTCTATATATGCCATCATTTGCTATCGTAGCATACGCTGCTGCCATTTCTAATGGTGTTATTCCATTATCTAGTCCTCCTAATGCTAATGGTAGTCCTTCATCATTTTCAGTCAATGAAGTTATTCCCATCTTTTCTAAATATGAGATAGCTTTCTTAGGTGTAATTTCTTGCATCATTTCTACAAATGGAATATTTTGAGAAGATTCTAATGCTCTTCTTACAGTTATTTTTCCTAAATATCCTGAATTATTACCTGGCGAGTAACCATCTTCAAATGTTTTCTTCTCATCATTATATATAGTTGCGCCAGTGAATATTTTTTCATTAATTCCTGGGGCTAATACTGCTAATGGTTTTATAGCGGACCCAGTTTGTCTTTGACTCTGTGTTGCTCTATTTAGTCCTCTAAAAGTTTCTTTTTCTCCGAAGTCCACCTGTACAAGCTAATACTTCTCCAGTTTGATGATTTAGTATAACCATAGCAGCTTGAGAGGTATCTTCTCCATTTTCCGAATACAATATATATTGACTTTTTAAAGACTCTTCTTCCACTTTATCTTGCATATTTGAGTCTTGTGTACTATATATTGTTGAACCTGATAGATATAGATAGTTTTTTGCAAAATCTTCTGAAATATTTTTTTCTTCTGCCAAATCACCTATAACTTCATTAATTAATGCATCTGTATGATATGAATAGATACAATCTCCTGTTTCTATTTCTCCCTTTTCAAAGTTTAATCCACTATTTACTTCTTTCTCTGCTTTATCATATTCACTATTAGTTATTTTTCCTAGTTCTAGCATTTTCTGTAAGACAGTTAAAGTTCTATCAGAAATATCTTCCTCATTATCGTATCCTTCAAATGGATTATAGTAGTTTGGAGAGTTATTTATACCTGCTAAGTATGCGCACTCTGCTAAAGATAAATCTTCTACATCTTTATCAAAGTAATAGTGAGCACCAGTCTGCACTCCATACACGTTTGGTCCAACATATATTACATTTAAATACATCTCTAGGATTTCTTCTTTTGAAAAATAGCTTTCTAGTAAAAATGCTTTCCACCATTCTTTTATTTTACGTGTTACAGAATCCGTATTATCACCAGTTAAGTTTTTAACTAATTGCTGTGTAATTGTGCTTCCGCCATAAGAAGAATTACCAAAATTAGTTATATAGCTTAGAATTGCACCACCAGTTCTTTTTATATCAATTCCATGATGAGAATAAAATCTCTCATCTTCTATTGAAACATACGCATCTAATAAATATTGTGGCATATCCTCTATATCTACTGTTAATTTTTTCTGTTCATTACCTATCTGGGCAATAACTTCTCCACTTTTATCTAAAACAATAGAATTTTTATTAGTAAACATAGCTGTACTTAGCTCTTTCCAGTTATGAGCTGATATTCCAAGTAGAATTCCAAGTATTATTAATAAAATGAGTATAATAGTTAAAAAAATTTTTCTTTTAATACTTTTTTTATCTTTCTTATTTATTTTAGAGTTTTTTGTTTCAACAGTATCACTACTATTTTTGCTATTTTTGCCACCCCTATTGTACTGTGAATTACTTCTTTTTATCCCTTCTCTTTTTTCCTTATCTTTCTTCATTTTTAATACAGATTTAGGAATTTCTTCTTCACTTATTACTCTTCTCAAAACTCCACTCCTATTCTATTAATTATATATTTATACTTACCATATATATTTTATAGCTAAAATGAATTTTTATCAATAGCTTAGTATATCTCTTCTATATCTATACGTGCATTTGTATATTCTACTTCTTCTAATGATAATCCATCAAGTTGCAATATATCTCCTGCATTTAGTTTTAATATAACTGTGCTTGTAAGTGTGTATCTGTTATTCGAAATACTACTTTGTATAACTGATCCTTCATTCAATGTTTCTATTAAAGGTAAATTATTTACAGCTAAAATTGCATTAAAATTAAATATTCCTGTTTCTTGTGTAACTCCTGTTAATTGATATGAAATTTGGTATATACCATCTTTATTTATCATAATTTCACTTGAACCTGTAGTATGAGATAAGGCATCTCCTACTATGATTTTATTTTGACTAAATTTAATTATCACATCTCCTGTTTCTGTATTATCTCCGTTTTGTGCAGTAGCTACAAGTATATTTTTGTCTTTATTTTGATTATTGTTTATGCATAAGAAAAGAATTGCTATAAACAATATGAATATTATGCTAAAAATTAATATTAATTTAAAAATTTTGCATTTATCTTCACAACACATAAAAATTCCTCCTTTCACAATATTATATGAAAAACTTAGGCAAAAAGGATACTATTTTTGTCCACAGTTTTATCTTATAATTTGTCTCTAATAAAAACAAAGTTATGGGTGTTAATCCATAACTTTGTTTTTCACAATTTCTAATAGAAACTATGTTTACCTATGACAGTTGATATTTTGTGTTGTCTTCTACAATCTCCAGAGATAGTGTGCATTTGGAATATTTACCTGGATGAGCCATAACATTGTAAAGTATATCCTCAAAAATATAGTTTACTGTGTTGCTCAGTTCTCTTGCACCAGTATCTAATTTTAAAGACTTGGCAGCAATTTCTTCAAAGATTTTCCCATTATATTGCAATGATATCCCTGCTTCTCTTAACTCTCTTTGATATCTTCTAAAAATAGAGAGTTGAGATTTTTTTAAGATTTGGACTAAATCTTCCTTTGCAAGTTGTTTCATTTCAACTATTGTGTCAATTCTTCCCACGAACTCTTCTGGAAGACCATATTGAATAAGATCTTCTTTAGTATAGCCAGTCTGTTTCTCATCGCTTTCATGTAATGTATTAAAGCCGATTTGATTTTTTCCGAGCCTTTTCTTTTTTATTTTCTCTATTCCAGAAAAAGCCCCACAAAATACGATAATCAGATTTTTTGTATCAAACATTTCATCAGATTCCAAGTAATATTCAGCACCTTCAATAATCTTTAGAAGGCTTTTTAGTACTTCTACTCCTGATACATCCCTTGAATCTTTTCCAGCTTTTTTGTCGATTTCATCTATTATTATCATACCTTTTTGTGCTTTTTCCAAGTCATAATCAGCTGCTTCTAATAGATTTTCAAGCATATCTTCCACGTCGCCACCATAGTACCCTTCTTTTGTATACTTTGTGGCATCTTCGATTGTGTATGGTATGCGTAATCTTTTAGCAATTTGCTTTAGAGTTTCCGTTTTGCCAGTACCGCTCTTTCCAATTACTAAAATGTTGGTTTTAATTGACTTTAAATAGATTGCTCTATAAATAGCCGTTATGATTTTCCTTACTGCTTCATCCTGTCCTACAATGTATCGCTGTACGTTTTGTTCCATACATTGAATGGGAGGAACGCTTCTTCTTTTTTTACCTCGATTAGCCCCTTTCTTAAATTGTTTCATACCTCCAGAATCTTGTGTTGGTTTCTTCTTTTGCCGTATTGTCATAGCTACTCTCCTTTCAGTTTAGAGAAGAATTTATAAAAAGAATATGTATAATTATATCACACTTTTGAGCTGCTTGTAAATATATTATGGCAACAAAATGTTGTATCTGGCCCTTTGTTAAAAAAAGGAACAAAGAGTGTGTCCCTTGTTCCTTTTCTATATAACTATTCCTCCACCATAATCGTAGACGTCTAGTCCTTTAAAATCTATTAATTCTAGGTCATATTTATTTATATGGTCTAATATCTTTCCTTTGTTTTCTAACTTATTTATATCTCCAAATATCATAAATTTATTGTTGAATACTAATGTCGCGCCTCCTATAAATCCACTCATTTCTGATAATGTTCCATCTCTTTTTAGGAGTTTTATATTATTTTCTTCTATATATAATACATCTATTCCTATTTTTAGTAGTTCTTCTTCTATATTTTTATCTGTTGTAATGCATGAATTACTACTTGTTATCGCTATTGAGCATTTTGTATATCCTTGTTTTACTAATATGTCTGGTTTTATACTTTTATCTGTATATATGCTACCTATTATTTTATCTCCTATTTGACATGTATTGTATAAAACATCTTTTGGATATTTTTTACCGTACTTTATTTACGCCTGTCACTGATTCTGGTAGGTGCACCGGTGCATTTGGTGCCTCTATTATTTTATTATCTATTTTGCAGTAAAATATATCACTATGTCCTGATATTTCTTCATATACTTCATCTGACAACGGTAATTTTATTACTTCAAAATATTCTTTTAAAAATTCTAATTCAATATTTCTTATTCTTTCATCTATAATTAGTTTTCTCATTTTTTATTTGTCTTTCTTTTTATCTATATTTTAATATTCCTTATTTTTTCTAAATAAAACAATATATATTATTCTATACACCTGCATTTTCTGTAAGCATAAATCCAGCATATACTGTAGAATATTCTGCTGTAATTTCTTTTACTAACTCTTTTTCTTCTTCCATCAATGCAGTTCCTAGATTAGACATTTTTTTGTCTAATTTCTGTGTCATTTTTGCACAGTCTTTTAGTTCCTTTTTTATGTTTTTTGGTACTTGCTTATCATATTTATAGTTTATTTTATGTTCTAAACTTGCCCAAAAGTCCATCGCCATTGTTCTTATTTGAATCTCTACTTTTACATCTATTGTCCCTATAGATAAACTTACTGGTACAGATACAACTAAATGATAACTTGAATATCCACTCTCTTTTGGTGTCGCAACATAATCTTTTTTCTTTAGTACTGTTATACCTGACATATTTTCAATCATTTCTACTATTTTATATATATCTGGTATAAATGAGCAAATTATTCTTATCCCAGCTATATCATTAATTGTTTTAATTAAATTTTCGTAATTAAGTTCCAATCCTTTTTTCTTTAATTTATTAACTATGCTTTCTTTACTTTTTATTCTGCTACTTGTATGCTCTATCGGATTATATTTATGCAAAACTTTAAATTCTTCACTTATTGTGTTTATTCTTCCTTCTAATTGTTGTAGTGCTGCTGTATACATGAATATGAGCCTTTTATATTCCATATCTTTTTGTAATCCATCCTCTTTTCTTACTACTAGATTTTCTATAATAATCAACTCCTTTGTATAATTTATACACTACTTTTATGTCCAATATGTGTAATTTTACTGTTTATTTAAAGTTTTGTCAAATTATTTTATTTAAGTTAGTATCAGTAGTAAAATTAGATACATTGTATATGAAAACAACATCAGTAATTCCATTTTCTTTTGCATATTTTGCATAATCAAAATTTGTGTAACGAGGATCTAAAAAGTGTATTTCTTTATAATTTTGGCACATAAATTGGGCCATAATATGCGCATATGAATCTTTAATTACAAGTAGTTTCTTGTCATTACTTACTTTAGTCTTTATAACAACTTTGCTATTATTCCCATTTAAAAAATATGAATATTTGTCTTTTCCTGCTAAATATTTTTCATTAAAAATAGTATTTATTTTCTCTTTATCATATATGCCTTCTTGTAAGTTGTTATTAATTTCATTTTGATATGCAAATATTTGGTCTGACTTTTGATTTAATATTTGCGCTTTTGAATCAAATGTACCTAAAAAGTCATTAGACACATTAACTTTTTCAAAGTTTTCTAATGGAGTAGCTTTTATTTGTGCTGCTTTACAAAATTCACTATATGCTACATATGCACCATCACTGTTAAAATGATGATCCGTTTTAAAATATAATGGATAAGTTTCGTTTTCCTCTTTTACCTTTTTGGTTACATTTATATTTATCGTATCTTTACTTTTTGAGTATATATAATTAATTATACTTTCTTGATTTTCTACTTCTACTCCATCTGGTAATTTATCGCTATTTATATAAATTGAGTTTGGAATTATTAAAAGATAAGTAGATATATTTAATTTATTCATATCTTGTGAAAAACTAGAAATTGTTTGAATATTATCATTAACTTTTTCCTTCTCCGTCTCTGTATATCTAAACTTTTCAAACAAATACCCATCTTTTCCAATATATACACCATTATTCTCTTTTTTCCCCATCACATTAATTTCCCACCAGGAATTAATATGTAAATAAGTATTTCTAAATGCAAAATGATCGTTGATATAGCTATTTACCCCATTTAAATAATCTCCTGATAAGAAATTATTAAATGAAAGGTTTGGTATAGTAGCAAGCATCCTATTTTCTTCTTCTGAAAAAACTTGTTTTGGCCATATAAAGTTTATGATAATTATAATAATCCAGACTGGCATAAATATACAAAAAAATATTCTACTTTTCATAAGTTTCTCCTTTTAAAATCTAAAATATAGGAATGGGTTAAAACTATTGTTTACCAGACTTGCTGTGCTTATTAAAACAATGGCCACATAGCAAATACTACTAAATGCATATCCTATATATTTAATTTGCTGTTTTCTTTTCTTTAATAAACTTATTATTTTATCTTTTATTTTAAATATTGGTATACTACATATAACTCCTATTATAATAATTACAATGTAATTTTTTAAATAATATATTGTTTCTGGGCTTATTAAGCTTACTCCGTTTAATCCAAACATTGTGCTTAAATAATTTCCAATTTGTTTTAAGTCTTCAAATGCAAATATTACCCAGCTTATTAATACTAAGGTTATAACATATAAATGTCTGAAAAAGGCTGGCATTTTTTCTAATAATTTTAGTATAAATATTTTCTCTATTATCAGTATTATTCCAAAATATACCCCCCAAAGTATAAAATTCCAAGATGCACCGTGCCATGCACCGAGTAAGTGCCCATACAATTAATATATTTATAATTTGTTTTGCAAGTCCTTTTCTATTTCCTCCAAGTGGTATATATATATAATCTCTAAACCAGCTGCTTAATGTAATATGCCATCTTCTCCAAAATTCTGTGATACTTTGACTAATATATGGTAAATTAAAGTTTTCATCAAAATCCATACCGAATATTTTAGCTAAACCTATTGCCATATCTGAGTATCCACTAAAATCGAAATATATTTGTAATGCAAATGATACTATTCCTAACCAAGATAGTAAAACTGTCATTTCTCCAAACGTACCAGTTTCTATAGTATTCCATAAAGTCCCAATATTATTAGCTATTAAAACTTTTTTTCCAAGTCCTATAATAAATCTTTTCATTCCTATAGAAAAATTATCCATACTTATCTTTTTGTCTACTAATTCTTCATCGACTGTTTCATATCTTACAATAGGTCCTGCAATAATTTGTGGAAATAATGTAGTATATGTTAAATAATTGTAAAAGCTTTTTTCACACTTCACAGTACCCCTATATACATCAATTATATATGATAATGATTGAAATGTGTTGAATGATACTCCTATTGGTAAAGGTATGTTGAGAAGCGGTATATTAAGTTTTGTTATATTATTTATATTTGCTATAATAAAATCTGCATATTTAAAGAAGAATAATATTAATAGATTTACTCCTATATCTATCCATAAATATACTCTTTTTTTGTTTTTATTTTCCCAATTTTGATTTATCTTGTTTCCACACCAGAAATCCATTACTGCTAAAATTAACATTATTGGAATATATCTTATTTCTCCCCAAGCAAAGAATATAAAACTCGCTATAATCATTACTAAATTTTTTAATTTCTTTGGTACAATAAAATATATTAATAACATTAGTGGTAAAAAAATGTATAAAAATACTATGCTACTAAATACCATATTTTTTTCTCCTTGTTAAGTCTATATTTTTAATATTCAGATTTGTACAGTATTTGGAATTATAAAGTTTTGGATTCCCATATATCCAGGTGCTATATCATATTTTTGGAACACTATTACAACTTTTTTGTCTTGATTAATATAAAAGTTATGGTATTCATTTTTTATTCCAGAAAATCCTCCCTTATCTTTATCAAAATATAAGTTGTTTTCATAGTCATTTTCTTTTCTTTCTTTTATTTGTTTATTAACTTCTTTATCTACTATTCCTTTGTAGTTACTTCCTAATACATCCTTTAAATTTAGTTCTCTACCATTCTCTATATCTATGTTATAAAAATATTGTTCTTGATATGCAGAAGCGGAACTTTCACTTTTTGTAATAACAAATGAAATTAAATCTTCACTCTGGTATGTTATTTCATAATCAATATTTATTTTAGTTGGAATATAATCTTCCATTGTTCCACCGGTTGCTAAAACAGCTTCTTTATATTCTTCTGCTCTTTTTTCTGCTTCTTCTAATACTTGATTTATTTTCATAGATATCTCATAGTTTATTCTATTTTCTAAATCTGAATTTCCTGTATTTCTTATTGCTGGTATTTTTGCATCAATAAGTTTAATTTCATCTTCTTCTTTGTATTCCCTTACTGTAAAAACTTCTGCAATACTTCCAAGTATTGGTACATCTTCCATAGCTTTAGCAAAGCTTTCGTTTGTATTTAATAATATTACAAATAAAGCAAATGTTGTAGCCAAAGTGGCTGTAGCACTTTTAAAGTATATTTGTATATTTCTTTTCTTGTGTATTTTATTTTCGTTTATAGCCTTATTTACAATATAATCTAATTCTTGCGGAATTTTAATAGAATTATATGTTTCTTTAGCTTTTTTAAATACACTCATATATTTCTCCTTTCTATCTCCTTTTTTATTTCTCCTATTCCTTTGTATAGTCTAGATTTAACCGTATTCGTGTTTGTTTTTGTAATATATGCTATTTCTTCTATCTTCAAGTTTTCGAAAAATCGCAATATAATAACTGTTTTTACTTTTTGATTTAATCCTTGTATTACTGTATATATATCTAAATTATTTATTACTTCATTTTCATAACTACCGTTATACACTTCATTTGTAGCGGATTCGTAATCTATAAAATATTTATTTCCTTTATATGCTTTAATAGATTCATTTATTAGAATTCTATAAAACCATGTTTTTACATATTTCTCTTCTCTTAATTTGTGTATGTTTTCAAGTGATTTAGTTATTGCTTCTTGCACGACATCTAAAGCCAATTCACTGTTTTTGGTATATGTATATGCTACTTTATATAATTTTTCTTGATTCTCTTTTATATACTCAATTAGTATTTCTTGCGCTACATGTAACATCTTATATCCTTCCTCTATTTTAAATATTCATTTAATAATCCGTTAATTGTTTGACTGTCATTGGATATACACAAAATAATATAATTTCCTTGTACTTTTAAAATTTTATTATCTATCTTTCCTACTTCTTTTGGTAAATAACTTTGAAAAGCTTCTTTTCTTTCTTGTAATCGTGTTTCAATTTTAGACTTAACACTATTTAAATTGCTTTTATCTGTTACTTCTAATATTACAATTTCTTCACTTGTTGCCCCACTTCCTTGATATGAAACTAATCCTTTAATTTCATCTTTATTAAAATTATAATCTTTCAAAATCATTTCATAATCTACTTTTATTAATTCATCTTCAAAAGAATTAGTCTCCGCAATTTTTAGTGCTAATTCTTCTACATTTATTTGAATATCTTTATTATTTTTCTTTATAAATATTATTATTAAGATTGCAATTAAAATTAACACAATAGTAGCTACTAATATAATTTTTTTCTTCATTTTTGTATTCCTCCTATATTTTAAGAATTATTTTTTAAATAATTAAGCCATTTTTCACAATAATCAATGTCCAAATGTACCCCATCCATGCTAGCTTCCTCTGGTAAATATCCTTGACTGTCTACTAAAGTAGACTTTACATCTAAATAAGTAACATTTTCCTCTTTTGCAACTTCTTTTACAAGCTTATTAAATTTTTCTACATTTTTATTGTTAAATATTTCATCATTATCACTTTTACTTTTTGTCATAGGTATAATTGATTGAATATATATTTTGCAGTTTGGTTGTATTTTTTTTATTTCATTTATTAATTCTTTGTATTTAATTTTAAACACTTGAGGATAAGACCATCCAAGTTCATTTAATCCTAACATTATATATACAGATTTTATATTTTTATTCTTCATATCTTGCAAAAGAGTAATCTTTTTCCCATCTTGTGTCTGTACAAATTCTTTAGTTATAGCTGTATCGACCATTAGTCCAATGTACGAATAATCTTGTACTTCTTTTAATCCATTGTACATAATAAGACCTTGTGTCCTTGAATCACCTATAAACGCTACTGTACTGTCAAACTCTACTGGTTTGTTTTTAGAAGTATCCTTGTTTTCTTCTTTTAAATCTCCACTTTCTTTATTACCTTCCTCATTCTTTACAGTATTGTTTTGGCTTGAATCTATTATCTGGTTTATCTTACTATATTTATTATCATCAGTACTTTCTTTGTTTACATTTTTAATAACAAATGTTCCTGCAATACTTCCAATTATTAATATCAAAATTAAAGGTGTAAATGATGATAAAAGTCTTGCTCTTGATTTAGTTATTTTATTGCTATTTTTTCTATAATAATTTCCATTCATAGTATATTCATCCTTCCTTATTGTTTTATACTATATTAGACTTATATAAATAGAAAAAAGTTTAAAAAATTTTTTAATTTTTAAACTTTTAAATTTCAATAAAATTACTAATAATTATTTAAAATTCATTTTCTAAATTTTTTTCTTGTAATTTTTTATTAGTACTCTCTTGGGTAATTGCATATATTATTGAAACAATTGGAAGACCTACTATCATACCCATTATTCCAAATAGTCCTCCTCCTACTGTAATTGCTACTAAAACCCATATACTTGGAAGTCCCATATTTTTTCCGACTACATGAGGATATATTAAGTTTCCTTCTACTTGTTGTAAAACTATTATAAAAATTATAAATATTAATGCTTTAATTGGATCTACTGCAACTATTAAAATTGCACCTATAAAGCCTCCTATGAAAGCGCCAACAATTGGAATAAAGGCTGTTATTGCTGTTAATGCACCAACTGGCCCTGCATATGGAATATTTAATATAAGCATTCCTATTGCACAAAGCGAGCCTAATATTACCGCCTCTTTTGCTTGACCTGTTAAAAAATTTCTAAATGAATCTCTTGCAAGTCTAGCTACTTTCAATATATAGTCTGCTTTTTCTTTGTCTAATCTTGCATACACAAATTTCTTTGCTTCTTTTTTTAATTCTTCCTTATTTATTAATATATATACTGCAAAGATTATAGCTATAAAGAAATTAATTACATTAGAAATCAAACTAGAAATTTGATTTATCGTTATGTTTAGCACATCTTTTGATAGGTTAACTATACCATTTTTTAATGCTTCAGTATCTATTTCTATGTTTTGGATAAACATATTGGCTTCTGGAAACTTCTCTGTAATTTCAACTCCTAAATCTTGTAAACTCTCTAAATAATTTGGAATATTACTAATCAAATTTCTAATAACATCTATAAATTGTGGTACTATTAATAACAGTATAATAGTTATTATAGCTACAATAGTTATTATTGATAATATTATAGCAAAACCTCTATCAAATCTATTTTCTTTTTTACTTTTATTTAATTCTTGTTTTCTATTACTTATTTGTTTATGTGTTTTTGCACTTTTGCCACTTTTCTGTCCTATTTTAAATAATTTATTTTCATAAAGTGTCATAAAAATATTCAATATGAACGCTATTGCAAGTCCCCAGATAAATGGCGATATTATGTTTAAAAATGCTATGCCTGCATTACATACAAACTTTATATTAAGAAGTGCTACTAACAAAATTATAGCAATTATTACTATCTTTAATATTTGCTTTGTATTTTCTTTATCTAATTTCATCTTTTCCTCCTATTATAGAAAAATAAATTTTCTCGTGACCTTTTATTAAAATCATTTTATGAACCACGAGAAAATTATACCATACTAGATATATAATAGCAAATTATTTTATATATTAATTTTTTTAAGTCTTAAACTATTTAATGTAACTGTTAAACTACTTAAAGTCATTGCTATTGATGCAAACATTGGATTCATTGTAATCCCCCATACAGTAAATATACCCATTGCAATTGGAATCATACAAATGTTATAGAAAAATGCCCAAAATAAATTTTGTTTTATATTTTTAATTGTTTTTTTACTTATGTATATAATGTCGTTTATTTTCCTTAAATCATTGTTCATAAGTACTATATCGCTACTATCCATTGCTATATCTGTTCCTCCTACAGCTACTCCTATATCTGCTGTAACCAAACTTATACTATCATTTATTCCATCTCCGCACATCATTACTAACCCATTTTGTTTTAATTCATTTATCTTTTCCGCTTTCTGCTTTGGAAGTACATTTGATATAACATTTTTAATTCCTATCTTATCAGCTATTACTCTTGCCGTTTTTTCATTATCTCCTGTAAGCATTACAATTTCTATATTTTGTTTTTTTAACTTTTCTATAACTTCTATAGCATTTTCTTTTATTGTATCCTTTACTCCCATTAAAGCTATTAGAATATTTTCTTTTGCTACAAATAAGATACTGTTACCATCTTTTTCTAATTTTTCTTCGTCTTCCAATGCCTTCTCTATATCTATGCTATTTTCTTTCATAAGTTTGCTATTTCCGATTAAATAAGTTTCTCCTTCATATCTAGCTTTTACACCATATCCAGGTATATTTTCAAATTCTTTTACTTCTTCTAGCTGTAATTTATTCTCTATTGCATAATTTACTATTCCTCTAGCTATAGGGTGTTCTGATTTATTCTCTATGCTTGCAATCGCTTTTAATAACATAAAATTTTTTTCTTGTTTAATATCATGATTTTGATTTTTATCGTCAATCTCAATATCATAATTATATATTTTACTTACACTTAATTTTCCTTTTGTAAGTGTACCTGTTTTATCAAATACTACTGTTTTTACTTTGTGAGAATTTTCTAATCCTTCACTGTTTTTTATTAAAATTCCTTTTTTGCTTGCTTCTCCTGACGATATAACTATTGCAAGTGGAGTAGCTAAACCTAGACTACATGGGCAAGCAACTACCAGAACAGTTACAAATATATTTATTGCAAATGAAATATCTTTTCCTAATATTAACCATATTATCGCTGAAATTATTGCTATAATTATTATTGCTGGTACAAAATACCCACTTATTTTATCTGCGACTTTAGCAATGGGTGCTTTTGTATTAGTAGCTTCTACAACCATTCTTACAATTTCAGATACAGTTGATTCTTTTCCTATCTTTTCCGCTTTATACTTTATAGTCCCCTCATAATTTATACTTCCTGCAACTACTTTATTTCCTTTTTCTTTTTTGGCTGGTATGCTCTCACCTGTAATAAACGATTCATCTATATGTGTCGTTCCTTCTATAATTTCTCCATCTACTGCAATTTTTTCTCCAGGTCTGCATAAAACTATATCTCCTTTATTTATTTCATCAATAGTTACTTCTTTTTCTCTACCATCTCTTATAATGTTTGCTTTATTCGGTGTAATCATCATTAATCCTTGAATCGCTTCTTTTGTTTTGTCCTTATTTCTTTCTTCTATAAATCTGCCTATATTTATAAAGAAAAGAATTATAACTACTGACTCATAGTACAAGTTTTTTACATATTCATTATGTCCTTTTATTATCATATATGTGTTATAAATGCTATATAATAAACTACTAAGTACACCAAGCATTACTAGAGTATCCATATTAGCTGTTTTATGTATCAAATTTTTGTATCCATTTTTTATGATACTTCTTCCTAAAAATATGGCTATAAGGCTTAGTATTAAAAGAAAAATAGTGTAATTTATCGGATATGCATGCATGCTTGATAAAGGAATCTCTGGAATCCCTATCATATGTCCCATTGCTATATATAAAGTTATAACTGCAATAATTCCAAATCCTACTAGTTTATTCTTTTCTCTTGATTTTTTCTTTTCTTCTCTTTGTAGATTATCAACACCTAAACTTTCAAATCCTGCTTTTTGTACAAACTTTTCTATTTGTGGTATGTCCAACTTTTTTTCGTCATATTCTATACTAGCATTATTCATAACTAAGTTTACAGTAGCATTTATAACTCCTTCCTGTTTATTTAAGTATTTCTCTAATCCACTAGAACAAGCGCTACATGTCATACCATCTATTTTAAGTAAAACTTTTTTCATATAATACCTCTTTATTTCATGAACTTAAGAATATCCTTTAAGGTTCAATTTTTTTGTTCTGCTATTCTGCTTCAAATCCTGCATCTTCTATTGTTTCTTTTATCTCTTCTATATTTGTTTGTCCTTCTTCATATTCTATATTAGCTTTTGCTTCTTCAAGACTAACTTCTGCTTGTAAAACTCCATCTTGATTATTTAAAACTTTTTCTAATCTTGTACTACAACCTGTACAATGCATTCCTTTAATTTTAAATTCTACTTTTTCCATGATTTATACCTCCTAATATTTTTTGTAAAATAATTTTATACTTTTTTCAAAATATATATAATTATATCACATATGTTAAAGTAATTGTATATTAGCTTATTTATATTATCATTTTTTATAGTTGTAGTAATTGATTTTAAATTGTATTTCTTTCCATTATTTAATTGTCTTTTTTAGAATAAATTCTTCTAATTCATTTTTTTGTATAGGTTTAGAATAATAATACCCTTGTATTATATTGCATCCATTATTCTCTAAATAATCTTTTTGTTTTTTTGTTTCTACTCCTTCTGCTATAGTTTTAAGATTAAATTTTTTTGCAATGTTTAATATGTTTTCTATAATACTGTCTTCTCTGCCTATCTGATCTACAAAAGATTTATCTATTTTCAATATGTCTATTGGCATATCATGTAGTATATTTAAAGATGAATATCCTGTTCCAAAATCATCTATTGATATTAGAAAACCTGCTTTTTTTATTTCACCCATAATTTTAGTTATATTTATTTTACTATTTATCGTAGCACTTTCTGTTATTTCTAAATCTATTTTATTTGTATCTATTCCATATTTTGATGCTATTTCTACATATTTAGCCAAAAAATTTTCTTCCGTAAAATGTTCTCTTGAAACATTTACTGATACAATTAAATCAAAGTTATGTTTTCCTTTCCATTCCTTCATGTCTTTACATACCTGTTCAAAAATATATAAATCTAGTTTTAGTATAAATTTATTGCTCTCAAATATTGGTATGAATTTACTTGGCATAATTATTTTATCTTTTCTCTTCCATCTAACTAGTGCTTCTACACCATATATTTCTTCTGTTTTTGCATATATTTTAGGTTGATAGTATATTATAAATTCATTATTTTTCAAAGCTTTCTTCATATTTTTCTCTATTTCTTTTTCATCTGCTGAATATTTTTTTCGTTTCTTCATATTTGTAATTACTATATAGCTACAGATAGTTAATATTACTAGTATAACAATAATAACCAAAATAAAAGTTATAAAAAGTGCTTTATTTATTTCTCCCGCTATTGTTTTAGATGGTATAAATGAAATAATATGCCAATTATTTATTCCTATATCTTGATATGCCATATAATACTTCCTATTTTCTATTTTCACTATCTTTACTCCGGAATTTCTGCTTTCCATATTATCTATTATACTGCTTGCATCAATCTTTTCATTTCCATTAACTACTATATTTCCTTGTTTATTTATAACATAACTAAACCCTTCTCCTTCAAATATTTTATTAGAAAATATATCTTTATATGATTCTGTACTTACGATTAAAAGTATTGCTATTTTTTCTTTATTAATATCTACTGCTTTAGAATATATGTTTATCTCTTCACCATTTATTTTGCTTTTTCTATTTTCTGATATCTGAATTTTATCATTCGAGAAGAAATTATCTTTTTCTTCCGAATAATCCACTTCATATCCATCATTTGTTTTTGTATATCCATTTTCATACATTATTCCCATGCGTATAAAGTTACTAGTTATATCACTTCTTTCATACATATCAAATATTTTTTCTTCGTTAATATCGTTATCTTTTATTATTTGATTTGTAACAGACTGTAGTATTGCTTTTTGTTCAGTTATCTTTGTTTTTAAATTTATTGCATCAGTTTTAGTGATAGTTTGTATACTATTACTTGCATTTGCTTCTATTTTATTTATCATATACGTCATATATATTATTCCTATGATTATTAGAAATAGAAATATTAAAACGATGAATAAAAATGATTTTATATTCTTCTTCATAATTTCACCTTTGATTTTTTATCTAGTTATATTTATTTTGAGTTATATATAGCTTATTTATACAAAAATAGGAAGTATTATTTAATTTACTGCCTATTTTTTCTATCTATTTATAAATTCTTTTAGTATATCTATTTTTTCTTCCATATCATTTTTTCCATCTTCATATAGTTTTTGTAGTTTTTCTTTATTTTTTTCTAATCTTGAAACTGTAACTGGTACTTTTGGTGCAATCACCATAATTTTTCCTTGTTTTTCTAGGTCGTTAATATGTACTTTCAAATTGTTATATCTTTCTGGCATTGTGCATAGCTTTTCTACTAGTTTAGGATATTTATGATAAACCTTTTTGTATACGCGTTTCATTGTATTAGAAACCTCTGGTTTTCTGTAATCTCTATCTCTAGTTAGCACAACTACAATATTTTTATGTCCTTCTTTTATCGCCCAATCTACTGGTATAGGCATTGTTACTGCACCATCTAAATAATGATTGTTTCCTATTTTGACCATTCTTGAACAAAGTGGCATACTAGAAGAGGCTTGTACTACTTTATATATTTTTTCCTCACAATCATTTTTCTCTACATATTCAGTTATACCTTTTTCGCAATTTGTAATGACTGTAATAAATTTTTGTTTTGATTGTTTAAATGTCTCTTCATCAAATGGATATTCCTTTTTTGAAATATCATTGAATAAATAGTCATATCCTATAAGCCCTTTTTCTTTTCTCAATGCTTTTACACCTATATATCTTGGGTTGTCACAATACTCTATATTAATTTTAGCAGTTCTCCCTTTCTGTTTTGCTACATAGTTCATTCCAGTAAGTGCACCTGCTGAAACTTCTAGAACATAATTTGCTTCTACATTATATTTCATTAATACATCTAGAACACCTGATGTATATAGACTTCTTAAAGCCCCTCCTTCTAATATTAATGTTAATTCTTGCATTTTATCACCTTTTTAATTAATATTCATTATTTTTAAATTCTTATATATTTTTTTCTACTCTGCATGGATTTCCATAAGCTACTATATTTGATGGTATATCTTTTGTTACAACGCTTCCTGCACCTATTGTAGAGTTATCTCCTATTGTAACTCCTGGAAGAATTGTAACATTTCCTCCTATCCATACATTATTTCCTATTTTTACTTTTTTTGCATATTCTAGACCTTTATTTCTTTGCACAATATCTATCGGATGAGAAGCAGTATATATATTGCAATTAGGTGCAATAAACACATTATCTCCTATTTCAACTTCCGCAGCATCTAATATTATTAGGCCATGATTTGCATAAAAATTATCTCCAACACTTATATTATATCCATAATCACATAAAAAAGGTTGCTCTATGTGGAAATCTTTTCCCACTTTTCCTAATATTTTGCTAATTGTTTCTTTCCTTCTTTCTGTTTCAGATGGTTTCAAATTATTATATTCATAACATAAATCCTTTGCTTTAAGCATTTCATTTATTAATTCTTCATCATAATTAGGATTATATATCTGGCCTAAATCTCTTTTTTCTTTTTCTGTCATATTGCATTTTCTCCTTTTAGTTAATTTATACTTTTGTCATTTGTCTTTTTTATTCCCATTGTATCATTTATTATTTGCTTTAAAAATTCAAAGTTTGCGTCATCTAGTATTGTTTCCTTATCATTTTTACATAAACTTTTTATTTCTGGTTTAAAACGATATACTATCCCGTTAGTATCTTCTATTATATATGTTACCATTTGATCATCAGTTACATTATTATTATACTCTAAATTACCTATTATACCTCTTATATTACTTTTATTTATTTGATTCAACTCTTTTTTGTCTTCTGGCTCTTTTGAAGAATACATATACATTGGTGCTTTTTCATATTCTTCTATTTCATCATTAAAATCATTTATATTCATAAACCAAGACCCTATTTTAGTTTCATCATATCCATTTATTTTATGGAATTTTATAACTTTATATCCTAATCCATAATATTCTCTTGTTCCGCCATCCATGTATATACTATCTGATACAATACAATACATTGGATTTTGTCCATTTTCAATTCTATCTTTGTCTATTGTGTAGAGAATCACTCCAAGTATTGTTAATACAAGGAAAGATATTAAAATTATAACTAGTAGAGATATTAAAGTTACTTTAATTACTTCTTTCATGTTATGTTCCTCCTTATAATTTTCTTTATTATACTTTTGTGATTTTTATTATTTTGTTATTTTATATTATAATCTATTATATTTATTTTTCCAATAGATATGGACAAATCTTTTTATTTTAGCATAAAACAAAAACCGTTATAAGTTTCTATACTTATAACGGTTTTATTATTTTTAAAATATGTATGTATTCACACAAATTAAAATTATTTAGCGTAATCTATTACTCTTGTTTCTCTAACTAAATTTACTTTTATCTGCCCTGGGTATTCCATTTCATCTTCTACTTTTTTAGCTACATCTCTTGCCATTATTACCATTTGGTCATCTGATATTTTTTCTGGTTTTACTATTATTCTTATTTCTCTACCAGCTTGTATAGCAAAAGATTTTTCAACTCCCTCAAATGAATCTGCTATGTTTTCAAGTGATTCTAATCTCTTTATGTAGTTTTCTAATGTTTCGCGTCTTGCACCTGGTCTCGAGGCTGATATTGCATCTGCCGCTTGCACTAAAACTGCCTCTATAGTTTGTGGCTCTACGTCTCCATGATGTGCTTGTACTGCATTTATTACTTTGTCGTTTTCTTTGTATTTTTTTAGAATTTCTACACCTATTTCTACGTGTGTTCCTTCCATATCATGGTCTAACGCTTTACCTATATCATGTAATAAACCTGCTCTTCTTGCAAGTTTTGGATCTAATCCTAATTCGTCTGCCATTATCCTTGCTAGGTTAGATACTTCTATTGAGTGGTTTAATACATTTTGTCCATAGCTTGTCCTGTATTTTAGTTTTCCTATTAGTTTTACTAAATCAGGATGTAATCCAACAACTCCTGTTTCTAAAACAGCTCTTTCTCCTTCTTCTTTTATTGTGTTCTCGACTTCTTCTTTAGCTTTTTCTACCATTTCTTCAATTTTTGATGGATGAATTCTTCCATCTTCAATAAGTTTTTCTAGAGCTATTTTGGCAACCTCTCTTCTTAATGGATCAAAGCCAGATATTACTACAGCTTCTGGTGTGTCATCTATTATTAAGTCAATTCCTGTTAATGTTTCTAACGCTTTTATATTTCTACCTTCTCTTCCTATTATTCTTCCTTTCATATCATCATTTGGAAGTGATACTATAGATACAGTAGTTTCTGAGGTATGGTCTGCTGCACATTTTTGTATAGCATATCCCACAATTTCTCTAGCATTTTTTACTGCTTCTTCTTTTGCCTTATTTTCTACTTCTCTGATTACAGCTGCTTTTTCTGCAGTTATTGTTTTTTCAAGCTCTGAAAGTAATCTTTTCTTTGCTTCTTCTGAAGATAAACCAGAAATTCTTTGTAATTCTTCCATTTGTTTGCTAGTTAATTTTTGTAGTTCTTCATTTTTATCATGTAATTCGTTTTCTTTCTGGATTAGGTCTTTTTCTTTCCTATCCATTGCATCTAATTTTCTTTCTAGGTTTTCTTCTTTTTGGATTAATCTTTTTTCTTGCTGTTGTACCTCGCCTCTTCTTTCTCTAATCTCATCATCTAAATCTTTTCTTGCACTTAAAATTTCTTCTTTAGCTTTAAAAATTTCTTCTTTTTTATTGTTTTCTGCTTCAACTCTCGCTCTTTCTAGTATTTGTCTAGCTTCATTTTCTGCACTTTTTAATTTAGATTCAGCAATTTTTTTCCTTATTAATATTCCTACAAAAGTAAAAACAACTGCTGTGATTAGAAATATGGCGATATAGATTATAATGTCTGTCATAATCTTTACACCTCTTTCTATTAAATTTTCAATGTACAATAAATATATCTAAATTTATATAAAATTTGTAAAATATATTTTTCCCTACATATATATTTTATATTTATTAGACAGTTATGTCAAGTAGTTTAGAGGATTTTTTCTTGATAATATATAAAACTAATAAACGGACGAAATGTGCATTTCACTTTTCGTCCGTCTTCTATGTATTCATTAAA
Organism: uncultured Clostridia bacterium; assembly: GCA_944392545.1. Lineage (GTDB taxonomy): Bacteria > Bacillota > Clostridia > TANB77 > CAG-508 > CALXVA01. Next base: position 84,477 of record CALXWW010000003.1, read on the forward strand.
ATTTATCTTTCATTCTCTTCTCTGCTTTGTTGTTTATCTTCTCTTTCTTTCCAATGTCATTGTTATGTTTTGTAATTGTCCATTCATAGATAATTGATCTTCAAATTTTTATGAGCATCTTTAACAAATTCCCTTTCTATTGGTACTTTTCTAGACACTTCTACGATTGCTGTTTCAGGCATTGTTTCGTCTCTACCTCTTTTTGATTCACTATTATGGAAATCTTGTTCAGTGTTTAATACTCTATCCCCTTTTAAAACTGTATTTTCTAAATTATTTTTTAAGTTTCCATCTTTTATATTAGGATTACTCAATACTCTTGCCCTATCTGCTATCTTACGATTTATGTCACTAATACTAAATGGAGAGAACTATTTCTCTCCATTCTTCTCATAATTAGTAACCTATTTCTTTCATAATGTCTTGTACAATATCTTTGTAACTTTTATCTACATCAACATAAACTAATGTATTATCTATTCTTGAAAGATATTTATATTTTTTATTTGTAGTTAAAGAATATGTTGAATAATTATTTATACCTACTGTTGTAGAAGCAGAAACATTTGAATTTTGTGATTCGAATGTTGTTTTGTTTGTGTTATACATACTTATTGCATTTTTTTCACTAGTTAATTCATAAAATTCTATTTGGTAGCCAGTTTTTTGTGCCACATAAGATTTTGATATATAATTTGTATATTGTGCAAATTGGCTTGTGGTCTCTGTTAATATATATCCTTTGCCTTCCATTATATTTTCGAATGTATCTGCAGATATAGATGTTTTTTCTTTATTCAGTGTATTAAATACAATAAATAATATTATAGCCAACACTGCCACTACTATTCCAATTATAATTAAAGCTTTTTTCATGTTTTACACCTCCTCGTATAATAATTTAATTTTTTCGTATTGTAGGAAAGTTTAAAAATCACCCCAATCAATTATCCTAAACCATTCTCATAACTTGCTGTTATAAGATATTTATAAAAAATAATATCAAATAAAATATCCTTTTTCAATAGCTTTATTAACATTTTCAATAGCTTTTACTTATATAACAAAAACTAGTCGCATAATTAAACGACTAGCTTTATTTTTCTATGCTCTTGGATGAGTTCTTCTATAAATATCTCTTATTCCTGCATCTTGGAATTGTGTATATACTTGTGTAGATGATATATCAGAATGTCCAAGCATTGTTTGTATAGCTTTTAAATCTGCACCATTTTGTAGCAAATGAGTTGCAAAAGAATGTCTTAATATGTGTGGTGTTATATCCTTTGTTATATGTGCTTGCTCTTTATAAAATTTTACTATTTTCCAAAAACCTTGTCTTGTTAATCTTTTTCCATTTACATTAACAAATAATGATTTTTCATTTTCATCTCTTATTATTATTGGCCTTGCATCTTTTATATATTCATTTAAAGCTGCTATGGATATAGATCCTAAAGGTATATTTCTTTGTTTGTTTGCAGAATTACAAGTAATAAATCCTTCTTCCAAATGAACGTCTTCTATGTTTAAAGATATTATTTCTGTAACTCTCATTCCCGTTGCATAAGCTACTTCTAACATAGCTTTATCTCTAGTTCCTTTTAAATCAACGTCTTTTGGTTGACTTAATAGTTTTTCTACTTCTTCAGAAGTAAGTACACTAGGAACTCTTTTTTCTACTTTTGGTGACTGTATATTTTCTGTTGGGTCATATTTTATTTTCTTTATTCTCATTAGATATTGATAAAAAGATCTAATAGAAGCTAAATTTCTTGATATTGTAGATGTCTTTTTGTTTAAGTTTTGTAAGTGTTTTAAATATTCTTGTATTTTTTTATTATCTACTTTAGTATAATTGACGTGATTTTGACTTAAGTAACTTTCATATTGATGAATATCTCTACTATATGATTGTAGTGTGTTATTTGATACTCTTTTTTCGTTTTGTAAAAAATCCAAAAATTGTTTAATCTGTTTTTCCATCTTTGCCATTACCCCTTCTTTTATATTAATATCTAATTTATATGATTTACATAAACATTGTATATGTTATATCATAATTATACATAAAATGCAAATACATTTTCAATTTTTTTTATATTTTTATGTTATTTTTTGTTTTTAAAAAAATTTTATGCATAGTACAAGTAAATTAGTTGATACATAGCTTTCTATAAATGCTGCTAACACTAGTAAAAGTCCTAGCATTATTGATATTAATGTATGTCTTATTATTTCTATTTTTATATTTTCGCTTCTTCTATCTTTCATAATTGATTTGTATAGCTTTATGCAACTAATTGTCATACAAATTATTACAGGTATAAAAATTAAGTTCTGCAAAAACATTGTTGTAAAAAAGAATAACGTTCCTTTTTGTACTCCCAGAGTAGCAATAATTGCAGAAACTGAATATCCTATACAAAATCCTCTAAAAAGCACTATTCCTATAACTATTGGTATTCCAATTACAGTAGAACCCAAAAGCCACATAGCTATAATTAAAGTTAAATTGTCACCCAAAGACTTTTTTAAAAGCTCACCTGTATCTATACGGCAATCTTCCTTTAAGTGATTTATAAAGTTTGATATATAGTTTTGTATTTCCTGAATTTCTTCTCCATTTGTGTTATTAATAAATACTACTCCTACTATAATTCCTATAACAAATATTATGATTACTATTAAATATTGCTTTATATTATCATATATGTGCCTTAATATTAACTCTTTTATATTACTTTTTTGTCTTTTACGTACTTCTCTCATGAAACTTCTCCTAGATATTAATTTCTTATACATAATATCTATTCGATAACATGAAAATTAGAACTAGTATTTATATCTATCCCATTGTTTTAAATTTTAGCTCGCGGTAAGTTTTCCATATACTCCCCCACCACCTGCTTGTATTTCTACATTTCCTGTTCTTGCAGCAATGATGTTTTTAGCTACTTTATCTCCTACAACCGCTTCTATATCATCTTCTGATAACTTATGAAGTATGTTCATTTCTGTTTCAAAGTTATTCAAGAGCTTGTCTATTGTTTTTTTACCTAAACCTGGCATAAAAGTAAGTGGTATTTGATATATATATGGTGGTCTAAATCTTGGACTTTCTGTCTTTTCTTTATCTTTTATTATTTCTATCCTATCTAGAACTCCCATTGTTATTTTACTACTATCACATTCTGAGCAATATGTTACTGGTGGCTTTCCTTCTATTGGCTTTCCACATTTTTCGCAAAATGTTCTATGGTATTTCCCAAGCTTTGGGTCCAGCCCATAATTTGCCAAAATTTTCCTTCCATCCTCGTTTTTTAGTGCCTTTAATACTTCTTTAAAGCTAATTCCATCTAATAGCATTTTGTTATATTCTCTTGCTATTTTTGGAAGTGAGTGAGCATCTGAATTTGTTACGAATGTACGCAACTCAAGTTCTGATATTTTATCTGCTAAATATGTATCTGAACTTAGTCCTAATTCTATAGCAAATATTCTATCGAATTTTTCTTTAAATATCTTGCTTAATCTGTCTGTGCAATTTCCATAAAAGCTTTTGTGAGGTGTAAACGCATGTGCTGGTATTAAAATTCCATTATGTCTTTCTACTATATCAACTAATTCATATGCTGATATATCTGCTCTTTGCGAGCTTAATGTTATATTGTGAATATGCATACTCATTTCTTTTGAGAATGCTTTTATGTCTTTTAATGATGGAAAATAGCATAAATTATGTGCGCTTCCAGTTTTCCCTTCATCATTTATTTCAGCAGTTTCTATTTCGCTTCCTAAAATTATACATATCTTATCTTTATATATAATTCCTCCATCTTCTATTTCATATGCCTCTCCTGTTTTTAAAAAATTTTCAATATCTTCTATTACATAAGGTGATGCACAATCTATTATCCCTACAATATTTATTCCTTTTCTGTCTGCACATTCTTTTGCAATATTAGCAAAATTAAGTGATCTTGCTGCTGTAATTTTTATTGGTTTTCCATTTTCGCTTCTTCCTATGTGTACGTGTAAATCTGCAAATACTTCGTTCATTTATTATTCCTCTTTTCTTTAAAACTCAAAACAAAAGACTGGTTTTCTTTTTTCCAATCTTTTGTTTAAAAAATATATATTAACTTTTATCTTGTCATATCATCTTGTATCTTTTCTGCAAGTTTTTCTGTATCTAGCTCTTCTGCTGGTTCTTCTATAGTTTTAATTGTGCTTCTTTTCAATTCTGCTTCATTTATTTTACCTTCTAAATAGTTAGCTGTCTTTATTCCTTTTATGGTATTTTTTGAATCTAAATCGTTATATTCATTTGATATTGCTGTTATACTACCTACCAAACCACTCATATTCTTATTTCCTCCATATCACTTACAAATTTTTTAAATTGTTCTAAATATCTGTTATCTTTATTCTTTAAGTTTCTATACTCTAGCAATACTAATGCTTCTTCCGGTTTAAATCCAATTCTTTCTGGTCTATCTAAAAGCATACCACCAAATTGGTCAGTAAGTTCTAAAATATCACTTTCTTTTTCTCTATTCTCAAGTCCGCTATATCTATTGGTTCCCTCACAAATTCTGCAAAATCTTTCGCTAAATCCCAGTTTAGATAAATATTTTGCACCTTCTTTTGCAAATGACTGAACTTTTGATAAGTCTTGTGGTAATAAATTCTTTTTGCAACTCCAAAGTAAACTTGCTGTTAATAATTCGTTTTTATCTATGTCTAAATCCACTCTATCAATAAATAGTTTAGTAAGTAACGTCTTAAATATAACTGAATTATCATAAAATATTCCAGTTCTCTTTTGCAAGTAATATACGATTTCCATTTTCTTTATCCAATCTTTTTCAGATAATATGTAATCTGCAAAAGTTTCGGCGCCCATATTTTTTCCTCCCTTTTTGCAAGTTTTATACTTTTATTGCACATTTTAAACTATTTTAATTATATGATAAGTAATTGTATTTTTCAATAATATTACGTAAATGTAATGAATTTGTAATATTCCTGTAATATATATTTTCTGCCTCTATAGCATTTTTTGTTATCTACAATAACATACGTATAGTTATACTTTACAGCTACTCGTTTATATATCACTAAGTATTGTTTATTATTTATTTCTTATACCTTTATATATAAAACAAAAGATTAGAAACTAAATTTTCAAAATTTACTCTAATCTTTTTGTTATCATACTTTTTTATATTATCTTAATTTACTCATATATTTTAAGATACATTTGGTAATCTCGTAAGATCTTTCTTACATAATTTTCTGTTTCCTTATAAGGTATATTTTCTACATCAGAACCGTCTGACTTTATTGTTCCATCTTTAATCCATTGCTTTACATTGCCAAGGCCTGCATTATATGCAGTAATTGCAAGCACTGTATTTCCATTATATAAATTCAATAAATATGCTAAATATGACGTTCCTAGTTTTATATTGGTCTCTGGATCATATAAATCATATGCTGCAATATCTTGGTTATCTATGACATTTGACCTCTCAATTGCCGTCTCTTCCATTAACTGCATAAGACCTATTGCGTCAGCATTTGACTTTACATTTGGATTGAAATTGCTTTCAGCCTTTATTACTGCATAAACCAAATATTTATCTAAATTATTTTCTTTCGAATATTTTTCCACATATTCAGAATATTTTGTAGGATATATGTTTTTTAATATTATATCTTGCACTCTAATAATCTTAAATAATACTAATCCGTGCTATTAGCAGTAGAATTAAAATTGTTAATATTATAGTAAATCTTTTTGTCATTTGCTCTCTCCTTATTTCCGTATTATACATATTGCCATTTATTTTTATTCTCCTTTTGTTTATTCTTAATTTATCTTTGTTTGTATTCATTTATTCATTACAAATATGTAAATAGAAAGATTAATGTAAAATAATAAATTGACACTATTTTGCTTCATACCAGTTATTAGCCTCAGATATTTCTACTTTCAATGGTACTTTTAATTTCATTGCATTTTCCATTTCTGTTTGTAGTATTCTTTCTACTTCTTTTTGTACTTCCTTCCTGCATTCTATTATTAATTCGTCATGTACTTGTAATACTATTTTTGCTTTTTCATCTAATTTTTCTTCTTTTATTTTGTTAAATACATTTATCATAGCAATTTTCATTATATCTGCTGCTGTTCCTTGTATAGGTGTGTTCATTGCTGCTCTCGCCCCAAACTGTCTTACCATATAATTGTTAGACGATAATTCTGATATATACCTTCTTCTATGGAATAGTGTTTCTACATATCCTTTTTCTTTTGTTTCTTCTACTATTTTATCCATAAATTCTTTTATTCCACTATATTTTTCCAAGTATTGTTCTATATATCTTTTTGCTTGTTTTTTACTTATTCCTAATTGTTCTGATAGTCCAAAATCACTTATTCCATATACAATTCCAAAGTTTACTGCTTTTGCTGAAGATCTTTGTTCTTTTGTGACCTCATCTATTGGTACTTCAAACACTTTTGATGCCGCCTGTCTATGTATATCTTCATCATTTTTAAATGCCTGCACCATATTTCTATCTTCTGAAATATGAGCTAATACTCTTAATTCTATTTGTGAATAGTCTGCATCTATAAATATATTTCCTTCTGCTGGTTTAAATGCTTTTCTTAATAATTTACCTAGTTCATATCTTGTTGGTATGTTTTGTAAATTTGGTTCCGTACTACTTATTCTTCCAGTTGCTGTTATTGTTTGATGAAAATACGAATGAATTCTATGTGTCTTTTCATTTATATATGGTATTAAACCTTCTACATATGTAGAATTTAATTTCATTAAACTTCTATACTCTAGAATTTTTTCTATTACAGGGTGTTCTGTCTTTAGTTTTTCTAGAATATCGACATCTGTTGAATAACCACTTTTTGTTTTTTTGTATACTGGTAATTTTAATTTTTCAAATAGTATTACTCCTAATTGTTGTGTTGAGTTTATATTAAATTCTTCTCCACATAAATTATATATTTCTACTTTTAAGTTTTCTATCTGTTCTTTTAACGCTGTTCCAAAATTTATTAGTTCTTCTTTATCTACATACATGCCATTCATTTGCATTTCTCCCAGTACTTTTACAAGTGGCATTTCTATTTTTTCAAAAAGTTCTATAGAATTTATGTTTTTTAGTTCTTCCAATGTTTTTTTAGATATTTCTTTTATTAAATATGCTTTAAATCCATAAATATATTTACTATTGTCATTTTCTTCTTCTGTTTTGAATAAATTTAATTGTTTTTCTTTTTTATTATTCTCTTCATATTTATTTAGGTATTCGCTTGTATCAATCCCTAAATATTGATTTGTTACATTTTCTATTAAAAAGTTACTGTTTGTTGGGTTTAAGTCATATGCTGCAATTTTTACGTCATAATATATATTATTTATCTCTATCCCTAACTCTTTTAGTAAGCAATAGTCTTCAGATATATTGTATCCATATTTTTTTATTTCTATATCTTCAAATATATTCTTAAAATATTGTATAAATTCTACTTCGTTTAATTTTATATAATATGAAATATTATTTTTACTATCATATATGGTTATTGATTTTATACTTTTCTTTATTATTCGCTTACTATCACTAATATCTTCTTTTTCCAATATGTATACTAACTCTTTTTCTTGATTTACTATTTCTAAAATGTCTTTTACATTTTCTAAAGTTTTCTCCTCTATTTTTACTAAATCTAATAATTCTTTATCTTTTTGTTCTATCTGTAAGTTGAATCTATCTATAAATCTTTGGAAATTAAGTTCTTTAAATTTTTCAAATACTTTTTCATTATCCCATTCCTTAATTTTTAATTCGTCTATTCTTTCTTCTAATGGTACTTCTGTGTTTATTGTTCCTAATGTTCTTGAAAGTATTGCTAGCTCTTTGTTTTCTACTACTCTTTCTCTTAACTTTCCTTTTAATGTATCTGTTCCTTCTTCTACTGCTTTGTATAGCTTGTCTATAGATTTATACTTCTTTACAATATCTAATGCTGTTTTTTCGCCTACTCCTGGTATCCCGGGAATATTATCTGAAGTATCTCCCATAAGTCCTTTTACTTCTATTAGTTCTTTTGGCTTTACTCCATACTTTTCTATTATCTCTTTTTCTCCAAATGTATCTACTTCTGTTTTTCCCATTTTTGTATGAGGTATTCTAATTACAATTTTAGAAGTTGCAAGTTGAAATGTATCTCTATCTCCGGATACGATAGTTACATCTAAGCCTTCTTTCTCTCCTTTTTTTGCTAGAGTTCCTAGTATATCATCTGCCTCATATCCTTCTTTTTCTATTATTGTTATATGCATTAATTCCAATATTTCCTTTAATATAGGCATTTGCTCTGCAAGTTCATTTGGCATTCCCTTTCTTGTTGCTTTATACCCTTCATACATTTTATGCCTTGCAGTAGGTGCTTTTAAATCAAATGCTACTGCCATATATTCTGGGCTCAAGTCATCAATTACTTTAAACATTATTGCCAAAAAACCATAAACTGCATTTGTATACTTTCCATCCAGAGTTGTAAGCATTTTACTTCCCATAATTCCATAAAATGCTCTATTTAATATGCTATTACCATCTATTAAAACTAATCTTGACATTACTTTGTTCTCCTTAATTTTTAAATATACCCCATACTATATCATACTTTTTTCAATTTATCTACAAAATAATATGATTTATTGTAATAATATATATGCATAATATGTTATAAAAATGGCAAGCATTGTCCACCCTTCTTTTTTGGATATTACATTATCATTTTTTGCAAATATATATAATATAATTGAAGAAGAAAATATGACTATTATGTCTATTATACTAAAACTTTGTAGACCAATTCCACCGTAAAGAACTATTGGTAACCCTAATACAATACAAATATTAAATATATTTGTACCTATAATATTTCCTATTGCAATATCAAATTCTCCTTTTTTAGCACTAGAATATGTTGTTATCATTTCTGGCAATGATGTTCCTATTGCAATTATAACCATAGTAACAAGTTTTTCACTAATATTTAATTTATATGCTAATTCTGCCGCATTATCTACTATCATGTCACTACTAAATATTATTAATATTAAACTTACAAATAATAGTACAAATGCTATAATGGGATTTTTATATTTAAAGCTTATTTCGTTATCTTTTTTTAAAGCTTCATCTTTATTTCTTAATAACTGGAATAAATATAGAACAAATATAAAAAAAACAAGTAATAAAACTACTCCATCAGCACGTGAAAACTCATTTGGAGTAGCCGGATTAAATAAACTGTCTAACATTAATACTGAAAAACAGGTAGTAATAAGCACTAAAATTGGCAGTTCTTTTTTTACGGTTTTATGCTGTACTTTTATCGGTCTCACTATACATGCCAGACCTATAATTAAAAACACATTTATGATGCAACTTCCTACTACATTTGCAAATGCTATTTCACCATTTTGAGATGATATACTTTGAAACGATATTGCTACTTCTGGTGCACATGTTCCAAAAGACACCATAGTTAGAGCTATTAACATCTTTGGTAAATGGCTTTTTATTGCTAATGAAGTAGTACAATCAACTAATAAATCAGCTGACTTTATAATTATAATAAAACCAATTATTAACATTAATAATTCTAGCATATTTTTTCCTCTCTTGAGATTTTAAGTATTACTTAAAATAGAATTTATTTTAAATTAATTTTCCTAATTATTATTAAGATTTAATATTATCTATAATTAGAATTGACAACTTTTTTTAAAATATTCATTATTTTAGCAGCATGTACACAAAAAGCTAATTACTAAAATTAAAATAGTAATTAGCTTTAACTTTTTTGATATACAATACATAGATTTTAGTTCTTATTATTAATGTATCTAATAGTTAAATCAATAAGAATATATGTTTATTAAATATTATGTTCTTCTAATCAAATTTCTATCTTTTTTCTATCTTTTTCTATTTTGTTTTTATATCTATCTTCCTCGCAACTCTTCCTATTTAACCACACATAATTGTGTACTCTGTCACTACTGGTCTAAATGCTTGATAATAAAGCTTTTGAAGTCTGTTTCAATTCATCAAAGTAGCTGTTTTATAGGCATCTAAAAAATTAATATTTTGTTACTGTTATAAGAGATTGCTCATTTTTGTGGTTAAAATATATACCTTCCCCTATAACTAATCAAAATTATATCATAATGTACTAATCCTATTTCAATAAATTTTCTGTAATCTTAATCTTTTATTCTGCCAACCATTTAGCTATATCATAAATTCGTATACCTTCATAGAGATACATATTATGCTTAGTTCTAGCTATTATAATTTTAGGGTATGCATCTTTTATTTTTAATAATGGTCTTACTTCCCTTTCCAAAGTCTTATCATCATCAATATTATCTGATACTTGAATATATAACTTTTCATCTCTCTTCATTGCAACAAAATCCACTTCACAACTATATAATTCTCCAACATATATTTCATATCCTCGTCTTAATAACTCTATTGCAACTATATTTTCATAATTTCTACCATAGTTCATATTTTTCATTCCTAATTTTGCATATTTAAATGTTGGGTCAACTAAATAATATTTATCTTGTGATTCTAGATATCTTTTTCCTTGTATGTCGTATCTTCTAACTTTATAAAATAAAAACGCATTACATAAATATTGAATATATGAACCTATTGTTTTATGATTTAATGTATCATCAGCTCTTTTTAATGAATTAGTTATATTTCTTATTGATGTTATATTTGATATATTATCCATCATAAAGTTTGTCAAACTATCTAATAAATCTTCATTTCTTATTTTATATTTTTCATTAATGTCACGCACTATTAATGTTTTATATACATCTAATATATATTTATATTTATCTTTTTCATTTTCATATAAATAAGAACCAGACATACCTCCGTTTAATATATACTTTTTAAACGCTTCATCCAAATCAGTATAATTGTAATATTTTATAAATTCTTTGAAAGAAAATGGAAATATTTCTATTTCAAAAGTTCTCCCTGTAAATAATGTTGCTAAATCACTACTTAATAAAAAAGCATTTGAACCTGTTATATAGATATCATACTTTTCAGATGCATGAAAACTATTTATAACTTTTTCAAATCCTTCACACATTTGAACTTCATCTATCAAAACAAAGTTTTTCTTTTCAGCTATATATTTAGATTCAACATAATCATTCAAAGCATGATATTCTTTTAAATTCTCATATTTTAATTCATTAAAATTTATATCTATTATATTATAATTTTCTATATACTTCTCTATATATTCTTTAAATTGAGACAAAAGCTTAGATTTACCACTACGCCTAACTCCTGTTATTATTTTTATATCAGGTGTTCCTATGACGCCTATTAATTTATTTAAATAATCTCTTTCTATTATTTTCATTAAATCACCTCTAGAATTATTATAACATTTTTATTTCCCAAAAACAAGTTTTTTTAAAAAATGGGAAATAACGTTGTAAGATAAATTATAAATCTCAAATCATATTTCATCTTTATAATTGTTTTGAACTCATTCAATCTTTTTTCATTTTTCGACTTATATTTTCATTTCGTTCTATATTTAAATTAGACAGATAACTTTAATATTATCTGCCTCATATTTGTTATTGTTTTGTTACTTTTTGTATCTACTAAATCATCTTTTATTTCTAAAAAAATCTTTTATAAAGTTTAAAGCCCTAATAAATAAATTTTCTTTTTTTATTACAACCGGCAAATTATTACTTTCAGTATCTTCATTTTTTCTATTTTTAAATATATTATCTGGATTATATTTTTCTCTTAAATCCTCTTGATATTTGTCTTCATTTTCTTTAAACATTCTTGCCAGATTTTCTTTTTCTTCATCATTTTTACACCAATAATTATATTTTAATACAGCAATGATATTTTTAGTATCTTCAGTAAAATTTTGTTTTTTTAATTCAATATTTGGATTTATTTTTATTTTAAATTTTTCATCATATAAACTATTAATAATATTTAAAAGTTTTTTTGGTAATTTTTCTGTATAGTGTATTGGTAAAAAATCTAATATACATTTCACCTCTGAAAAGGCTTGAATATCAATGTTTGTAGTATTCATATTTTCTCCTTATCTTTAGTCCCAATCATCTACTTCTACTCCACCAGATATTTCTGCTTCTCCCCAGTCGATTTCCTGATGTTGCTCGATATTTCTTTGGTATCTTTTTAGTTTATCAGTAATTTTACTTATACCTGACATTCTAACATCACTTATAAAATCATCTATTTCTTTATCAGTATCACCCATTGATTTCAAATTAGGTGCAAGCTGCATTAATCTATTTATAAGTTCGGTTATCTCTCCTGATTTTGTTGTTCCATCTATATATTGAAAATTTGGTAATTTATGTCCTCTAGCTTCTACTATTGGTTTTCCACTTTCTTCTACTGCTAGCAGCCAATTGTAAAATGCATATATTTCTTCAACATTACGATCTACTACTGTTTCTGGAGTTTCTTCACTTGGAGTATCAGAACTTCTTCCGTAAAGCATAGATTCATCAATATTTTTATGCTTTGGTGTCGCATCTTTTTGCATTTGAAGACTTGATACCAAATCATCTAATACTAGTCCATCATAAGAATGTTCAGCTGTATATGTAGGATTTTCTATTATTTGTTTTCCTAAAACATCTATTATTCCTACAATATATTCTGGTTTAATTGCATATTCTCTTGTAAATGAAGTTTTTACTTCTCCATCTGGTGTTGGTCTATGTTCCCAAATTGGTCTTGGTTCGTCTTGAGTGCTTAAACATTCATTTGGTACAGCAATTAAAACCAACCCTTTATAATCTCTATGAGGCCAATTTAACATTGTAGAAAATTGATCATATTCAGGCATTTCTTCATAACTTGTTTGGCAAACCGCAGTAGAAGTAATAGATGGATTTTTAGCTTCAAAGCCTGTTTGCATTGCCATGTTTGCTATTTCCATATCTGTCCCATGTATATATAAAGTTGCATTTTGTTCTGCTAACTTTTTTCTAATATCATCAAATTGAGCTATAAAATCATCGCCAAAATATTCTCTTGCCACATCTTCTGTTTCACTTACTTCAGTTTCTATTGTAATAGGTTGTTTTTTTAGTGTAGTTAATACTTGACTTGCTGTATTTGCTATTCTTGAAACCACTTCATTAGACATTTGTCCTCTAGCATAGTATCCTTGTTCAATATAATATATTGCTTCTTTAACTAAATCAGTATCATATATATGTTCTACTGTTTCAAATGATTCTATATTCATATTTCCTCCATAATTTATCAATATCAAAAATATTATAGCACAACATTTTGTTTTTTTACTATTTTTTATAATTTTTTCATAATTTTTTTATCAAATTAATTACTTCTACACAACTTACTATTTATAACTACATCTTATTTCTTTTTTAAATCTTTGGAATAATATATTAAATCCGTACAAACTAATTCTCCATTTTTAATTTCTTCTTCAGCCATATCTATAAAATAATTCTTTATAGTCTTTTCATATTTATCAAAACCTTGTTTTACATAGAATGGAATATTGTTTTCTGTCGTTCCTACAATCATCTTACTATATTTTTGTTTATAATTACCACATAAGTGCTTTAGCAATCTTTTTGCATAACCTTTATTTCTATATTCACTTTTCGTTACTAAATTTTTTAATTCTAATGTATTTTTATCAATGTGCAAAATTACTGCCAAAGAAATAATTTCATCATTTAATTTTAATCCATATACATCAGAATCTTGCAAATACTTCATAATACTAGCTTTTGATGGATCTGCTTCTAAAAGTAAGCCTATGTAATCTTCTTTATTTTCTATCCTTTTTACTTGTGGCATTTGTTCTCTTATATCGCTTGTATCCGTTGATATATCTGTTTTTGCAGAATTGTGGAAATTATATCTACTTTCCTCAGAAAATATGCATCCACAGTATTTTTGCATATATAAACCTGCTTTTCTTGCTTCTTCTTGTCCTTCTCTAAATCCTATTCTAAAATCTCTATATAAAAAGTCTAAATCATATTTCTTTGCTATTTCTTCACATATATTCTTTAATTCTTCATGTTTTTGATATGGACTTACCAAAAGAGTGGTTGTAATTGTGTCGTATCCATTTTCTTTTGCATATTTTGCTGTTTGTTCTAAACGTACTCTATAGCAATAATTTACGCATCTATTTTGTAAGTCTCCTATTACATTTTTACAAAAGTTATCCAGACCATATTCTTCTTGGAATATGGCTTTAATATTTATTGATTCTGTATATTCTTTTAAACAATCTCTTCTTAATCTGTATTCCACGTATGGATGAATATTTGGATTATACCAATATACTGTTGGCTCTATATTTTCTTTTCTTAATGTTTTTATACAATACACACTACAAGGTGCGCAACAAGTATGCATTAATAATTTCATTTATATCATTTCCTTTTCTGCTATTTTTTATTACATTTTTTTACTTTTTCTGATATTTTCTTTCAATCTTATGCTATCTTTTCTTTACTTTTTTCATTAACTTTTTCTATTCTTTCTGTTTCATCTTTTTCTCCGAATAATTTAAGTAAAAATATCCCTATTCCAATGTAAAACAATATTAAATTTCTCCAAGTAAACCAAAAATGGAACCATGTATGATTTACCATAACCATAAACCATGCTATTGGCATAAAAGATATCATTAAATAAGGTATTGCCTGCTTTACATTTATTGTTATATTTTTATAATTTCTTATTAAAGTATAAATAACATAAAAAATTAAAGTTGAAAAAAACATTAAAGTATGTCGAAAAGCCCAATTCCAATTATTTGATAAACCCATATACCATGCTAAATTTTCTTCGCTAGTACCTAGTGATCTAAATATGAATTGCATTATTGATTTATATATTAGATTTCTATTATAGAGTATATCAACAATAATCCATTTAGTTAGATTTGTTATAATCCAACCCATCCCCCAAAGCAAAGTGTTTTTTACAATTATTTTTATTGCCTCTTTTAACGATATTTTCCCTTTTTCTTGTTTTATTAATAAATATATAATCATTGGAATTCCAAGTGTAATTATGGGATGGGTTAATAAATCAAAATAGCAAGTTACCATTCCAATAGAAAAAAAGTATAGTCCTATATTTTTTATTTTATCAAATCTAATGCAAATGATTATAGTACTAATCATACTTATTACAAATGTCATTAGCCCTTGCAATGTAAAGCCCATTATAAAATATTCAGAACATAATAACGCTAAAATTATTACAAAACAGTATTTAAATTTAATTCTTTTATATAATAGCATTAGTGCAATTAGAGCAAGAAAAGCCAATAAACCTGTTGAAAGTGCCCTAATTTCATTAAAATTTAAAAATATTAATAATGGTCTTAAAAATGCAACATATCCGTGCCAGTATCTTGCATATTCAAAGCTTTCACTTATATTATTATTTACAGTACGTATTAATTGATCTTGAATAATGTAATTTTCTTCTGTTTGCATATTACTTTCCACATACATGTCTTGATATACTGTTTGCTGTTTTTCTGGCAAATAATTTCTACGTCCTAGCAGTGCTGATTCTAATGTATTATTAGGATCCATAGAGTAGGCATTATTAATCATTAAAGTATCTGTATCATTGTCAAATAAAGTATTTAATACTCTTGATGGATTTCCTAAACTTTTTAGTATACTGGCACTCTCCTCTGTATTTTTTTGTATCCATTCTCTTGGGAATGTCGAGCTTAACATAAGTGTTCCAACAAATATTGCTATAGCTATAACAAATGTAAGTATATATTTTAGTATAATTCTACTCTTTCCGAAAGTTTTCCTCTAAAGAATATCTTCTTTTCTTTACTCTCTCTATCATTTTAATCATTTTAATTTTTCCTTCTTTTTTCCCTTTGTCTTCAGTTTTTATGTGTTTCTATTTGTTTTCTGCTTTCTCTATTTTACTTTTAGATATTTTTTCTTTGTTTTTTTCCTTTAATATTTTACTTGCCATTATTAATACACAAATAACTGAAATTATTAATAATCTATACGTAAAATTCACATGTGTATATGAGTGTTGCTTTAATACTATATACCATATTATTGGGAAGAAAAATATAATTATATATGGTATACATTTTTTTATATTATCACTAAAATCAATATCTTTTTTAAAGTTTTTAATCATCATAACAATTATATAACAAATTGCTATAATAAATATTGTAGTATAGACTGTTGGCGACAAAAACTCTAGATTTCTTTTTATAACGTCAAGTGGTCCGAAATAAATCTTCCCCTTTATATTGTGGTATATCACTTCTAAATAATGCTTGTTCTATCGCTTGTGAGATTATTGGTCTACCATATATAAGTTCTGCAATTACCCATTTGCTTGCCCATGTTATTCCATATCCTAATGTCCATGATATACCTATTTTTAATATTTCTATAATATATTTTTTTACTTCTACTTTTTCTTCTGCTTTTTGCATTAATAAAAAATATGTTATTGAAGTAATTCCTAGTGTAACTAATGGTGCGGTAAGTAGGTCAATAAAACTAGATATAGATCCTACCACAAAGAAATATATTCCTATATGCTTTATTTTATTATACCTAATTAACAAAATTATCGAACTTGCAAATGCTACTAAAAATATTAAAATTTCGTTAATTGATTTTGTTACAATAAATATGCTTACCGATAATAAACCTATAATGTATATAATTCCAGTTAATATATTTATTTTTTTGCATATTAATATAATTAAACTAATTATGCAAATTGCTGTTGCAATAAATAACACTACTCTTATGCCCGAATAGTCAAAAATTGCAAGAAGTGGTCGAAGTACTCCTAAATATCCATGCCAATACCTTGCATATTCATATGAATCTTCTATATCATCTCCGTGCATTAGTCCATAAAGTTCTTGCGTTTGATATAAGTTTCCATTTTCTTTATTAATATATTTCTCATTTGCACCTAAATTATATTGCCCATCAGGATAAAGTTTTGTTGTTTGTCCTGGTATATAATTTTTTCTAGCCAACATAAAACTCTCAATAGGATGATTGCTGTCCACTGAATATGCTGTATTTATCATAAGAGCATCCGTAAAAGTAAAAATATTTTCTTCTTTATACTTTAAATCAAATGTTACTTTTTCTCCTTCTTCAACTAGTATTTCTGATGAACTCCTTACGTTATCTTCCAATACTTCTGAAGGTATTAGACTACTTAATGTTAATATTCCTATATATATTCCTATTAAAATCACAAATACCAATATGTATCTTAATAGTCCTTTTAGTATGTTTTTTATATTATCTTTCATAATATTTATCCCCACATCTTATTCCTTAAAATGACTTTGCTTCTATTTGCCACTATCATTATCTCCATCATATTTTACACCTATATGTTTATATGCAGCTGGAAGTGCTATTCTTCCTCTTACTGTTCTTGATATAAATCCTATTTGTATTAAATATGGCTCATATACATCTTCTATAGTATCTACTTCTTCTCCCAAAGTAGTAGCAATTGTTTCTATTCCTACTGGTCTACCCCTGTATTTTATAATTAGAGTTTCTAATATTTTTCTATCTATGTCATCTAAGCCCAAATCATCTATCTCTAGTTTACTTAATGCAATTTTGGTAATTTTGAGTGTTATATTTCCATCTCCCAAAACTGCCGCATAGTCTCTTACTCTTTTCAAAAGTCTATTTGCAATTCTAGGTGTTCCTCTTGACCTTCTTGCTATTTCTATAGCTGATTCATTGTCTATGTTGATTTCTAATATATTTGCTGATCTCTTTATAATTGTAGTTAAATCTTCTGTATTGTATAGTTCTAATCTATGTACTATTCCGAATCTATCCCTTAATGGTGTAGCAAGTGAGCCAGCTTTTGTAGTTGCACCAATTAAAGTAAACTTAGGCAAGTCTAACCTTATAGACCTTGCACTAGGTCCTTTTCCTATTATAATGTCTAAAGTATAATCTTCTAACGCTGGATATAGTATTTCTTCAACACTCTTATTTAATCTATGTATCTCATCTATAAATAACACATCAAATTCTGATAGATTTGTAAGTAATGCTGCCAAATCTCCTGGTTTACTAATTGCTGGTCCTGAAGTTATTTTTATGTTTGAATTCATTTCATTTGAAATAATATTGGCAAGAGTAGTTTTTCCAAGTCCTGGAGGTCCATATAAAAGTACATGATCTAGAGGTTCTCCTCTTTTTTTGGCCGCTTCTATATATACCTTCATATTTTCTTTTACTTTATCTTGTCCAATATATTCATTTAATACTTTCGGTCTTAAAGAATTTTCTAATCTCTCCTCATTTATATCTACAAGCTCTGGATTTATTATACGTTCTTCATCCAATTATTTTACTTCCCTTCTTCATATAATTTATTCTTGTTTTCGTATATGTTTTTCATCAATTTTATTTTCTTCTTTCGATCCATCATCTGCTATTAATCTGCTCATGTCTTTATATCCTATAGCAACTATTGCAATAATTAAAATTGCAAATGATAATGCTTTCCATATACCACTTTCAAGTAATATAACTGCAAACATACCTAAAATCGCTGTTATTCCATACATTATAAGTACTGCTTGCTTCTGTGTATATCCTTTTGACATTAGTTTATGGTGTAAATGCCCCTTATCTGGTTTAAATACTGCTTTAATTGACTTTCCTTTTATTATCCTTCTAAATATTGCAAATATTGTATCAAATATTGGCATACCTAGAATTATAATTGGTGCTATTAAAACTAATGCTGTATATGTTTTTGCCACTCCAAGTATTGAAATTATTGCTAAAGAGAATCCCATAAAGTTAGACCCTGTATCTCCTATAAAAGTTTTTGCCGGGCTAAAGTTAAATGGCAAAAATCCCACAAGTGCACCTGCTAGTGCTGTAATTAAAACTATTGCAATTAATGGTGAACCATTTAAAGCAAATACCATAAGAAGTGATAAGCAAGAAATTAAAGTTACACCTGATGATAAACCATCTAATCCATCAATTAAATTAATAGCATTTGTAATTCCAACAATCCAACAAATTGTAATTATGTATGAAAATACTTCACTAATTACAATCTTGCCTTGTGTAAATGGTATTGATATATTTTCTATTCTTATACCACAAGCCACAACTATAATCGAGGCTATTATTTGAGATGCAAGTTTTACTAAACTTGGTATTCCTTTCACATCATCTATATAACAAGTTATTCCAAGGACTACTATTCCTACAAAGAATCCTATCATCTTTATGTAATAATTTTCTTGTCCAAATAAGTTTAATTTTCCTTCTATAGAAGTTGTAATAAATAAATAAATTATTGATACAAAAAAGCCTGAAATTACTGCTAATCCTCCAAGTCTTGGCATTGGTTTTTTATTTACACGCCTATCATTTGGTATATCTATTGCACCTACTTTTTTTGCTAGCCTCATTGTGTGTGGCGTAACTACAAATGTAGTTATAAAGGCTAATAAAAATGCTATTGCTATATCTCCCCACATATTTTAGTTCCTTTCTATTATTTAGAATTTTACTTTTAATTATTTTGTCTTTCAGTTTATCATATTATTCATCATTTTTTTGTTCTTATTCTAGTAATCTTGTTTTTTATATGTTTAATTTTTATACTCTATAATTTCAACATTGTAACCTATAAATAAACCACTTTCTAATACTCCTGATATGCTCTTTATTCTTTTCTCTAAAGTCTGTGTAATACTTTTAAAACTTACATCTAAAATTAAATTTCCATTCTCTGTTATCACAGGACCCGCCTTATTTACAGCTTGTCTTACAGTTATTTCTTTTGCATTTAATTTAATTAGTTCTTCTTTTACATAATTTATTGCATCTGGATAAATTTCTACTGGCACTTTATTTTTTTCACCTAAATAGCTTACTCTTTTACTATTATCTATTAAAATATACGTTATTGGCGAATTTATAATATTCAACTTTTCTTTAAACATTGCACCGCCTTTACCTTTAATTAGCCAATTACTACTGTTTACTTCATCTGCACCATCAAATGACCAGTCCGGTTTTCTTTCACTTAAGTTTGCTGTTGGAATATCTAAATATGTACAAAGCATTTTTATTTCAAAAGAAGTAGGTATCGCTGTTATTTTTAAATTTTCCTTTTTTACTTTATCTGCTATTGCTATTGTAGCTAAATATGATGTTGTACCCGAACCAAAACCTATTGTTTGGTTATCTTTCACCTTTCCTGCAACTTTTTCTGCAACCTTCTTTTTTTCTTCCAAATTTTTAATATTATCTACTTCTATCTTTTCTAATAATTCTTCATTCCAATTCATAAGTTTCTCACTTTCTAATATTTATAAATATACTTATGTAGGATTATATCATTATATCTTTAGTTAGTAAACTATTTAAATAGAAAAAAATAAATAGAGGTACAAAATACTTGCATTTTAATATTTCTCCTCTATTTATCATTAATCTTTCTACCTATAACTGCAAATCTACCATCTTCTGTATGATATGCACATGTAGATAAAGTTATTAGTTGATCACCATATTTGGCAGTTTTTCCTGTGTCATATAATGATGATTTTTTTGCATTTTCTACAAATTCATTATATTCATCCTCTGTCTCTGGATTGATGAAATAATAATATCTAAATACATCCTTTTCTGATTTATAATATACTCTTGACCTAAATGCTGATATTATTTCATATTTTGCATCTTCTTGAGTCGTTGTAAATCTTATTATTGGATGCTCTTTATAGTACTCTTCATCTGCATAATTTAATAGATTATTAAACATTGAGCCATCTTGCATATTATGACCATATATTAAAAAGTTATTGCTTTCTATATTCCAATCATAGCCTGCATCAAGGAATAATGCACCATATACACTTTCTTCTTTGTCGTAGTTGCGGTTCATATAAAAGTCATTATCTTCTCCTTGAAGTACTGGATAATTTATATTTGTTCCTTCTATTTCTATCCAACCAATTATATCAGAATTTTTCTTTTTTAACTCCTCTACTTGAAGCATTCTTTCTGTTTTTTTCGGAGTTATATCTGTTTTATCAACAGTTATTGTATTTAGTAAATTACTCTCTTCTTTTACTTCTTCTCTAGCTAAAAAGTATTTTACTATATATATAACTGAACAAATAATTATAACTAGAAGAATAAAAATCAGGATTTTATATGACTTTTTTACTTTTTTAAAGCGTTTTCCCTTTGCCATATTTTTTCTCCTAAATATATTTAGTTAATTAACATATTATTTATAACACAAAGCAAAAAACTTTTCAATACATTTCATATATTATCGTGTTTAATTTACAGCAAAATTGATTCCTCTAGCCACAATATCTTTCATTTTCTCGATTAAACTATCTATTTCTTTTGGTGTTACAATAAAATTATATTCTTCGGGTGCTAGTATTTCTTTTATAATTTTATATTTATCCTCTTCTTGTAGTTTATTTAGAAAATCATTTGATTCTCCATTTTCTTGTGCTTTATTTATAAACAATGTTAAACTGTCTGCTGCTATAGTAGCAGCTTCCACAACAGTTGGTATTCCCATCGCTATAACTGGTACTCCTAAATTATCTTCAGTAAGTTCTTTTCTTGCATTTCCTACACCTGCACCTGGTACTATCCCAGTATCCGCTATTTGAACTGAACTACTAATTCTTTCTATGTTTCTTGATGCAAGGGCATCTATGATTATTACAAGCTTTGGCTTTACATTATCTATAATTCCTTTTAATATTTCCATAGTTTCAATTCCAGTTGTTCCAAGCACTCCTGGAGAAATAGCACTTACCTCTCTTGTACTTTCGTCTAGTACTTCTGGCATATATTCTAATAAATGTCTTGTAATATCAACTTCATTTATTACTTTTGGTCCTAATGAATCAGGAGTTACATATATATTTCCAAGTCCAACAACAAGAATTGAATCTTTTTTCGTTATATGCTTTTCTATTAATTTTTTTAATTCACTCGTAACCACTTCAGAAGTCTTTTGTATTTCTTCTTCACTTGCTATTTTTAAATTTTTCACATCTATTGTTATATAATTTCCTTTTTTCTTTCCTATAGCTTCTTCTCCTTTTTCATTTGTTACCTTTACTCTAGAAACAGTTATATTATCATCTATACATTCTTCTTCTGTCTCTATACCATCAATATCTTTTTCAATATTATTTGCTTTATTGTATATATCTCTTCTTTCTAGAGCTAAATCTGTTCTAAAATTATACATAAAATTCCTCCATTACATTTTATCTATTTTCACTTTTATTATTCTTGTATAAATATTGAATTTTATACATCTTTTATGTATTTTATAAATTTCTATTTTTATTACTATTTATCACATATTATGGTTAATATTTTCTTAATATTTTAAAACTTGAATTTTATATATAATTCTGTTACAATTTGTATGTACTTTAAGTTCTTCAAAAGAGGAGGTATTAAATTTGGAAAATTATTTAAAATCAAATAAAGGTGGATTTTTGAAATCCATAGGAATATTCTTTTTAGTTGTTTTAATATTAGCTCTCATAGCTTTAGGCTGTGGATATGCATTACTTACAAGTAAATTAAATAATATGCAACAAATAGATATCGATGAAACAGCTATAACTGTAAACCCTGAAGTTGAACAAAATTTAAACGGATATAGAAATATTGCACTATTTGGTGTAGATTCAAGGGATAATTCTTTTGATAATGCTAGAAGTGATGCAATAATCATAGTAAGTATTAATGAGAAAACAAATGAAGTCAAACTTACATCTGTGTATAGAGATACTTATGTAAATATCGATGGATATGGTTTAGATAAAATAACTCATGCTTATGCTTATGGTGGACCAGAACTTGCAATGAGCACTCTTAATAAAAATATGGACTTAAATATTACTGAATTTGTTACAGTAAATTTTGAAACAGTAAAAACTGTAGTTGACTCACTAGGTGGCATAGAATTAGAAATAACTGATGCAGAAGCACAGCAAATTGGATTTAGCTCTGGTGGTACATATACTTTAGACGGTGAAGAAGCTTTAGCTTATTCTAGAATTAGAAAAATAGATTCTGATTATCAAAGAACAGAACGTATACGAACTGTTTTGGATGCCGTATTTGAAAAAGTAAAAACTATGGAAGTTTCAGAAATATTAGATTTTGTTGATGTAGTATTACCTCTTATTTCTACAAATATTTCAAGCAACAAAATAATAGGAATGCTTCCATCAGCACCATTTTATAATATATCAGATAGCATTGGTTGGCCATATAATGTAGAAGGCTTTTCATCAGATGCTTGGTATGCAGTGCCAGTAACTCTTAAAGATAACGTTTCAGAATTACATAAAGAACTATTCGACGAAGAAGATTACACTCCATCTACTACTGTTCAAGAAATTAGTGATGATATAATATATCAAACTGGATATGACGGATAACTTATTGAATAAAACTAACACTTTTATATATTTGTAACATAAAAAGATTAAAATCGTGGACAAAAAAGATTAATCCCTTTGTCCACGATTTTTTTATCTAGTTAAAATTCTTGCAAGTTCTATTCCAGAGCACGATGCCATCATAAGTCCTCTTGTCATTCCGCCTCCATCTCCTATGCAATATAAACCATTTATATTTGTTTCGAAATTATTATCTATGCTAACTTTATTACTATAGAACTTTATCTCAGGTCCATAAAGTAAATTATCTGGATTAGCAAATCCTTCTATTACTTTATCTAAGCTTCTTATAAATCTTAATATGTCTGTCATCGTTCTATATCCTAATGCAAATGTTATATCTCCTGGCACTGCTGTTTTTAATGTTGGTACCACCGAATTTTTGCTAAGTTCATTCTCCCATGTTCTCTTTCCTCTATATATATCTCCAAGTCGTTGTACAACTATATTTCCCGCACCTAATTCATTTAAGTTTTTAGCAACATTTCTACCATAATCAATTGGCTTATTAAATGGATATGTAAAATTGTGTGATACTAATATTGCTAAATTAGTATTTGTACTTTTCTTATCTTTATATGAGTGCCCATTTACAAGTGTAAGGTTATTATCATACACTTCATTTGCTACAAATCCACTAGGATTTTGACAAAAAGTTCTTACTTTATCTCTAAAAGGTTCTGGCCTTCCTATAAATTTGCCTTCATACATATATTTATTTACTTGTTCCATAACGCTATCTGGAAGTTCATATCTTATTCCTATATCAACTGTTCCAGGTCTAGTCTCTATATTGTGCTTATCGCACATATCTGTAAGCCAATTTGCACCTTTTCTTCCTACTGCTATTACTACTTTATCCCCATAAATACTTTCTAGTTCAACATCTTCATTAACTTTTTCTGACTTTTTGGTTTTGACTCCTTTAACCTTTCCCTCTTCTACAATAAGGTCATCTACAATAGTATTAAATAACATGTTTATTCCATGTTCTTCTAAATATTTTTCTATTCTTGCATAGATTTCATGGCTTTTTTCAGTTCCTAAATGCCTAATTGGTATATTTATTAAATTAATACCTTCTTTTTTTGCTTTACTTTGTATCTTTTGAATTTCTTCTTTATGTTCAATTCCTTCTAGTTTTTTATCAGCGCCAAAAGCAAGATATACGCCATCTGCATAGTCTATTAGTTTCTTTGTTTTTTCTACCCCAATATATTCATGTAGATCTCCTCCAACATATATATCGTCATCTTCTGGATTATATAATGACAATTTTCCATCAGAAAATGCACCAGCACCAGAAAATCCGCTAGTTATATTACAAAATGGCCTACATTTTATACATTTTCCTGTTTTCTCTATCGGGCAAAATCTGTCTTCTACTCTTTTTCCTTCCTCTATTAATAATACTTTTTTATTTGAATTCTTTTGTATTAGTTCATATGCTAAAAATATTGAACTTGGTCCCATACCTATAACTATTAAATCATATTTTTCCATTAATATCACTCCCTATATCTAATTTATTATTTACATATTTTTTATGTAATATCAAGATATTTTATGAGCAATATCTACAGAGTATGGCTTCTAGTCCAACATTTATATCTATTAACCCAATTTTATAGTTTGCATCTAAATTTATAAGTTCTTGCAATATTTGCCTTATCTCTTTTTCTGTAAAATATCTTGCTTGCATCTTATATTTATTTACTAAAAACATTTGGTTTGGTTTCAATTTCATAGATACTGCTAAATCTTTTCTATACTTTTCTGCAATTTTTACTATATATAATTTCTTAAAATGGTTATATAATGTTATTAATATTTTTTGTATTGGTTCTTTTTCATAAATTAATTCCTTTAAAACTTGCATTGCCTTTTCTATATCTCTTTTTCCTAAATTGTCAGTTAAGTCAAATATGACACTATCTATTTGTTTAATACATAATAGGTCTATTTCTTTATTTGTAATTATTCCGTCTGCACCTACAAATTCTATTAATTTCCTAACTTCATTTATTAGATCTTGCATATTAGTACCACAACATTCAATGAAATATTTAGCTGTGCTACTATCTATTTTTACTTTATATGCTGCACAAATTTTTTGTATATTTTGAACAAGTTCTGGTAGTTTTAAAATAGCAAACTCTGTAATTGTACCATTTTTTTCTATAGCCTTGTACAACTCATTTTTCTCTACTACTTCTTCCACAAATATAAGCTCTACTGCTGCATTTATTAAATCAACATTTTCATTTATATATTCAGCAACTTTGTTTGCTTGCTTTATATTTTCTAGTTCTGGTCCTTTTGCTGTTTTCTTTTCCTTTTTAAATAGTCCTGTGTTCTTAGCAATAATTAATTTCTTTTCATATCCAAAAGCTGGAGTTTCAATGTCAGAAATTATTTCTTTAACATTACTATCATCTATTTGGATAAAGTTAATTCCATTGATAAGATTACCAAATTCTCTTTTCATCTTCTTTACTTTTGTATCTAGTAAATAACTCTCTTCACCAAAAAAAAGATAAATTGCCATTTTATACTCCTTCTATATTTTATAACTATAATTTTAATGAAAATTTTGCTGAATGTGCATGACATATAGCTGCTGCCATACTATCTGTTGTATCATCTAATTTTGGAAGCTTGTCTACTCCTAAAATAGTCTTTACCATATTTTGAACCTGTATTTTGTCCGCTCTACCATAACCTACTACAGCTTGTTTTATTTGAAGTGGAGTATACTCATAAGTAGGCACTTTTTTTCTACAGCCTACTACTAGTATTACTCCTCTTGCTTGTGCAACATTAATGGCAGTTTTTGCATTATTATTGAAAAATAGCTCTTCTACAGATATTGCATCCGGTTTGTATTCATCTATAATGTTTTCTAAATCATCATTTAATTTTAATAATCTTAACGGGAATGACTGTTTTGCTTCAGTTAATACTGCACCAGACGTAATCAATTTAAACTTATTACCTATGTAATCTATTATGCTATACCCGAGTTATTGCAAATCCTGGGTCTATACCTAATATTCTCATTTTGTTTTACTTCCTTTTTTATTTTATAGTATTATTCTAAATATTTCTGCAACACTCCATGCTTGTGCAATAGTTCCTTGCTCTCTATATTTTTTTCCATCTGTATCATATAATTCGCAAATATTTCCTACTGTCTTTCCATAGTTCATTTCTTTTACAAAAGTCTCTTTTATTTTGTTTTTAAATTCTATAATTTTAGTTTCTATCTTTTTCTTTTCTTGTTTATTTTTCTCTACTTTAAGCATATTTCTTAAACTGTCATAATACAATCCTAAAAGCCATGGCCATATAACTCCTTGGTGATAACTCATATCTCTTTTTATCATATCACCTTCATACTTTTCTCTATATCCCGCTTCTCCTTTTGCCAATGTTCGTAATCCATATGGAGTAAGTAATTTCTTTTCTACAGTATCTAGCATTTCTTTTGCTATATCGCTATTTGCATCGATTACAGGATATGATAATGATAAAGCAAATAATTGATTTGGTCTTATTTTTGAATCTCCTAATACATCATATAAAGATTTTCTCTTTTTATTGTAAAACTTGTCATTAAAACTTGTCTTACATTTTTTAGCAAGTTCTTCATATCTTTTTGCTTCTTCTTTACCTCTTAATAATGTTGTTAGTTCTTCCATTATTTTCAGAGCATTGTACCATAAGCTATTTACCTCTACTGCTTTTCCGTTTCTTGGAGTAACTACAAAGTCACCTATTTTTGCATCCATCCAAGTATTTTGTATGTTTTCTGTTCCTGAGGAAATTAAGTAGTCTTCATCCATATATATATTGTTCCCATCTATATCTATTCTTTCTTGATATGCATTCATTATTTTTACTAATGATGGATATATATATTCTCTAACCCACTCGTATTCATTTGTATAGCTCAAAAACTTTTTAACCTGTTCAAATAGTAAAAGTGAAGCATCTACACTATTGTATAATGGTCTTGAATCATATCCAGAATATCCATTTGGTACTAGACCATATTTCATATCTCTTATACAAGTTAAAAGTACTTCTTTTGCTGCTGCATATCTTCTAGTTTTTAGTAGTATTCCTTCAAATGATATTAGAGAATCTCTTCCCCAGTCTAAAAACCATGGATAACCAGCAATCAATGTATATAGTGCAAATGATGGTCTATATACTACAAAATTGTCAGTAGCTATAACAAAGTTTTTTACTAAATTAATATAATCTACATCTTTTGATTCTTTTTTCTTTTCATCTAGTAAGTCTGTATTATATATAAGGGTACTTAATCTAACTATTTCTTTATTAATTAAATCTTTTGCATTTATTTCTTCTATATTTTGCTCTAATGAACACACAAATGTAATATATTTATCTTCATTTGGCTGTATATCTATTTCATATACACCTGGAACAATATGATTTTCTATTGCACCTTGTCCTCTTTTTTCTTCTTCTATATAGTACATGTTATGGAATACATCATCTTCATGTTTTATATATTTTCCTTCTGATGCAAATGTGTATATAGGATGCTGAGAGTTATTATCTATTATTAGACTTACTTTGTTATTTTTTATTTCTTGCTTTACATCAAAATGCTGACTAGTATTTGTAGTATGAAATCCTCTAAAATTAACCACTGGCGCTAGCGTTAATTTAGCTTTCTTTTCCCCATTCTTTATATAATAATATATTCCAACTGTATTTTTTCCATGTTCTAAACATATGAATTTTTTTATTAAAATGTCTTCTACTTGATACGTAAAAATCGGTATATATTCTTTTTCAAAGCTTTTTAAATATTTGTATCCATCTGATATGTTATTTTTGCATACATTTGTATATAAATTATATGATTTTCCCTCTACTACAATTGCTTCATCTACTTTAGATAAGATTAACTGTCTATTTCCTGGTGGCATAAGTGGTACAACCAATAATCCATGATATTTTCTTGTGTTTGCACCTATTATTGTAGAACTGCTATATCCACCAATTCCATTAGTTATTATCCATTCTTTTTCTATTCCTTTTTCTAAAGCTATCTGTTCTTTTTCGTATTTCATTTGTTTCCCCCATATTTAAATTTTTCTTTAACTTTTAAGTTCTTTGTGTTCTTATTCTATGAGTTTATATCTTTATTTAGTAGATTTACTTTTAGTTTTTCTCCCTTTTTGCATTTGTTTTTTCCTTTCTGCTTGTTTTAAATCAGATTCCTTTATTGATTCTATTCTCTCGCTGTATTTTTCAAAGAATTTACTTTTGCCTAGTTTTGGTCTTTTTTCTTTTGATTTCTTTACATCTTTTTTATTTTCTTTTTCTTGTTTTTTCAATGTCTTTTTATTATCTTTTAATTTGTTATTTAGCATCATATATTGAGCATTATTTTCCATATTATTAAATTTTAAATCATCACATATTAATTGTATAATTGACGCTGCAATAGCATCTGGATTATGACGTATTTTCCCATTTTCTATATGAGATAACTTTCTTTGTATTAAAGATACCCCCTCAACTTTTACCTTAGATACATCCTGTTCTACAAGTTCTGCACCCTCCATATTATATTTTCTTATATATTCTGGGACTATTTCTCCTGTATCGTACATACAGTACTCAATTACTCCTTTTCCTGCATGCTCATTTATTGCTTTTATATGTTCTGATAAAGAATAGTTATCAGTTTGTCCAGGTTCTGTCATTAGGTTACTTACATATATTTTAAAAGCTTTAGACTCCTTTATTGCTTTTGCTACACCTTTTACTAATAAATTTGGTATTACATTGGTATACAAACTTCCGGGACCTATAACTATTGCATCAGCCTCCATAATTGCCTCTATAACTCCTGGTGCTGGTCTGCAATTTGATGGAGTTATAAATATCCTATTAATTTTACTTGTTTTGTCATTTATAATTTCTGGAATTTTATCTTTACTTTCAATTACTGTTCCATCATCTAATTCTGCACAAATTTTAATTTCTTCTAAAGTTACTGGTAAGACTTTTCCTGTCATATTAAATATATTTTGAGATTCTTTAACAGACTTTGTAAAATCATTATATAATGTATTCATTGCTAAAAAATACATATCACTAAACGATAAATTTGAAAGCCTACCAGATTTAAACTTAAAGTTCATTAATTTTTCCATAGTTTCTTCATTACTAGATAGTGCTACTATACTTTCTTTTACGTCATCTAAGGGTAATGTGTCAAGCATTTTTCTTGACTCTGTTTTTTGCTCTCCATAATCAGATACAGTAACTATTGCCGTTATATTATCTGTATAATTTTTTAAGCCTTTTAGTACTGAATTTAATCCAGCACCTCCACCTATTGCAACAACTTTAGGTCCTTGATTATATATTCTTTTATTAAAAATCAAAGTTTTTATATTTGAACTTCCATCTTTCATCCTTTTGTCTGTATCTTCAACTAATATCTCTAGAGTTCTTTTTTGAATTGCTATAATGCTATATATTATACAAATAAATCCCATAACAAATATAGCAGCAATTTTAGCTAAATTTATAAATTCCATTCGCCAACTTGTTAGTACTTCAACCATACCATATAAGCAAAGCAATATTCCTATAATTATAAGTAATATCCATCTTTTTATTTTACTATTTGCTTTAAACCATTTAAAGAATCCTTTCATCTCTCTATAATCCAACCCTTTCATTTATATGTAAAAATTAAATTTATATTATTCTCCTAGTATTTCTACTTCTAGTTCTATATTCTTTCCTGTTTTTTCATGCACAACTTTTTTCACATAATTTATTAAGTCTATTATATCTTGTGCTGTAGCGTCTCCTGTATTTACTATAAATCCAGCATGTTTTTCTGATACTTGCGCACCACCTATTTTGTATCCCTTTAGTCCACATTCATCTATTAACTTTGCTGTTATATAATCTTTTCCTCTTTTAAATGTACTTCCT
The DNA here is from genome assembly GCA_944392545.1 of uncultured Clostridia bacterium. Lineage (GTDB taxonomy): Bacteria > Bacillota > Clostridia > TANB77 > CAG-508 > CALXVA01. Next base: position 115,180 of record CALXWW010000003.1, read on the forward strand.
GCGCTTGGAAGATCTGGTTGTTTCTCCCTTCTTGCTTGATTATATTCATTCATTTTTTCCTGTATTTCTTCTTTGTTAGCATATGATAACTGTAGTTTAGTTTCTAGTATTATATATTTCTTATCACTAAATACACTGTTTCTATAGCTAAAGTTCTGATCCTTATTTTCTAAAACAACGATATTACTTTCATCTATACATTTTGGTGGGTTTGTTATTTCTATATCTCCAATATTGCTTATTCTCATTGCTTTATTTTCTCTCTTAAGCTTAAGACATTTTGTATTAATAACAATATCTTTCATTTCTCCACCATAAGCACCTGCATTCATTTTTACTGCGCCACCTATTGTTCCTGGTATTCCTGATGCGAATTCAAAACCTGTAATTTCGTTACTTAATAAATCTTGAGCAAGCCTTGCTAGTTTTACTCCAGCACCTACAGTTACTATTGCAAAATCTTTTTGTTTATCTATGTTTATTTCGTCAAATTCTATTTTTATAACTATACCTCTTATTCCGTTATCTTTAACTAAAATATTACTTCCGTTACCAATAACAGTTACCATTTGGTTATATCTATTTGCCGTCTTAACAGCATGCATTAATTCTTTAATATCTTTCACTTTTACTAAAATATCTGCATTTCCGCCAACTTTAAAACTAGTATATTTTTTCATTGGCTCATTCATATATATTCTAGTTGTAGGAATAACTTTTGTTAGTTCCTGACACACCTCTATAAATTTCATATATTCAGACTCCTTTTAGCTTAATACTTCTAAATTTTATCATTTTTATCAAAATTTTACAATACTAAATACCCAATTTACAGTTAATTTTATACCCTATATGTATTCTATTTATTATATATTTATACACAGATACGTATTGTAATATCTGGCGTATTTATGATATAATTTTACATGTATAAACAATTTAAGAAAACGCATACATTAATTATTTTATATATTTTATAAACTAAATGTATAAATAGAAATTTATAGATAGAAGGGAATTGTATTAACTATGAAAACAGCTTTTTATCCTGGTAGCTTTGATCCATTCACAAATGGTCACTTGCATGTAGTAAAAACCGCCTGCAAATTGTTTGATAAGTTAATTATAGGAATTGGAATTAATTTTCAAAAAGAAAGAAGATTTTCTAATGAAATCATGAAAACAGCAATAGAAAAAACTTTAAAGCTCGAAGGTATTAATAATGCGGAAGTAATTATATATAAAGGTCTCTCTGTGGATATTGCTAAAGAATATAATTGTAATTATATGATACGTGGCCTTCGTAATGATATGGATTATCAGTATGAAGAAAATTTAGCACAGATAAATGAAGAAATTTCCGGATTAGATACAATATATATACGTTCAGGCTTTTTAGGATTTATTAGTTCTAGTATGGTTGTAGAGCTATTACAAAATAACAAGGCGGTTGACAAATATTTACCCAAACCTGTTATTGATGCAATACAAAAAACACAAAAAAATTAGAAATTCATCATAAAAGCTAAATTATTTATTAGTTAATTTTTAATAAATAATTTAGCTTTATTTTTGTGTCTTCTAATATCATTTTTATCACTTTTTGATAAATTCATAAATTTTATTCTTCTAATACTAATGCCTTTTTAGGACAAAAATTAGAACATTTTCCACACCTTATACATTTATTTAGATCTACGACTGGTGCATTATTTTCTTTCTGTGATAATGCACCTGCAGGACAAACTTTCACAGCAGGACACTTATGATCTTGCGGACATTTTTCTTTTATAACAACCAACTTTTTTTCCATTAAATTTTTCTCTCCTATCTATTTTATTAAACTTAAATCTCCATTAATTATAATTGGTGAAAATCCAGATATCTCATCATATAACATTCCTTCAGGAATATCATTATATAAATATATCTTCTTATTTTTCATGAAAGCTTCATATAACTCAATAAATGTTGCACCACCAATATAGTTTTTCTTTCCATTTTTGTCAAAGTTTAATGTTAATACAGCATCCATTCCAGCAATTCTTTCCTCGCTCATTCTAAACATTTTTGCCTTAAACTCTGAATGTGCCTTTTCTCCCAAATTCCAACTATTCTTTTCCGCATCTGGTTCATAATATGAATTTGGAAGTTCTACTACATGTCCCATTGCTTCTAATTTTTCTTTTATTGGTGGTATATCTTTATAGAATGCTTTACTACAAATAACAAATATCTTCATTTTTTTACCTCCTATGTTATATTGGTTGTGTAAAGTTTATATATAAAAAATGGCTTAAAGCATTGATATTAAAGCATTTCTGCTAAAATATGTTCTACCCCCCTTAGACTAAATTAATTATGTATCCTCTTAACTAAAATCTATGTGCTTTTAAAATTTTGTAAAGGCTAGGCGAAGCCTATTCATTTCAGCCTTTATAAAATTTTATAAAGCATATTATAATCGAGTTAGAGGATAAGTCTTAATTAGCTTATGTTTACCATCTTTTCATAAATTAATTTACACTACCGTTGTATTTTATATTAATTCTATTTACGCTTAATTATTATATAACATATATTAATTAATTACTAGCGAACACAAAAAAAATAACAGATAATTTCTTATCTGTTATTAACTATGGATCCTTTGCGAGAGACGTTTTCAAAAAGTCTGTCGCAAAAGAGTTACTTATTTCCGTTTCAAATATAGTTATAGCAATATATTGCAAGAATTGTATGTACAAGTTGGCAATTTTTTGCTACAACTGTTATTTTTAATTTAACATAAGTTTGTAACATTTGCAAGAGTCTTTAAATTATTTTTTGTAATAATCAGATTTCATTTTTTATATAACAACTTACAATTTTCTTTTAACTAAATTTATTATTATCTTTCCTCTTCTTGCTCTATACTTTTACAAGTATCTGCAATTATTACATCTCCATCACGAAGAGTCCTATATTTTATATTGTTTTTGTTGCAATATTCCACTGAATCATCTATCAACTTTGTTTCTTTATGATCAGATTTATAATGTGGAAGGAATAAATAATCAAAATATCCCAATCCATTCCACATTGTGTCTATTCCATATGGATTAATACTTGGATTATCACATTTTTCTAAGCCATGTAAATCTTTTGAAAGTACACATATTCCAGCACTATATCCTGCATATAAATAATCTGGTTTATCTTTTATTGATTTTAAATATTCATCAAACCCACTTAAATACATTGCTTGTCTTAATGCGAATGTATTTCCTCCAATTACATAAAAGGCACTAAATTCCTCTAATCTCTTACTTAATTCTTCTTTTCTATTAAAATAATCTTTTAATGAAATTACAGTAACATCAAATCCCAAGTCTTCTAAGTCCTTAACATCTGCTTGTATTCCTGTTACTTTTCTTTCTCCATCTGGAAATACATCTCTTGAATTAGGAATTAAACATATTTTATTATTGTATTCTGCAATCCATTTTTTTAGTTCTTCTGTTTTATCTCCAAGTTTATATGATGATAAATATAGTTTCATTTCTTACCTCCTATAACTTAATATATTCTTATTTCTTTCTATTGCCAAATTTCACTCCTTCTGGATCATTTTGCTCTCTATAATAATTAATATAATCTATTGTAGCTTGTGGATTTATATCAAAGTAATACTTACAAAGTTTTCTAAAAGTTAGTAAACTATCATCAGTTTCATAAAATAATAATATATCTAACATCTCATCTAATTTTCTTTCAATCTGTTTTTCATATTTTAGGTGATTTTGAATAATATCTTCTATTTCAATACTCTTGCACATATCATATAATTCTTGTTTTTCCATAATCCACCTCTTTTTTTATTTTATATTATACTACTAAAGGCTCTAATTGCTTTATAAAATCCAATATCGTATTTAAAACGATATTTGTATTTTCTCCTATCCAATTATATCTGCTGTTCTGAACATTCTCTAAAAAGTTAGGATTATTAAATATTCTACTTAATTCATTTACAATATCAAAAGTAGTATTTATTCTTGAAATGTTATTTATACAATATATATTTATTAGTTTTATCAATAATGACTTGTCCATATTTCCTTCAGTTATAAGATAATAGAAATCATATATATCTTTATATCTTGTTGTTCTAATACCATGTTTTAACATTGATGATAACTTTTCGACAAAAATTTGTTCTTTAGTGTTTATTAATAATGTCATACTATTATTAAATACTTCAAAATTAAACATATATTCTTCTTGCCTTATATTTAGATTTTTATGTACTCCAATATCTATTTTAGTCTCTATTTGATTTCTAAAAGAATCTTTCAAAATAATATTAACTCTTTTTCCTTGATAATCTTGATGTTTTAATGGTTTGATTTTCTTATTAACTATAATTTTTACTCCATCATCTATTTGATTTAATTTATCGAACAATAGCAATATACTTTTATCTTCTAATGAATATCTAATTAAATCTATATCAATATCAACAGTTGCTCGTCTTTTATCTTTCGTTATATTAAACATTACTACTCCACCTTTAACTGTAATATTATTTCTATAATTCGACTTTGCAATTTTGCTTAATATAATATCTTGCGCAACTTTTGCTGTAGCATAAGCATCTTCATATCCTTTTTGTAAATAAAAGTCTATGCTTTCTAATAAATTTATCACTAAAATACCTCCCTATGTATAATTTCAAAGATGTTTTTTCCATTAGTAAATTTTTCCAAATATTCTGCAAGTAAACTCATATCTATTTCATCTGCAATTTCTCTATAATTACTTATTATTTCTTTGTAGTAGTCAAAAGCAATAGAATTCTTATTTCGAACTAACTCTATTAACATTCTTTCTTTGTTATAAATATTTATATTTACATTATTATAATTCATTTCAGTTTTTCCAGTTTCGAAAAAATGATTTGCCATGAATATTTGCTCTATTTTATCATTTTCTATTTTTTTTGCATTATGTTTTGTTGCTAGAAAATATTTACTTGGTATATAATCAGTTAATCCTAAATAGAAAAATGCACTTTCTGATGTAAAAATACTGTTTGGATATTTTTTTACAACATATTCTAACTGATTATATTTTTCAGTATCCGAATACAAACCTATCTCAATTTTATATAGCTCTTTATTTTCTAATTTTTTGTTTATTTTGTAATTATCTAGCCCTTGATTTTTTAATTCTTTATATGAAAATATCATAAATTTTACCCCCAAAACAATTTTAAACTAAAATAAGGCGTTTGTCAACAAAAACGCCTTATTTTAGTTTAAAAATTTGCAAAAAAATAACAGATAATTTCTTATCTGTTATTAACTATGGCTCCTCGTGTTGGACTCGAACCAACGACCTATCGGTTACTGCACTACACTAATTTTCACTAGCATTATATTAAATATAATTTGTAGTCTGGACTTTCTCTTTACCGTGTCAATATTGATTTAGGTAGGTAGTGTAAAGTCTCTACACATAGCTTACGCCTTGCTCGGTATTACCATCAGCTAATACTGTTACGGCTTTTACCGAATTAGCCACCTTTTTCATCTATAAGTTTCCTTATAGAGCTGCTAACTTCTTGGTTTTGCAACCTGCTCGACAGCCGAGCGCTCTACCAACTGAGCTAACGAGGAATATATAACTCTGGCGACAACCTATTTTATCAGCAGGGTAACCCACAAATATCGTCGGCACAATAGAGCTTGACTTCTGTGTTCGGAATGGGAACAGGTATTTCCTCTATG
>CALXWW010000004.1 GCA_944392545.1 uncultured Clostridia bacterium
TTTTATCATAAAGAATGATGTTTTTTATCTATATTACTATATTTTTTATTGCGAAAAATCTTTACTCTTTTTTACTGTTAAAACTTTCTATTAAAGTATTAAAGTATTTTTCCATTTACGCTTAAATCTATATTTTAATCAGATTTTAGCAACTTTAATCCTTCATTTACATAATTTTTTCTAAGTATTCTACCATGAATAATGGTATATTTATTAGATTCTCATCTTTATTTAGGTTTCTCATAGAAAATCTAATTCTAGTGTTAGAGGCATATTTCTCGTTATATATTTTTAAACTTGTATTATTAATGTTTTCATTAGACTTTACCTCTATCGGTATAATTTCGTTTCTATACTGAAGTATAAAATCTATTTCATATCTATTATCAAATGTAAAATAATATGGAGTAAATCCTTTTGCAATCAAGGCCTGTAATACATAATTTTCAGTTAAAGCACCTTTAAATTCCTCAAATAGCTTATTACCTTCTACTACGATTTTGCTATCTAAATTTGTCATTTTCCTTAAAAGTCCAACGTCATCTAAATATATTTTAAAAGCAGATAAATCATTATCCTAAAGCTTCACAAAGTGGTAGTATTTTATCAAAATCTGGTACGCTCTGATTAGTCTCCCATTTTGAAACAGTTTGTCTTGTTACTCCAACTTTTTCTGCTAACTTTTCTTGACTTAAATTAACACGATTTCTGTATTCTAATAATCTCTCTCCAAACGTCATTTTTATTTTCTCCTTTCAAATTTATTAGCTAAATTATACTGTAAATTTCAGTTGCATACCACCAATTAGGCTTGGAACTTTGTCAACTATACTTAACATCTTTTTCATTTTGCCTTAATTATAGCAAATTTTTTATTATTTTTCTATTTTCAAGCAAAAAACTAGACCAGTCTTTAAAACTGGTCTTAAAATCTTTATACTATAAAGATTTTATTAATTCATTATATTGATTAGATAGGCTCTCACTATCAAATACTATATTTTCTCCGTCTATTTCCCAAGACTCTTGGTTTTCTGATAAAAGATTTAGAACTTCTTCTGAAGTATTTAAAATTTCTATTACTTCATCTATTGAATCTTGTACTGTTGTATCTTGTGAAGCTGATGACATATCTCCTACTATTTCATTTTTATATAGGTCTATATAATAACTATCTAAACCTTTATCATTAATATATGACATTGCTTTTTCTTCTGTTAAAAACTCTGTATATTTATTTTTGCAATCTTCTAATGTTACTTTAGCATTTGTTATATACTCTTTTGACTCTGCAAAGTCTTTTCCGTCATTTTGATAATTTTCTACTGTTAAAAGTGTTGTCATCTTTTCGTTATTTAATATATTTGCAATTTCTATACTATTATCAAAATTTTCTTTTAAATATGATTTAAACGCTTCTTCCACTACTGCATAATCTCCTGTAGTAACGATTCTATTTAGTCTATTATTTACCTCATCCATATTAATGTTCTCTGCATTTACTAATTGGTCTAATTCAGATAATTCCGTTTTTAATTTTTCTTCCTGCCCCATATCTGTAAATACAAAATATCCAACTCCAATAAGTGCTATTACTATAACAATAAGTAATATAATTAAGATCTTCTTTTTCATAAATAATTCCCCCATTTAAAATATTTTTTATTCATGTTATTTATTCTTAAATAATAATAAATCAATTTTCAAAATTTGTCAGCACTTTTATATATTTTTATTAAAATAATAATTTATTTACCACAAAAATAAAAAAGAGAACTTTTATGGTCCAATTCATCAGTTGATTTTGCTGTTAAAGTTCTCTTTTATGAATAATTAGGTTTAACTTAATTTATTGTATTCTTCATCACTAACAGGTTCACACCATTCATTTTTAGTATCTTCTCCTGGAACTTCTACTGCCAAATGGCTAAACCAGTTATTTGCTTTAGCGCCATGCCAATGCTTTACATTTGCAGGTATTGTAACTATATTTCCTGGTTTTAAAGATTGTGCTGGTTTTCCTTCTTCTTGATACCAACCTTCTCCATCAACACATATTAAGATTTGTCCTCCACCACTTTTTGCATGATGAATATGCCAATTATTTCTACAACCTGGTTCAAATGTAACATTAGCTATGAATACTGTTTCCTTTGGGTTTGTTAGTGGGTTTAAATATGAGTTGCCAATAAAATACATAGAATATGCTGTATTTGGTTCACCTAGTCCAAAGAATCCTCCGTGTTCTTCTTTATTTTCACTATTATCATCTGCATATACCTCTTTTACCATATTAAATGCAGCCCAAGCATTTGGCCATCCTGCATAAAATGCTATATGTGTTAAAATTTCTGCCATTTCTGTTTTTGTTACGCCGTTTTTTCTTGCTGTCATTAAGTGGTATTTTAATGAGCTATCTACGATTCCCTTTCCTATTAATGCAGATATTGTTACTATTGATCTGTTTTTTAACGATAACTCATCTTCTCTTGACCATACCTCTCCAAATAATATATCATCATTTAATCTTGCGAATTCTGGTGCGAATTCTCCTAATGAATCATGTCCTGCTGTTTGTTTTACCATTTTACCTCATCCTTTCTATTTTTAATTTATTAATCTATTGAAAGCGTTACTGTAACGTCTCCATCTCCTAATATTTCTATTAATTCTTCCCCAGTTATATTGTCAATCTTTCCTAAACGAGTAAGACTCCAACTGTTGTTAGAATAATATATTACAAATGAATTCCCTTGATATAAAATTAGGTCTCCCGCTTCTGTATTTATATTTTCATTATTCTGTGGCAAGCTTATTCCTAATGATCCAACCTTCTCCATATTTGCATAATCACTCATATTTATTGTAATTGGTCCTTCTGAAAGTGCTTCAATTAATGCATCCACTGATGAATTATCATATAAAGTTGCTGTCAATTCATGATTATCTATATTTAGTTTTAGTTTAGTGTTTTCGTTATTTTGCTCTGTAAGCGCCATATTTTCTTCATCTCCTTCTTGGGTATTTCCCTGCTCTTCAGAAATGTTGCTTATATCATTTTGTTCTATTGATTCTTGGGCATTAGCATTATTTACCAAACCTTCTTCTTCATTATTACTTTTATTTACAAAGAAGAATACTAAGCCTATTATTAATAAAATTATAATTATTACTATTATTATCCCTTTTTTCATTTATTCCTCCTCTGCTGTATTTTATATATCACTTGGAGTTTACTCTATGTCAATAATAAATTTTAATAAATTAAAATTTATTTGATAAAAATAAAGCTATTCTAAATTATAGAACTTTAAATAGCTTTATTTACTTTATATAATAATTATTTTACTTTTACTCCAATTAAACTTATTAAATCTACTGCTTGAAATTCATTTATTATTGCACCTTTTATATCTTCCACAGATATTGCTATTCCTTCTACGTTAGAATCTGATAAATCTATTCCTTTTAGACTCGTTTTAAAAAATTGTGCTTGTGTTAAGTCTGCTTTTTTTAATATAATGTTTTTTAATTTATTTTCCTGAAAACTACTATTTCTAGCAATAGTGTTATCAAATAACACATTTTCTATACTAGCCATTGATAAATTTATATAATTCATATTAGTCTCTACAAAGCTAACATTATATATCCTGGTATCAATAAAATTGCAACCTGTTAATTTACAATTATTAAATTTGCATCTTATGAAGCTGCAACCTTCAAATGAGGTATTAGAAAAATTACAGTTTTTAAACTCTACGTCCATAAAGGAATTCTTCTCTAAATTACTATTTAAAATATCTGTATAATTTATTATGGATTTTTCTATTGTTATGTCATTAAATTCTATATTTTCTACTTTATATTCGTTAAGCTCTATATTTTCTATTTCATCATTTTCTTTTACTTCTTCTAATAAATCACCTATTTTGTTTAAGTTACCAAATAATATCTTCTGTGGTTTTAATATGTTCATTTTCTAATCCCTTTCTGCTATTAAAGTAGACATATTTATTATTTCATTTAATTCTTCTTGATTAACATTTTGTACTTTTTTTAATGATATATTTGTATAATATACCTTAACTTTGCCTTCACTTGGTATATTATCTATTATATATTCTGATTTAAAACGACTATCACTTTCATTATTTAGTTGTGCCATTGAATCCCATGTTTCAAAATGACTTCTTGTTTTATTCTTTAAAAGCATTTCAGCATTTACAAAATATGTTGTTTCTTCGCTATTATATACTTTTTCTGAATCCATAGTAATTAAACTTAAACCATTAAAAGTACAAATAATATCGTTATCTGTAATCTCACATTTAATAAGTCTATCATCATATTCAATACTTACTGTAACATTATTGTATATGATAGTAGTTACAACAAGTACTAATACAATGATAATAAAAATTGATAAAGCTATTATAATCCTATTCTTTTCTTTTTGGTTTTTTTCAGATTTTTTTGTTATATCTAAAAGATTTTCAGTCGCTTTTTTCCTGTACTCTTCTTCTTTTAAATATTCTCCGCTTAATAGCTCATTTACAGTAATATTTAAGCAATTACATAAATCAAGCATTACTGAAGAATCTGGCATTCCTTTTCCAGTTTCCCATTTAGATATCGATTTGTCTGACATATTTAGTTTCTCTGCTAATTGTGCTTGTGTAAGATTTTTATCTTTTCTACATTTAGCTATAAATTTTCCTATTTTTTCTTGATTCATCTTTTTCCTCCTTTAATTATAATTTACTTTAATATAACTAAAAGATTAATTAAAAGAAACTTATTCTTAGTAGAATTTTGTCTACTATCAGTAGATATTGTTCTAAAACTCTTTTTCTATGCTTGTTATTTTGGCATTTCCTCCATCTACTGAAAATTCAATTTGAATTCTAAATGTATTTGTATATGCACCTAAATTTGTAAATATTATTCTATATTTTCCATCTTCTAATTTTCCATAAACTGGTGTCCAATCAATTTTCTTACCAACTATAATATATGCGAACTCACTATCCATATTAGGAAGGTTATATCTCAATTCTTCTATAGTTTCTTTAATATCAATATCTTCATCTTTTTCTAATTCTTCCCATATATATTCTGTTCCAGTTCCTGTATATCCTGCAGTAGAATTTTCTGTATCTTCTCCTATTTTCTCTCCAACACCTGTATAATTTTCATTTTTTACTTCTTTATATATAACATATTCATTTGCATATTCATAAGGTATTTCATTTCTATCTGTTATTTCTATAGTAAGCCCTTTATTAGTTAATTCTGATATTTTTACTTCCACCTTATCTTCACTGTTGTTATAAAATCTTAAAACGTCAGCTGATATTTCTGTTTCACTTTTTTCTTTTATTATTTCTATTTTCCCTACATTATGAATTTGTCCCGGAAAAGTTTCTAACACCATACCATCAAAATAAATTAATATTTCCTGTCCTTCTTTAAACCCTATGTTACCTTCTTTTGCCAAACTTACACTATATAAGCTATTTACTTCGTCATTTTCATTATTTATTCCCATTACGTCTAAAGATTTTTCATTTACTTTGACTACAATACCAGATAAAGTAAATGTCATGTTTTCATAATCTTTATATTCTTCTTCAAAGTCTTCATATTTCATAAACCATGTTCCTATTTTCATTTCGTCATACCCGGTTTAACATATTAAAATCAATTATCTTATATCCTAATCCATAATATTCTTTTGTTCCTCCATCCATATATGTCCCTGCTGGATTAGATATACAGAAAATTGGTTTTTGCTTATTTTGTACTCTTGCATAGTCTACTAAAAAGAATGTTGTTCCTAAAAAAATAAGTATTATTAGAATAATTAATATAACTTTTATTGCTTTTTTCATGATACTTTCATCCCCTTTTATCTATTTTATATTTAGACAATTTTTATGTATCATTATGTTGGCATGTTTATCTTCTTTATCATTTATTTTTTACTTATTTTTCTGCAGATGTTTTTTTATGCTAAAAATAACTTTTACAAATAAAATTATTCCAACTACAATTATTATAATACCGCCAAGTATTGTTGTTCTTAATGTTATTATTCCTGCAACAATTATACCTAACATTATAGCTATAAGAATAATAATTGTTATAAGTCTAAACCATCTTGAAGCATTTTTATTTGGCATGGCACTCATGCTTCCACTTACTATTAAATCTAATAATTTATCAATTAGTTCTTTCATATTTTCCTCTTTTCATTTATATCTTTTCTTTATCTTTCTTCTTTATCATTTTTATATAAAAAGCACTGTTCGTCATGTGAATAAATAATTCCTACTGCTTGTAAATACGAATATATTATGGTAGAGCCTACAAATTTCATTCCTCTTTTTTGTAAATCTTTTGAAATATTATCCGACAAATTAGAAGTTACTTTTCCTATTTCATATATTGTTTTACCATTAGTAAAGCTCTTAAGATAGTTATAAAATGTTCCATATTCTTTTTGTATTTCTTTAAAGATTTTAGCATTATTTATACTTGCTTTAATTTTCAATCTATTTCTAATTATTTTTTTATTTTCCATTAGTTCTTCTATTTTTTTGTCATTATAATTACTTATTTTATCTATATCAAAATTATCAAATGCTTTTCTAAAATCTTCTCTCTTATTTAATACGCACTCCCAAGACAATCCTGCCTGAAAAGACTCTAATATTAACATTTGGAATAAATAATCATCTTTGAAATTAGGCTGACACCATTCTTCATCATGATATTTTACATATATTTCATTTTTTAAATTACACCATTTGCATCTTTTTTTGCTTTCCATATCTACCTCTTTTATTTCATTTCTTGTTCAATAAGACTTACTACATTATCTAATTCTTCTTTATATCTTGTATCTCCAATACCGTAAAAAACATAATTATCCTTTTGAATCAAAACAACATAACCCATTTCATTTTCAATAACGTATTTTTTATAGTCTTTATCGTTTTCTATTATATATTCTTCTTTAAGATTATCATTTGTCTCTAAATTAGCCCAATATTTAATGTTTCTTTCTGCATCTTTATCTGTTCCAAATTCATGCAAGTATGACCATGTATGTTCATTTTCTTTTGAAATCGTTAATTTTTTAATATTATGTCCATTGTATAAGCTTTCTTCCATTTCTATTGAATAATCATTTTGCTGTAATAATTCCATATATTCGTCTATTTTATGAGTCCTTAATATTAAAAGTATTATAGATAATATAAATACTATCAAAATTAGTACAGAAATTATATTTTTTACTACTAACCATTTCTTTGATTTTATTACTTTTTTTCTTTTTATATTATTACATACAGAAAATATGTATTCTACTAATTCTTCCTTACTTCCTCCTTCTAGATTATTTTTATCTATCATAATCCCCATATTATATTTTAGTTTTAAAACAAGTAGGTTTTTGGTCTCTATTAAACCTATTATTTGGTCAAACTCATAACTTGATACATCTCCCTTTTTTGAGGTTGATATAATCTTATCTTTACCTATTTTAATTGTGGCTTCTACGTCTTCGTTATTATTTAAACTTTTAGCACGTTTATATTGTATTTTGCCATTTCCTTTTATTAAATTTATTAATATAAGTATAATATAAAGAATACCAAACCATATTACATACTTATACTCTCCTTCAATTACGTATAAAATAGATACAATTAAAACTATCAATAATAATACTATACTTGCTTTCCTTGTAGCTAAAAATCCTTTTGAAAATTCTTTATACTTTTTATAATCTAATGTATATGTAGAACTAAATTCTTTTTTATCATTATCAGCCATATATAATCTCCTTATATCATCTTATCTTGTATTTTCAAATCAATATTATCATAAATATTAATTATTATCAACGAAAAAAGGAAATTACTTTTTAAGTAACTTCCTTTTTAAGTATTTCCAATATATTTTTTATCTTTTCTTTACATGTAAAATTCTTAATGCATTTAGAATTGCAAGAATTGATACACCAACATCTGCAAACACTGCTTGCCACATTGTAGATATACCAAATGCTGCAAGTACTAATACCGCTACTTTTACGGCTATAGCAAATATTATATTTTCTTTTACAATTCTCATTGTTCTCTTTGATAATTTAATTGCGTCTATTATCTTAGAAGGTTCATCTGTCATTATAACAACGTCTGCTGCTTCAATAGCACTATCTGACCCTAATCCTCCCATTGCAATTCCTATATCAGAAATTGCAAGAACTGGTGCATCATTTATTCCATCTCCAACAAATGCAAGTTTTCCAGTGCTAGACTTTTCTTTTAATAATTCTTCTACCTTTTCTACTTTTCCATCTGGTAATAATTCTGTATATACTTTATCAATTCCTATTTCTTTTGCAACTGCTTCCCCTACTTCTTTTCTATCTCCAGTAAGCATAACAGTCTGCTTTATATTACTTTTCTTTAAAGTATCTATTGTATATTTAGCATCTTTTTTAATTGTATCTGCTATTAAAATATAGCCTACATATTTTCCATCTATTGCAATATATAAAACAGTTCCAATTTCATTTGTTTTCTCGTATTGTATATTTTTTTCCTTCATTAGTTTTTCATTTCCAACTAATACATTCTCGCCTTCTATTTCTGCCTCAATTCCTAATCCTGATAATTCTTGTGAACTTGCAATTTGCTTTTCATCTATTTCTTTTGAATACGCTTTCTTTACTGATTTAGAAATAGGATGATTTGAATAATATTCTGCATATGCTGCTATTTTTAATAGCTCTTCTTTACTAACTTTTGTATTTTCTGCATTTCCGATGGCTTCTACTTTTTTAACTTCAAATGTACCTTCTGTTAATGTACCTGTTTTATCAAATACAGCAATTTCTGTTTTAGATAAAGCTTCTAGATAATTTCCACCTTTAATTAATATTCCCATTTTAGATGCACCACCAATACCTCCAAAAAAGCTTAAAGGTATTGAGATTACTAATGCACAAGGACAAGATACAACTAAAAATGATAAAGCCCTATATAACCAATCTGCAAATTCTTGATTTTGCATCACAAATGGTGGAATAATAGCAAGTGCTAGTGCAATAGTTACTACAACTGGTGTATAATATTCTGCGAATTTAGTTATAAAATTCTCTGATTTAGCTTTCTTACTGCTTGCGTTTTCCACTAAATCTAATATTTTACTTACTGTAGATTCTCCAAATTCTTTAGATACCTCTACTTTAATAGTTCCGCTTAAATTAATACAACCACTTAATACTTCTTCACCTACTTTAGCTTCTCTTGGTAAAGATTCTCCTGTTAATGCTTTTGTATCTAAGCTGGTATTACCCTCTATAATATGTCCATCTAATGGTACTTTTTCTCCTGGTTTTATTACAATAATTTCTCCTACTTTTACGTGAGCTGGATTTATTTTTTCTATGTTTCCATTCCTATATGCATTTGCATAGTCAGGTCTTATATCCATTAAGCTAGATATGGACTTTCTTGATTTATCTACTGCATAGCTTTGAAATAACTCTCCTACTTGGTAAAAAAGCATTACGCAGACAGCTTCTGGATATTCACCTATTGCAAAGGCACCAATTGTTGCAATAGACATTAAAAAGTTTTCATCAAATACTTTTCCTCTAAAAATATTTCTTACTGCTTTTTTTAATATTTCAAATCCTACAATAATATAACTTATGATAAATATACTATTATTAATCCACACATTTTCAAATTTAATAGCCATTGCTAAAATAAATAATATAAGAGCAATTAAAATTTTAATACCTTTCTTTTTCATAGCGTGCCTCCTAAATTAAACTTCTTCTATAGTTACGTCTGGTTCTTCACGTTTTATTCTTTTCTTTGCTTCTTTTAAAATCTTCTCTTTGTTATCTCCATCATACTCTAATTCCATTCTTTCTGTCATAAAACTAATAGAAGCATTTTCCACACCATCTATTTTCTTAATCTCTCTTTCTAATTGACTAGCACAATTTGCACAGTCTAAACCTTTAATTTTAAATTTACTTGTCATAAAAATCATCCTTTCCTATATATATCAAATTTCACTTTATTTTCTATGCTCTATATGTTCCATAGCTATTTCAAATACATATTTTACATGTTCATCATCTAACATATAGTAAACTTCTTTGCCTTGCTTTCTGCATTTTACTATACCCATCCTTCTTAATGTCCCTAACTGGTGAGATATTGAAGATTTACTCATTCCTAACACATTTGCTATATCACATACACACATTTCATTTTCATCTAATGCAAATAATATTTTCGTCCTTGTTGTATCTCCTAAAATCTTAAAAAACTCGGCTATTTTATTAAAAGAATCTTCTTCAGGCATTTTCTTTAAAGTTTTATCAACTACTTCTTGATGAATAATATTGCAATCACATATAAATTCATTCTTTGACATTAGCCTTCCTCCTTTGAATTTAAGTTTAAGTTATAACTTTATATTACAAATTTAAGTTGTAAATTTATTTTATAGATAATTGAGTATTTGTTCAACTGTTTAATATATTATAGTTGAGTACATGTTCAATTGTCAATATTTTTCTTAATTTTTTTCTTAATTTTTTTCTTAATTTTTTTCTTAATTTTTTTCTTAATTTTTTTCTTAATTTTTTGAATTATCATTTTTTTAAATAAAAAACAACTCAAAAAAATTAAAATGCATAAAAAAAGACCTGTACCTAAACCTAACATCTGTCCCTAAATGTGACAAAGATGGCAGTTTGAGGTAGACAGGCTACACACGTGACACTTTTATTATTTCACTTCTGTTTTCCATAATCCATGTTTATTACAATATGCATATACTGTAGAGTTTGGTATATATCTAAATTTAACCTCTGGCTTTTGACCTGGTTTTAATCTAATTCTTGTTGTTTCATTATCGCTTACTTGTGCAATCCACATTATATAGTGGTCTTCTTCCATAGGATGCTCTACTTCTCCTACTCTTACTATTAGGTTGTCTCCTTCTTTTTCATATACTGGTACATGTTTTTCTGTTGCGGCATCTTGGCTATTCGCAACCATTAATTCCATTTCTACGCCACAGCATCTAATGTGGTTTATATCTCCACTAATTAATCCTATTATATTTCCACATATTGGGCATTTGTAAAATACTGTATTCTTTTCCATAATTAACCTCCTACTATTTTTACTTTTTCTTTTTTATTTCGTTACTTTATTAATTTATTTTATATATGGTAACAAGTAAATATTATCATAAGATATGTTAATTTACAAGTACACTTATTATAGTTATTATACTATTTTAGTTTTATCTATATTTATTATATATTTTCTACTCCAACTCAAATGCACCTGTGTATAATTGATAATACATTCCTTTTAAATCAATTAAATAGTCATGTTCTCCTCTTTCTATAATTCTTCCATGGTCCATAACCATAATTGCTTTTGCATTTCTTACAGTTGAAAGTCTATGTGCTATTACAAATACAGTTCTACCTTCCATTAATTTATCCATACCATCTTGAACTATTTTCTCTGTTCTTGTATCTATTGAGCTTGTTGCTTCATCTAGTATCATTACTGGTGGATTATTTACTGCAACCCTTGCTATAGATAGAAGCTGTCTTTGTCCTTGTGATAACTCAGAACCGTTTCCTGTAAGTTTTGTGTCATATCCTTTTGGTAATCTCATTATGAAGTCATGTGCATTTGCAAGTTTTGCTGCTGCTATAACTTCTTCGTCTGTAGCATGTTCATTACCATATTTGATATTTTCCTTTATTGTACCTGTGAATAAGTTAGTATCTTGTAAAACCATTCCTAAAGATCTTCTTAAGTCTGCTTTCTTAATTTTATTTATATTTATTCCATCATATCTAATTTTTCCATCTTCAATATCATAAAATCTATTTATCAAGTTTGTAATAGTTGTTTTTCCAGCACCTGTTGCACCAACAAATGCTATTTTTTGTCCTGGTTTTGCATATAAGCTTATGTCATGAAGTACAATTTTTTCTGGAACATATCCAAAATCTACATGTTCTAATTCTATATGTCCTTTAAGTTCTACATACTCTAATCTGCCATCATGATGAGGATGTTTCCATGCCCACACACCAGTTCTTTCTTTTACCTCTATTAGTTTATCTCCTTCTCTTTTTACATTAACTAATGTTACATAGCCATTATCTTGCTCAGGTTCTTCATCCATCATTTCAAAAATTCTTCCAGCACCAGCTAAAGCCATAATAATTGCATTCATTTGATTCATTACTTGATTTACTGGTTGTGTTAAATTTCTTGTAAGTTGTAAGAAAGATACTATTGTTCCCACAGAAAGTACTAGGTTTCCGTTTAGAGCTAGAATAGTTCCCACAATAGCTATTAGTACATATTGTAAGTTTCCTAAGTTGTTTGCAATTGGCATTAATATATTTGAATACTTATGTGCCCTATACATATCTTCATTTAGTTGGTTATTTAATTTGTCAAATTCTTCTTTTGCTTTCTCCTCATGTGTAAATACTTTTATAACTTTTTGTCCGTTTAACATTTCTTCAATATATCCATTTACTTTTCCTAGAGATGCTTGTTGGTTTATAAAGTTTTTCGAACTTTTAGATGCAATTTTCCTTGTTATAAACACTGTCAAAATTGAAAATGCTATTATGAATACTGTTAGTACCGGACTTAAGTATATCATTGCACAAATAATTGCAATAATGCTAATAATAGACATTATGCAAAAAGGTAAACTTTGAGCAAACATTTGCCTTAATGTATCTGTATCATTCGTATAGTGGCTCATTATATCTCCATGTGTATGTGTGTCAAAATATCTAATTGGAAGTGCTTGCATTTTATCAAACATTTCATCTCTTATGTCTTTAAGTACTCCTTGAGATACCACAGCCATTAATCTATTATATAAATATGAACTTAGCATACCTACTAAATATATAATTACCATAATACCTATAGCGCCCATTAGTCCTGTATATACAGGATTTTCCTGTCCTAAAAGAGGAGTAATATAGTCATCTATTAATATTTGTAAAAATAGAGAACCTGCAACTGATGCAATACTACTAAATATTATACAGATAAATACAAATGCAAATTGCTTTTTATATTTTTTAGTTATATATCCTAATAATCTTTTTACAGTTCCTTTTCTTATTTGTATTTTTTTATTCATCTGTATCTCCTCCTTTCGTTTGAGATTCGTATACTTCTTTATATATTTCGTTATTTCTTAGTAATTCTTCATGTGTTCCAACACCATTTATTTTTCCGTTGTCCATAACTATTATTTTATCGCAGTCTTCTACTGATGAAATTCTTTGTGCAATAATTATTTTTGTTGTATTTGGTATTTCTTCTTTAAATGCTTTTCTAATTAAGCTATCTGTTTTTGTGTCTACTGCACTTGTAGAGTCATCTAATATTAATATTTTAGGATGTTTTAAAAGTGCTCTTGCAATACATAATCTTTGTTTTTGTCCTCCAGATACATTTGTACCACCCTCTTCAATATATGTGTTGTATCCGTCTGGAAATTGAGATATAAATTCATCTGCTTGTGCTAATTTGCATACTCTTTTTACATCTTCTTCTGTAGCATTTTCATCTCCCCACTTGATATTTTCTGTAATTGTTCCTGAAAATAGTACATTTTTTTGAAGTACACAAGCGACTTGATTTCTTAATGATTCTATATGATATTTCTTTACATTTTGTCCCCCTACTAAAAGTTCTCCTTCTGTCACATCATATAGTCTTGGAATTAGGTTTACTAAACTAGATTTTCCACTACCTGTTCCGCCAATTATTCCAACAGTTTCTCCTGATTTTATTTTTAAGTTAATATCTTTTAAACATTCTTTTTTCTTATCTTTTACATAGCTAAAGCTTACATTTTTATATTCTATACTTCCATCTTTTACTTCCATTATAGGTTTTTTAGGATCATGTATGTCTGATTCTGTGTTTAATACTTCTACAATTCTTTCTGCCGATGATTTAGAAATTGCTATCATAACCATAACCATAGAAAGCATCATTAAACTTGATAGTATTTGTATTGAATATGTAAACATTGTCATAAGTTCACCTGTTGTAAGCTCAGTCATACCTGTTTGAATTATTATTTTAGCCCCAAACCATGATATTGCTAAAATACAAGAATAAATTGCAAATTGCATTAGTGGACTAATACAAGCCATTATTTTTTCTGCTTTACTAAAATCATTAAATATATTTTTTGATACTTTTTCAAATTTTTTCTTTTCTTTTTCTTCAATTACAAATGACTTAACAACTCTAATACCTGCAACGTTTTCTTCTACTACATTATTTAAATCATCATAAGTTCTAAATACTCTTTTCATAATAGGGTGTACTCTTGTTATTATAAAGAATAATCCTATTGCTAAAATTGGTATTATTACTAAAAATACTAAAGATAATTTAGCACTTATTGATATAGCAAAAAGTAGTGAAGTTACTAACATAAGTGGTGTTCTTATTGCAATCCTTATAACCATCTGAAAAGCATTTTGAACATTGGTTACATCTGTTGTAAGTCTTGTTACTAAACTACTTGTAGAGAATTTATCTATATTGGTAAAAGAAAAATCTTGTACTTTATAATATAAATCTTGTCTTAAATTTTTAGCAAAGCCAGATGATGCTTTCGCTGCAAATTTACCTGATAATGCACCAAAAATCAAAGATAATATAGCACATAAGATTAGTTCTAAACCTATTTTATATACTAAATTCATCTCTCCACCATATACGCCATCATCTATTAATTGTGCCATAAGAAGTGGTATTATTATTTCTAAAACTACTTCTATTGCTACACAAACTGGTGTTAATATAGCTTCCTTTTTATATTCTCTAATTGATTTACTTAATTTTCTTATCATACAGTTTTTATTCCTCCTTCATTACATTTTATGTTTTTTCGTATTTTTTCAATAGTTTTTATAAAATTTTGTAATTCTTCTTCTGGTATATTTTTAGTTAATTCTTCGTTTAACTTTTTAAAAGTTTCTTTTACCTCTTTATATATTTCTTTGCTTTTTTTAGTTAAGACTATTTTCTTTTGCCTTGCATCGCTTTCTGATGCTATTCTTTTTATAATTTTATTTTTTTCCATTGTAAGTAATACTCCAGAAATTGTTGCTTTACTTACTTCAAATACTTCTTCTAATTCTTTTTGATATACTTCTCTTTCCTCATTTTCAATCAAGTATTTAGTTATTTTAGCTTGCAATGGGCCTGGATAAAATGATATTTTCTTTTCTTTTACAATAGAAAAAAGCTTTCTGTTTATATCAACGTCTAGCTTTTTCAGTTCGTTTGCAACATAAATTTCCATAACCTCATCCCTTCATTTTTTCCATTATATTTATTTATACTAATTATTAAAATTAGTAAGGCACTTAACTAATATAACATTTTTAATATTATTAGTCAATTACCTTACTATATTTTTCACAAAATGTTCACATTTTCTTCTTATCTTGAAAACAGTACTTTCTCTGATTTATATTGCTTAATAATATATGTAAATATAACTGCTATATATATAATAGTTGAAATTGCCATAAGTGCAATGTTTAATAGGTTGATATTTCCTGTGGCTATATCTGTAAATATCATTGTATAGTTTAGGAATGGAACTATGGATAACAATGGAGTTGTTTCTAGTCCTACCATGAATATTACAAAGCTTGGGAAGAATGATATAAATGTTAATGGTGTTAATGCACTTTGAGCTTCTTTAAATGTTTTTGAAGTACTTGCAATAGAAATGCAAAGTCCACTAACAAAAATTGAATACATAATAATTACTATTATTCCAAAAGCTATACTAGATGTACTATACATTATATCTACACCTTCATAAATTGAGAACATATCTTTTGATATAAATAATGCTACTATTGCTAAAACAAAGCTTATTAATCCTGTCACTATAGAAGAAAGTGATACTGCCAAAAATTTTCCTATTATTATATCTTTGCTTTTTATTGGGAATGTTAATAATGTTTCTAAAGTACCTCTCTCTTTTTCTCCTGCTGTTGTATCTGTTGCTGGATATGTTGCAGATACTGTAATTGCCATTATTATAAATAAAAATGCATAATTTTTAATATAATTTCCAAAATAATTATCTTGTTCAAGTACATTTTCACTAACAGTAATAATATCTAATACTTCTTCTGTTTCTATTCCATTTTCTTGTAAATATTCTCTTTGTAAAATTTGTTTATATGCATTAAAGTATTCTTCCATTAAACCACTTGCAAACGAGCTACTATCTGAACCATCAGTATTTATTATATAATTATTATCATTTTTTGTTACATATAAATTTATTTCTCCTGCATCATATTTTTGCTTTAATTCTTCTTCTGTTCCTGTGACTATTTCTATATTCATTTGCTCTGCTAAACTTGTTTCCGCTTCATTTAATGTATATGCAAACCCTATTTTATTAAATTCTTCTACGTCTTTATTTACTTGCATTTCAAATAAAGCTGACATACCTATCATAATTAATGGTATAAATATTGGTATTATTAGCATCATAGCTAATGATTTCTTATCTCTAAATAGTTCTCTTAATTCTTTTTTTAGGATATTTAGCATGTTATTCTTCATTTGAAACACCTCCTACTAATGAAAAAAAGCTATCTCTTAAGTTAGTAGTATTTGTATCTCTTTTTATTTCGTCAGGTGTTCCTGTTTTTATAACTACTCCTTTATTTATCATTATTACTTTATCACAAATATTCTCTGCTTCTTCCATATAATGTGTTGAGTATAGAATTGTTTTTCCTTTTTTCTTCTCTTCTTTAATGAAATCAAGGATTATTTGGCTTGAGATAATATCCAAACCCGTTGTTGCTTCATCTAAAATATAGTATTTAGGATTGTGTACCAAGCACCTTGCTATATTTACTCTTTGTGTTTGACCTGTTGATAAATTTGCAATTTTGCCATATAAAAATCCTTCCATATTTAATATTTTAGTTAGTTCTTTTATCCTTTTTTCTGCTTTTTCCTTTTCCACACCATATATGTCACTACACATTTTTAAAAGTTCATAAACAGATAATGTATCATACAATTTTGTATTACCTGATAAATATGCTATATTTTGTTTTATTTCTATTTCATTATCTTTATAATTTAGACCATCAAATGTAACTGTTCCTTCTGTTGGTTCTAATATTCCTGCAGTTATTCTTAGCAATGTTGTTTTTCCGGCACCATTTGGTCCTAAAATTCCCACTATTTCTCCGTCATTTGCCTCAAAACTTATATTACTATTTGCTAAAAATTCTTCTTTTTCAGTTTTACTTTTATATTTTATGAACTTTTTCTTTACTTTGTCTACTTTTATCATAAAACTAATTTTCCCCTTTATATATTTCTATTTAATTATTTCTTCCGGATTCATTGCATTTTCCTTTATATTATCAAATATTATGCAGACAAAATCATCTCCAGAATCGTATACATAATCTTGCTCTAGATATATTGTTCCATCCTTCGATTCATATTCTCTTTCTAATACATAAAATACTTTATCTGAAATTTCTTTTTCTATTACTTTTAACTCCTCTTCGTTTTCTGCTGCTATATCTTCTAAAAACTGTCTTGCTGTGTAATCTTCATCAAAACCAGACTTGTTATTTTGTATTACCATTATCATTTTTTCAAAATTACTACTTGTTATTATGCTTTCATATACTTCTGAATAGCCTTGTCCAAAGTAGTATGTAATCTGTTCGTCAGAAAGTTTTGTCATATCTTCGTCAAATTCTAATGTTATGTTTGTGTTTTCTATAGTGTATGATGATATTACTTCCCCTTGTTCTATGTCATTTATGTTAGTTTCATTTTCTCTTCCTGGATATGTTTTTGTAAAATACATAAGTGCTGCTATTGCAGCTGCTATTATTACAACTATTATAAATATTTTTACATTTGTAAATTCATATCTATAGTATGGGCTATTTTGTGCTTTTTCTGAAAAATAGTATTTATTTGATTTTTTCTTTATAACTCCCTCTATTTTTAAATATTCAAATATTTTACTACCTTTCTCTTGTCCAAACTCTCTTTGTAAATCTTCTACTATTAATTCTTTTGTGATTGTATGTTTTTTACTTAAAGCATCATTTCTTTCAAATACATCTCTTGCTCTCTCTATATCTTCTTTAGAAAACATTTCATTTTCTACACTTTGAGTAATTATCTTTATATCTTTATCTTTTATTCCATGTTTTATTTGTTTGTTTAAGTTATATATTATGCCCCCCATTACTAATGCACAAAATATTAAAGATATAACATAGTCAGTAAGTATTACCGAAGAAACTTCTTCTATTCGATAAATTACTATAAAATTTTCAAAAGAGAGAGATACTTCTTCTTTTGCCATATATATTAATGGTATTGCTACTAGCATTGTAATTGTTATAGCTATAAAAGAAACAACTGATAAAATTACTGGTAATTTTTTATCTATTTTCGCCTTTGTTAATTTATATCCATAAAATGCACATACAGCTATTACTACTGATAATATTGCATAAATCATATTAGCAAAAACATATGAAAGTATCCAAGGCACACTTCCTATAATTGCACCTATTAGAGCACCTATTGTTCCTATTACATATTTATTTTTTACTTCTTCTTCCATAAACTTCTCCTTTTTGTTTTTGTATATTATATCACACTCTCATAATTTCTACATTATTTTTTTAGCTAATTCGTATTGTTTTTTGTATAAATAAATATATATACAAATATTAGCTAAAATATATATCATCGCTATAATAACTAATTGGATATATGCAGAATACATTTTTAAAGTAGTATTTACAAATATTACTATTCCTACATTTATTGTTCCAAATATCATTGGGAATATTAGGTTCATATTTTGCTTTACAACTGCATATTCTGTATTCCATTGTAATTTTGGTCTTTTTAGGTCCATTATCAGGCATAGCATACTTAATGATACATTCATTAATATAGATATAACAAATACAATTATCAAATCTGTTATTTCTATAGGTAATAAATATCTTGCAATACCTAATACTATTAATGTAGAAAATATATTCATTAGTACATTAGGTATTATTTTATATATATACTGTTTATATAGTGGTACTGGTATATACTTTATAAATGTAGCATTTTTTCCTTCTCTTGAAATTGCTGTAATTGATACATATATGAACATTGCAAAAAACTGCATTATTGCTACCAGTCCCATTAATATTAATGGTTTATTAAAATTAAGCATTAGTGCTAGTGAATTTGTTATTCCTTTTAGTTCTTCATCTGATGCTATAAATATTAATCCTATAAAAAGTACTGGAAATATTAATGCTGGTAATACGCACTGTACCAAGTAAACTGGATTTCTAATTAATATTTTTAATTCCTTAAAAACATAAATTATACCCAACCTTTTTGATTTTGCTTTTATTTTAACTTTCCCTCTTTTAGTTTTTTCTCCGCTGTATAAACTTCCTATTAAACCTTTAAAATATAGCTTTTGAGCGCATAGTAAATATATTACTACTCCTATAAATGTTACTGCGATTGTTTTTACTGTTTCTAATATTAATGTTAAGATATTATTACTATGAATAGAGTTTACTAAAAATCCAAATGTTGGGAAGTATGTTTTTAGCATGTCTGTGAAACTACCAGCGCTAGTAAGTGTCTGTGCCATTTGCTCATCTGTCATTGTTTCACTATCTATTTTAGTTATTCCTATTGAAAAAGCAATTACTAATACTAACATAATCAATGTTGTAAACAATTGGAATTTATTTTTGTTTTTGATAATCTTTGAAAAACTCATTATTACCATAGAAATAAGTGAAACTATTATTACTGGTAAAATTGGCAAAAGCATTAAACCTATTATCACAGATATATAATAAAGTGCATTACAATTAAGTTTTACTCCATAGATAATAAGAGGTATTAAGCCTATCAGTATATTTACTGCAAATTCTAATATTAACATTACATTAGTTCTAGCTAATATTATTTGATATGGTTTTAGTGGAAGAGATAATATAGAATCTGTATCTTTTGAAAAATATAGTAAATTTATGCTCGAAAATACTGTCTGTAATATATTTAGGAAAAATACCATCATAAATACTAAATCTATAAACACTGTTTCTGCATTTATCTCTTTTAATACATTAATCATTTTTGTGCTTAAAAACCACATTATTCCAATTAAATATGCGAAAAGTAATGCATATAAGGTTATTTGTGCTTTGCTCTTTTTGCGCACATCTTTTATTCCGTTTTGTTCAGTTATTTTTTGCATAGAGCTTTTTAAAAATATTTTTGTTAATAAAAACGTCATGATTTTTCTCCTTATAATTTATTCTTCTGTAATTTCCAAGAACAACTCTTCTAAAGATCCTTGTTCCTTAAATTTTTCTTTCATTTCTTCTAATGTTCCCACAAATACTAGTTTCCCTTTATTTATAATTCCCACTCTATCGCATAATTTTTCTGCAACATCTAACACATGGGTAGAGAAAAATACTGTATTTCCTTTTTTAGTATGTTCCCTCATCATTTCTTTTAAATCAAATGATGCTTTTGGATCTAATCCAGTCATCGGCTCGTCCAATATCCAGTTTTTAGGGTTTGACAATAATGCACCACATATAACTATTTTTTGTCTCATACCATGAGAATAACTTTCTATATAACTATTTAAATCATCATATATTTCAAATTTTTTAGTTAATTCTTCTATTCTATTCTGCCTTTCTTCTACCGGTACTTTATATACCTCCGCTAAGAAATTCAAATACTCTATCCCTTTTAATTTTAAAAACATATCAGGATTATCTGGAACAAATCCGAAATTTTTTTTAGCTTCTAATGGTTCTTCTTTTATGCTATGCCCATCTATTAATATGTATCCTTCATCTGGATCTAATATCCCTGTAATCATTCTAATTGTTGTAGTCTTTCCTGCACCATTTGGCCCTAAAAATCCGAATATCTCTCCATTTTTTATTTCTAAGTTTAAAGAGTCTACTGATTTCTTATTTTTAACATAAGATTTTGAAACATTTTTTATCTCTATCATTTTATAACCTCCATTTTCTTTTTTCAATCTTCTTTTGTTTATTTTATTTGCCTTATTTTATTTAAAATCGCTCTAATTATATTTTTAGTCAAAATTTTCCATATTCCTTTATTTTTTTAAAATTTTTTTGAACTTTAGAGACATTCTTTAAAGTTCATTGTAATGTATTCCACAAAATTTTAAGAGCCATATCAAAACTTCATGTTTTAATATGGTTTTTCTCTATTTTTTGTATCGTTTTAAAAAATCATTTACTGTCATAATTTCAGGTCTATCAATTTTGATATCAAAAAAATCTTTATCTCCAGTTATAAGAATATCTACGTTTTCAATTATAGCTGTATATAGAATTATATAATCATCATCATCTCTTATTTTGAATACTTTTCTATCTACATTTGTTGGTGAATATACTAAATCATATGGAAACTCTTTTAAAAAGTTATCTAAACACTCTTCTTTCTTTATAAATTTAGAACTTATTAATTCTTTTAATTCATCGATAACATAAGAACATATTACAATTTCATGATTTTTAGAAAGTTCGTTTATTAGTTCATTTATTTTACTACTTTTAAATATAAATGATGATATAAGAATATTTGTATCAAGCATTACTCTCATATCAGTTCTTTTTCCTTTCCTTTCTAAAATCTTTTATGAATTTTACTACGTCATCTTCATTTTTTAATCCTAATCTTTCTGCTTCTCCTTCAAATTCATTTTGCATTCTTTCTAAAGCTAACATAGCAGAATTTTTTATTACAATATCCTCTCCTCTTTGCAAAAATATGATTTTACTTCCTTCTTTTAATTCTAACTTTTCTCTAATTGCTTTTGGTATTGTTATTTGTCCTTTTGTTGTAACTTTAGCTAGTTCCATTCTCCTCACCTCTATTCCTTACTTTTCTTACTTTCATTATTTATATTATATGCTAATTTCTAAAAAATATCAACTATTTTTTAGAAACTATTTAATTAAAAATGAACTTTAAAGAACGTCCCTAAAGTTCAAACATGTTTTTTGTTTTCAAATACTTCATCCATATATTCATCTGGATACATATTATCTAAAAATATATCTACATTTCCACTTGCAGGTATGTTATTTATTCTTTCGTTTTGTCTTATTGCTGCCATAGACGAAATTGTTATATTAAATACCATAAATACTGCTATCATGCTTGCCATCGCTTTAACTTTATGATTTTTAATAAATTCTTCTATTTTAGGAATTAGTGGTTTTATATACGATGTATATAGTAGTCCTGCAAATCCCCAATAGGTACAATGAATTAAGGTTGTTCTACCATTTATATTAAATATCCAGTTTGAATAATCCCATGATACGGTTCCAAATACCTTTTCTTGAATATATGAGCATAAATATTCTGTTATTCCTCCTAATATCATAGAGAATATGAATATATATCCTTTGTTTTTTATATTAATAATGCTAAAAAAGAAATAATATACAAGTATTCCTATTCCATATACTGGTGTAAATGGTCCATATATTAATCCCTGTCTTGATACAAAGTGCCCATTTTGCACCAGTCCTACTATCATTTCTACTATATAGCCTAATACGCTTCCTATCATAAATATTACAAATATTTTAATAAATTCATTAAACTTACTTTTTTTCTCAATTTCTACCATATTACCACCCATTTTTATTATAGATAAAAGAACTTTTTTCTTATATCGATTTTTATGTATTTTTCATTACATTTTTGTAAGTTTAATATATCAGGGATTTATTAATAATCTTTTTATTTCATATTAAAATATTCTTAATATTCTCTCTTTTTATATATTTTGTATGCAACTTTATATGAGATATAATAAAAAATTGTAGTAATAGCAATTAATATATATATTGCATACTCTTTAATTTTGTCTATTGCTGAAGTTATATCAATATCAAATCCAAATTTTGTTATAAAATATGCTACTCCCCCAATTATTAAGAATATTATAAATACTAATATAAACATTTGAATTCTGCCTCTTTCTGCACCCCATTTATATATACTTGGTATCTGTATAGATTCTACTAGTCCAATTCCGAAAATTCCTGCTATTGTTGTATATAAAAGTGACATATAATCTATTGTAATAGCTATATTTTGATTTATTTTATTCATTATATAACTTAATAATATTGTAAGGAAATATGCAACTACTCCTCCTAATACTGTTAATCCAATTACTAATATGTACTTTGCTTTTATAATATCTCCTTTTGTATTTGGCATTGCGAGTAAATATTTTTCTGCTTTTGATATCTCATCATAATTAAAAGTAGATAAACTAATCATTCCTATCATAGTTATTATTACTATTGGTGCTAAATTAGTAACATTAGTATTTAGAGTACACAAACATACTCCAACAAATAAAATTATAATTGAGACTTTATAGCTCGCTAAATTTAATAAGTCTTTTTTTATTAAAGCTTTTATATTATTCATAAATTCCATCCTTTCATTAATCACTTTTACTTTATATCTTATTTTTCTCCTTTGATATTCAAAAGCATTATATCTTCTATACTAGCTTTATCTATATTTACATTCTCGTATTTAGATTTAAATTTTTTTCTATTATTTATTAATAGTTCATATTGATATTTTTCTTTTCTATATTTTATATAATCATCTTTATTAATCTTTTCAAAATTTTTCTCATCACATTTTGCTATTCCATAATTGTCCAGTAAATCCATTGTTGGCATATCAAATACTATGTTTCCCTTATTTATAAATACTATATAATCCGAAATATGCTCTAAGTCTGTAGTAATATGGGTCGACATTAAAATTGACCTTTCCTCATCTTCTAGCATATATTCTCTAAATATATCTAATATTTCATTTCTAACTACTGGATCTAATCCGCTAGTTGGTTCGTCTAGTATAAGTAATTTAGGCGAATGTGATATAGCTGCTGCTATTTTTAGTTTCATCTTCATTCCGCTAGAAAAATCTTTAACCATTTTATTACTTGGTAAATTAAATTTTTGCAAATATTCTAAATACTTTTTTTCGTTCCAATTTTTATAAAAACTTTGCATTACTTTGCCAATTCCTTTTGCATCTAAATAATCCGATAAAAAACTGTCATCTAGTACTACACCAATGTCTTGCTTTATTGTTTTTTCATATTTTTTATTATCTTTCCCAAATATTTTAATATCTCCTTTAAAGTTTATAATATTTAAAATTGACTTAATTGTAGTAGTTTTACCTGCACCATTTTCTCCAATTAGTCCAACTATTACCCCTTTTGGCACGTTGAAACTTATATTTTTTAACTCAAATTTATCATATTTTTTTGAGACGTTTTTTATCTCAATATTATTCTCCATAATTAAACCTCCTGTAATTTATTAATTAATATCAAAATCTTCCTCTGAAGCTATGTAGTTAAATATATCATCAATTTCGCTTTTATTTATGTTATATATTTTAGCTATCTTTATAATCTCTTCTACATGTTTTTCTATTTCTCGTCTCCTTTCCTCTTTCATAAGTTCTATATTTTTAGGTGCAACAAAACTTCCCTTTCCTTGAATAGTCTTTATATATCCTTCTTCTTCTAACTCATCATAGGCTTTTTTTACTGTTAAAAAACTTATTCGCAAATCATTTGCAAGATTTCTGACAGATGGTAAATTTTCGTCTTCTTTTAATTCACCAGATAGAATAGCCGTTTTTATTGCCTGCTTTATTTGTTCATATATTGGAACTGAACTACTATTGCTTATAATGATATTCATTACAATTACTCCTCCTATCTTTTTAGTTCTTAGCTGTTATGTTTAGTATATAACAGTATATAACAGTTGTCAATAATTTATTACGAAAAATAAACTGTGGATACAGGATACTACTTCCTTTTTCCACAGTTTGGTTATCTATTCTATAAACATTTTCACTTTCGCCTAATATCATAGTTTACATGCAAATATCTTCTATTCTTGATTGCACTTGGTCATTTCCTTTTGCATTACTGTATTGGTTAATCATAAATTCTTTTAAGACACTCTTTTCCTCTTCTGTTAAATTTTCTTTTTCTATAACGTCTAACACTAGATTATAGAATTCCATTTCTGGACTTTTAGGTGAAACGTCATGGTTACTGCTGTCAATGTCTTTTTCTTCAATTTTTTCTCTTAATTCAGCATATTTTTCCGGATAAAATTTATTTAAAACACTTGCAATGATTTCTTCTTTAGCTTTATTTGCTTCATCGTTTTGTTCAAGTTTATTTGTTAATTCTTTATCTTCATCAATCATATAATTGTTAGGTTGATTTTGTATCATGTTTGTATATTGCTCTTTTTCTTCTAATAACTCTTGTTTTACATTTCCATTGTCACTTACTACTGTAATATATTCAATAATATTCGGAACAGCATATACTGTGATAGGAATAACTATCAATAATATACATGCTATTATTAATAAAATTTTTAAAGTTTTATTCTTCATAATTTTTCCCCCTTATATCATTTCATAAAAAATCAAATATTGATTAGGATATGCCCTGCATATATCCAATAAACTTTTGGCTTGTGTTTCATTAGAGTGATAGGTTAATATATAGGTGTTATTTTGATAGTCAGTAATATACATTGTGTGTTCAGCATCTCCTAAAAATCCTAGAAAACTATCAGCAACTTGTACCACGTCACCTTTTGTAATATTCAAATTCCAAGCTAAAGATGGGTTTTCTAGTATTTTATCAGTTTTATAATAATGATATGTCACATGGTCTTTCCAATACTTTCCAAAATATTTAGCACTAATCCAAGGGCTTGGGTCAGCTAATTCCCATGTGTTATTTAGTTGATCTATATTTGAAGGTTTATAATAATTATTGTTTTTTCTATAAGTATACCAGTCATTTTGGTAGTGTACTCCACCTCCTGCTAACATACATTGAGATACAAAATTTGCACAATCTCCACCTATGTCTCTACAATCTGGATATGCTTCAACATATTTATTGTAATTTTTCTGCGCATATTCTACTCCCAAATTCACATTAGGATTAACGGGTTCTAGTATCCAATGTTCATTTATATGTCCTTGGTATGTATACTGGTCTACATTTCTACCTTGGTCACAAGTTGGTCCGTTTAAAACAACTGCTTTCGAATAATTTGATACCTTAGTCAAGAATCCAAATGTTTGATAAGAATTAATACCTAGTTTAAATTTTTGTGCATCTGTTCCATTAATTTTATAAATTTGTACATTAGCATAATTATCTGGTGACCCATCATTAATATCTAATGCGTATTGATAAGTTCCATTATTTCCTAATCTTGTATATATAGAAATAGTAGAATCCCCATTATCTTTTATATACCATCTTTGCGAATCTGTTCCGTTATATTTATATTGTTGTACGTTTGTTCTGTCAGCAGCTACTCCTCCTGCCACATCTAAATATTGCCCAGTATACCTATTCTTTATAAAATATTCTTTTCCTGCTATATTAGACATTTGTGTAGCTCTTGTTTGTATTTTTTCAGGCTCATATATTGTTAAATCAGAACTGTTTGATTGAAAAATTTCATTTTCAGTTGTTGCATATACATTGATATTTAATAAAAAATTTAGTAATAAAAATATAAGACATATACTTGTAAAAAAAGTAATTTTATTTTTTTTAATTTTCATAAATTTCCTCCCTATATTAATATTATATAATTTACTATCCTCCTTTCTTTATATAAACATTTTTTGTTTTGTCTAAATTGATATTAGCAATCACTGTATTTATAATTAGTTTCGTCTTTGGTTTTTCATCTGTAACAAATCTAAAATATTTTTTTAATTTTTCTATTTTGCATTTAAAATACATATTATTGTTAGCTCTATTAATATTAATTTTTATATTATGTACACTTGTATTATAAATAGATGATATTTTTGAATATATGTCTTTTTCTAAATTATATATTTCATTGTAATTATTATTTATAATGTACTCTATTGTTGCCAGTAAATATTGTGTACCTTTAAGAGTAAAGTCATATTCTAGATATGCAAGTTCATCTATAATCTTTGTTCTTTCACTTTCTTTCATAATTTTTTTCTCCTTTATTTGCTTATTTATTTTTATAATAATATCCTTATTAATATTAAGAGTCAAAAAGCTTATTAAAGAATTGTCATTTTTTTAATTTTCAATGATTTCATTTTTTATTATTCTCAAAATTGTAAACAATAATATCTATATTTTCATATTATTTCTTCTTCATTATTAACAATATTCCAAACTTTTACATTTTAATTTAACTGCATTATTTCTATCTGCGATTACGATATTTATCATATAGATTTTCTTTTTGTCATTTTACTTATTAGATATTATTTTTTGTTAAAAAAGGTGCAATTTTTTGTGTCTTTTTGTGTCTTTTTATAACTTTACTTAATACTTTGATATAATTATTTTATAAAAATTTAGAAGGAGGTTTTTATGAAATTAAAAAGAAACTTATTTATTTTATTTATTACATTAATTTTATGCAGCTTTCCAATACATGTACGTGCAAATGATATTTCACATTTTGCATATTATGACCCTAGTTCAGTATCTTTTAGAGGTACATATAATGGTACTAGTAATTATTATGATGGAAATTATATGGCTTTTGAATCTACTGCAACCGCTTCTGACGGAAAATCTCACGAATTAATTATCAGCATATATATAGTCAGTACCAATACTACCAAGCAATATAGAATATATACAGATGGTAAAATGAGAAAAGCAGACCATATTCCAATAGGTAACGGAAGTAGTGCTGTTATTAGAGCAACTTGTTCTGATTCATCTGTGACTGTTAAATTAGATTTAAAAATGTATAGCTGGTAAAGAATTCTATATAATAAAAACTAGGAAATCTCCTAGTTTTTATTTGTATACATGTATATAATTCTCTAATGAATCTTTCAAAATCATTTGTTTTTCATTTAATATTTCTTCCTTCACGATATTATATTGTATGATAAATATATACTTATCTCCTTCTATGGCTAATATTATTTTATTTCCTACATAAACTTTATTATTGTATATTAGCTCTATATTTATCTCTGGTTTTGTAGTTTCAAAAATCAAGTATGTTCCCGTACTGTTTGACATTAATTTATCAATTTTATATTTATTATCTAATTTTTCTGTGTCAAATTCTAATATATCTCTATTTATAAATTTTTCTTCTATGTCTACTTTTAATATTATTTCATTTTCACAATTTATTTCAATTTGTTTTTCAGCTGGAGAATTATTTTTATATAAAATAATTTTAGAGAATTTATATTCTAATTTTCTTATTCTAGGTAGTCCATCAGAAATCAAAAATAATAATTCTCTTTTTTGCCTTATGTCTTCCTGTTTTACTTTATTCCACCCACTAGAAATATATATTGAGTAATTCTCACCAGTAGAAGCATTATATATTGTTTCGTCATCAGCAATAATTTCTAAGTCAGGTATAGAAATTCTATAATCATTAGCAATTTCTTCATTTGATTGCAAATTAAATACAGTATATAAATTAATATCATCCAACATTAAGTAGTCTATTTTTACACTATACTTCTCATTTATTTTATAATAATCCATATTACAATTCTGTATATAATCTTTCTCTTCAATAGCATTCACTATACTAGTATTATCAATTCCTATATTATTTAATCCAAATAATTCCTTAAAAAAGTTTGTTATCTCTTTAGAAAAAACTGTACCTGTTGTTATAATTGATATTGTTAATATAAATATAGCTACTTTAAATAAATTATATTTAATTTTTTTCCTTTTATGGGGTGCACTATTAATTATTTTAACTGTTTCTGCTGGAATCTCTTTGTTCTCTTCAAAATATTTATACAATAATTTATCTATATCGTCTGCATGGTCATTTTTATATTGTTTCACTTTTTGCACCTCCCTTATACATTGTTTTTATTTTCTGTTTTGCTCTCGTTATCCTGCTTTTAATTGTATTTGAGCTAACACCTAATATGTTTGCAATTTCTATTAATGAATAATCGCAACCATAAAATAATACAATAGCAATTTTCTCCTCATAGCTTAACTCTCTTAAAATATTTTCTAAATCCATTTTTCTTTCTGCTTCTAGTATAATATCTGTACAAGCTTCCAAGTTAAATTCTTTATTTTTAGTCAATTTTTGAAATATGTTCATCTTCTTTTTCTTTTGCTGATATATTTTATTGCACTCATTAATTAGTATTTTTATAATCCATGTTTTAAAGTATTTAATTTCTTCTAATTTCTTTAAATTTTTATAGCTCAAAATCATTGTCTCTTGTATGGCATCATTAATATCTTCTATATTATCTAACCTCGCTCGTGCTATTCTAAATAAATCCACTTGTATAAGCTGAATTATTTTTGTAAATGCTTCATCATCACCATCAAGGTATTGTCTAATTAATTCTTCCACGATTTTCTCTCCCTTTTATTAACTTATATATTTATTATTTTTAAATTGTAAATTTATGTATTAACTTTATACTATATTCTAGCATATTCCATATAAAATTGCATTATGTTTTGATTTTTTAATTGTGAAAATTATTAATATAAAGAACCGTAGATAAAAGGAAGTAATCCCTTTTAGCCACGGTTTACTTTTTCTATTTCATTAACATTTGTCTAATCATCCATACTTTTTTCTTAAAATCTTGTAAATATTCATCCATTAAAGCTGACGTATCGTACTTTTTATCATTGTCAGCATCTTCTTTTACTTTTGTAGCATTTTCTATTAAAATATTGTAATCTTTTAAAATTTCTTCAAATATTTTCTTTGAACAAATCTTTTCATTATTTGCTTCTTGTATTTGAGCTGTATTTAGATAATCTTTCATTGTTCCTAGAGGTTGTCCATCTATTATTAATATATGTTCTGCAATTTCATCTATTTGCTCATTTATGTTGTCATATAGTTCTTCTAATTTTGCATGTACTGTAAAAAAATCTTCTCCTTTTATATTCCAATGATAGTTTTGTAATTTTCTATAAAATACATTTAAATTAGATAAAAATAAATTTAAGTCTTCTGTAATCATATATTCTCTCCTTCTTTCTATTAATATATGTACATTATGACCTAAATTTATTTTTTTATACAATCTATTTAATTATCTTCATTGCTTCTTCTGCAGTTTTGTCTTTATCAAATTTATTTACTATAAATATAAATAGTCCTACTAAAATAAAAGTAACTGCATAAATTGCTATACCATGTGTCCAATTACCTGCTACTATACTTCCTCCTGCAAATGTAGATGATACTACTGATGGAAGTCTTGCAAATGTAGATATTAGTATAAATCTTAATGGCTTTAGTGGAAGAAGTCCTGCTATATATACTAATAAATCTTTTGGTGTACCTGGTATTACAAATAGCAGAAGCATTATCCATTCTAATTTCTTTGTATCTTTAAATAATTTACTATTTTGAATCTTATCTATTTTTTCTTTACTACAAAAGCTATATACAAATTTTCTTCCAAATTTTCTAACTGCAAAAAATATTAGTGAAGATATTATACATGCTGAAAAAGTTATAAATATAGTTCCTCCTACTCCTCCATAGCACATTCCTGCTAGAATTTCCATTGGTTCTCCTGGAAGTATAATTAAAAATATTTGTGCAAATTGCAAACCAAATAAGGCTAAAAATCCTAAAATTCCCATTTTCTCTACTTGATTTTTAAATTCTAATTGTCCCTCTTTAGTACTTAAATTTTTCATTACAGGAACTAAATATACTACTAATCCTACAAGTAATATAATTACTAATACAATTAAAATATATTTAAAAGCTTTTACCCTTTTACTCATGTTACATATTCTTCTTTCTTTTCTAAAACTACTATTAGTATAACACTTTATTTTTTTAATTACTATTTATTTTTTCTTAAGTTTTGTTTAATTATATATTAATCTATCATAATTTAGTTTTTTAAGCATATAATTTCCTAGTTTTTATTAGTTTTCTTTTTCTCTATCTATTTCTAAAATTTCGCTATATGTTACTTCTCTCACAAATTCCCAGCTTTCGCCTAAATCATCTGACTCAAATTCATAATATGTATATAAGCTATCTGCTACTGATTGTACCGTGTATGCGATTATCTTTAGTTTTCCATCTTCCATTGTTGGTAAATCTCTAAAGAATATATTACTAGCAGTTATTTCTTCTGGTTTATCTATATTAAGCTCATTCCAGTTTTGTCCACCATCTAATGTGACTTTTACTGTATCAAAGCTATCCACACCACCATATGGATCATGTATAAATCCTATGTCTTTAGTTAGAAACATAAATTCAGAACCTATATATGCTTCATCTAAATTACTCTCTACTTTTTTCCAATTCTGCCCGTTATCAGAAGTTGTATATATTTCTACTGTATATCTATCTCTCCATAAATTATCCAATTCCACTTTAAATCCGATATTTTCACTTATAAAATACGTTTTAGTATCACTTGTTTTTGGTATATCACTTTCCACTGTGTTTTCTGGTATTTCTGTATTTTCTTCTTTTTCTTCTATATATTCCTCATATACCTTATGTTTTCTATAATCGTTAACTGCAAATATGATTATGATAATTCCTAATATACAAATTCCTAATGTTAATATAATTTTAATAGTATACTTTTTATTTAACTCATTACTACTAAATGATTTATACTGCTCTATTGAATTTATGCATAGTAATATTATTAATACTATTGCTACGGTTCCAAAAAGTTTGTATGAAATTCTAGTAAATTCTGATATGTCTGTACTTTTCTCTCTTAAATAGCTATATTCTATATCATCAACATTACCATAATCCACTTTACCTATTCCGTTTTCTTCATAATATATATCTTCATCAAAACTCAAAAGATATGCTTTTAAAATTATTTTCTTTACATATATATCTTCATTTCCTAATCTACTAATTAAATTGCTTTTAATCGTGCTATCTTCAACTTCACTTATTTTAGAGTTTACTTTTATTTCATAAGTATCCGTTAAACCATTCTCAATAAATGTATAATAAGATAAAGATATTGATATTACAAGGAAAATGAAGATTAGTGTCACTGTTAAAATTTTACTTAACTTTTTTCCTTTGTATTGCAAAGCTCTTATTAAATACATAACTCCTAAAATTACGAATAAAACTCCAAGTGCTGGTAAAACATACACTATCCCTATTATAAGTGTTATTCCAGATAGTATTGTCAAATCTGTTTCTATTGCTATTTTTGTTGTACAAAATATTAGTAAGAATACTAATATTCCTAAAGTAATGCATGATAGTAATAAAAGTATTTTAAATATTTTTACATCTATTTTCAATTTACTTTTATTTTTTTCATTCATTACCATCCCCCCTCTTTTATTTTAAACTCAAATTTTAAATTTCTTTGCTACTAGCTTATATTCTATAAATAGTAAACTTTCTTTTACAATTTTCTAAAAGTATATCATATATACTAATTCTAGTCAAAATTCAAAAAATAATAGAGAAATAATATTTTTGTTTATATCGTTTCTCTATTATTTAATACCTAATGTTTTATCAATAAATTATTATTTAAAATAATTAGAAGAAAGCATAAAGTACTTTCTTCTAAACTTTTATATATCTCTAAATTTTCTATATTTTACATAAAAGATTATGCTAGCAACTGATATAATTAATATTATAAATAAGCTTGTTATTATTGCACCTGTTTGTGGTATTTCACCTTTTGCTGTCGTATCATCTGTTTGTGTCGTATTTTTGTCTGTATTTGACGTTCCGTCATCTTTTCCTTGTTCATCTTTTTCATCTGTATCTTCGTCTGTATCTGGTCTCTTTAAATATTCATATTTAATATTATTTGCTATTGCATATTCTGCAATTTTTGAATCTTCATAGCAATATATTTTTAAATTATCATTATGATTTTGGAACACCGTATCCTCTGTAGGATATATATTAAATCCACCAATTTTAGTACAATTGCCCAAAATAGTTATTTTTATCAAGTCTGAACAATTATTAAAAGCATAATATTCTATTTCTTTCAATGTATCTGGAAAAGTTATTTCAACAATTCCTGTATTTTCAAACGCACGCATTCCTATCTTTTCAACTGTATTTGGTATTGTTACTGTTGTTATCCCTTTGCAATCTTTTAATATTCCTGATGCTATTGTCGTTGTTCCTTCTTCAAAAATAACTGAGGTTAAGTTTGTAGTACCTGTGAATACTCCTTCATTAACTTCTCCCGGTCCATCTACTAATGTCTTTGGTATTGTTATTTCTGTTAATTCTGGACAATCTTTAAACACATTAAAACCTATTTTTTTAATTTGTCCTAAATTAACATTTGCTAGGTTAGAGCAATTTTCAAATGCACTATATCCTATCTCTTTCACAGAACTTGGTATCGTTATTTCCGTTATACCTGTATTAGCACATAAATTTTCAGGAATTATTGTCAACCCTTCTTCTAATGTTATTTTCGTTATATTTGGATTATCTAAACATGGTTCAAGTGCACCAGTTTTTAACGTTTTTGGTATTGTTATCTCTGTTAAACTTGTACACCCTTTGAAAACTTTGAATGATATCGTTGTTATATTTCCTAAATCTACTTTATTTAAGTTTGTACAATTTTCAAATGCACTATATCCTATTTCTTTCACAGAACTTGGTATCGTTATTTCTGTTATACCTGTATTAGCACATAAATTTTCAGGAATTATTGTTAATCCTTCTTCTAATGTTATTTTGGTTATATTTGGATTATCTAAACATGGTTCAAGCGCACTATTCTTTAACGTTTTTGGTATTGTTATTTCTGTTAAACTTGTACACCCTTTGAAAACTTTGAATGATATCGTTGTTATATTTCCTAAATCTACTTTATTTAAGTTTGTACAGTTTTCAAATGCTTTATATCCTATTTCTTTCACAGAACTTGGTATTGTTATTCCTGTTATGCCTGTAGCAGATTTAAATGCTTCGTCTCCTATCGAGATTACTGTCTTACCATCTAATGTTGATGGTATTGCAACGTTTCCAGTTATATCTTCTGGATTTGTACATTTTAAATTTTCTATTTGATTAGACTCATTCAAATCATACTGCCAGTTTACTGTCACTCCATTTATAACAGATGTTGTAGTATATGTATCTTTTGCAAATACATTTATACTTAATCCTACTAATAATAGAATTGTAATTAAAATAATAGATATTTTTTTCAACATATGTGTATCTCCTCTTAAATTCATATAAATTTATTTTTCTTTTCTTACGTCATATCCTGTTAAATCTGGTTTATATATTTCATTTACTGTATTAGTTTCTAGGCTTAATACTTCTGTTGAATAATTATTTTCAGATTCTATTTTTACTACAAGTCCAGTATCTTTTTCTATCCATTTTTTATATCCTGTTCCCATTGATAATACATAGCAATCTTTTCCATTATACTCTTCTGAATAAATTAAAGTATATAGTGCTATGCCATCTATTCCATTATTTACCTCTGTGAATTCAAATGGTAAATCACTAACTGGTGAAACTATATTTTCTGCCTTATCTACTATCGCTGTCTTTTGATTTATAAATGAAACTATTCCTTCATTTTCTTCTAAATCTTTCCATATTATAATTTCTCTATCTTTTTTATCTTCATTTTTAGTTTCATATCTTGTAACATTATCTTTTTTAGTAATAGTATATAGTGAAGAGTCATCTCCTAATATTCCTCTTACTTGATATGTATAGTTCGTTAAATCCTTATATTTACTTGCTTTCTCATGTATATCTTTTAAAATCATATAGTTTCTCATGACAAATATAAAATATGCTATAACAAGTATTCCTATTAAAACTAGTATTGCCTTTAACAATCCGTGATTAGATTTTTCTTTTTTATTTTTAGTTTCTACTTTTTTAAAAGTAGTATCACTTTTATTTTCTGTTTCTACCTTTGTAGTTTCTTTTTTAGGTTCCGCCTTATCTGTTTCTTTTTTCGCTTCTTTTTTTACTTCTTTCTCACTCACTTTTTTTGTTTCTTTCTCATTTACATTCATCTTTTTTTCTTCATTGTTCTCTGCCATTATATTATCAATCCTTTCTTATTTTAGTAAAAGTAAAAATACTCCTACTTTTTTATTTTATAATGTATTTTCTTTTGGTATATATCGAATTATATCATAAAATGTTTTTTTGTAAATAGTTTTAGAACATTTTATACTTCTTTTAATTTAACAATTTCTTCTGAATTTAGTTTGCCTGCTCTAGTTATACTACTATACCCATACTTGTCTTTTAATTCATCCACTACTTTATCTAATTTTTCTTGTCTTTTATCTTCTTCGTTTATAAAAAGCGATAATTGCATTTCATCTTTTTCTATTAGGTTGTCAACTCTTAATCCTATTAAACGTATAAATGTTCCCTTCTTATACATTTCATTTAATAATTCCTTAGCTAAAACATATATATTTTTTGTGTTTGATGTAGGGCTTATAAGCTTTTTTTGATGAGAAAAATCTTTAAAATCTTTGGTTCTTAGCTGTACATTTACCACGTTTGCATACATATCATATCTGCGCAACCTATATGATACCTGTTCTGTAAGCGTTAGCAATACTTTTTCTATCTCTTCTTTTGAACAAATATCTCGTGGAAGGGTTACAGAATTTCCTATTCCTTTTGGCTTTTCTCTTAAGTAATTGACCTGCGAATTATCTATTCCATTAGCATATTCCCACATTAGAAGTCCATGCTTTCCAAATTTTTTAATCATCTCTGTTTTTTCTTGTTTTGCTAAATCTCCTATTGTTTTTATCCTCATATTATATAACTTTGGAAGTGTTTTTCTGCCTAACATGAATAGTTCTGATACATTAAGAGTCCACATTTTACTAGGAATTTCTTCTTCAAATAAAGTGTGTACTCTATCTGGCTTTGTAAAATCTGATGCCATTTTAGCGAGTAATTTGTTATGTGCTACTCCTACATTTACAGTAAAACCAAGTTCTTTTTTTATTCTTCTATTTATTTCATATGCTTTATTTATTAAAGTATCATTTCCTAAATAATCCGTCATATCTAAAAAGCACTCATCAATACTAAATCTTTCTATTTTTTCTGTGTATTCTAATAGAATTTTATATAAATCATTTGAATGTTTTTTATAACTTTTATAATCTCCTTTAAATACCTGTAAATTTGGACATTTCAAGCGTGCCTGGTATAAAGTTTCTCCTGTATATACACCTTTTATTTTTGCTTTCATACTTTTAGCTAAAACTATACCAGCCCTTTTACTTTCATCCCCGCCTATTACCGCTTCAATTTCTCTTATATCAATTTTCTCTCCTTGGCTTAATCTATCTAATGCAGTCCAACTTAAGAATGCATTATTAACATCTACATGTAAAATCTGTCTTTGTTTCGTTTCCATATTAAATCACTTCCTACTTATGTATATTATAGAACATTAGTTTGTAGTAGTCAAGTAAATAAGTTGTATATTTTTATATTACAATCTTTAATAAAAATACATACATATTTACCTCTTAATATGTATGTATTTTAGTTTAAAATTTATTTGCTTCATATTTTTTCATTATATCTTGTATAATCTTTTCTATATTTACTAAATTATTATTGTTTTCTATTATATCATCGCAGTTTTTTATATAGAATTCATTTGTTTTTTGTGCAGCTAATCTCTTTTCTGCTTGTTCATAATCTATATTATCTCTTGCAACAATTCTTTCTATCTGTAACTCTTTTCTAGAAATAACTCCTATAACTTTGTCGCAAATTTTGTTTAATTCACTTTCAAATAGTAGAGGTGCATCAATAACTGCAATTGTATCCTCGTTTATTTTTTTTATTTCTTTTTCAATTTCCTTTTTTATATATTTAAAAGTACAACTATTTAATTCTTCTCTTTTTTTAGGATCAGAATAAATAATTTCAGCTAGTTTCTTTCTTTTTAATTCCCCTTCTTCATTAACTATATCTTTACCAAATTTCTTTATTATATCTATAATATAGCTAGTTCCTTTTTTAGATAATTTTTTTGCAATTTTATCTGCATTGATAATCTTTACTTTATAGTTTTTCTTTAGGGTTTCGCATATCGTACTTTTCCCTGCACCAGAGCTTCCCGTTATTCCTATAATCATATTTTCCTCACTTCATTTTGTAAATTATAAAATTTCAATCTTATTTGTGTAATCTAAATTAGAATATGAATCTGAATAATATCCTAAAGTGTATATATTAGTTGCCAAAATATCAGTTTCAAACATTTCCTTTAAATTTTTATTTGATACTGTATCAATGTATTTTTTTACAGACGTTACCACATTTAATTTTGGATTTAATCTCATCATCTCTGATATTAATTCCTTTCCTTTGTTGTTGAATCCTAAAACTCTTACATATGGAGTTACTTTTCTTGACATCTCCATTTGTTTTTTTGTTATACCAAGCAAACTATATAAAAGAATTCTTTGTATTCTAGTTTGTGTAAATCTCT
This sequence comes from uncultured Clostridia bacterium, assembly GCA_944392545.1. GTDB lineage: Bacteria > Bacillota > Clostridia > TANB77 > CAG-508 > CALXVA01. The sequence goes on from CALXWW010000004.1 coordinate 37,848, forward strand.
TTGTCTTAACTATGTTTATAAGTTCTTCTATAGTATTGCAAGAATCTGCAGCATTTTTAATTGAATTTTCAAGGCCTTCAGACACGTCTGGAAGTTTTGAAATATCCTCTAGGGACATTTTTCTTAAATTATATATGATTTCTTTTTCAAATCTAGAAATATCTATAACATAATGCCCCTTCTTTAGTTCTTCTCCCAAAAGTAAATATGAATTTCTAGGCATTACTTTACTTATATCTCCTAATTGCTTTGTTATAAGCATTTTTCTTATTGCAGTTGCACTAGCAAACTCATCTACAATATATTTATCATTATAAAGAACTTTTTCCCTTTTAATTCCTATTGGATTTATCATGCTTTTAGTTCTTTTTAGAGCTTTCAAATATTCAATGGCTAAAATATTATTTGAACCGGCCATCACATTTGCATATCTTTTTATATCATTTAAGTACATCATTAGAGCATTTTCTCTAGCTTTTGGAAAAGAATTACCTTTTTTTAATTCATGAGAAAGAATCGTAACATACTCCTTTGGTTCATTAAATAACACATTTGCAATGTTATTTAATGTAGCAATGTCTTTTGCTTCCATGCCAAACGATAAAGTATCTACAATTCCTAAAGAATTCAATATTTTAATAGCACCTTCAGCAAAATTTTCCGCACTCGAGATACTATAAACAGTTGGAAGTTCAATTACCAAATCAGCACCATTTAAGAGGGCCATCCTAGCCTTAGCCCATTTATTCACTATAGAAGTATCTCCTCTTTGGACAAAGTTTCCAGATATTATAGCAACTACGTATTGAGCACCAGTTTCTTGTTTAGATTTAGCAATATGATACAAATGTCCATTATGAAATGGATTATACTCTGCAATTATTCCAAGAACCCTGCTCATAAAACTTCCCTCCTAATAATTTTATACTCTATTAATTTGCTTATACATATACTATTTATCAGTATTTCTATTATTTTTATTGTATTAAAATAAATTTATTGATATAATATCATAAAATAACAAAATTTACAATGATTTTCCGGAGGTAATTATGGAAGATATTACAATATACACAGATGGTGCTTGTTCTGGAAACCCTGGTCCTGGTGGATGGGGTGCGATTCTCATGTACAAAGAAAATAAAAAAGAAATATCTGGTGGAAAAAAAGACACTACAAATAATGTAATGGAACTAACAGCAGTAATAGAAGCTTTAAAACTCTTAAAATATCCATGTAAAGTAAAATTATATAGTGATAGTGCATATGTAGTTAATGCTTTTTTACAAAACTGGGTTATAAACTGGCAAAAAAACAATTGGAAAACAGCTGATAAGAAAGATGTTAAGAATAAGGAATTATGGCAAGAATTAGTAGAATTTACTAATATTCACAACATAACCTTTATAAAAGTAAAAGGTCATAGTGATAATGAATATAATAATAGATGCGATGAATTAGCAAGAAAAGCAATTTTGTCACTTAAATAGTATAATAATTGCTTCTTTTGAAAAAAGATATGAGAAAACTTCTCATATCTTTAACTATTTTTCTTCTATCATTCCTTCAAATATTGTATTTGCAGGTCCCTGCATATATATATGATTATCCTTACCCCACTCTATTTTTAAGACTCCTCCTGGTAGCTTTACTGTGACATTCTCATCTGTATATCCATTCAATCCACTTGCTACTGCAGCTGCACATGCACCTGTTCCACAAGCACATGTTTCTCCTACTCCCCTTTCCCATACTCTCATTTTTACATTATTTTTGTCTATAATTTGAACAAACTCTACATTTGTCCTATTAGGAAATATTGGGTTATTTTCAATTTCTGGTCCATATTTTTCTATATCTATATTTTCTAAATTCTCTACAAAAGTTACTGCATGTGGATTTCCCATTGACACAACAGTAACCCTTATTTTTTCTTCTTCCACATTTAAGTCTAAATCTTTATTAAATGCTTCATATACATTATATGGTATATTTGTGTCTTGGAATATAGGTTCTCCCATATCAACTATAGCTTCATTGCATTCGCCGTTATTCTCAATTAATTTTACTTTTTTTGTTCCTGCTAATGTTTCAATAACTAATTTATCTTTTTGTGATAAACCTTTATCATGAATGAATTTTGCCACACACATTATACCATTCCCACACATTTCCGCTTCACTGCCATCACTATTAAATATTCTCATTTTACAATCCGAATTCAAATCACTCGGTTTATCTATTAGTATAACTCCATCTGCGCCAATTCCTATATGCCTGTCACTTAATTTTCTGGTCATTTCTGGTATGTTTTTTAATTTTTCTCCATTCATACAATTTATATAAATATAATCATTACCAAGTCCTGTCATTTTTGTAAAATTTAGCATATAACCACCTCTTAAGGATAATATATGCTATTTTTGCAAAATTATACAAGTTCTTTTATACTAACATCTAAATAGTTTTTACATATAAATTATTAATTGTTTATTAAATCATATCTTTTAAATATAGTAATTATCATACTATATACTAATTTTCTTCCTAATAGTTCTTTGAATTTTGTAGTTTTGCTTTTTCCTCCATCTCTTAATTTCCCTAACTCTTTTCCTAAATTATCATATTCTGATAATATATCTGTAAGTGCCTTTTCAAATCTTTCTAATCTGTCCATTTTTATTTTTCCTCCTCGATTTAATATTATATCACCTTTATCCACACAAAAAAGAGTACCTAAAAAGGTACTTTTTAAAAAGGTGGTGCCTCGAACGGGAATCGAACCAGTGACACAGGGATTTTCAGTCCCTTGCTCTACCAACTGAGCTATCGAGGCAATTATTATATTATTCCTACACTCTTCTATTTTAAACAATATAAAAATGGCGACCCGGAACGGGCTCGAACCGTCGACCTCTAGCGTGACAGGCTAGCGTTCTAACCAACTGAACTACCGGGCCGTATAGGAAATAATAAAAAAATGGTGGGCGCAATAGGGCTCGAACCTATGACCTCCTGCTTGTAAGGCAGATGCTCTCCCAGCTGAGCTATGCGCCCATTTCCTTCGACTTGTTTAGTATACTAAATTTTTTTATCTTTGTCAACATATTTTTTAAAATTTTTTTATAATTTTTTAGCAAATTTATATTTTGCATGTAGACACTTATCTAAAGGATTGTGTAGACAAAAGGAAATAGTTCCTTTTGTCTACATTTTTATTCTTATTTCTTGTTCCAATTTTCTTTATTTGTTTGTCTTTGTCTTGCTATAGCTAATGCATAATCTGGAACGTCATCTGTTATAGTTGAACCTGCTGCTACAAATGTTTCATCTCCTAATGTTACAGGTGCAACTAGGTTTGTATTTGAACCTATAAATGAATGCTTGCCTATAATTGTCTTGCTTTTATGTAGTCCATCATAATTGCAAGTTATTGTTCCGCAACCGATATTACATTTTTCACCTATTTCACAGTCTCCCATATATGATAAGTGTGGCACTTTTGTTCCTTCTCCTATTATTGCTTTCTTTATCTCAACAAAACTTCCAATTTTCACTTTATTAGCTAGTCTACAACCTTCACGAATATATGAGTTTGGTCCTATCTCGCAATCTTCTCCTATTTCTACATCTGATTTAATTATTGTATTAGGATGAATTACAGTATCCATTCCTATTTTTACTCCATCATATATATATGTAGTATTTACATCTTCTATTGTTACACCATTCTTCATATGTTCTGTATTTACTCTCATTTGTAATACTTTTGTAAGCATCTCTAACTGAATTCTATCATTAACTCCAAGTATCTCTGTATTATCTTCTACTACAACCGCACCAGTTTTTAATCCTTTTTTATTCATTATGCCTATTACATCTGTTATATAGTATTCTCCTTGTGCATTATTTGGCTTAAGTTCATCCAGAGCTGCTAATAATTCCTCTATATCAAAACAATATATTCCCGCATTTATTTCTTTTATTTCTTTTTGCCCATCTGTTGTATCTTTTTCTTCAACTATTGCTGATACACTTCCACCTTCATCTCTAATAATTCTTCCATAACCATATGGATTATCATAAATAGCTGTTAAAAGTGTTGCATATTCCTTGTTTTCTATACTTTTTTCTAGTAATTTGTTTAATGTTTCTGGTCTTAATAAAGGTACGTCTCCATTTAATACAAGTACTCTACCTTTCTTTCCTTGTAAGTATTGTTTTGCTTGTAATACAGCATGCCCTGTACCTAACATGTCTTCTTGAAACGCATATTTTACAGTATCTCCTAGAACTGCCATTACTTCTTCTTTTTGATATCCTACTACTGCAACAATATCATTTACTCCCGCATTTTTAGCATTTTCAACTGCTCTTTTTACAATTTCTTTTCCATATATTTTCTGCACCAATTTAGATTTTTTTGATTTCATTCGTGTGCCTTTTCCTGCTGCCATTACAATTGCCATAATATTATCTTCCATAATTTTTTACTTCCTTTCCATGTATTTTATATTATCTTATGTCCTTTATTAAGTAACGTTATCATTTTATCATAATAATTTTTTTTTTGCAAATTTTCATTATTTTGTCATAAGTTAGATTTCTTTTAATATACATTAAATAAAGTTTAGTACAAACATTTTTAAGGAGGTTATATATTTAATGGAGGAGAATTTAAAATTATATCAAGATATAGCTAATCGTACACAAGGAGATATATACGTAGGAGTAGTTGGTCCTGTAAGAACTGGTAAATCTACATTTATTAAACGATTTATGGATTTACTTGTTATACCAAATATCGATAATGAATATAAACGTGAAAGAGCCAGAGATGAGCTTCCTCAAAGTGCCGGTGGCAGAACAATTATGACTACAGAGCCAAAATTTGTTCCTAATGAAGCTGTTGAAATCACTATAGGAAATAACTTAAAACTAAAAACTCGTTTAGTTGACTGTGTTGGATATTTGGTAAATAATGCTATAGGATATTTAGAAGACGATATGCCTAGAATGGTTAAAACACCATGGTTTGAAGAAGAAATTCCTTTTGAGCAGGCAGCTGAAATTGGAACTAAAAAAGTTATCGAGGAACATTCTACTATAGGTATTTTAGTTACCACTGATGGAAGCATTACAGATATTCCAAGAGAAGATTATGTAGAAGCTGAAGAAAGAGTCGTACGAGAACTAAAAGAATTAAATAAACCATTTGTAATCGTATTAAATTCAGATGATCCTTTTTCAGATTATACTAAAAATTTAGCAAAGGAACTAGAGGAAAAATATCAAACTGCAGTTATTCCTACAGATTGCTCAAGGCTTGATATGGAAGATATAAGTGATATTTTTGGAAAAATCCTGTATGAATTTCCTATTGAAAAGATGAACATTAATTTTCCTAAATGGGTTGATGGTCTTCAAGATTCTCATTGGTTAAAAGAAGAACTATATTCTGAAATAAAGGATGCTTTTACAGACATTCATATTTTAAAACAAGTTGACTCTGGTATATTAAGTTTACAAAACACTAAGATAATTAATAATACAACAATCAATGAAATTAAGCTTGGCGAAGGTACAGTAAACATTACAATAAATCTATATGATGAATTATTTTATAAAGTACTTACTGAAATATCTGGAGTTGAAGTTAATAATGAAGGTGATTTATTTTCTATAATTACGTCACTCGCTGAGATCAAAAAAGAATATGATAAAATATCAAATGCATTGGAAGAAGTAAAGGCTACTGGATATGGAATTGTTACACCTTCTATCGATGAATTAATACTTGATGAACCAGAAATAATTAAACAAGGAAGTAGATTTGGAGTAAAACTTCGTGCACGTGCACCTTCTATTCACTTGATAAAAGCAGAAATTGAAACAGAAGTATCTCCTATAGTTGGAAGTGAAAAACAGTCTGAAGAATTAGTAAATTACCTACTTTCTAATTTTGAAGATGATCCTACAAAGATTTGGGAATCAAATATTTTTGGAAGAAGTTTGCATGAACTTGTAAATGAAGGCTTACAAACTAAACTTGCCAAAATGCCAGTAGATGCTCAAAGCAAACTTCAGGAAACATTAGAAAGAATTGTAAATGAAGGCAGTGGAGGATTAATCTGTATAATATTATAGTTAAAAAGTGCAAACGAGGAATATCCTCTAAACTTGCACTTTTTTTATTTTTTAATCTACTTTTTTATACGAGAATGTGTACACTCCTTCTACTCCCCATAATGCCCCTTGGGCAGCTTTTGTTGTTTCTAGTCTTAATTCTACAGAATTACCATTTAAAGTTATTGTTCCATTTCCACTTGTTCCCCAGTTATCTGTATACGTAAATGTTCCTGTGTTACCTTCTAATTTTACTGTTATATCATCTATTTTTCCTTCTCTTTGTGTTGGTGCAGGGCTTGTTAATTTAAAATCAAAGCTTATTGTATTTTGAAAATATTTATCTATATCTAGTTCTACAATATTTGTATTTGCTTTTGATTGCATTTCTGACTCAAATTCAGAATCTGAAATGCTATTTTCTTCTCTTCTATCCATTATGTCATCTATTCTCTCTGCATTCATATATGCTTCTTCACTAATATACCAGTCTCCAACATAATTTACATTATTTGTTGCTTGTTCATTAGCATTTTGCTGATTATCAGACTGTGGCTCTTTTTCAGTTATATCATTTTGAGTATTATTTACGTTATTCATAATATTTGTTTCTTCATTTACAGCAGGTATATTTTCTATGTTAGCATCTCCAGCCTCATTTAAATTTTTATTTGCATCCCATATTGCATAACCAAATATAGCTGATATCACCAAAATAATTAATATAAAAATAATAATATTTACTTTTTTCATAAGAACCTCCATATAATTTTAATTTCAAAATTAGTATATCATAAAGTTATAAAAAATACTATATTTTTTGTTTTAATACATATTTTATTTATTTTTGGAAAATATATACTAAATCACTTTATTATTAGGAGAAACACATGAAAATTGTTGATACATTTAAAAAAATATTTTTTCCAATAGAAGAACCTGTACATGACTTTTCTCTTCCCGCTGTAGATGCAAATATTTCTAGTATTCCAGATATTAGTGAGGTTAAAGATATATTTACTAGCATTGACGTGAATATTGAATATATAAAAGTAAAATACAATTTGTTAATAAATAGTGACATTATTCTGCGTGAGTTTTTACTCACAGCTAAAAATAAGCAATATAGAGCATTCCTTCTTTTTATCGATGGTATGACAGACATGAACTTAGTTAATGATTATGTTCTAAAACCATTAATGCTTAAAAATGCTGCTAATTCTTTTGAAAGTAATCAAGTAATTTCTGAAGCTGTAACAAATAATATTACTGTACGAAAAGTTAAAAAATTCAATATTAAAGAGCACATTTTTAATTCTTTGCTTCCTCAAAATAATGTAAAAATGCAGAAAGAATTTAAAGAAATTTTTTCTAGTGTAAATTCTGGAAATTGCATGCTTTTTGTTGACACTCTTGATATTGCTTTTGACATTGATGTAAAAGGCTTTAAAACTAGATCTATTAATAAGCCAGAAAATGAAGTAGTATTAAGGGGTCCACAAGAAGCTTTTGTTGAAAATCTACGTACAAATACTTCTCTTATTAGAAGAATTATTAATAACGAAAATTTAATTATGGAAAATATACGAGTAGGAAAGGTAAGCAAAACAAACTGTACAGTTTGCTATATGAAAAATATTACAAATGATGATTTAATAGCAGAAGTAAAATATAGACTCAATAATATAGACATTGATTATTTAGTTTCTTCTGGTCAATTAGAGCAACTGCTTGAAGATAATACCAAGTACAGCCTACCACAAATAATTTCTACAGAAAGGCCTGATAAAACCGCCACATATCTTTTAGAAGGTAGAGTTGCTATTATAGTAAATGGTAGCCCTTATGCTTTAATAGTGCCTGCTGTTTTTATTGATTTTTTAGAATCCTCTGAGGACAAAAATATAAAATTTCAATTTGCTAACTTACTAAAAATAATAAGAATTGCATCTTTTTTAATAACATTGCTTTTACCAGGAATATATGTAGCTATAACAAGCTTTCATTTTGAGTTTATTCCTACTGAATTGTTATTTGCAATAGTTGCTTCACGTGCATCGGTACCTTTTTCAATTATCTTTGAAATTATTATAATGGAACTATCATTTGAACTTATAAGAGAGGCTGGCTTAAGAGTTCCCAGCCCTATAGGGCCTACTATAGGAATTATAGGTGCATTAATTATTGGTCAAGCTGCTGTAGATGCTGGAATTGTTAGTCCTATTTTAATAATTATAGTTGCAATAACAGGCATTACTTCTTTTGCTATTCCAGATTATTACCTGGCTTTTCACTGTAGAATTTGGCGTTTTGCATACATCGTTTTTGGATACCTTGCTCGGACTTCTTGGCATTGCATTTGTATCTTTTGTCCACCTTCTTATAGCAGCTAAAATTCAGTCATTTGGAGTATCATATTTAGAACCATATATACCTTCTAAAGGTAAGCTTGTTAATGGAATATTTGACAAGCCTATATGGAAACGAGAAAAAAGAGATGATTTTCTTGATACTAAAAAAGTAGACAAACAGGAACATATTAGCATGAAATGGAGATATTAAATTATAGAAAGGAGTTTATATGAATTATACAAAGCTTGGAAATTTTGAAGCTATTTGCTTAATTGTAATTTTATTTATTAATCACCTTGTTCTTAATTTACCACAAATAATTTTAGACAATTCTGCAAATGCCTCTATTTTAAATTGTATATATATACTAGCACTTTCACTTATCTTTGTATTACTTATTGCAAAACTTTTAAAAAACTTTGCTGGTTTAGATATTATTGATATTTCTGAATATCTTGGTGGAAAATTCCTTAAAATACTAATTGGTATTCTTTGTATAATTTATTTAATTATAGAATCATCCTTTTTAGTAAGAATGTTCTCTAAGAACCTATTTCTAGCATATTTTAATAATTATCCAATATCATTTATTATTTTTATGTTTCTGTTCATTGTGGTAGTAGCCAATTTAATGGGTAGAAGATCTATCATTAAAGTTAATACTATAATTGTTCCTATCGCTCTTTTTAGCATTCTATTCACATTTGTATTTGTCGCAGATTTGTTAAGAGTAGAACTCTCACTTCCTATTTTAGCTAATGGGGCAAAAAAAATATTTATAACAGGCGCAAGTAATGTTTTTGCATTTAATGGACTATTTTTCTTGTTCTTCATTTCGCCTTTGTTAGATAAAAAAGAAAATATGCCTAAAGTTGCTTTTTCATCTACGCTTATTTGTGGTATGTTCTTACTTTTATCTATAATTGCATTAGTATTTGGGTTTTCTGACATATATTCTGTTGTTAGAATTTCTCCTCTTTACTTTATAATTATAAATAGTAAACTTACCAGCTTTTTAGAAAGGCCTGAAATAATATTTATATTTATTTGGGCTTTAGCACTTATGTCGTTTATAAGCGTTGCTGTAATGTTTGTTTTAAACATATTTAAAAAATTAACTAATATGAAAAAAGTTCAAAATTTATCTATAACTGTATGTACAATTATTTTTGTAGTTTCACTTCTGATTAATAATGTTTTTACATTAGAAAAAACCGCTAATTTCTTTTATAAATATGCAAGTTTAATCCTAATATTCGGAGTATTTTCTCTAATATTAATATGTGCAAATATAAAGAAAAAAATCTCCAAAAAGGACCTTATAACTTATAGAGAATAGAACCCAAGGAGGATATTTTATGAATTACAAAGTGCGAAAAATTTTTGCAATTTTTATACTAACTATATTAATTTTAGTAGCAACTACTAATTATTATGGGATACGTGGTATTGATAATTTAGCTTATGTTGTTGCTATTGGAGTAGATATAGGTGAAAATGAAAATTTACTACTTAGCCTCCAAATATCTTTACCTGGAGGATCAAGTAGTGAATCTAGCAGTTCTTCCCAATCCACTTCTGTTGTTGTTGAATCTGTAGAATGTCCTTCAATAAATACTGGTATTACTTTATTCAATAGCTATTTAGGAAAAGAAATTAATCTGTCCCATTGTAAAGTTATAGTAATTTCAGAAGAATTTGCTGCAAATGGAGTTAGCGAAATTTTATATACTCTTACGAACGCAATACAATTTAGGACAACATCTAATATTATAATAAGTAAATGCGATGCTAAATCGTATTTGGAATATTCATCTCCACTTTTGGATAAAATATCTGCTAGATATTATGAAATAGCACCCACTTCAAGTGAATACACAGGTTATACAGAAAGCATAACTTGTAATGAGTTTTTATCCTCTATAAATAGTAATTTTTCTAGTCCAGTAGCAATACTTCGGTTCAATAAATTTAGCTAATAGTCAAAAACAAAATACTTCTAACAATCCTTCGTATACAGCTGGTGAAACTCCCCTATCTCCCAAAAATGATGGTGTTGAAGCAATGGGACTTGCAGTATTTAATTCAGATAAATTAGTTGGAGAATTAACTGGATTTGACTCAATTTGTCATCTTATAATTTCTAATAAATTGAAAAACGCACAAATTAGAGTTCCTAGTCCTATTAAAGAACTTGATTTTATAGATTTATATATTGAACTAGATAAAGACACTAAAAATTCTGTGTATTTAGTAAATAGTTCTCCTTATATAACTTCTAAAATAAAAATAACTGCAAAAATGCAGTCTATGAACGAAGATATTAATTTAAAAGATACCGAATTAGTAAATAAAATTGAAACTTCTGCAGCAGCATATTTAAAAGAACAGATATTAGATTATTTGTATAAAACTTCTAAAACTCTCCATGCAGATATTGATGGTTTTGGGTTATATGCATTAAAATATTTTTCTACCAATATGGAATGGGATGAATATAACTGGCTTCATCATTACAAAGATTCTTATTTCAATGTAGATATTAGTGTTAATCTGCGTTCTAGTTATTTAATAACATCAACGAGCGAGGAGAGTGAAAAATAGATGGTTTTTGTAATATTTTTTACCAGCATATATGCATTTTTAGAAACTGCAATTACTGGATATTTTGAATTTAAAGAAAATAAATTTGTTGGAATATTATTATTTATATTCGCTTTATTTTGTTTAATAGTGCCTAATCTTCTTGTTTAGGCACTATTAACTAAAATCTATTATTTATTTCTACTTCTCTTCTTTTTGTTCTATAATGTTTTCATCTTCTATTTCTTCTTGAATTACTTTTTCAAAATCAATTTGTCTCAAATTTTTATCTGCTCGTATAACCCTTACTCTTATTTTATCCCCAATATGATACATAGTCTTTGTTTTTTCTCCAAGTAGCGTTTTTCTATCTTCATCATATATAAAATATTCGTTTCCTAATTTATCAAACCTTATCATGCCCTCTACTGTATTTTCTAATTGAGCAAATACTCCAAACGAAGTTATGCTAGATATAACTCCATCATACTCTTCTCCAATATGACTTTCCATATATTCTGCCATTTTAATATCTACGCTTTCTCTTTCAACCTTTTGTGCTATTTTCTCTCTTTCTGAAGATTCGTCTGCATATTTGCTAGCTTGCATAGAATACTTTTCTATTTCTTCATCAGATAAGTTATAACCTTGTTTTAGATATTTTGAAATTATTCTGTGTATAAAAAGATCTGGATACCTTCTAATTGGCGAAGTAAAATGACAATAATATTTACTTGCAATTCCAAAATGTCCTTTATTCTCACTTTCGTATCTTGCTACTTTAAGAGTTCTTAAAACTAAATTTGATATTACTCTTTCTTCTGGTTTTCCTTTTATTTCATTTAATACCTCTGCAAACGCTGTTGGATGAACCTCTTCTTTTTTACACTTTATCCTATACCCTAAGTTAAATAAAAACTTATTAAGTTCACTAACTTTGTCCATGTCAGGTGCTTCATGTACTCTGTAAATAAATGGGGCTTCGAGCCAGAAAAACTTTTCTGCTACTGTTTCATTTGCTGTAAGCATAAATTGCTCAATTATTTCATTTGCAAAAGTTAGCTCATACTTTGTAATATCTATTGCAATACCTCTTTCATTTAAAACAACCTTCGTTTCCGGAATATTTAAGTCCAAACTTCCTGCCTTTTCTCTTCTTTTTTTCAAAATACGTGCAAGTTCTTCCATTAATTTAAAATGTTTTATATATTTTGAATAATACTTAGCTACTACTCTATCAGAATTATCTAGTATTTTTTGAACATTTGTATAACTCATTCTTTCAGTTACTCTTATTACGCTTTTGAATATATCAGAAGACACAACTTGTCCGTTTTGGTTAATCTCCATCATACATGAAATTGCAAATCTATCTTTCCCTGCATTTAAACTGCATATTCCATTAGAAAGTTCTACTGGAAGCATTGGTATAACTCTATCTAGCATATACACACTAGTACCTCTTATAATAGCTTCTCTGTCTAAAAAAGAACCTTCTTTTACATAATGGCTAACATCAGCAATATGCACACCTAAAATATAGTTTCCATTCTCTAATTTTTTTACATTTATAGCATCATCTAAATCTTTTGCATCCTCTCCATCTATTGTAAATATTTCTTCATCTCTTAAATCTCTTCTATTTACAATATCTTTTTCGTCAATTTCTTGATTAATACTTTTTGCTTCATCTAAAACTTGTTTTGGAAATTCATAAGGTAAGTCATATTCTTTCACTAGAGAAAGCATGTCAACACCAGCTTGGTCTATATATCCTATAATTTCTACAATCTTTCCTTCTGCACTCTTATCAGCTTTAGGTAATTTTGTAATCTCTACAAGTACTTTTTGATTGTTTTTAGCTTTCATAGCATCTTTTTTAGAAATATATATATCTGTACCAAGCTTTTTATCATCCGGTATAACAAAACCAAAATTTCTACTTTTTTGGTAAGTTCCCACAATTCTATTTTTATCTAATTCAAATATTTTGCTATCTTCTTTTACCTTTCTTCTTTCCTTTTTATTTTCTAAACTTTTAATTACTTTTTCTTTAATTTTGTATGATTCTTTACTTCTCTTATTCAATTCCTTCTTCTTATTTTTCATCTTTTTATATACTCTCTCTACTTCTTTTTTATTCATTACCTAAACCTTCTCCTAAAAAAAGAACATATATATTTTAATTATATATGTTCTAATATATCTACGTTTATTAAACCTCTACATTACAAATAATATTGATAGTGCTATTGCAAGTATAACAAATAAAACTCCTGTTACAATTGTTGCTCTTTTAATTTTTCCTTCTTTTGTTCTACCTTTGTTTTGCTCATAGAAATTATTTGCAGCTGCACCTGTAACTGTTTGTGAAGCACCATTTGTATCTTTCGCTTGTATTGTTGCAAGAACTATTAATACTATACATACTAAAACATATATAACTAATACTATATTTCTTATTATTTCCATTAAAATCAATTCCTTCCTAGTTTCTCTTTTAGTAACAGTAAATATTTTACCATATATTTGTATTAATTTCAAGTAGTTGTTGCAATAAATTTACGGTAGTTTTGTTTGGGGTAGTTTTAAGATTTTGTATGTTGTTATACATAAGCATATCCATATATCTCTATTATACTATTGTTTATTAGCTTAAATTTTACATTTAGCTATAGGATATATATATGTTACACCTAAGCCTTCTGATAATATCGCACGAACGCTATGATTATGGTGTATGCCATTAAAGGGCATCCCCCATAATCGCATTCTTTCTATTTTATCTATTTCCTCTCATTTTTCCTTCTCTCAATTTACACCGACCACTTCATTCAGCGTTCAGTGCTACATATAAAGCTGGACGAGACGAATTGCGGTAGCTGGAACTGTATGGATAGTTGTAGAAGCGGTCTGAAGCAGGACCACTAGACCCGGAATAGCCGTAATCGCCCCCTCGACTAACACGATTGTAGGTATTGAACGCCTCTTGTGTCCATTCCGAACAATTTCCTGCTAAGTCATATATGTTATTTGCTTGCCATGCTTCATTTTTTCCCGCTGTTTGAGGACTTCCTGAATTTGTTGCTGCTGTTCCTGTACTATTTTTATAATTTCCCCAATCTTCTGATTTTTCATTTACTTGTGTTTCTGTTTTATCTCCTGTTGCTATTAACCATGCCATTACTTCATCCCACTGATTTCCATATACCATTGTACTTTGAGCATATTCTGTACTTACTACATTTGTACATGCTTTCTTTAAATTATACCAGTTTTGACTATTTATTACTGTTCCACCTCTTTGCACAGTTGGGTTATCCACATTTCCTGTTATTTCATATCGTCCTATATAAAATCCATCATACTTAGCTATACTTTGATACGTTTTATTATACTCTTCTACCATTGCATCTGCCATCGCTTGTATATTTGCATATCCTAGAATGGTATTATGATATCGTGAATCAGTATCATAGCTAGATAATACATCTGGTTCCCTTATACCTGATGGATCGTTTCCTGGTGTTGTTACTGTATAACTACTATCTCCATTTCTTTTTCTTAAATTACTATATATACTTGTTTTTGTTGTTACTCCAAGTAATTGCTTCTCCCCTCCTGTTGTATTGTACATATTTGCTAAACTTGTATCATTTACTGGTATCCACACAAATTGTTTTGTATCTCCATTATTTGTTATTACTATTCCATCATCTATTTCATTTGGCGAATCTGTTGCTATTCCAAATCCTCCTGGAACATACAATATATCTCCATTTGCATCACTTACTTTTGTTGTTTCATCAAATATTTCTCCTTTTGTAACATTTCCTATAGGAGTTGGCGTTTGATCTGTTGGATCTATTGGTGGCTCAGGTGGTGTTTGATCTTCTGCCATTACATTTGCATACTCACTCATTAGGGTATTTAAACTTTGTTGTTCATCTAATACTGCCTGTTCTGTTAAATCTTTTGCTTGCTTTGCTTTATATATTAATCCTCCTTCTCCTAATACTACATTAATTGATACTGTTGCTAAAATCATTAAGATTATAATTGTTATTACTAATGTAATTAATGTAACACCTCTTTCTTCTATCCCATTTTGTTTTTTTGAAGTTCTTTGAAGGCTTGATTTTATTTTTCTGTTTATTTCATTTTTTTCCTCTCTCATTTTATTTTTTCCTCCTTCGTATGTATTTTTTCTTTTTTAGTCTTACCCTTTTTGTTGTTTCTAATTAATATTATTATTAATTTTTATTTTTTAGTTTTTATTTGCTTTTTGACTTTTTTGTTTTTTTATTTTCTTACTTCTTCATACTTTATTTTAAAACTAAAAAGTAGTTGTACTGTCAATACTTCTTGTTGCAAAGAACTTCTTAACTTTTATTTAATTAGTAGTACACTTATATTTCACTTATGTTTTTTAGTTTTATGCTTTTAGTATGCTTTCATTTTAAAACAAGATGTTTTAAAAGTCAATATTCATTTTGTTATATTTTCTCTTTCTACTATTTCTTTATTTTGCACTTTAAAATATATTTTTTATAGAGAGTTTATTCTTTTCTTCTATATGTTTTAGTATAAATGTACATTTTTCCGCTTCTGGTAATATCTCATCATACTTTTCTGCTTCGTAAAATCCTTTAATCGCATAAATTTGTGTTTCAACTTTTTCAAGCTCATCATGTTCTATATAATATGCAAGTTTCTCTTGAAATTCATTCCATGTACTTTCTAAATTACTTATTTCATCTTGTACCATTTTTTTATTTATTTTACTTCCTTCTCCCTTTTCTTTTTCATTACTTGCTTGTTGTAAATTTACTTGATTATATACTATTTGGTTTATTGCATCTATTTTCTCGTTCATTTTGCTTACACAAACTTTTGTATAATTTTGAGTAATTGTATTTACTATTATTATTAAAGTAATTATGAACAAACAAATAATTATTTCTTTCCTCATATATGTTTTTCCCCTCTTATTTTCTATAATATTATAATATAGTATAAAATTTATTTACACTAACATCTAGATTATTTCTTTTTTTCGATTTTTTCTTGGCAAAAGAAATTACCTTTTCCATCAATAGTAACGATTAGAGCTTGCTCTGGTAATATTCCAAATTTACCTACTTGTTTTTTTAGCCAGTTATAGTCTTTATTTAATACTTTTAAATTTTCATACATAACTTTTCCATCTACTACTAAGTCATAAGCTATTCCTTCATATTCTGGTTCTATGCCAAAATCTTCTGGTATTGTATTTCTTTTATTTGGCTTTTGAATTACAGTAATTTGTCCACTTGTTTCTAATATTGCATATTCTACATCTCCAATGTTTACAATATTGTTTCCTCTTAATCTCTCTTCTAATTCATTTACAGTAAATCTCTCTTTTTTCAAATTTTTCTCATCTATTTTTCCTCTATATATTAATATTGATGGTTTTCCACATAGAATTTCCCTTGCTTTTATACTTTTTATGTTAAGTATTGAAATAACTAGATGCATAACAAGAAGTGCTAAAATAGGAATAATACCATTTGTTATTGGAATACCTGTATCAGCCATTGGAGTAGATGCTAAATCTGCTATCATTATTGATATAGCTAGTTCAAATGGTTGAAGTTGCCCAATTTCCCTTTTCCCCATTAATCTCATAACAACTAGAACTATTATGTATAGTAAAATTGACCTAATAAATATTATTAACATATTTTTTCCTTTACATTTATTTTTTAGTTATATTTTTTGCATTTTTTTAATTATTATTCATAATTAAATTTGATTTTATTTTTTATATTTAAATTAATATTTTGAATAAAATATTTTTTTCAGTGAATAATAAAAGTAATATCAAGGATTATTTTTGCCTTATGTATTTTGAAACTTTTTGAAACTTTTTGAAATTTTTTTAAATTCAAATTATACATTTTAAACTTTCTTTTTTTGTTTTTTGTCTCTCTTAGCAGAAACAATCCTTGATATTAAATCTATTTAAATAGATTTAAGGAGGTTTTTACTATGGATAATGATCAGGCTCAAACTAGTAGCAATACTTCTACTGTGTGGCAAATTATTGGACGATTAATAACAGCTGCAATAGTTCTTGGTATAACTGCATTTTTTACACCTGGTTTTCAAATTAGCAACATTTGGGCTTTAGCAGCAGGTGCAGTAGTCCTTACTGTAATAGATTACTTACTTGCAAAATTTACTGGTCTTCATGCTAGTGCATTTGGTAAAGGTTTTGTAGGCTTTGTTTTAGCAGCAGTAGTATTATATGTAACTCAATACTTTGTTGCAGGATATACAATCTCTTGGATTGCAGCAATAGTAGGTGCTCTAGTTTATGGAGTAGTTGACTACTTCTTACCAGGCGAAGACTAAACTATTTTATTAATGCAACTGGAGATAATACCCAGTTGCATTTTTTATATTAACTATCTTTTTTATCTTATTTTATGATATAATATTAAATATCTTTAATAGGAGTTATATAATATGCAAAAATTAATTGTAGATAAAAAATTTGATAATAAAAAGCTAAGTGATTTCTTATATTCTAATTTTAGTGGGCTTACCAAAAACACTTTGTACAAAGCATTTAGAAAAAAAGACATTAGAATTAATGATATTAAAATAAATGAAGATACTATAATTCATGCAGGAGATAGTGTCACTGTATTTATTATTGATGAATTACTTTTTAAGAATATAGACTTAGAAAAAGTTTATGAGGATGAAAACATTTTAATTATTAATAAACCAAATAACATTGAAGTAGTTGGTAAAGACTCTGTAACTAGTATATTAGAAAAAGAATATTCATATGTATCCCCATGTCATAGATTAGATAGAAATACAACTGGTTTACTTTTATTTGCTAAAAAAGAAGAAGCTTTAAACATATTACTTGATAAATTTAAGAGTAGAGAAATTGAAAAACATTATTTAGCTAAAGTATATGGAATTCCAAAAAAGAAATCTGAAAAGCTTACAGCATATTTATTTAAAGACAATAAAAAAGCTATAGTGTATATTTCAGATACACCTAAAACTGGTTATGTAAAAATTCAAACTTCGTATACAGTATTAGAAAAGCATGAAAAAGAAAATTATAGTATTTTGGATGTAGATCTACATACTGGTAAAACTCATCAGATTCGAGCTCATTTGGCACATATTGGTTTTCCTATAATAGGGGATGGAAAATATGGTATAAACGAAATTAATAAACGCTTTAACTGTAAAGTTCAACAACTTTGTAGCTATATTTTAAAATTTAATTTTGTAACAGATGCAGGAATTCTAAATTATCTAAGCAAACAAGAAATCAAACTTTTTAATAATTAACTAAGTTATAAATAAAAAAAGAACGAAAAGTGCATCTCTTCGTTCCTTTTTTATTTATTTTATTAATTCTTGGAATTCCTCTGCAGAAATCACTTCTCTCTCTAATAATGCACCTGCTACTTTATCTAACTTGTCCATATTTTCTCTAATTAATTTCTGTGCTGTAGCATATGCATTATCTAGCAATATTTTAACTTCTGCACCTATCGCATCTCCAAATTTTTGTCCTAACAATTGTAGTTCGTATGGATCTTGTTCTGTGTTTATCGAAATTGGTCCTAATGTTTCGCTCATGCCATATTTTGTTATCATGTCTTTTGCAATGTTTGTTGCCACTTCTATATCATTGCTTGCACCTGTTGATATATCATTTAATACTATTTTTTCTGCTGCTCTACCACCCATTAAAGCTATCATTTTTTCTTGCATTTCTGTTTTTGAGATATAGTATTTGTCTTCGTCTGATTTATACATCGTATATCCTCCGGCTACACCTCTTGGTATTATTGATACTTCTTTTACGCCTTTTTGTGTTTCTAGCCTGCTACTTACTATTGCATGCCCTGCTTCATGGTATGCAGTAAGTTTTTTATCTTTTTCTGATATTACTCTACTTTGTTTTTCAAGTCCAACAGTTACTTTCTTTACAGCGTCTTCTATGTCTTTATTGGTAATTGCCTCATGTTCATTTATTGTTGCTATAATTGCTGCTTCGTTTAAAATATTTGCTAAATCTGCACCTGTAAATCCTGCTGTGTCTTCTGCAATACTTTTTAAGTTGACATCTCCTGCGAATTTCTTTTCTTTTGCATGAATGTTTAGTATTGCTTCTCTTCCTCTCATATCTGGTAAGCCTATTGTTATTCTTCTGTCAAATCTTCCTGGTCTTAATAATGCTTTGTCTAACATTTCTGGTCTATTTGTTGCTGCAAGTACTATTACTGTTTCTTCTGTGTCAAATCCGTCCATTTCAACAAGTAATTGATTTAGAGTTTGGTTGTTTTCTGATTCTGCACCTCCGCTTGTATTTCTTCTTGAACCGATTGCATCTATTTCATCTATAAATATTATACAAGGAGATATTTTTTTTGCTTTTTCAAATAACTTTCTTACTCTTGACGCACCAAGTCCTGCAAACATTTCTATAAATTCTGACCCACTCATCGATATGAATGGTACTTTTGCTTCTCCTGCTATTGCTTTTGCGATTAAAGTTTTACCTGTACCTGGTTGTCCACAAAGAAGTACTCCTCTAGGAATTTTTGCACCCATTTTATTAAATCTTTCTGGATTTTTTAAGAAGTCAACTATTTCTATCATTTCATGTTTCTCTTCTTCTAATCCGGCCACGTCATCAAATGTCATTTTTGATTTTGTAGTTTCGCTATCATATACTTTACCTTTATCTCCTAAGCCCTGCATTTTGAAGAATAATACAATAAGTGCTACTAATAATATTGTTGGCAATAGTGAAAACAATGCTGTTCCTATTGATATAAGAGCATTTGTTGGTTTTTGAATAAGTTCAAATTCGTTATTTCCTTCATCAACTTTTTGTTGAATAAACTCTGTAAACGCTTGTGTACTTGGAACTATTGTCTTCTTCTCTTCTTCTATATTTTTTAGTTTTACTTTGATTGTAGTGCTTCCAACTGTCATTTCAATCTTTTCTACATTTCCATTGTTTAATTCTTGAATGAGCTCTGTATATGCAAGTTCTTTTTCGTTTTCTTTATTTCCGTCTTTTGTGATGAAATATACCATACATGCTACTATTATTACTAGAACTACTAAAGTTCCAAATAAAACATATTGTTTCTTTTTGCTCTGCTCATTATTTTTTTGCTTTTCTTCCATTTTGACTTTATCCTTTCTTTTAAGTTAAAATTTAAGCATTATCCCCTTCAGGCTCTTTACCTATTTTTCCTTTATCCTTCTTTTCTTCTTGTTTTTTCTTTTTTTCCTTTTCTTTTTCTTTGTTTCTTCTTTCCTGTTCTTCTTTCTGTCTTTTTTCTTCTTCTTTTTTCTTTAATTCTTCTCTTACTCTTTCTTGTTCTTCGATTATTCTATTTAATTCATATTGTTTCTTTATGACATCTGCCTTTATCATTAATATTGCCGTAATTATATATATTGAAGCTATTGCTGTATACATTACTTGGAAATATTCTATTGTAAACCCTGTTATGCTATTTACTACAAAATATATAATATTTAATATTAAAGGTAACGTTAGTGAATATGTTGCTATATTATATATTGCACTATATTTTAGCCTTAAGCCAGAAATTCTTGATACTATATATGTTAGTATTGAAAGTAAGAATATGTCTATTAACACACTAGACACATATAGTATAAACATATACAATACTAGTACTACAGCAAATATACATAATGCTGTAATCATTTCCTGCCCCGATAATATTTTTATTAATTCTTCTTTATCTATTTTATTTATATTATACTTTTCTGAAATTTCTTTGTATGTGTATTCTATTGTATTTTTAGATACTTCACTTTTTATTATTATTCTATCTTTTAAAATTAATATTCCATTTTGTTGTGATTTTATGTTGTTAATACTTTCATTTATTTCATTTTCATTCTCTGCTTCTGTATTTATAATAACTACAGGTTGTCCACCATTTTCAGTATTTATTTCAATTGTTTTTTTCTCATTATTAGGTATTATATCTAATTCATAATTTTGATATTTAATTTCTGAAATTTCAGTATTTATATATTCTTTTGATTTATTTATCATGGTCCAAAATTTACATACATATGTAATAGATATTACTATACTAAATATTAGAATAATTAAGGCAATATATCCAATTGTTTTGCTTATTTTTTCAGATGCTAGATTTTGATATCCATCAAAATCTAGCACACTAGTTTTAATTTTCTTAAAAAACGAAAGCTTTTGCTTTTCCACCATTTTCTCCTTTCGCTATATCTTCTCTACTGTCATTCCATCCTTTGTATCTTTAACAACATAGCCCTTTTCCTTTAAATTGTCTCTTATCTCATCTGATAATTTCCAATTTTTTTCTTCTCTTGCTCTTTTTCTTTTTTCTAATAATTGTTTAATCTCTTCTGGTAATTCTAATTTTTTTTGACTTTCTATATATTTTTCAGAATTTATTAAATCTAGTCCTAGTACTTGATCGAAATCTATTAATAAATCCGCTATTTTATTAGATTTTACTTCACTTCTAACAAGTTCCCATATAATTCCCATAGCTAATGGTATATTTAAATCATCATTTATCGCTTCTAAAAATTTATTCTTGTATTCTTTTATCAAGCTTTCTTCTACATTATCATTTCCTTTTTTATGTCTTATATAACCTTCTCTTAATCTATTTAATGCTTTTTGTGATGCCAAAGCACCTTCAAATGTAAAATTTAATTTCGTTCTGTAATGTGCTGTATAGCAAAATAGTTTATATGCTAAAGGTTCTATACCTTTTCTTTCTAAATCAGATATAGTATATACATTGCCTAAACTTTTTGACATTTTTCCACCATCAACTTGTAGAAATTCTACATGCATCCAAGTTTTTGCAGGTACTTTACCAAAAGCCCCTTTGCTTTGAGCTATCTCGTTTTCATGGTGTGTTGGTATATGATCTACTCCTCCTGTATGTATGTCAAATACTTCTCCTAAGTACTTTTGGGACATAGCAGAACATTCCAAATGCCATCCAGGATATGATAATCCCCATGGACTATCCCACTTCATTATATGACTTTCTGGTGCTTTTATCCAAATTGCAAAATCATATGGATTTCTTTTTTCTGGGTCTACATCTACTCTCGCACCAGCAATTTGATCGTCCACATTTCTATTTGATAATACTGGATACTTATCTAATTTTGATACATCAAAATATATAGCTGTACTTGTTTCATATCCATATCCATTCTCCACAATTTTTTTAGCAAATTCCAGCATTTCTGGTATATGTTCTGTTGCTTTTGCAATTATTTCTGGTTTATCTATATTTAATTTGTCCATGTCTTTAAAAAATGCTTTTGTGTAGAATTCTGCTATTTCATAAGGACTTTTCTGTTCTTTTCTTGCTGCTTTCAACATTTTATCTTCGCCCTCATCTGCATCTGATTCTAAATGTCCAACATCAGTTATATTCATTACGTGTTTTAATGTATAACCACTATATTTTAAAACTCTTCTTAAACTATCCATGAATACATAAGTTCTGAAATTACCTATATGAGCATAACTATACACTGTTGGCCCACATGAATATATTCTAACTTCATTCCCCTCTAGGGGAACAAAGTCATTTTTTTGTTTATTTAATGTATTATATAGCTTTATTTTCATAAACCTCTCCTTAAAGTAATTTTAATTGATTGTATTTGTGTCTACTACTTCGTTTACTTCTTCAACCTCATTTCCATCTGGTGGAATTGGTTCTTCCGGCTCTTCTGGTTCTTCTTTTACATCATTTACAGTAAGTATTATTGTGCCACCTTTTTTTAATTTTGTTCCTTCTTCTATATTTTGCTCTAATATAATTCCATTTGGTTTTGAGTCATCAGTACTATATATAATTTGTATATTAAGTCCGCTTAAAGCTTTTCTTGCTTCTGATATTGTCATTCCAACTACATCTTCTACTGTTATTGTCATTGTTTTTTCCGTATGCTTTGTACAAGTATCTTTTATTTCCTCATACTTTTTACCAGCATTAGTTTTCCAACTTGGATTTACTTCTTTTTCTGGTGTAGATAGGTATGTTTTCTTTTCAGTTTCTGGGCAATACTCTGTTGCAAGTTTTCCTGTTTCTTTACATACATTTACTGTTTTGTGACCATCACATTTTCCTGGCACAGTTCCTGATACAAATACTTCTGTATATGTTCTTGTACATTCATCTGTAGCTGCCCTTCCTGAATCCATACATATTTTAGCTGTCACAATGTTGCTTGGTCTTTTAAAGTCTTTTCCTTCTAAATCTTCATGGATATCGGTCATTACATTTGACCATATTGTTTTCGCTTGATTTCCATAATAACCTACTGATTCTTTGTAATCATAACCATACCATGTTGCTGCCGAATAATATGGTGTAAATCCACAAAGCCAATAATCGTTATAATCTGTCGTAGTACCTGTTTTTGCTGCAACTTCCATTCCAGGTATTGTACAATCCCAAGCTGTACCTCCACTTGTTGTTGGTGCAGTCAATATTTCTGATAATACATAAGCATTTCCTTCTGTCATTACTCTTCTTGTTTCTTGTTTTGCTTCCAATATTACATTTCCATTTGCATCTTCTACTTTAGTATAAAATGTTGGCTCAATATATTCTCCGCCACGTGCAATCATTGCATAAGCTGCTGCCATTTGTAGTGGAGATGAACCATTTGTACTGCCTCCTAATACTAATGTTAGCATTGAGTCTTCATCTTTATTAAAGTTAGTTAAGCCTACCTCATTTAAAAATTCTACTGCTCTATCTGTCCCAACATTTGAAAGTATTTTTAAGTTTACTATATTTGAAGAATTTTTTATAGCATCTCTTACAGTTGTTAATCCTAAATATCCTGTTGAATTTCCTGGATTATAATCCCCAAAAGTAGTTGGCGAATCATCATATACGGTGGCCGCAGTAATTACATCATCTTCTAATCCTGGTGCTACAGCTGCAAGTGGTTTTATTGAAGAACCTGGTTGTCTATTTAAATTTGATGCTCTATTTGTACCATAAGTTGGTGAATCTTTTCCCAGACCTCCTACAGATCCTACTACTTGACCGTTAGTATGATCTATTATTACCATTGCAGACTGAGTATGTTCTCCTTCTCTTTCAGATGAATCATGTATATAGTAATCATCTAAATATTCTTTTTCTAATCTTTTTTGTATGTCATTGTCCTGTGTTGTATATATTTTATATCCATTGTTATATACTCTTGTTTTAGCTGCGTCATAATTCATATCGTATTCTTCCATCATGTCTTCTATGACTTGTTCTATTGCATCTACTTCTAAGAAAGATAAATCTGATGTTTCAGAAAACTTTCCTTCTTTAAATTTTAATCCTTCATTTACTTCAGCTATTGCTTCATCATATTGTTCTTGCGTTATGAAAGTATTACCATCTTGGTCTTTTACTTCTAGCATTTGTCCTAGAACAGTTTTTGTTCTTGTTTTTATATCTTCTTCATTGTCCTCACCTTCAAATGGATTATAATAGTTTGGTGAATGGTTTATTCCTGCCAAAAAAGCTGACTCGGCCAAACTTAATTCATCCGCTGATTTATCAAAATAGTAATTTGCCCCACTTTCTACTCCATAGACTGTACCACCCATAAATATTTCATTTAAGTACAATTCTAGTATCTGGCTTTTTGATATCATTTTTTCAACTTTATATGCACGTGACCATTCTCTTATTTTTCTTTCTATGCTGTCTTCATCATCATCCAATAAGTTTTTAACTAATTGCTGTGTAATGGTACTTCCACCAAATGAAGAATTACCACCATTTAGTACATATGTAACTATTGCACCTGCTGTTCTGTATAAATCTATTCCGCTATGCTCGTAAAATCTTTCGTCTTCTATCGCTATAAACGCTTTTGGAATATATTCTCCCATTTCTGATAATGATATTATTTGTCTATTTTCTTCTCCTGCAAGTTTATGAAGTAATTTTCCTTTATTATTATATGTACTTGAATTTTGCATTTTTATTACTAAATCTGATTCTGATATTTCCCAAGTATCTCCAAAGAATATCGCTGCAAATGCACCAACTGCTGCTAAACATAACAAAATACATAAAATTATAAATATTTTTATGAATTTACGAAGTTTAGGGTGTTTCTTTTCTTTTTTTGCTTTTTTTCCTTTAACTTTTTTCATTTTCTTTGTGTCCTCATCGTTACTTCTTTTTCCATTTCTACTATTTGGATTTTGAATTTTATACATTTTCGTTTTATCATCTTCTCCTGGCATGATAAACCTCCTTTGATTAAGTGTATTTTTGTCTATTATTCCTTATATAAATTTACTCATTTATTATATAATATATTAATTAAAAATGAAAGCTTTTTAATAAATTTTTAATAAATTCCGATAGTATCATAATTGATAATATAAAAAAGGCAAACTTTATTAAGTCTGCCCTTTTATTATATCTTTACTCCATATCCTTTATATTTCTCATAAATATAAAGCTTTCTATTAAATCCATTATTGCATATACTAAAATTATTATTCCTATAGTAATTATTAATGCAGCTGGATAGAATGTTACATATATTCCACCAATTATCATTAATATTGATAATAATAGAACAAATGCCCATATTTTTTCGTTTACATTTTTCAATTTAAATGATAATGTAAGTCTTGTAAACCCACTATATATAATCCAAATTCCTATCATAATTCTAAATATATTTTCTATCGTACTACTATATACGATTACTACAAGTCCTATCAGAATTGAGATTATTCCTAAAGCAATATCATTGTTAAATAAACTAGAATTTCCTTTCATTACAAAATAGTTTATTAATTTTATTACTCCAAGTACTATAAAGAATATTCCTAATACTGTAGAAATAAATTGCATAGTAGTTTGTGGGTTATATATCATAACCAAGCCAATAAATGCTAATACCAATGAAGTTATTATTGAAGTCCATCCCGCTTTTTTCAAAAATTTCTCCATATATTATTACCTCCTATTGCAATATTTATGTTATGCAGTCGTTACATTGTTTTTAGTAGATACTCTTTTACTTATATTATTTTTTCTTGACACTTCTCTTGTATTGTTAATAACAAGTTTTGGTGATGCACCATTTAAAACAGTTTCTTTTGTAACAATACATTTTTCTATTTTAGGATTTGATGGTATTTCAAACATGATATCTCTCATTATTTCTTCTATAATAGAACGTAAACCTCTTGCACCAGTTTTCCTCTCTATTGCTTTATCAACAATTGATTCTAATGCTTCTGATTCGAATTCTAATTCTACATTATCCATTTTTAAAAGTTTTTTATATTGTTTTACTAAAGCATTTTTTGGTTTTGTTACAATATCTATTAACGCTTTTCTATTTAATTCTTCAAGTGTTGCGATTATTGGCAAACGTCCTACAAATTCTGGAATTAATCCAAATTTCAATAAATCTTGTGGTAATAATTGTTCAAACACCTTGTATTTATCTATATCCTTGTTACTTTCTATTGTAGCACCAAACCCAATAGATTTTTTGCCTATTCTTTCTTTTACAATATTTTCTAATCCTTCAAATGCACCTCCACATATAAATAATATATTTGAAGTATTAACTTGTAAAAATTCTTGATGTGGATGCTTTCTTCCACCTTGTGGTGGTACAGACGCTGTTGTTCCTTCTATTATTTTAAGTAACGCTTGTTGTACTCCTTCCCCACTTACGTCTCTTGTTATAGATGGATTTTCTGATTTTCTCGAAATTTTATCTATTTCATCTATATATATAATTCCTTTCTCTGCTTTCTCTATGTCATAATCTGCTGCTTGAACTAGTTTTAATAATATGTTTTCTACATCTTCTCCAACATATCCTGCCTCTGTAAGTGTTGTAGCATCAGCTATTGCAAATGGTACTTTCAATATTTTAGCAAGTGTTTGAGCAAGTAGTGTTTTTCCACATCCTGTTGGTCCAAGTAATAGAACATTACTTTTTTGAAGTTCTACATCATCTTTTTCTTCATTGCTATTTATACGTTTATAATGGTTATATACTGCAACTGCCAAAGTCTTCTTTGCTTCTTCCTGTCCTATTACATATGTGTCTAATATGGATTTAATTTCCGCCGGGCTTGGTAATTCTTCTTTTTCTGTTGTTGTGTATGTTATTTCGTCTTCTTCATATAAATCGTCTTCTACTATACTTGAACAAACTTTTATACAATCACTACAAATATATACTCCTGGTCCAGCTATTATTCTATCTACCTCATCTTGTGATTTTCCACAAAAAGAACATCTTACATTTTTTTGCTTATTGTTTGACATTTTCATTTCCTTTCTCATTTTATTTTTTTATCTTTTAGTTCTTTTAATTATTCTAAATATTATTTTCTTTTATCCATGATACCATCTATAAGTCCATATTTTAAAGCCTCTTCTGCTGTCATATAATTATCTCTTTCAGTGTCTCTCATAATTGTCTCTAAACTTTGGCCTGTTCTTTCACTTAATAATTTATTTAATTTTTCTCTGGTTTTTACCATATGGTCTGCATGTATTTTAATTTCTGTTGTTTGTCCTGATAGTCCTCCACCTGCTATTAATGGTTGGTGAATTAATATTTCTGCATTAGGTGTTGCAAATCTCTTTCCTTTTTCTCCTGATGCTAAAAGTACTGCACCCATACTAGCTGCCATACCTATACAAATAGTTGTTACTGGGCATTTTATGTAGTTCATTGTATCTACAATTCCCATTCCGTCTGTAATTGATCCACCAGGGCTATTTATGTATAAACTAATTTCTCTATCAGGATCTTCTGACTCTAAAAATAACAATTGTGCTATAACTAAGCTTGCTGATGTTGGATTTACATCTTCCCCTAAAAATATTATTCTGTCTTTTAATAATCTTGAGAAAATATCATATGATCTTTCTCCTTTTGCTGTTTGTTCTATAACATATGGAACTAAACTGTTTCTCTCCATTCTTAAATTCCTCCAATCTAAATTTTTAAAGATTATCTTTTGATATCTTTATTTTTATTATTTAATTATGTATTTAAAAATTAATCTTAAACATCTTTTATGTTTAAAAAACTAAAAAAGGTCAGTGGCAAAATTTCTTTATTTTATATTCAGCATATATAATAAATATATTTCCCCCTAACCTTCTATATTAATTATTTCTTCTTTGCATTTTTAACTATAAATTCTATTGCTTTTTGTGTTTTTATATTATTTTCTATGTATTCTTTTAGTTCTTTATTTTCTAGAAGCTCTTCTTCTTTTCTTCCATATTGTTTTGCCATTTCTTTTACTTTTTCGCTAACTTCTTCTGGTGTAACTTCAAAGTTTTCAGCTTTTACTATAGCTTCTAATACTAATCTAGATTTTATAGATTTTTCAGCTTGTTCTTTAAAGTTTTCTCTCATGTCAGCTTCAGTTTTACCCATTATTTGAAGATATTGATTTAGATTTAAACCTTGATATGATAATCTTGTTTCCATATCTTTTATCATATTATCAATTTCTAATTCTATCATACCATTTGGAATATCTAATTTTGTATTATCACATACAACTTTTATTGCTTCTTCTTCTGTCTCATATTTAGATTTTTCTGCATTTTCTGTATCTAATTTTTCTTTTATACTATTTTTTAATTCAGAAACAGTATCAAATTCACTAACATCTTTAGCAAATTCATCATCTATTTTTGGTAATTCTTTTTTCTTTATTTCATGTAGTTTTACTTTAAATACAGCATCTTTTCCTGCTAAGTCTTTTGAAAAATAATCTTCTGGGAACTTAACTTTTATATCTTTTTCTTCCTCTAATTTCATACCAATTATTTGGTCTTCAAACCCTGGTATAAATGTATTACTTCCTATTTCTAATTCATGATTTTCAGCTTTTCCACCTTCGAATTGAACACCATCTATAGAACCTTCGAAATCTATAGTTGTAATATCTCCTTTTTCTACTGGTCTATCTTCAACAGTTACTAGTCTCGCATTTCTTTCAGCCATATGACCTAATTCATGTTCTATATCTTTGTCTGTTGTAGTATACTCTATTTTTTTAATTTCTATACCTTTATATTTTCCAAGTTCTACTTCTGGCTTTGTTTCAACTGTTGCTGTAAAGATTAGTTCCTTACCTTTTTCCATTTGAACTATATCTATATTTGGTCTGCTAACAGCTTCAATTTTATTTTCTTTTATAGCTTCATCGTATATCTCTGGCACTAATTCATTAAAAGCATCTTCATAAAATATAGCTGAACCATATTGTCTTTCAACTAATTGCATTGGTGCTTTTCCCTTTCTAAATCCAGGTATATTAAAATATTTTGATGTTTTTGTATATACCTTTTTCATTGCTTCCTCAAATTTTTCTGCTTCGATATTAAATGTTAATTTAACTTCATTTTTGTTTTCTGTATTTTCTACTTTTACGCTCATTTTTTTCATTCCTTTCATGTTATATTTATAATAAGCTTAATTATTATATCACATTTTTTTCATTTTGCAATAGTTTACATATCTTTTTCAATATTTTACTACAATATTATATGACATATTGTGAATATGGGTTATTGCGTATTTACTATATTAATAAATAATATTACTACTTTCAAATAAGTTTGCATTATACGAATTTGTATTATCATTATTTATTTGCTCATTATTTAGTGTGTTACGATTAAACCAACTTTCTATTGTATTTGAACTTTCGTGATAGTCGTAACCAGTTTCATACATTAAATCTTTAACTTTATTTGTTCCCAATACTAATATAGAAGTTACAATAGCAATTAATAATATTATACCTATAAACATCGGAATATTAATTTCAATATTTCTTCCCATATCTATTCTCCTTATATCTCTATTAAATCAAATTTCAAATAATCTGCACTTATTAACTTATATTCAATTCCTTGTACATTTCCTTCTATTGCATCTTTATGTGAAGTTCCATGTAAATGTCCATAATAGCACCTATGTATATTATACTTTTCTAATGTCTTAACAAAGTCTGTTTTTTCAGTAATTCCATTAACATTTCTATTAATTGGTGGATAGTGCATAAACACTATAATTTCTTTATCTTTTCCAAATCTATTTATTCCATCTTGTATTGATAATTCCAATCTTGCATTTTCTCTTTTTACCATTTTACTATCACTGTCTGTATCTTGTATATTCCATCCTCTTGTTCCAGCAATTATTCTATTATCTATTAAATAGCTATTATTGTACAAAAATTCTATGCTTGCATAACTATTTTCTTTTAAAAATTTATTCATTTTTGATACAGTTGTCCACCAATAATCATGATTTCCTTTTAATAATATTTTTTTACCCGGCAAATTACTTAAATATTCAAAGTCCAATTTAGTATCTTCTAAATTCATCTCCCATGAAAAATCACCTGGAAGAATTATATAGTCTTCTTGTCTTACTTTTTTTATCCAATTATCCTTTATCTTTTCAGCATGATTTTCCCAATTATCTCCAAATATATCCATCGGTTTATTATGTAAGAATGATAAATGTAAATCTGCTATTGCATATATCGACATTTTAAACTCCTATCTATATATTAACTATTCTGATCTTGTATTTTTAAGTTTGGTACTGCATTTAATTCTAAATCAGATACTACTCCAGATATATATCTATAATACCCAGCTGAAGCTATCATAGCGGCATTATCGGTACACAATATTGGATCAGGATAATATATTTTATACCCGTCATTTTCTAGTTTTACAAATTGTTTTCTAATATATGAATTTGCTGATACTCCTCCTGCTAGAGCAATAGTTTTTGTTCCAAGTTCTTTTGCTGCCTTCAAACTATTTGTTACTAATATATCTGTTACATATTTTTCAAAACTTGCACATAAGTCAGCTTTATTTATATCTGGATTTTTATGATGTAAATTTATTATAGCTGTTTTTACTCCACTAAAGCTAAAATCTAATCCATCAATATGTGTTTTAGGTAATTCTATGTTAGGTTCCCCTTCTTTCGCTAAATTATCTACTTTTGGTCCTCCAGGATATCCAAGACCGGATAACTCTAGCCACTTTGTCGAAAGCTTCTCCTATTGCATCATCCCTAGTTTTCCCTATTATTTCAAATTTATCATAATCTTTAATATGTACTAAATGAGTATGACCACCAGAGATTATTAAACATAAAAATGGTGGTTTTAATTCCTTATGTGTTATGTAATTAGCTGCAATATGTCCTTCTATATGATTTGTCCCCGTTAGAGGCTTATTTAAAGCATAGCTTAATCCTTTCGCATATGATACCCCTACGAGTAGCGCGCCTACTAATCCAGGTCCATATGTGCATGCTATATTATCTATATCTTTATAAGTAATTCCTGCTTCTTTTATTGCTTGCTCTGCTACACCAGAAATGGCTTCTATA
Source organism: uncultured Clostridia bacterium (assembly GCA_944392545.1). GTDB lineage: Bacteria > Bacillota > Clostridia > TANB77 > CAG-508 > CALXVA01. The sequence goes on from CALXWW010000004.1 coordinate 69,462, forward strand.
TGATTTCTAGAAGCTATTTCTGGTACAACACCTCCAAATTTTTCGTGTATCCTTATTTGTGAGTTTATAACATTCGATAAAACCTCTCTACCGTTTTTCACTACTGCTACAGAGGTTTCATCGCAACTTGATTCAATTCCTAATGTAATTATATCTTTCATCATTTCTCCTATTTTTAAGCTATATTATTCCAAATATTTGCATAAATAAATATGTTAAACCTTCATTAACGCCTAAAATTATTGGTCTTACTATTAAACTTAATATTCCTACAATCCACAATGCTATAAATATTATTTCAAATATTTGACTATGTGATTCAATCCAATTTCTCGCATTGTATGGTAAAAATCCACATAATATTTTTGAACCATCTAGCGGTGGTAATGGAATTAGGTTAAATACTCCTAAACCTATATTGATTGCTACTATACTTTGTACTATACTAATTGCAATTCTTACTGCTTGACTTGAAGCTAAAATAGTAATTCCGTTTATCCCATTAACTACACTTACCCCTGGTACTAATAATACTAGTAAGCAAAAAATAATTTCAAATACAATTGCTAGTATAAAATTCATTAATGGCCCAGCAGCTGATACAATAGCTTCTGCTTTAGAAAGAGACATATTTCTATTAAAATTTCTTGGATTTATCTCAACAGGTTTTCCCCATCCAAATCCTGCAAATACTAACATTATTGTACCAAATAAATCTAAATGTTTGAATGGATTTAAATTCAATCTTCCCTGTCTTCTTGGAGTATCATCTCCTAATTTGTCTGCTACGAAAGCATGAGCAAATTCATGAAATGTTATTGCGATTATTATTCCTGGTATAGAAATAACAAACGCAAGTAACGCATCTTCACTTGAAAGTAGGCTCATTAAAGAGCTAAATAGCATTAATGCTATGATTAAAAATATAAATCTTCTATCTATATACATAATCGATTTTCCTTTTCTAATATATTTAAGTAAATTTTCCCCATAATCTGCTTATCTTAAATTTCCCTATCCTCGTCAGTCTGTTTTAAATTCTCTATATTTCTTTGCAAAGTAATTCCTAATTCTTCTAGTTTTTCTTTTAGTCCTAGTATTCCTCCATTTTGTAAAGCAATCGTCCTCATTTTACTTTGTATCCTTTTTCTTAAGTTGATTGGAACTCCTCCTACCATTTCTCTTATAGCATTTAAGTCACTTTCTCTTTCTTGTAATATTCTCCTATATTCATTTAAATATTTACCAATTCCTTTTATATAGTCACTTTCGCTAAAAATGGTACTATAATTAGTTGCTTGTAAACTATTTTGTATTCTATTCACAAAATTTATATTATATCCATAATTTGCTTTTTCAAAAGGAACAGCACTTCCGTATTTTTCACTAAATTTTCTTGCTTCTCTTTCCACTAATCCCTCTGTATAAAAGCTTGCCATTTCTTTTTCTAGATTATCTTCCAGTCTAATTGCATCTGGTTGTATAAAATAATGAAAACATTCATGTGGTAATAATCTTTTACAAGTTCCTACTATTTCTTTATCCGACTCAAAATTTCTTACATCTGGATAAAAATGCACCTTTCCATCTCCTAAAGCTCTTCCTCCATGAGCAAGTGTATTATCTTTAAATTTACTTGTTCCTCTACTAACTATAACTACTTGCCCATTTAATAAATTATCTAGTATTTTTTTCTTTTCTTCACTCATAACATTATAATAGTCTTTTTTTATTAGTACTAAAATTCTCTTTGCTTCTTCATTTAGCTGTTCTTCTATTGAAACATAATTGGTCATAATTAATCTCCAATTTTCTAAAATAACTGTACCTTTTGTTTTAATTGTACTGCTATTTATTCAACCTAAAAAATATATTAGTAAATTTTCTATAATATTTATTCCTTAAACTTTATACGGTCACTATAATATTTTTGAAATTTCTCTTTAAACATTTCATAAACTTGTGATGCTATATAATTATCAGGTTCTGGCTTATATAATGTTGCTGACTTATCTTTTGAATGCTTCAAACAAAAAATTTCAACCTCACTATCCAAAGAATATTCCTGAAGCATAACCGCATATTCTTTATCATCATAATTAACAATATCTAATAATTCATATTTATGAACTTGTCTTTCATTGTCATATAATTCTATTATAACTTTATCATTTGAATTATTCATAAGTTTAGTCCCTTTCAATATCTATATTTTTTTCTCTGTCATTTACGCCTATCAAATTTTCATCGTAACCGCTTGCCAAGTCACCTTTTCTAGTACCTATAAATCCTTCAAAAACAGTAACATCTCTTCTTTTCTCAGATTCCATCTCCGAAGCTCTTTTCATACTATCACTTATATGAGCATAATATCTAGTTTTAGGTTTATTACTTCTTTGGAACGATTTAATGTCTCTTTTTTTCTTAACTTGCATAGTATCTCTTTCACTTGTACCTTTTATATTAGAATCTTTAGACGTTTTTCCATTTTTTTCCTTTTCTTCTCTTTTTCTAGCATTTTCCTTTGCCATAAGTTTTAAAAGTTTAGGTTGTCTTCTTTGAATTGATTCTTGACTTCTTGTAAACCTTAAAAACTCGTTTAAATCTGATATTTCTGATGCTGTAAGTGCTAATTGTGATGCCAATACTAGTGGATTCACCTCTTTTGTAATATATTCATATTCAATTCCTGGCTTTAAAACATATTCCCCTGGAGTTGATATGATTTCTCTTATCGTTTTGGTAACTTTTCTTGCAACTTCATGTGTTCCATTATTTATCATTTCCGGTACTATTTCCGAAGCATCAAGCCATCCCATTGGAATACCATCTTGAGAAGTAGATCTCCAAATATCAATTCCTGAAATTTTACCACTTATTATCATATCACTTATCTCATCTGTCGAGAATTGTTTTCCATATTTATCTTGTATTATTTCTTGAATCAAAGATACTATAGGTGTATCATTATCTAAAGTTTGATCTAATTTAACATCTGTTAAAACCGTAGGATCAAAACCTCTTCCGTCTGAACCAGAACATAATTTCCCATCAAGTTCAAAAGCCAAGCCTCTAAAGAAAGATGTTTTGTCTTCTATTTGATTTCCTCCATAAGCATCATATGTCAAAAGCCCACTACCTTTAGAGTATATGTCATCTAACGTTATATTTCCAACAGCTTCTTTGTCCATACCTGGTACGGTGTCTTTAATTGTCTCTTCAATCTCTCTTTCAACTTCATTTGTTTTTCTAGGTATATATTCTATTTTGTCTGGTGTTTTTGTTTGATGTGCTATTTCTCCATAAATGTATTTGCTAATATAAGCACTTATAGCACCTTTAGCTGCGATTTTAAACCCTCTTATGAATGTAGACATGTTTGCTTTATTTGCTTTATCATGTTGTGCCATTGAAACAGCATCTGTTGAAATGCTATCCACTTCCATTCTTTCTGTTTCTGCTAATCTTCCTTCTAATTTTAGTTTGCATAATTCTCTTTGTTGTATTATTTGTGTTATCTTTGCCTTTTCCTCAGAATCTTTTGTTACTTTCTCTAACGATTTTAAATCTTCTATTTCCTTTTCGTATGATTTAATCCTGTTTATAGAATCTACTATTCTATTTCTTTTTTGCATCATTTGCATACGTCTTTCATTAGTAGCTTCTTCGATGTCATGTAGGCCTGCATTTAAAATTGCTTTATTTCCTTCCTTATAATCAGTAATTGCTTTTACTCTTGGTATAATTGCTAATTTTATAAGTTGTCCCATAGTTACTCTTGGCACCTTTTTATCTGTTTGTTGCTCTTTATTCTCACTAGCTTGTCTTTGCATTTCTTCTCTTGCTCTAGTTATAAAATAATCTTTTCTAGCATGATATCTGTGAGATGGTTTGTTTTTAAACATACCTCTAGAATGTTTTTGAGATGTTGCAAGCATATCTTCCATAGGTGTAATTAAATATCCTTCAACGCTCACCGGACCTTTAGATTTAGATTGTGTAACTTTCATGAGGGCTCTATAAATAGGTGATGCAACATATGTTCCTATCGCTTTATTTATTGGCGCTCTTGTATGGTTTCTAACTTCAATAAAGAAATTCATAGTTTTAAGTCCAAATTTTTGTAAATTTGATTGTTCATCAGATATTTGAGCTTTTACAGCTTTTTCTCCATCTTTCCCCATTGTTTTTAAATTCTCTGATGTATTTTGGCGAGAATTATATGTATAGTTGTTTGTTTCTATAAATTCTGTGTCCTGGTCGATTAGTGCCTGAATTGCTTTTTTTTCAAATTTTGGATCTCTAAATGTAGAAATACATTCCATAGTTTCTTTTTTAAATTTTTCTGCTTCTTCTGGATTAATAGAATGCATCTCTTCATATCGTTGCATAATTTCTTTTATTGCAGTTTTTTTTAATCTTTGAAATTCTCTTTGATATGGTGAGAAATCTCTTTGATGCGCTCTAGATAATCTTTCAAGTCTTGTTTGATATCCATCTAATAATAGTTCATCAGAATCTTGTGACTTTTCTTTGTAATCTTCTATTGTATATACTTGTATCTTCCTTTTTGTTCCATCCTCATTATACACATCTATCTCTTCTTGAACCACATGTGACTTAAATCTGTCGAATGCTCTTACCCTTGTAGCCTCTGCTTCTTTATTACCATAGTATTGTTGAAGCATCGTTTGTCTTGGTTTTCTAGAATTTTCTTTATCCTGTTCTGGAATTGATTCTAATTGTGGAATATCTATTAGTGGCGGTTCATTATATATAGTTTTTACCAACTTAACTGGAGTATATGGACCATCATCAAACATTCCATCTGCACCATTATCAAATTCAACTTCTATGCTATCAATAACGCTATCAATTTCTTCTGATTTCATTCCAAGACGAGAAAGCATACCTCTTTTTACTTTTTCGTCATCATTTTCTTTGCTAGTAGGAAATGGAACATATGCTTCCATATAATCTCCATCTGCAATTACAATTTTTACTACATCCCTTTTCATTTCTTTTGTTCCTTTCTCGGAATTCTATATATTAATATATGAAACTCTCAAATTTATTTTTATAATTCAATCATTCTTTCGCATTCATTTATTTTTCATAGTTTCAAGTATTAAACTTTCATTAGAACTTATTAATTATTATTAAGTGGTTTCATAGTTGGGAAGAACAATACATCTCTTATTGATGCTTCATCTGTAAGAAGCATTACTAATCTATCAATTCCCATGCCCATACCACCTGTTGGAGGCATGCCATATTCAAGAGCTGTTACGAAGTCTGTATCCATCATATTAGCTTCGTCATCTCCTGCTTCTCTTTGCTTTACTTGAGCTAAAAATCTTTCATATTGGTCTATTGGGTCATTTAATTCTGCAAATGCATTAGCATATTCTCTTCCGCCGATAAATAATTCAAATCTTTGTGTCATTCTTTCATCATTTTCCATCTTTTTAGCAAGTGGTGAATTTTCTATTGGATATTCATATATAAATGTTGGTTGAATTAATGTTTCTTCTACTTTTTCATCAAAGAATGCAGCTATAATATCTCCTCTTGTAGTTTTAATAGGATCTACTGGAACACCAGCTTCTTTAGCAGCTTTCATTGCTTCTTCGTCTGTATTAATTGTATGGAAATCAACTCCTGTTGCTTCTTTTACTGCATCTATCATAGTGATTCTTCTCCAGCTTCCTGGTGTTAAGTCAATTTCTTGTCCTTGGTAAGTTATCTTTGTTTTTCCTAAAACTTTCATAGCTGTTTTTGTAATTAATTCTTCTGTAATGTTCATCATGTCTTCTAAATCTGCATAAGCTTGATATAATTCTATACTTGTAAACTCTGGATTATGTTTTAAGTCCATACCTTCATTTCTAAATATTCTACCTATTTCATAAACTCTATCAAATCCACCAACTATTAATCTTTTTAAGTATAATTCTGTTGCAATTCTTAAATACATGTCTATATCTAATGTATTATGGTGTGTAATAAACGGTCTTGCTGAAGCACCACCAGCTATTGTATTAAGTATTGGTGTTTCTACTTCAATATATTCCTTTTCATCAAGAATTCTTCTCATTTCTTTTATAATTTCAGTTCTTTTTCTGAATGTATCTTTAACTTCTGGATTAACGATTAAATCTACATATCTTTGTCTGTACCTCAAATCTGTGTCCTTCAATCCATGAAACTTTTCTGGAAGTGGTCTTAGAGATTTTGAAAGAAGAGTTACTTCTTTAGCATGTATCGATACTTCTCCAGTTTTTGTTTTAAATACAAAACCTTTTATTCCTATAATATCTCCTATATCATCTTCTTTAAATGCTTTATAGCTTTCTTCTCCAAGTTCATTTATGCTAACATAACTTTGGATTTTTCCTTCACCATCTTGAATATGACAAAAAGACGCTTTTCCCATAATTCTTTTAGCCATAAGTCTTCCAGCTACTACTACTTCTTTTCCTTCTAATTCTTCATAATTGTCTATTATTTCTTTACTTTTATGTGTTCTATTAAATTTCGTTATTTGGTATGGATCTTTTCCTTCTTGTTTTAGTTTATCTAATTTTTCCCTTCTTACTAACATTAATTGGTTCAAATCTAACTCTTGTCCTTCATTATTGTTTTCCATAATATCTCCCTCCATTTAAGCATTTATGCACTTTTCATACGATAAATATTATATACTATTTTACTATTTTTGTAAACCAATTATTTAAAGAATTATTAGAAAGTAAACCTAATATATGTTTTACAAATTTATTATATTTGTGATTATAAAATCCATACAAAAAATATATACAATATTTACATATTAATTTCATGTAAATTGTATATATTTTTCAATATTTATAAATAAATCTTTTATAAAGTTTTAACAAACTTTTCTCAATTCTTTTGCATGCGCTAGAGATATATCTGTAATATCTCCTGAAGAAATTCTAGCAATTTCTTCAACTGTTTCTTCCTCATTTAATTTTCTTATTTCTGTATATGTTTTATCATTTAACGTTTTTTTACTAATATAGTAGTTGAATTCTCCTTTTGCCGCTATTGAAGCAGAGTGTGTTACAACCATTACTTGATGATTATTTGATATTGTTCTTAACTTTTCACCAACTGCTTTTGCAGCTTTTCCACTTATTCCTGTATCTATTTCGTCAAATACTAAAGTAGATACTTTATCTACTTCTGCAAGTACTGTTTTTATAGCTAGCATAACTCTTGACATTTCTCCTCCTGATGCAATTTTACAAAGTTCTTTTTCTTCTTCTCCTTTATTTGTACATATCATAAATTCTACTTTATCTAAACCATTAAAATTGAAATTTTCAAGTTTTTCCAATGCTACTCTTAAAGTAGCATTTCCCATCTCTAAATCCTTTAATTCTAAATTAATCTTATTGGAAATAATATTGGCATACTTTATTCTTATTAGATTCATATTTGTACATAGTTCTAACATTTGCTTTTTTACTATCTCTTTTTCTTGTTTCAACTTATTATTTATCTCATCTACATTTTGTATTTCATTAATTTCCATTTCTAATTTTTCTTTATATCTTAATATTTCTTCTATACTGTTTCCATATTTTCTTTTTAATGAAAATATTTCATCTATTCTTTTTTCTACATTATCTCTTTCTTCTTCATCAAAAAATACATCTTCTTTCATGCTTGATATATCTCTTGTAAGTTCTTGTATTTCATAATATATGCTCTTTAATTCTAAAAGTTTTTCCTCATACATCTTTCCACATGATGAAATTTTTTCTAGACATCTTATTGAATTGGATACGCTTTCTATGGCTTGATTACTTAAATTCTCATCTATTGCTTCTAAGTTTTCTTGTAGTTTTTGACAGTTTTTCATCAAATTATGTTCTTCATTAAGTTTTATATCCTCTCCTATTTTTAATTTTGCATTTTCTATTTCTCTTAATTGATAATTAAGTAAGTCTAATCTTCTTTCTTTTTCTTTGTCATCCCCATAATTCTTATCTAATTTGCTATTTATTTCGCTATATCTTTTATATAACTCTATATATTTAGATTTCAACTCCAATATTTCATTTCCTATAAAATCATCTAAGTATGTTATATGCTTACTAGAATTTAATAAATTTTGATTGTCTTGTTGTCCATGTATATCTATAATATCTGACATTAACTCTTTCAATTCATTTACGGTTACTAGACGTCCATTAAATTTACATGAATTTCTCCCATTTGAATACACTTCTCTTGATACAATAATATTTCCATCTATTGAGTTTGGATTTTCTGGACAAAATATACTTGCTTCCACAAAAGAATATTTCTCTCCATTTCTTATCATATCTTTTGAGAATCTTCCTCCTGCGATTATCCCTAAAGCACCAATTATCAAGGTTTTCCCTGCGCCCGTTTCTCCTGTAAGTATATTAAGTCCTTCATTAAAATCTATAGATAAATCCTCTATAATCCCTATATTTTTGATGTGTAATGTAGATATCATTCGTATTCCTCCTTGTTCTATGTGCAAATTTTTGTTTGTAAATTTACTGCATTTATATTACAACCATTTGTTCGTTTTGTCAAGAGGATTTTTATATTTTTTAAGTCACAATTATAAAATTGTGACTTTTAATATTTAATCTTAATATAGTTCATTTGCTTCTTGATTATTTATCCAATTTTTCTCTATACTGTATTCTATTTGATTTTTTCTTTCAGCTTCATTATCTATATTTTTTATATGATTGATTATTTTATTGTTCTTGCCCATATCTTTATTTACTTTTAAAATAATTTTTATTTAATTATCTTTTTTATACATTATCATTTTTTTCAGATAACCGGTTTTATAAAGTGATAACTGGTATAAAATAAACTATATAGCAGCAAGCTATATAGTTTATCTTCTTTTATGTTTCTACATTATACTCATATACAACTATTTCCTTTGTATCAAAGTCAAATTCATTCATTTTATAATTCACATAGAAATTATCTTCTTTTACAAATTTCAAATTTAACTTATTTGTATCTAATAATACTTCTGTTGATAAGTCCATACCAACTGGTAATGTTTTATTAAAATTATCATAAAACATTATATTGGTATAAAATACTGCTGGCGTGTTTTCCTTTATGTTTATTTTACAAAGTATTAATTTATTTTTTCTACTTCTTATTTCCTGTTCTATAGCATTTTTAGGATTTATATCAAATATATGTATTCCTTCAATACCTTTCTTAGCATTTAGGCAATATACAGACATATCATATGGTGACTGTATCTTGTTTAGTGCTTCTTTTATTAATTGTAAATAACTGTGTATATTTAAAGTATATGCTTCTATATCTGTATCCATATTTACATTAAGTACTTTATACTTATCTTTTTCTATTTCTCTATGCTTAACATTATTTATAGCTTTAATTTTTGTTTTATCCTCTACTAGTCCTCCAAAAATATCATAGTCTTTAGCATTAATTATCTCTATATCGTTTTCATATTCTTTCTGCAATTCTTGTAAATCTTTTTCTATTGCTGACATTATCTTTTTCTTTCTAGTTTTTGTTTTTTGGTTCTCTTCCTCTTTAAGTTCTTTATTTCCCACAACCTCTTGTTCTTCTAGTTCTCTAAAAGAATTTGGCACAATTTTTACAGCAAACATTGCATCAGTCTCATTTTTAGAAAGTTTCCTTCTTTGCAGCTCATCCATTTTTTTCCCTAAATCTTCTAAATCCTCATCGTAATCAAAATACTTTTTCATTTTTGTTTTTTCATTTTCTTCTTCCTCTTCCGCTTGAGCTAAAGTTTGCATTTCATCTTTACTTGTAAACTTCCAAAACTCAAAAATACTCTTTTTATGTTTATCTATTTCCTTTATATACAAATCTGCATTATCTATTTTTTTAGATAATATTTCTTTTTTAGTTTCTATTGCTTTCAAATCAAGTATTAGGTTTGAATTTTCCTTTTTTACTTCTTCTAATTTTGTACATATATTTATTAAATCTTCTATTGTATATTGTTCTTTTAACTCGTATAAGGCTTCTAATGTTTCATCTTTCTTTTCTTCATTTTGTTCTCTTTTTTCTGGCTTTTTAATAATTTTTTCATCTTTCTTTTTTCTAAAGAAATATTTTACTCTACCAAAAAATGTTTTCTTACACTCTAAAAATGTTGCTATTTGTTTTTGTCTTAACAAATATTCTTGAGTCAAGTCTTCTATTACTATTTTAAATTTTGCTAATTTTCTTTTTAATTCTTTCTGTTCTTTTTCTTCATATTTTAGTCTATCTATTTTGTCTAAATATTCTAATTTTATATATTCAGATAATTTGTCATATTCTATTTTTGTATTATTATTCCAAAACTCAATTTCTCCGTCACTATTAAGCTTTGTAACAAATTTATATTCTTCTCTTGCACCTGTTGCTAATATAAACATAGCTTTTAGTATTTTATATAACTCTACTGCTTTTTCTTTAGTATCTAGAGTTATGCTGTAAGTAGTCCTCATTTTCTCATAAATATTAGTTTCCCCTACTATTTTTATAAACATGTTATTATCCTTATCAAATATTTCATAAATATTTGGCCACTCTTTCGTAAAATACCATAAGTAATTTTCCATATCATCTATTTCAGATTTACTTAAAAATTCTCCTGTATATTCCATATGACTTACTGGAACGAAAATATATCTTGGTTTTCTGGCTCTTATGTTTTTTATTTGCTCTTTTAATAAATAAAATAAAGCATTATTATCTTGTTCTTCTGTTGCCACCAACATAAAATATTTTTTTGCATAGTCTGAATAATATATTTGCCAAATAAAGTTATTTGGATATTTTACTTCAAATGGTATTTTATCATTTAATTCTTCTTGTTCTTTCGATATTTCTTCTATTCTTTCTTTATTAATAGTTGATACTAATTTTATAAATTTAGCAAATTTTTCTATATTTTCTTCTTTCTCTGAATCTAAATATTCACAAATTGGACTAGACAATTTATATCTTTGCTTTATATCTGTTAATCTATTTTCTGGAGTTATTAATATTTCTATTTCTTTTATATTCACATATCTATATACCTTATAGATTGTATCATCATATGATTTAGAAGGTCTAAAATTAAGTCCTTCATATTTTTTTAGGAAGGATGGTATTTTGTTTAAATTTAGACCAATATATTTTAGATTTTCTTCAAATGTTTTTTCTGTTTCTTTTGTAATTTTAGCCATATTTACCCTCCATTCTTTTTTCGTTCCATATTATATCATAACTTATATCATTATTCTAGGATAATATTTATTTTTTAATATTTTTTATTTGCTTAGAAAAGACTGCCTAGAAAATTATCTCTAGGCAGTCTTTTCTGTTACAACAATCCGAACGGATCTCCGGATTTTGCTAAGCAAACCATGTCGCAGACATCTCCATTTTTTGAAGCATAAAAGCCTCTAATAGACAGTTTGGTAAAATCCAATTCAATATCTGCACCTTTATACTTGCTTGTTTTGTATGGCAGGTGATTTGCAGAGCCATATTCCGCTCTGATATCCATTGCCAGCGTTCGCACTTGAATTTCGAATACTAGACCATCGCTCTTCCTAACAATTGTATGAAGGCTCTGGTAACCGTTTGCCTTTGGATTACGAATGTAATCCTTAACATTGGTTTCAAATCCAGGAAGTATCATATTAGTGTCTGGAATAACGATCTTTGCCTCTTCATTCGTCACATACGCATCTTTCAGAAGAGGCTCTGCTTCTGTCAGGATGCACCCCCGTTCCATCACAAAGTATTCAATCAGTTTGTTTAGCACTTTATAGCAAAGGTTAACCGTTTCCAGTGTATCTTTACTTTCAGTGCACAAAATGATACGAAAACCAAGGAAGTCGTTGATTTTGTCAAGCGGTGAATTCTTGAGTAAGAATAAACGAATCTTCTCGTTTAATCCTACAAAATCCTTTTGTCTTCTTATGAGCCTAATCCTTATGCCATACAGTTCAGCAAGATCCCGCAGGTGTTCTTTTACTTCATGGAACTCTTCCTCGAGTTCGCGAAGCTTTGGTATTGCCAGCATATTCCGGAATTCCTCAAGCTTGTTGGCATAGAGGAAATTAGTAATAGATGGGTTTGATCGTAGAGTCTTTATATACTCTTCCCAAACCTCATCCATTGTAGTCGCTGTTTCCAGCACTTGTTGTAAGTCTGGGAAATAAATGTCTTCCATCTGTACTCCTCCATTTCATTAATTTTATATGCATGTGCATATACTAATATTATACCACATTTTCTTTGTATTAACAAATTTTTCAAAAAAGAGTCTACATAATTTATATGCAAACTCTTTTTTCTATATACTTTCTATTAGCTTTTCATTTTCTATTTAGAAAAGTTCTCAACTTCTTCTACAATTTTAGATACAAACTCATCTACATTCATAGCACCAATATCTCCATCTTTTCTTGAACGTACTCCTACTGCATTTGATTCTATTTCTTTATCTCCTAATACTAACATATATGGGACTTTTTGAAGTTGTGCTTCTCTTATTTTGTATCCTATTTTTTCATTTCTGTCATCTAATTCTACTCTTATATTCTTTTCTTCCAATTTATCTTTCACTTTTTTAGCATATTCTACATGAGCGTCTGCAATCGGTAATAGTTTTACTTGTACAGGTGCAAGCCATGTTGGGAAAGCACCTTTTGTTTCTTCTATTAAGAAAGAAATAAATCTATCAAATGTTCCAAGTATTGCTCTATGTATAACTATTGGTCTATGTGCTTTACCATCTTCACCAATGTATTCTAGTTCAAATCTTTGAGGTAATAGGAAGTCTAATTGGCATGTAGATATTGTTACATCATGTCCTATTGCTGTTTTTATTTGAACATCTAGTTTTGGTCCATAGAATGCCGCTTCACCCTTTGCTTCATAAAAGTCTATATTAAGTTCTGTTAAGATTTGTCTTAATTGACTTTCTGCATTTTCCCACATTTCATCATCATCAAAATATTTTTCTTTATTTTCTTTATCTCTTAACGATAATCTAAATGTATAATCTTTAAATCCAAAGTCTTTATATACAGCAAGTATTAGGTTTACCACTTCGCCAAATACTGGTTTTATTTGTTCTGGAGTTACAAATATATGTGCATCGTTTTGACACATTTCTCTTACTCTTTCTAAACCACAAACACTTCCGCTTGCTTCATATCTAAAATCATGTGCAAGTTCACCGATTCTTATTGGTAAATCTCTATATGAATGCATTGCATTTTTGTATATTAGCATATGGTGTGGACAGTTCATTGGTCTTAACACCATTTCTTCATTATCCATTTTCATTACTGGAAACATATCATCTTTATAGTGATCCCAGTGTCCACTTGTTTTGTATAACGCAACATTTGCAAGTGATGGAGTATATACATGTTTATATCCTAATTTTACTTCTTTATTTAAAATGTATTGTTCTAATAATCTTCTTATTGTTGCACCATTTGGTAAATACATTGGAAGTCCTGAGCCTACAAGTTCATGTGTCATAAATAAATCTAATTGTTTTCCTATTTTTCTATGATCTCTTTGTTTTGCATCTTCTAATTTTTGCATATGTTCTTCAAGCTGGCTCGCTTTTGGGAAAGATACTCCATAAAATCTTTGAAGCATTTTATTATGCTCATTTCCTCTCCAATATGCACCTGAAGAAGTTAAAATTTTTATAGATTTAACTTTACCTGTACTCATTAAATGTGGTCCTGCACATAAATCAGTAAATTCCCCTTGTTTATAAAAAGAGATTTCTTCTCCTTCTGGAAGTTCTTCAATTAATTCTACTTTATAGTCTTCACCTTGTTCTTTTTCAAATTTAATAGCTTCTTCTCTTGAAAGAGTATATCTTTCAATTGGTAAGTCTTCTTTAATAATCTTCTTCATTTCAGCTTCTATTTTTTCAAAATCTTCTGAAGAAATATTTTCTTTCACATCAAAATCATAATAAAATCCTTCATCTATTGATGGACCTATCGCAAGTTTAATATCATTTCCATATATTCTTTTTATAGCTTGTGCCATAATATGAGAAGTTGTATGCCAGTATGCTTTTTTACCATCTTCACTATTATCAAAAGTTAATATTTCTACCTCTGCATCTTCTATTATATTATATCTTAAATCTTTAACTTCTCCATTTACTCTTCCACAAGTTGCATTTCTTGCCAAACCTTCACTTATTTTTTTTGCTAAATCTAAAATTGAAATTCCTTTTTCAACTTCCATAGCTGTTCCATCTTTTAAAATAACCTTCATATAAATTCTTCCTTTCTTTAAAAACAAAGTTATATCAAAAAAACACTCCTCTGCAATCAAATGACTACAGAGGGGTGCTCTATATAACACGGTTCCACCCTTTGTTTTACTCTAAATTTACTTTTAACGCAAGTTATACGTCTAGTTTTGCTAGAAACAATGAGGTAGTTTTTCAAATATGTTTATTTAAAATAGCTTTCAGCCTATGACTATTTCTCTCTTAAAATAACCTTTATTTTACTTTTTCTCATTTATGTTTTTATCAATATGTTTTTTATTATATATCTTTTTTTATGTTATGTCAACACCTGTTATGTAGTTTTATTATATTATCTGTTATGTAGTTTTATTATATTATAACATAAATACATACATTGACATAAATACAAATTCTACTGCACCTACACATAATCCTGTAACGCCCATCCACTTTGCTGTTTGTTTTTCTTGCTTAAATGTTGTAATTCCTATTATTCCTAGTATTGTTGCTACTATTCCACATGGTAATCCAAACATTAAGATACCTACCATTGAAAAGATAAAACTTAATAAACAACATACGTTTATTTTCTTTTCTACTGTTTGATTTGTTTGTGTTGTATTTACTGTATCATTTACATTTTCCATATTTTGCATTACAGTTTCATTCGTTTGCACATTCTCTTGTTTTTCATTTGATTCTAAATTTTGATTTAAATTATTCTCTTCCATAAAAAACACCTTCCTTTTTTACTTTAATTTTTTATCTTTATTTATCAATATTTTTATGTTTAATATAAAAATATATACTAAATATGGCAATAATAATCACTACTATTCCAATAGATATTATTCCTGTTTGTGGTATTGGATTTGGTGCTACTGTATTATCTATTGAATTTTCACCTGATTCATCGTTATCTGGTGGGACTATTGGATTATTATCATCAATAATATCTTCTACATATACATTATCTTTATAAAATGATAATTTTACATTATCTGCATTTATAAGATTTGACTTGATTTGCTCTACACTTTCATCATTTACTTTAGCAATTTCTTTTAAATATATATACAACTCATCTGGATTTTTTTCACTTAATTCTTCATAGTTTATCATATCTTTAGTGCTTATCTTAAATGTCATTGTATATGTCCCATCTTCATTTTCAGTTATGCTTATATTTTTCAATTTTGTCCAATTTTCTATGTTTTCTTCAGAATCACTTTCTGATAAATAATAATAATATGTATAATCTGTATCTGCGTCTCTATCTTTTATATTATCTATCTTAAAACTCATATCTACATAATTTTCCTCATCTATATCATAATATAGATATATGCTAGCATCTGTTAAACTAGTTTTCATTTCTTCTAAATTTGATAATATTGGTCTTGCACCCTCTAATATTTCTATTTCAAATGTAGTGGTAAATCCTTCATATTCAATAGTTATATTTTGCTTTCCTATTACTTTGCTATTAAAGCCTGTTATTATAAATGATTTTGAATTCATTTTTAAGTCTTGGATACTATCATCTGTATATGTTATTCTTACTACTCCACCTTCCAAATTTAATTCTTCTTCATTCTCCATATATGTAGTTTTAGTAGGTAATGTTAATACTTCTATGCTTCTTATCTCTTTTTCTACTACTATTGGATTTACTGTTATATTCTGCACTACTTTTTTCGTTATTCCATCTTCTGTATATGAAATAGTTATACTTTCTTGACCATAGTATAGGTTATCTCCATTTTCTATGTTGTAATTCGTTATTTCTTTTGTACTCAAGTCACTATATGTAGCTAGAACTACCATTCCTGCATCATCAAAATCTTCACCTTCTGTATATATTAATTTGTTTGGAGGAGTAGTTATTTCGATTTTTGTTAATTCTGGTTCTTCTTTTTCTTCCTCTGTAAATGCTTTTATTGAAACATTTCCATGAAGAAATTCATATGTGGTTAAATCTATCCATTCTCCTTTGCTAAAGCCCTCTGTCGTCGTATAAAAGCTCTCGTTTGTGTTTACTTCTACATTTTCGTCTGTATCTTTTGTTTCTGTCATAAAGTTTTGTTCACCAGTACCTGATTGAATGCTCATTGCTACTGCAAATGTATCTCCAGTTAATTTTATAGGTTCTTTTAACATTATTGTATGATATCCAGGCTCTATTGTTATTGTATCTCCTGCCTCTAATTCCACTTCTTGTAGATTTAATAAATCATTACTGCTAGGATTGACGTACACTTTACAGTTCACTTCTTGTATTGTAAATATGCTAACCATTGTTAATAATTCATTTTCTTTATTACTATCTCTTGTAAATTTATTTGCTATGTATACATCCTCACTTTCTATAACCCCCACAGGAATAGAAGGATTCAATTTATTGTTTTGATATATATTATCATAATCTTTAGTTGCTGTTGCTTTTTCTATTGCATATAGTTCATTATATATATGTACGTCTTCATATGAAACATACATATATCCACTATCTCCAATGTCTACAACTAATTTGTCTTGTTCAACTCTTACTTTTCCTTCTCCATATGAGCTCTCAAAAGCATCTATTATAAAATTATTTTCAATATCTTCTGGCGCATTCCATCCACGCTCATTGCATTGTTCTGTATATTCTGAATATATTTGTTCTTTGATTTTTATTAAATCTTCTGTTAGTTTGTCTCCCCAAGAATTTTTTACTATCCATGCACCATCATACAAAGGCTTATTCTTTTCATTAAAATTATCTTTACTATATGTGTCATCCCAACCAATTATAACTACTGCATGGTTCATTGGATACAGCCCAGCATCTGAACAATATATTGCACCCGTTTTGTTATTATATACGTCTGAAAGTAATTGTGCACCATGAATTCCAGCATATATTCCACCATAGTTACTAATTACTTGTTTCATTTTTGACATAAGTTCTGTTATCCCTATATCATCTTTGTCTTCAAACATAATGGTATCATACAATGTAGTAGTTGTGTTTTTATTTTGTATTTCTGATATATCTACATTATTCTCATTATTTTCAAATGGCATTTCTTCTTCGTCTATTGCACCCATACCATTAGTTAAATATGATTGTGCCATATAGAATGTGCCTCCTTGATCAAAGCCTACATTATATCCATATTCATTTATTTCACCATTATTAAATACATTATTTCTTGTAGCATAGTCCATATGTCTTTCTGAAAAATCATACACATTTTCTGTTGTTCCTGCTTTATAATCTAAAAAAGCTATATTACTCTCTAAACTTCCTATGCTTGCAAAAGCCCAACATGAATTAGTTTGCATCTGGTTCTTTATAGTAACATTATTTGAAATTATATCTCTTAAATCATACTCTGAATTCAAAGCATTTTGTAACAAAACTGGACTATTTAATATGTTATTTATGTTTCTAAAATATTGACTACTTGTTTTTGGTGAAATTACGTCATATCTACTTGGTTCTAATCTATTTTTCTTTTCCTCATCTGAAAGCGTCATATATTCTTTATATTCGTCTGTATAATCTATAGTTTTAAAATTTGTTTCTACTGCTGCATATACATTTCTACAACAAATTATTCCTATAAATATTATAAATAATATAGCTATTTTTATTATTTTACTTTTCATATGTTATCCCTCTTTTATTTTTCCTAATAATTTAAACATATTTGTTTTGTATTTTTCAACACCTGGTTGGTTAAACGGATTTACTCCTAATATTTCCCCAGACATAGCACATGCAAGTTCAAAGAAATATATAAGTTGTCCAACATTGTTTGCATCTAATTTTTCAATATTTACTACAATATTTGGAACATCTCCATCCACATGAGCTTGTATTGTTCCTTCCATTGCTTTTTTATTAACATAACTTAATGTTTTGCCCTCTAAATAATTTAAGTTATCCAAGTCATCTTCTTCCATTTTTAAAGTTATATCTCTTTCTGGTTTTTCTATACTGATTACTGTTTCAAATAGATTTCTTCTACCTTCTTGTATATATTGTCCAAGTGAATGTAAATCTGTTGTAAACTCAGCGCCTGAAGGATATATTCCTTTTTGTTCTTTTCCTTCGCTTTCTCCAAATAATTGTTTCCACCATTCTATAAAGTAATGCATTTTTGGTTCATATGTAATTAGAAGCTCTATATTTTTTTCTTTCTCATATAGCATATTTCTTAGAACTGCATATTTATAACATTCATTGTACTTCAAATTTTCATCTGAATATCTATCTTGTGCAAATCTCGCACCTGCCATTAATTCATCAATATTTATACCAGCTGTAGCTATTGGTAATAGTCCCACCGCTGTCAAAACAGAGTATCTTCCTCCAACATTATCTGGGATTACAAAGGTAGTGTATTTTTCTTTTTTAGCAAGTTCTTTTAACGCACCAATTTTCTTATCTGTCGTAACATAAATTCTTTCTCTTGCTTCTTTTAAGCTATATTTGTTTTCTAAAATTTCTCTAAAAATCCTAAATGCAATCGCCGGTTCTGTTGTAGTTCCTGATTTTGAAATAACATTTATTGAAATATCTTTATCTGCGATATAGTCTATTAAATCACTAACATATGTTGAGCTCAAATTGTTTCCTACATAAAGTATTTGAGGCATCCTTCTTGTGTTTTTAGATTGCATATTATAGAATGTATTTGTTAATGACTCTATAACAGCTCTCGCACCTAAATACGAACCTCCTATACCTATTACTAATAACACATCCGAATCTTTCTGGATTTTTTCGGCTGCTTTTTTTATTTTATCAAATTCTTTTTTATCATAATTTGTTGGTAATTCTAGCCAACCACAGTATTCTTTTTTATCTTCTGCTTTTTCATGCAATTTTTTATGTATTTCTTTTACTTGTTCCGCATATTTCATTATATTTTTTTCAAAAACTTTTGCATTTGAAAAATCTACTTTTATGTTTTTCAACCTACACTCCTCCTTTGTATATTACATATATATAAATATATAAAAAACTAACTATATAATATTATATAGTTAGTTTTTATGCAATAGTTTTTCAAAAAAATGTTATCAAATATATACTAATATTTCATTATATTTTCTGTAAAATATTTATACTTTATTTTTTAATAAACTCTTTATTTTTTCTATAAATTTTGTAAATATATTTTTTTTAGTTTGAACAATTGATATGTTCATATTTCCTTCTTTTTTAATTTTAGAAACATTATTTTTTTTATTAAAAACATTTTCTAAATTATATTTTTCCAATCTTTGTTTTTCTTTAAGTTTTTCTGCTACCTGAAGTTCTTTTATTTGTGAATTTATTTTTACTATATCATCGTGATTTTTTTGAAATAACTCTTTCAGTACTAAAAATCTTTCATCATTAGGATCTATTTTATTTTCTTTTAAGTCATCTAATTTATTACATAATTTTTTATATTCCCTTGCTTTTAGGTCAAGTTCCATAGTTAGACCAACCAATTTGGTTTGGCTTAAATTCATCATCTATCATATCCTCCATTCTCTATTTGTCTTTGTTCTCTTTGATAAAGAATGTATTGCTCATTTTCCATTGCATCTTGGAAACTATATTCAGATGGCACAGTTAAATTTGATGTTGCTTTCTTAAATCTTTCTACTTGTTTTTTTAGTCTATTATACCCCATACCAATATTTATTTGAGTTAAAGGATTTTTAGGATTTTGTCTATCATATTCCTCTATAAACGCTTTTAGTCCTCTTTGAAATGCTCTAAATATCATTTCTCTATCTTGTTCCTCAGGGCTTGTCTCTTCCACATTATACCTTCCTTTTGAAGTACTACTTTCGTGATGTCTGTATTTTTGATTAAGTTCGAAATCATTAATTACTGCATAACCTTTACTTTTATTTACATACATAGTTCCCTTTGATATTATATTGCCTCTTGAATCTCTAACAACAAGATTTTGCACATCTGGTGCTATAATACTTGAAATAGCAATATTTTCCCCGTAGAGTTGGCTTGTAATTGTTGCACAACAATTACAAAATAATCCCATTATAGCATTGTGTGGATCGTTTTTACTAAGCCACTCATAAGTAAACTGCTTATCATATAACTCTTCTATTATTTCTCTTCCGCTTGCCAATTCTTCTTCAGTTTGCTTTTTTATTCTTTCTATACTTTCTAATATTGTTTCTTCCCTTATTGGCTGTCCTAATATATGTTCTTGAATTCTTGCATTTTTTGCTTTTTGTCTTAGTATACTTGCTTTATCAAATATATCTTGTGATAGACCTTTTCCTTCAAACAATTCTGCAATATCTGCACTTTCCTTTGTGACTCCCACATATTTGTTACTTAAATAAAATTTCTTTAAAGCTTCTTCCCAAGAAACTTTTATTGGTTTTCCGTTTGCATCTAAACTTTCTCTATATGATTTTACGGAATCAAAGTTTGACATTACTTTCATAAATATACCAGGATATTCTTCCTCCAAACTTAAAATCAACTCTAAATTCGGAAAGATTCTTTTATCCTCTTGTATAGATATAAATTTTAGAAATTCTTGATTAGGCGTAACCCCCGGTGGCATTGAATCAAATAGTTCGTGATATTTACCGTAATTTCATTTCATCTGTTTTTAATAATCTAGCAAGTAATGAAGATGCCTTTTGAGCTAATGTAACCTGTGTTTCTTTTCCTTTCTTATCCAATATTTTTTCTTCTGAAAAACATCCTAAGGCACCAGCGAATTTAAAAAAGTCTAATTTTTCTTCTTCTGGAAAATCTGATAGCATATCATTAATTTTTGGAATTTCATTTTTAAAAAATCTAAAATCACTATTCTCACAAAATGATTTCACTTTCCCACTTTTAACTAACTCTAATGCATATATATAAGGTATTGTAAAGTTATTTTTTCTTAAAGTCTCTGAAAAATCAATTACTTCTTCTAATTTACCACTTTGTACTAATATATTATATTCAAACCCATCAAAACATTTTGCTATTTTATCAATTTCCACTGTTTCCTCATGTTCAAGCATTTCCTGTGAGAATACTAATTCTCCAGTTTTAGTTCTATATACATGTTTAAAGTTTAATCCATCAAAAGCTTTTTTTCCGATAGATTTTACTCTAGAATGCACTACTAATTTTTTTAGCGTTATACATCCATTAAATGCATCATCCGGAATCTCTGTTTCACTGTCTGGTATTGTATATTCTATAATCGGTTCTCTTGACAGATTAAATTCTTCATTTAAAAAATTACATTCTCCCGCAAAATTTCCGCCACGACTTGCACCATATTCTCTATTACCATTTGATTGTATGTTCCTAACATCTATCCCATTAAAAAAACCACGAATTGAACTATTCTGCCACATTGTACTATTTTGGTCATCTTCATCTGGGTAGAATGGAATATTAGAAATAATTGCTTCTTCTGATCTTAAATCAAAATATCTTGCTCTTCCGTTTCCTATTGGGTTTATACTTTTAGGCATTTCATCCCAATTTTTTATTACAAAAGAGATTGGCTCAACTTTTACCCATCTTATTGTTCCATTTTTACCAGATGGAACTCCATCAGAGTATCTGTTTTCTTTTGAATTTGGATATGATACTACACGCACATATCTTTCCCCTTTATATTCAAATTCTGGACTATGCTTTCCTGCGTAATCTTTATAGCCTTCTTTTTGACCATTGCCAGAATACCATCTACCTGTACATAAAATTCCTTCTTGAATTTTTCCTCCATTATATAATGACTCTAATGTTTTGCTTAAGTCTTCGTCTACTTTTGTTTTTGCATATTCACCAATTTGCAGTGTATAATATATAATTTTTCCATCTGTGTCTTTTACTTCTCTTATGTCAAATTGTTCTGGCTCTTGACTTCCATTTTCTTGATTTTTTAAAAGTCTCGACTTACCTTGTAAAGAAATATCAGATGGCAAATGGTAATGTAGAGATGGACACAGTCCAGCACTTTTGCTATTAGCACATAAATTATTCCACTCGCCATTGCAATAAACATAGTAAACATTGTACTTATCATATGCAGATCGGCTCCACGCCCAAGTTGTTTGTCTTCCATTACGAGTTGTATAATTATTATATATATAAGCATTATTCATTTGAGCATAGTCAGTAGCAGATATTCTTCTCTCCATATCTGTCTTTTTACCATCATATTGCTCTTCATAGCTTTCTAAATATATCAAATCAGTTGTATTAAAATCTTTATTTCCTTTATTTTGATGTTCATCTGTATTTTCAATAGTAGTTGGAATAATTTTACTTCTTAAATCCTCTCTTTTCATGTGTACCTCTTTTTTATATACTTATATATTGTTTTTATACTATAAAATAATAAAAATTATATCATCTATATGTAATATATTATTTTAATTTTGGCGCTCTACGTCTACCACGCTAATTATATACTGCTTTAGATATTTTGTAAATAATTTTGTAAAACTTCATCTTTATTTATTAAAAGTTTGCTTATCTATAAATAACAGTAAAAAAACAAGTGCATATGAATTTTTCTCATTCATATGCACTTTCGTAAACATTATATATAACATATTTATAATATTAAACTCAGACTAATACCTCACTTAACACTTTAGATAAGTATTTCATACTATTTAGACATTGTTCCATTGTATTGCCTGTTGCACCAACTTCTATTATGCTTGCCCCTTTTGCTAGTTGTTGGTTATATCTACTATTCCTAAGTATTATTGGTTTAAATAAACCTGGATAAAGTTCATTTGCTTTTTCTTGTATCTTTATAGCAAGTTTTAAGTTTTCGTTCCAATTATCATGTTCACTTCCTCCTCCATTACTTCCTATAACAAACATAAGTTGTGCCGCTTCTTCATCTCCTATTTTTACTGTTGGTGCATAAGAGCTATCTCCTATCGCGTCTCTATGTATATCAAATAATATATCTGTTTTTTTATTTTTTTGCAGTATTTTTGCTGCTGCTTTTAATGACCTATCATATGATTCACTATATGATGGGTAGTCATACAATGTTGTGTCGTGTATTACGTTATATCCATAATGTTGCATATATTTTGTAAGTTCTGTTCCTACTCTTGCTACAGAGTAGTTTATATCTAAAGTTCTAAAATTTCCTGATGCTTTATATTCATAATTTTTTGTAGGTGTATAACTTTCACACGTATGCGTATGATATATGACTATATTTTTTGTGTTTACATCTACATTTGGCGTAAGCATTTCTTTTGTAAGTTTTATATCCGTTTCGTTTCTTATCTTTACTCCGTTATATTCACTAGTGTATTTCTCTGGCACATTATTTTCTATTACTTTTGTATTTAGTCCTGTTTCTGCTTCTTTGATTTCTTCTTTTTCTTTTTTACTTTCCTTTTCTTCTTTTGTTTTATTGTCATTACCTGTTTCTACATTTTCTATACTACTTAGAATTTCCAATTCTACGTCCAAAGCCATTTTCAATGGTTTTTGTGTTTGTATATTTGTTTTTATATTTTCTTCTTTATTTGCTAACTGTATGCTTGGAATTTCTATATCTAAGCATGATAAAAAAGAATTTTTATCTATATTTAATTTTGTTTTAAAACTAGAAAAAAATTTTGTTAATGAAATTACTATTACTATTGTTATAGTAATTTTTACTAAATACTTTACGATATCTTTTAATTCTATTACGGCTAAGTTTATCATATATCCTCCATATATTATATGTTTGTACAAGTATGCTATATATAAATATATGCTTGATAATAAAAAAATATAACCTAAATAACAACAATTTTAGGTTATATTTTTCTTTTATTCTTATCAATTTTATTTTTATTAATTGTTCTTTTGTTAAATTATTATTAATTATTTTTTCAAAATTTCTAGCATCTTCTCTATGCTAATTTCTTCTTGTTCTCCAGTCGCCATATTTTTTAATGTAACTGTACCATTCTTTTCTTCTTCTTCCCCTATTACTACCACATATGGAATTTTTAATTTATCTGCATATTTAAATTTTGCCTTTATCTTTTTTTCTTCTAAATATACATCTGTGTTTATTCCTTCATTTCGTATTATAGTTGCTACTTCTAAAGCTCTTGAGATATCATCTTCCATTGATACTACTAAAACTTTTGATATAGATTCTTCCTTTTCTTTTAATATATTAAGTTCACTCAATTTAGAAAATAGTCTAGTTAATCCAATAGATACTCCTACACCAGGCATCTTTTTATCTGTATAAAATTCTGCTAAATTATCATATCTTCCACCAGAGCATATACTTCCAAGCTCTCTATAGTCATTTAAAAATGTTTCGTATACGGTTCCTGTATAATAATCTAACCCTCTTGCTATAGTTAAGTCTACTTTAAAGTTTGTGTCTGGTACTCCAAATAGTCTAACATATTTTACTACTTCTTTTAGTTCATTTAGTCCTTCTAAAAATAGTTCATTTTTAAAGTTTAAGTTCTCTAATTTTTGTAGTTTTTCATCTGCTGTTCCATCTATTTCTATAAAGTTTAAGATCTTCTCTATTTTATCATTTTCCACATTTAAATCTTTCAAACATTTTGCTACATTATCTCTTCCTATTTTTTCTAGTTTATCAATTATTCTCATTATTTCTACAGACTTTTCTTCTAGATTTAATTCTGCAAATAGTCCATTTAAGATTTTTCTATTATTTATTCTAATAGTAAAATTATCAAATCCAAATTCCTTTATTGTTGTATATATTACACTTGGAATTTCTGCATCATTTACAATACTTAAATTTCCATCGCCTATTATATCTATATCACATTGATAAAACTCTCTATATCTACCCTTTTGAGGTCTTTCTCCTCTATATACCTTTCCTATTTGATATCTTTTAAACGGAAAACTTATATCATTATTATATTCACAAACATATTTGGCAAGTGGTACAGTTAAGTCAAAACGTAGTGCTAAATCTGTTTCTCCTTTATTAAAACGATATATTTGTTTTTCTGTCTCTCCTCCCGCTTTGGCAAGAAGTACATCTGCCATTTCTATAATAGGGGTATCTAATGGTAAAAATCCGAATTTTTCATAAGATTTTCTGATTTTATCAACCATGCTATTAAATTTTATTTGTTCAGTTGGTAACAATTCCATGAAACCTGGTAATGTTCTTGGCTCTACTTTCATATAATATCACTCCTCTTATCTTATTATATTTTTACTCTTCTCCTGGTATTAGATTATAGTAAATAGGTTCTTCTTGAGCTATTCTGGTTGACATTCCGTGCCCTGGATACACTATAGTTTCATCTGGAAGAACTAATAACTTATTTGTTATTGAATTTATAATATCTTCAAAGCTGCTTGTTGGTAAATCAGTTCTGCCCCACATTCCTTTAAAAAGAGTGTCTCCAGAAAATAGTAGTTGCTCTTTCGCACAATATAAGCTGCTTCCACCTTTTGTGTGTCCCGGAGTATGAATAACTTTGAACTCTAGATTTCCTATATGCAATATATCTCCATCATTCACTCTAGAATCAGCCTCTAATTTTATCTGTTTTTCAGACATAAAACCAGTTAAATTTATTTCTGGTTCTTTTAATCCTTCATAATCATCTATATGTATTAATATTTTAGAATTTTTTACATTTTTTAATTCTTCTGCTGCACCTATATGGTCTCCATGACAATGTGTTAAATATATATACTTTAATTTTCCTTCTATAATATTTAACATTTCTACAATTTTGTCACATTGTCCTGCTGGATCAATTACAATTGTTTCTTTTGTTTCTTCATCCTGGACTATATAGCAATTTGTAACTATATTATCTATATTAGATGCCAATTTTAGCTGTTTTAATAACATGTTTTTTCCTTTCTTTATTGGATTTAAAATCATTTTTTTCAACAACTTCATCTCTTCTAGACATATCACTAAGTAACGACAAAGTTATATTATTGTTTCTTTCTCTTTACTTCGTATACACTATCTACTTTTCTTAAGTTTTTTAATACTGTATTTAGTTTTTCTATATTTTCTACTTCCACTGTTAATTCGATTATTGCTATTTTTTCTTTATTCGTCTTCGAAGTAATTGCCATTATATTGCATTTATTATCGCCAAGAACTTTTATTACATCTGCTAAAAGACCCAATCTATCATTTGAATATACCTCAACATCTGCACTATATGTAGTCTTTTTATTATCACTCCAGTATACATCTATGATTCTGTTGCCTTCTGCTAGTAAATTCTTTGTATTTACACAGTCTGTTCTATGAACTGATACTCCTCTTCCTCTTGTTATATATCCTATTATTTCATCACCTGGAACTGGATTACAACATTTTGATAGTTTTACTAAGCAGTTGTCTATTCCTTTTACTATAATTCCATTTTGTGATGGTTTTTCTTTATGTACTTTTTCTTTTGAAAGTGCCTCTAATGTTTTCTCAATATCATCTTCTTTATGTACTTTTCTATATTCTTCAAGCATTCTTGCAATTATCTTGCCAGGTGATATAGAACCAAAACCAACACTTGCATACATATCTTCTATTGAGTTATATTTATATCTGTTTAATGCTGCGCCAATAAATTCTGGTTTAAATAAATCATCATGTTTTACCCCAATCTTTTTTAGCTCTTTTTCTATTAAATCTTTTCCCTTTTCTATATTTTCTTCTCTTTGATTCTTTTTAAACCAAGATAAAATTTTGTTTCTTGCACCAGAGCTTTTTACAAATTTAAGCCAGTCTCTACTTGGCCCTTTTGATTGGTCAGAAGTTAATATTTCAACTATATCTCCACTTTTTAACTTTGTTATAATCGGCATCATTTTGCTGTTTATTTTGCATCCAACCATATGATGTCCTATTTGCTCATGAATTTGATATGCAAAATCTATTGGCGTTGCACCTTTTGGAAGTACTTTTATTGCACCTTTTGGTGTAAATATATATACTTCATCTTCAAATAATTCTTTTTTTAATGTTGCCATAAATTCTTCTGGATCTTGCATCTCACTTTGCCATTCTAGTGTTTCTCTAACCCATGCCAATTTATCTTCTTCCACTTTTACATTTGCTTTCTTTCCACTAAAGAAGCTAGACTCCTTATATGCCCAATGTGCAGCAATACCGTATTCTGCAACTCTATGCATATCCCATGTACGAATTTGCACTTCAAATGGTGTTCCTTTTGGTCCAATTAATGTAGTATGTAATGATTGATACATATTTGGTTTTGGTACTGCTATATAGTCTTTAAACCTACCTGGCATTGGATTATATAAATCATGTACTATACCTAGTGCTGCATAACAATCTTTTACAGAGTTTACAATAATTCTTAATGCAAATAAATCATATATTTGATCTAATGTAGAATTATCCCTCTTCATTTTTCTGTAAATACTATATAAATGTTTTGCTCTTCCTGTAACTTCAGCATCTATTTTTTGTTTTTTTAACTCTGCTTTAATTTGATCCATTATCAAGTCTATGAACTTTAATCTTTCTTCTCTTTTCTTATCTATTCCTTCAACTATTTCTCTAAATTCTTCTGGATATAGATATTTAAACGATAAATCTTCTAATTCCCATTTTAAAGAATATACACCAAGCCTATTTGCAAGAGGTGCATATAATTCCATGGTTTCTTTTGCATTTGCTATTTGTCTATCTCTTGATAAATATTTTAGAGTTCTCATGTTGTGAAGTCTATCTGCAAGTTTTATTAAAATTACACGAATATCCTTTCCCATTGCAAGAAACATTTTTCTGTAATTTTCCACTTGTTGTTCTTCAACACTTGCATATTGTAATTTACTTAATTTGGTAACTCCATCCACCATATATGCAACTTCTGAATTAAATTCTTTTTCTAAATCTTCATAAGTTGTCTCTGTATCTTCTAATACGTCATGTAAAAGAGCGGCACAAATAGTATTATCGTCCATGCCAAGTGTAGCAAGTGTATATGCAACTTGCACAGGATGAATAATATATGGTTCTCCTGATTTTCTTAATTGGTCACCATGTTTTGATTTTGCATATTCATATGCTTTTTGTATTATTTTAGTATCACGTCTACCTTTTTGTTTTTTTACTGTAGATATTATATCTTCAATTCCTACTTCTTTATATTCCGACATACTTCCCCCTCCTTTAGTATGACTTTCTTATATCCTTAATTACGATTTGTATACTATCATTTCCATTAAATGAGTTTATCTCTAGACTTCCTACAATATCTATCTTATCATCTATAAGATACTTTTCAGATAATTCTCCCATATTAAATCCTATTGCATTTATCATAAAGTTATCCTCTTTTAATGTTAATTTTAAATGCTTACCTTCAGATAAAGCTCTTATAGAATTAATTTTTAAGTTTTTAAACATAAATAGAGGTGTTTTATTTGATTCTCCATAAGGCTCTAACAATTTTAAGCTTTTAACACTATCTATATCTATATTCTTAAGTGAAAGTTCACTGTCTATATATATTATTGGAACTATCTTATCTATTTCACATTTTTTTGCATATTCTTCTAATTTTGTTTTAAATTCATTAAATTTACTTTTTTCCAGTGTAACTCCAACTGCCATTGCATGTCCACCAAATTTTTCAAGTTCATTACTACATTGCATTAATGCTTCATGTAAATCAAATCCAGGAATGCTTCTGCCGGAACCTTTCCCTATATTTTCTTCAAAGCAAATTAAAATGGATGGTTTAAAATACATATCTGTTACTTTAGAAGCTACAATTCCAATAATCCCATGATGCCACCCTTCTCCTCCAACAATTATACATGCATTTTCTTTTTCTTCCTTTTCAATCTTTTCAGTAGCCTCATCAAAAATTCTTTTTTCTATTGCTTGTCTTTCACTGTTATATTCATTAAGTTTAATTGCAATTTTTCTAGCTGTTTCATAATCTTTAGATAAAAATAAATCTAGTGCGACTTTTTCATTTCCCATTCTACCACATGCATTTATACGTGGTGCAACCCCAAAAGAAATTATTCCAGAATCGATTTGTTTAAAGCCTAATATTTCAAGTAAAGCTTTAAGTCCTATATTTTTCGTTTGATTTACAAGTTTTAGTCCAAGCTTTGCTATGACTCTATTTTCATCAGATAAAGGTACTATATCCGAAATTGTTCCAATACATACTATATCTAAATATTTTAAGTATTCCTTTTCATCTAATTTTAGTCTTATAGATATTGCTTGTATTAACTTAAACACAACTCCAACACCAGCCAGTTGATTAAAAGGGTATTGATTATCTTTCCTTTTTGCATCAACTATTGCTAATGCATTTGGCAAATTTTGCCCTGGTTCATGGTGATCTGTTATTAATACTTCCATTCCTAAGGAATTAGCATAATCCACCTCATCAATTCCAGAGATTCCACAATCTACAGTTATAATTAATCTATAACCGCTGTCATATATCTTTTTAATAGCTTCTTTGTTTAGGCCATATCCTTCATCTAATCTGTTAGGAATATATGATTCAACTTTTAATCCTCTTTCTTCTAGAAATGTTTTTAAAACAGTAATGCTAGTAATTCCATCTGCATCATAATCCCCATATATCATTATTTTTTCTTCATTATCAATAGCTTTTAGAATTCTATCAACTATTATATTCATATCAGGCATTAAAAAAGGATCATGAAAATCTTTTCTTGTAGGATTCATAAATAAATCCATATCATCTTTTTTAGTTATATTTTTACTAATTAAAACTCTTGCTAAAATTTCATTTAATTTATATTTTTGCATAAAATCATATAGTAATTTCTCGTCAATATCATAGCATTCCCACTTTTTATTCATTAGAATCTCCTTAAAATTAACAATATACTATTTATTTTACTACAAATTACCAATTTTTAAAAGGGGGTTATACAAATTTTTTGTTACTTTGAATACTAGCAAGTTTCTTTCACTTTTATTACTTTTTAAGATAGTTTTAAAAAATGATAGGTTTTATAGCTTTTAAAATGTGTATTTTAAATAGCTCATAATATTGTTTATTTTGATATATAGTATTAAAGTGGTTAAAAGGAAGCACCCTCAGATAGGACGCTTCCTTTTATGTATTCATATTACATTAAACTTACTATAAAGCCTAACAGACATAAAATACTTACTTTTAATATTATTCCAAATATTAAATAAAAGTTAGTAAAAGGTATACCTATTTTATTTATTTCTTCCATTTTACTTAATAATGTTTTTATATCTTCATCTGTTATTTTTTCATTTTCTTCTTTATATTCTATCATATACTCTTTTGCTAAATAAAACGCTTTTGTCATGGCATCATTTTCCAAATATGCTTTTACAATATAACTTATTAATCCTCCTGCGATATATATTTGCACAAATATATATCCTCCTAATATATTTAAAAATATTAATGGAATCGATACTATAAAATATATCAATGATATATTTGAAAAGATAAAATTAAAAAGTAGTACTTTTCTATTTTGTATGGAATGTAAACACTCATGTGCAATCGTTTGCACTCGTGTAAATGTATCTTTTATATTTGCTATAATTATC
The DNA here is from genome assembly GCA_944392545.1 of uncultured Clostridia bacterium. Lineage (GTDB taxonomy): Bacteria > Bacillota > Clostridia > TANB77 > CAG-508 > CALXVA01. The sequence continues at coordinate 100,380 of CALXWW010000004.1, forward strand.
TTGTCAGATATAGCTATATACAGACTTGTTTTAGTGTTATTTTCTTCTTCTATCATTACTTTTTCATTATTTAATTTTGCTAAAATTTTTTCACATATTGCTTTATTATCCGGAAATTTATTTGCTATTTTATTTAGCTCTTTATCATATCCTATTTCTTTTATTTTTTTAATGTCTTTAATATGAATATTTAATCCTATTTTTAATATTACAACTGATATTAACATTATAACTATAACTATTATATATTCCATTTGCGTACTCCCCTATCTATATATTTTTACACAAAAAACTTTTGGTATACTATAAAAGTATATCAAAAGTTTGAATAACTAGTATTTTCCATATATTATCGACATATTGTGTTTCAATCAATATTTATTTTAATTAAAGTACGTCTCTAATTGCTTCTGCTATGATTTTGTTTACATCTGCTATCATAACATTAAATTTCACTTCTAAATCAAAAAAGTCTTTTATTTGTTTATCTTGAATAAGCATTGTATACATTTCTTCTAATTTTTTTGTTTTCTCTTCATCTCTTTTTTCTCCTGTGTACTGCATAAGTTGTACTTCATATCTAAGTCCTTCAAATTCTTCTATTTTCTTTTTTGATGTAGGATTAGACATAATTTCATCTTTTAATTTTTTATATTTTCTATACTCTTCAGATTCTTTAATTTCTTTTGCTAATCTGTTAGCAGTATCATATACATTCATAACATTCTCCTTTTTTACTATATTATACGATTTAATACAATCCTAGTTATCTATTATCTTAAACCTTGTACACAAATATGATATATTTAATACTTTTAGGATAGGCACTAAAATAGCATTATGCATAAGCATGTTTCTTCTTGAAGCTTAATAAGTTTGTAATCTCTTTTTCTGTATTTTTTGCCTTGTTTGCTTTCTTTGCTTTTTCTTGTTCTATTTGCTCTGCTTGTCTTTCTGCCATTGTTTTGCAAATTGCTTTTTCATATATATAGTGCGTTTCTTGTGCTATTTTGTTCCAGTTAAATTCTTCTTTTACTTTTGCTTTTGCTCTCTTTGCAACATTAGATGCAAGTTGTGCATCATATAATAAACCTAATACTGAATCTGCTATTGAATTTGGATTTCCAGCATAGCTTTTCATTCCATCTATTCTATGTTCTACTATTTCATTTAGTCCCCCTATATCTGATACTACCGTTGGAACTCCTGCTAGCATTGCTTCCAATGCCACTATACCAAATGGTTCATATGTGCTTGGAAATACAGCTACGTCTGCGCATTTATACATTTTTTGTACTTGTTTTGAATTTAAATATCCTGTAAAATATACTTTGCTTGCAAGTCCCATATTCTCTGCTTGCGCTTTTAATTCGTCAAGCATTCCACCCTTTCCAGCAATTATTAATTTTGCATCATGATAGTTTTCAAGTATTTTAGGCATTGCTGAAATTAAATGTTGTACACCTTTTTCGTATACTAGTCTTCCCATATATAGTACTATTTTTTCATTGTCCATTGCATACTGTCTTCTAAAATCATAGTCTCTATCTACACCTGTAAAGTTATTTAAATTTATTCCATTTGGTACTACATTTATTTTATCAAATGGCAAACCAAATAGTCCTTGTACATGTCCTTTCATATAGTTACTATTTACTATTACTTCTGTTGATTCGTATGTTAAAAGCCATTCTGTATCATTTATGTATCTTTGTGTTTCGTCATGTATTCCTGAATTTCTTCCTGATTCTGTTGCATGTATTGTAGATACGACTGGAATATTAAATGAATTTTTTAATGTTTTTGCTGCATTTGCTACTAACCAGTCATGTGCATGTATTACGTCAAATTTTCCGTTCTTGCTCATTATTTCTGTAGCTTTTGCAATTAAATTAAAATTAAGTTGCATAATCCAGTCTATAAAGTTATTTGGGTGTATCATATAGTTATCTACTCTATATACTTCTACTCCTTTATCATTCTCATAATATGGAGTATCTCCATCCTTATATGTTACCACTGTAACTTCGTGTCCATCTTTTATCAATCTTTTAGATAAATCATGTACTACTCTTGCAATTCCTCCAACAATTCTTGGTGGATATTCCCATGTAAGCATTAATATTTTCATTGGCAATAAGCCCCTTTCACTTTTTCTTTTGCTTTCTCATTTTTAATAAATATATTGTATACAAAATTATATTAAAAGTAAACATTTTTTGATTAATTTTTTAAGAATTTTTTAACCTTTTGTTGTTTCTTGAATAAATTTTATAGTTATATTTTTATCACCTATTTAGCACATTGTTCTTTACATATAAATAATAAAATACTAACGTAAAATAATAAAATACTAACGTAAAATTGTTGCGAATCTTACTAAAATATAGTATAATATATATTGTTACTTGGGGATGTATTTGGTTTCGACAGTAACTTTGAAGTATGAATAGCGAGTAGTGGATGGTCGCTTCGGCCACTATAAAAAAGCGAGAATAAAATATAAACGCTGATAATAATAGAGAATTAGCATACGCTGCTTAAGATTAGCAGCACGTCTTACTTTAATTGCCTACGGTTAGAGATAAGGCGACAAAATAGTAGGAAACAAATTTATTCTGCGCCATAAGAATAAAGGGTAATTAATTGGCTACCTAAATTTCAAATTTGTTTATTAATTTATTTTTAGGGAATTTTTTAATAAACTGCACTCGGAGAAGTTTGTATGAATTGGTTATTGGAAAGGAGTTCGACTCTCCTCATCTCCACCAAATATAGTTAATTTTTTCTTCATATATATTGACTATTTACCTATTTTTATGTTATAAATATATATGTTGATTTATTTTGGCCCCTTGGTCAAGCGGTTAAGACGCAGCCCTCTCAAGGCTGAATCATGGGTTCGATTCCCGTAGGGGTCACCAAAAAGTAAAAAAGATAAAGCTTTATTATTTATTGCTTTATCTTTTTATGTTTTATTTATTAAATAATACTTTCATTATTATCTAAATTGATTTTTCTTTATTTATTTTGTCAATACAGAGTTCTAAAATTTCTTTTAGCCTTTTATCTTGTTTGCTTAAATACAAATATCCAATTAATGCTTCAAGTCCAGTAGAATACATATATTCTTGTATAGTTGCATTTTTAGGGAGATGATGGTTCTCCGCATTTCTACCTCTTTTTACAATTTCTTGTTCTTGATTTGTTAAACTTTCTTCTATTTCTTCTAATATATTAGCCTGTGCCCCTGCTCTTACATATTTTATTGCTTCCATATGTAACTTATGTGGTTTTAATTTTGTTGTGTTTACTAGATATTGTCTTATATATAGTTCGTAAACACTATCTCCTATATATGCCCATGTTAGAGGAGACATTGTATTTACTTCTGAAATATTTTCTGGTCTTTTTATTATTTCTATCATTTTTATTCCTCTTTATTTTTTTATTTAAATTTAATTTTTAATATATTATTTTTCCTAACCTTATATGCTATTATACTATTTTAAGTTCTATACTTCTTCTAATGTTATTCTTCCTATTTTTCCACTTCTAAAGTCATCTAATATAATTTTTGAAACTTTTTCAACATCTATATTTCCTCCTGAAAGTAATGTCCCCCTTTTTCTTCCAATTAGTTTCATAGTCTCATATATCTTTTCGTTTTCTTCAATATCTAATTCAAATATTTTATCTATTTCGTCCTTGTTTAATTTATATCTTTCTAGCAATTTATCTAAATACTTATTTAAAAGTACTTTTAGTAAATTAAAGCTAATTTCTTCTATTTCAATAACTTCATCTTTTATGCTTCCTGTATATGCTAAATTCAAAGCAACTTTTTCACTTTCAAACTTAGGCCATAATATACCTGGAGTGTCTAATAGTTCAATATCTTGATTAATTCGTATCCATTGCTTTTGTCTAGTTACACCTGGCTTGTTTCCAACTGTTGCTACATTTTTTTTAGATATACGATTGATAAAAGAAGACTTACCAACATTTGGTATACCAAGTATCATAACCCTAATAGCTTTTCCAATTCTCCCTTTACTAACATATTGAGTTTTTCCGTTATTATATACTTCTTCAATTTTATTTATTGCTTTATTTATTCCTTCCCCTGTATTAGAATTTACCAATACTGCTTCTATACCATTGTTTTTAAAGTATTCTATCCACTTTTTGTTTTGATTTTCATCTGCTAAGTCATATTTATTTAAAACTATTATTTTCATTTTGTTTTTTGTATATTCTTCAATATCTGGATTTCTGCTAGACACAGGTATTCTAGCATCTAAAATTTCTATTACTACATCTATAAGTTTTAAATCTTCTAATATTTGTTTTTTAGTTTTTGCCATATGACCTGGGTACCAGTTAATGTTGATTTTGTGATAACTTTTTTCATCTTTTTCTTTATCCATCTATGTTTACTCCTTTACTTGAAATTT
>CALXWW010000005.1 GCA_944392545.1 uncultured Clostridia bacterium
TATTGCTTTTAAACTGCATTTAATCGTACAAATTGCTTTTACTTTACAGAATTGCATTTAACTTTTCACTTGACGAATATATTTTTATTTTTTGCTAATAATACTTTGCAATTTAAATCATATTATTTTTATGTGAAATCTTTTCTATACAATAAATAAAAGGACCTGTCCACAAAACGAATTTTATTCGCTGAGAGACCTGCCCTAAAGCAAACTTATTTGAATATTCCTGATTTATTTATTACTCTATTATTATATAAAAATAAGACATCTGCATTTTTGTATTTTTCAAAATTTATATAATTTTCTAAAATTGTATAGTTTACATATCTGATATCTATTAAAATAATTTCTTCGTAGTTTTCCACAAGCATTGGTGTAATACTACTTCCAAATGAATCTCTAAATAATATTAATTTTTTATTATTATCAATTTCTTTATTTTTTACAATTGAAATTGATGTTGCGCCTGATAAGAATAAATCATATTTATTTTTAGTTTCATTTACTTTATCTAAATTATATATTTTTTCTTCTTTTTTATTTTCTAAATTATATACTGTGCAATTTTCTAATACTTCATTGCTTAAATATTTTAATTCATCCGGTTTTATATTATTATCATTTATTTCTTTATAATATTGTCCATAGAAATTTCCTAAACTTTTTTCTTCATATTTGCTATTACTATTTTCTGAATTTATATTTAATTCTTGTTGAAATTTTTCTATTGTATTTTGTAAACATTCTTGTTTCCAATGTATGTCAGTTCTATAATAATCATCTAACTCCAGTGTTTCTTTTATAGTAAAATATTTTATATTATTATTCAATTCGTTTATTATGATATTTTCTACTTGATTAAATTGTTGTCTATTTTGCTCATCTAAATAATATTCTTTATTTGGTATAAGCGTAAAATATATATTCATATCTTTTAAATATTTATTACATATCTCATTTATTTTGCTAATGTTAGTATTTATAGCATTTTCATTAATATTTTCAATTTTTTCATATATTCCATTATCTTTAATATAGTATTCATCTTTTAAAATACTATTTTCATTATTTACATTGTTTTTATTTAATATCTTTAATATTATTACTCCCAAAATAATTATTGTAAACAATATTATAATTATAATATATTTTTTATTCATATTTACATTCCTCATCTTTACTTTAAGATTTTAATTTTTATTATATAATGATTTTACATATTTCATTATTTTATGTATTTTTTAAGCCTTGAAAATATATCTTCAAGGCTTAAATCTTAGTATTTAATTTATTTTAATATATCATATCTTCTGCGCTTTGGTCATATTCTATACCATTATTTTCTTTTACATATTCTTCGTTGTAAGCACCTAATACTTCTTTTAGTTTATTGTATACTGGTGTTGCCCATTCATCACTTGACATTACTAATACTGCCAAATTATCTACACTTGTTGCGTATAATTTTTCTGCTTCAACACAAATCCATTTTCTTGTATCTATATTTTCAGACATTTGTTTAGCAATGCTATCTGCATCTGTACCGTCTTTAACTTTAACTAAAACAAATGAGTATGCTTGAGATCCAATCATTGGCTCTGAAACAACTACTGCATCAATATTCTCATTTGATGTAAGTCCTGTAAAAGATTTTAATACATCAGCATTATTTATATCTACTATTTGTGTATTAAGTGTTGGTGGTAAATTATCTACTTGTCCTTCATATACTGAATTAATTAAGTTTTGCATATCATCTGCGCTTGATATTGTTACATTACTTTTTGGTTTTCTCAATTTAAGTGCAAATACAATTCCTGTTCCTATTATTGCAATTAAAATTATTACAATAATTGCAATTAGTATTCCCTTTTTCTTTTTTTGTTCTTCCATTTTTAATCTACTCCTTTTAATTTATATTATTCAAATGAAATATTAGAATCTATTGGACATATTTGTATAAATGTTTTTCCATCATTTACATTAATTTCATTTCCATCTAAATCTCTATATACTGTTTGACCACTACGTGACTCTTTATCACAAGTAATTTCAATCACCTTTCCATTTGTTATATAATATCCCTCTAGTTCTTTAATATTATCTAATGTTTGTCTGCCTTTTCCAGAACCATCATTCAATGTCCAGTTTTCGGCTTTTTCTATTATTATATTTTTAGTAGTTATGGTTTTTCCTGTGTTCCAATCGACTTGCTTTTCGCCTCTTGAATAACGTACATACTCTTTTAACTCTTCGTCATATATATATTCTACTGTATTATAATCTGAATATGGTATTGTTATATCCTCTGCTACATCTCCATTTTCTAATTCTACTTCCGCTACAACATAATTTAATACATTATCTTTTTCCTTATCTACTCTGTATCCTTTTCTGTCTGCAATTTCTAATATGTCTTTTGTACTTGTTACTGCATTATGTGGGGCATATTTGTCATCCACTCTCCAGAATGCTGATGAGCTTTCATAAATCCCATTTATATTATCTACACCAAGAGAACTTATGTCAGATTGTGCTTGTGGACTCCAACCATAATGTACATATATCGCATCATTTTCTAATGCATAATCTAGGAAATAATGTCTTGCACTTCTTATTGGACCTATTTTATCTAAATCTTTATCTTGAAGTATTAACATTAATCTAGACTCTCCACCTTCAACAATTATTTCATATATTATATCTGCCTCTAAAAGTCCAGCCTGTGGCATTGCATCTATATTATTATCTATCATTACCGCAATTGGTCTTGAATCTCCTGATAAAGTTTTTGGTGTTTGAACAGTTGGCTCTTCTTTAACTTCTTCTGTTGAATTTGTATTCGCTTGTTTTGTCTCATCATTATTAAATATTTTTAAAGCGAATAATCCTCCTGCAATTAATATTAAAATAATAAGTATAATAACAAATATTTTTGTTCCTTTCACTTCTGTTCCTCCCTTTTATTTTATGAACTATCTAAAGTGATTTATATATAACAAGTTATATAGTTTTTAAATTTGCATATTTGTAATTCCAAATGCCATTCCATATAAGCATAAAACTAAAATAATTCCTACACATGCACTAAATATTACTTCTGATACTTTATGTGCTTTTGTTTCAACTCTACTTGCTGCCACCAAAATAGAAAGTACTAATGATAAAGTAATTATAATAGTATTTGCAATATTTCTTGAACTTTCTGTTACTATCCATATAATTGTATTTGCTGCGAATGCAAGTGTTGTAAATCCACTTGGTATAAATTTATGATTTAAACCTTTATGTTTATTTGTTCTTGCTGTTGCGATCAATGCAACTATTGCTACTACTACAATTACTATTACAGAAAAGGCTAAATGTACTGGAGAATTTATTACATTTTTTATAAAACTTAGCCCGATATCACTAATCTTGTCAAAGAATAGAAAGTATGCAACTATTATTGCATTAATAGCTGTAATTACCACTCCACCTGCTGCTACATCTTTTGCTATTTTAGCTTTTGGATGATAAACATCTACATATAAATCTACCACTGTTTCTATAGCTGTATTAAACATTTCTGCAAGTAAAATTAGTATTATTGTAAATAAAAAACATAAAAATTCTGCTCTATTTAAATCAAAGAATAAACTAGCTATTACAACTATTACTGCTAATACTAACTGTATTTTAATGTTTCTTTGAGTCGTTGTAGCATATATGATTCCATCTATCGCATTTTTCCAGGCATCTAAGAAGTTACTATTTGTGGTCTTGTGCTTTCTGCTTTTTTCTTTTTCTTCTATTCTCTCTAATTCTTTTTCACTTTTCTCTGGACTAGTTTCTCTTTTTATGCCTAACTTGTTTAAAATAGATTCTTCTTTTTCTCTCATTTTTATTTTGTCAGATTCTTCAATATGGTCATATCCCATCAAATGATAAAATCCATGAACTACCATATATGCTAGTTCTCTCTCAAAACTATGTCCATATTCTTCTGCCTGTTCATATACTTTTGGGATAGATATAACTATATCTCCTAAAATGTCACCTTCTAAATTTACGTCTGTATTTTTTGAGGTCTCTTTTATGAAATTATCTAGTTCCTCTTTTTCAAACATAGGAAAAGAAAGTACATCCGTAGGTCTATCTATATTTCTATACTGCATATTTAATTTTTCTATTTCCTCTGCATTTGTTAATGTTATGCTTAGATACAAATTAGTTACATCTAAATGTTCTTTTTTAAAACATTCGTTAACAACCTCTTTTATGGTACTTTCATATTTTTCCTTTTTTTCTAAGCTTTTATATATAATTTCGCAATTCTCTTTCATACCAATTTCCTTTTATTTTATACTGCTTCTTTTTTTACTCTTCTTCTTGTTTTTTTCTTTTTTGTTCCTTTAGTATATTCTCCTTCAGATATGTACGAGTTACGTAATTTTCTCATCACACCTAGCTCTACTAATTTATTTTTGTAAAATAGTATAATTTTATAGTATTTGTTCTCATTAGAAGAAACTTTTTCTAAGTCACTTCTTATAAATAAAATTTCTTTTTGCTTTACATATTCATCATAGTCTTTATCTTTAAGTTCTTCTACCTTCTTGTACTCATTCCAGAATTTTTTGTATTCTTCTCTTTGTGCTGGTTTTTCCCAATATATTTTTGTACTTAATAGTTTTACATTATATTCTTCAATTATATTTATTAATAGTGAATATGCTTTTTCTTGTTTTCTTAATACTTTAGTATCTACTATTAAACTTCTTGCGTCTTTTAAAAGTTTAATATAGCATTGTTCTGCAACTACAAGTGGAAGGCTATGTGTAAATAATTTTCTGCTTAATCCTAAAAGAATTAAGTTCTTTTCTATTACGTCATTTTGATCTAACTTTCCTACAGAAAATCTATCAAAATTATCGAATTCATCTAATATATCTTTATATGTATCGTTTTTCTCAATTTCAAATTTAATTGGTAAAATGGTAGAAATATATTCTTCTAATACATTAAATATTTTATTGTATATATCTTGTTTTTCTCCGTCTGTAATATTATCTGCAAGTCTTATTGAATAATGTTTTAGTAATCCTTTGTATAAAGTTTCTGTCTCTGTACAATAAAATTTCTTGTATCTTTCTATTAGCTTTTCTTTTTCTGTTAAAACATTTTGATAATCAAGCCCTATTAAATATATTTGTTTTCTATATTTATACTCTGCATAGCTAGTTTCTTTTAAATGTGTAACAACATAATATTGTGATAATGCTTCTTTTTCAAATTCAATTGCAACGTCATTTCTTACTTTTTTGTATATTGAATCCATTATGTATTTATCTATAGCTTCTAAATACAAGGCATATGCATCATCCAATTTTTTTGATAAAGCATCTTTCTTTTCTTGATCCTTTGTTGAATGTAAATTTTCATATGCTTTCAATATGTTATTTCTTTTTATTGATATTAGCATACCATTTATTCCAATTTTAGTTGGTATAAATAATTTGCTTATTGTGTTTGTAATCTTAGAGAAAAATGTTTTTTCTGAATTATAAATTCTTAAACTTCTTTCTTCCATTTTATCCTCCCTTTCTCTTCATTAGTGTATTAATCATTTAAAAAATTATTTTCTCTTTTATTCCAATATTTTCTTTTACTTCATATGTAACTTCTACTTCTATATAATCCGGCTCTGAAGTTACATTTACCTGTTTATCCAATATTTCTTTACCATCCAACTCTTCTTGCAGACTTTCTTTTGCTTTATCTATTCCAATTTGTTTTGCCTCTTCAAAACTATGTATGATAAGCTGCTCTTCGTATTCTTTATATGTATATGTTATAAGTTCAAACGGTAAATAAAAGTTTGAAAATAGTTTTAATTTTTTATTTTCCTCTATTGTATCATATTTTTGGAATTTTGGAAGGGTTTTAGGCAAATTTATTTTAAAATTATTTATCTTTACGGAATATCTATTCTCACTCACTCCTGTTTCTACTTTTTTAGTTTCTTTTAAATAAACTCTCTCGGTTGTAGTATATTTAACTTTTGCCTGAACCTCGCCTTGTGCGTGAACATACTGCTTTCCTGTATATTTTCCTTCCATCCACCCTGCAACTATAATGTCACCATTTGTTACAGTATCTCCCTCTTTTACTAGGGGAGTACCATTTTGAGCACTTACTTTTAATATTGTAGCATCTTTATTGGCTATAATATTACAATATTCTTCTTCATTTATTATTTCAGGTTTTGCATCCGCTTTTACAAGCTTTATTACTGCATTTGTTCCTTCTATATTAATTCCTACCCATGAAACATCATCTCTTTCTAATCTTATTTTATTTATTATTTTTTTTGTATCTATTTTACCTTTAAATGCACCTATTTCTAGTCCTTCATTTTTTACAAGTTCTATTATTTCTTCTTTTGGTATATTTGTATCTCCTTCAATTTCTATATTCCATATAAAATTAGATAAAACTATTATGCTCAAAATTATTAGCATTAAAAAAAGGAGAAAAACTTTTCTTTTTTTATATTTTTTTATAATAAATGGCAGCCCTTTTTTATTTTGCATCTTTACTTTACATTTAGTTTTCTTGCATATTTGCCTTAATTCTTTAAAATCACTTACTTTTATACTTGCAAGCATTTTTATAGAATTTTCCTTTTTAATATTCCATAAATTTATCTGTCTACTATTACAAATATTTATAAACTTTTCTATATAATACCCTTCAATTACAATGTCCACATACCCGGTTACATATTCTATTAATCTATTTTGTTTCAATTTTTTTCCTCCTTTAGTACTATTCCAATTTTTCTTCATCTGATATTTCTTCAAAATCAATTCCTTCAATTTTTCCAGTAACCAATAAATCATCTGACGTCATTTCTTCTAAATTCAAATTAAATCCATTTATGTTAATTATCCCTATATGAGTATTCACTCTAACAAAATACTCTTGATATTCTAGTATTCCCATATAATTCTCTATAAGTAATCTTTCAAAACCTGTTATAGTAAGCTTGGGATTATCTGTACTAAGTTCTACTGGAATTTCTAATATCTCATCCAACTTTCTTAATTTTCTTCTCATATTTCCTCCTTTCTGTGAAAATTAGAACATCCTCTATCTCACAGATTTACCTTTCAAATTCGTCTAGTGATTTAAATTCATATCCCATATTTTTTATTTCTTTTATACAATAATCCAATATATTACTATTGTCTTTTGAAGTACTATGAAGTAGCATTACTTCTCCATTATGCACATTATCTAGTATTTTCTGTTTTCCATGTTCTTCTCTTCCTTGCTTTTTTTCGTCCCAATCGTCATATGCAAATGACCACATTACCGTTGTATATCCTAATGTATTTGTATATGCTATGCTTTTCTCACTATATTCTCCTTTTGGTGGTCTTAAATATTTCATTTCATATCCAAACTTATCATATAAAGCTGTATGAAGTTCCATTACATCCCTCTTTATTTCATCTTCACTAGACTCTGGCATACAAATATGATCCGACGTATGATTTCCGAATTATATGCCCTTCATCAATCATCTTTTTAACCATGTCCGGTGCTGAATTTAAATAATGACCTGTTATAAAAAAAGTAGCTTTTACTTCATTTTGTTTAAGAACTTCTAAAATTTTTTCTGTATACCCTGCTTCATATCCACAATCAAATGTAAGATAAATATATGGTTTTTCACTGTTTCCCATACTTATACCGTTATATTCGTCAATTACTCTTTTGTTTTCTTTACCTAAATCTGGCTGATTATGATTTTCTCCTCTTTTTATTCCCCATTCAATTTTTTTATCACTTATAGTTCCAGTTGCACTTGTTTGTATTGTTTCATCATTTATATTTACTACAGATACTGTGAATACTATTACTAAACAACATGCCAGAAAAGTAGTAATCTTCTTTATATCTATTTTCATATACCCCTCCATTAAAATCATTTTAGTTTTAATAAAATTTTATTCCTAACTAATATAATTATTCCTACTATAAATATATTAGTAATAGCATTTCTTAATTTTCGACAAATAAATTTATTTTTCTAGAAATTTTATATTGACAAGCTAAATTTTTTAGATTATATTATAAAGTAAAATTGGAAAAATTTGGTTGCGCTTTTCTATTTTAATTTTTTCGAATTTTATTATACGGAGGATAAAAATGTTAAGTTTTGTTTTATGTGACGATAATCAAAGTGCTATTGATAAGCTGTCAAAAATGTTAGATTCTATTATTATTTCTCATAATTTAAAAGCTCAGATATCTTATACCACAACTAATCCTATTGATTTATTACAATACACTAAAACACATCCAACAGACGTACTATTGCTAGATATAGATTTAAAGTCTTCTACTTCTGGCTTACAAATAGCTGAGCAAATTAGAGAAATAGACAAAAATGTTTATATCATTTTTGTAACAGGACATTTTGAATTTGGTATGGTTGCATATAAATATAAAACTTTTGATTTTCTTCAAAAACCGTTAACTAAAGAACGATTTGAAGAAACTATTTTAAGACTATACTCCGATATATTTGGAAGTACTGCCAAATATATAAGACTAGATAATGACAAAACTGTAATTAAAGAAAATAGTATTAGATTTATAAAAAAGGAAGGAATGAAGGTAATATTTCACACAGATACAAGAGATTACGAAACTTATAGCTCATTTAATAAGATATCTGGTATGTTACCTTATAATTTTGTCAGATGTCATAAGTCTTATATCGTAAATGTTTCTAAAATAACCGATATAGATTTAGTAGGAAATGAAATTTCTTTCACCAAAAATGATAAATGCTATATTGGTCCAAAGTATAAAAATAATTTTATGGAGGTTTTAAAAAATGAATACTTTACAAACAATATGGTCAGCATTGACAACACCAAATACGACTTTAACTAATATTTTAGGGATACCATTAATGTTTTTAGATTTAACTGTATGTATGTTATTCTTTACAACTATTTTAAATATACAAAGTACCAAACGTCAAAAAATCACATATGTACTTGTCCTTGGAGTTATAGCAAATGTTGCTAACTTTGTTATTCCTCCTTCTTATAAAATATTTTTTAATATGATAGTTTGGCCTATAATAATATTTTTCGTTTTTAACACTACTGTAATTAAAGCTTTATTAGCAGAAATTGTTCCTATGCTACTTGCTTCAATATTAGACTTCATATTTGCAAATATATTTCTTTCAGTATTTAATGTAACTTCAGAGATGATTTTAGTAATTCCTATATATAGAATTGCTATTGCTTTAAGTATCTACTTAATTTTACTTTTAATTACAAGATTAATAAGTTATTTTAAAATTAATATACAAATCTTTGATAATATGAATACTAAAACTAAAATGCTTTTAATAATTAATGCACTACTAATTATTATCGTGTTAGCAATGCAGTTCTATCTAATTACTTTTTATAGTAGTACAATGCCATTATCTATAACAATAATAAATATTATAGGTTTAATTGCATATTTTGTAATTAGTCTATATAGTATTATCAGTTCTTCAAAACTCGCATCTACTAAGCAAGATTTAGAGAGTGCTAACCTTACAATCAATTCATTGTCTATATTACATGATAATGTTAGATCATTTAAACATGATTTTGATAATATTGTAAATAGTATTGGTGGTTATGTTGTAAATGAGGATATAGAAGGACTTAAGAAATATTATAATCAATTATTAGAGGAATGTAATAAAACAAATAACCTATATGCCCTCTCTCCAAAGGTTATAAATCATCCAGCTATTTATCATATGCTTGCTACTAAATATTATGAAGCTGATAAAGAAAATGTAGAAATAAATTTAAATGTTTTTCTAGATTTAAATGAAATTGAAACTCGCATGAAAATTTATGATTTTACTAGAATATTAGGAATACTTTTAGATAATGCTATAGAAGCTGCAAAAGTATGTGAAAAGAAAGTTATAAATGTTATATTTAGAAAAGAATTTAGTAATGATATGATAGTAGTAATAATTCAAAATACCTATACAAACAAAGACGTTGATACAGAAGATATTTATAAAAAAGGTGTAAGTAGTAAAGAAAATCATAGTGGTCTTGGACTATGGAAAATTAGACAAATATTAATGCGTAATAATAATCTAAATTTATTTACGAGTAAAGATGACGAATATTTTACACAACAATTTGAAATATTTAAATAATTTGTAAAACTAAAAATAACCTCTTAAAGAGGCTATTTTTAGTTTGTCGATTTTATATTTATTATATGGAAAATAGTTGTTATCCTATTTGCTTTATTAATCCTTTTTTATTAATGATGCAGGCATTTTTGGTTGATGAAAAACACTTACGAAGAAACATGCTGTATTCGTTGATTTTGCATACTTTTCCGCAACTTTTGCTAAAGTTTTTAACATAATAAACTCCTCCCCCGTTTTTTAGTTTATATAATAAAACATTGCCGGCTAATGTTTTTATTATCTATATTTTTGCTTTTGTAAAATTTAATTTTGTACTTGTTCATCTTTATATATTTCATGACCATATTTATTATTAGTTATTTTATATGCAATCCTTGATATAAATAATGACTGTATAATTGTTCCTATTATTAATATGTTTGACAATATATCATCTTTTAAGAACATCGCTATTCCTAAAGTTATAGTAAGTATTATGTATGACAATATTTTTTTTAATTTTCTTTCTTTTTTACTTATAATTGGTAAATTTTCTGTGTCTGCTGGTGCATACATACTTATCATAAGTATTCCAAAAATAAAGCTTAAACCTATTAATATATATTTTTGTAAATTATCTAATATTAAGAATTTGCTGATTATTATAATTCCATAATAAAAAACTGAACTTCCTATAATGCATCCTAAATGTGTATGTAAATGAAATCCTCCAGATACTGTCCTATATGGCATTATTGCTATATAGGCAAATACCATATACCATCCAAATCCAAGTAAAAAGCTTATTCCAAATAGTAAAAGCATTTTAGGTATTTCGCCAAGTATTAGTTGTAGTCCATATGTTATAACTTCTTCTTTTTCTTTTGTAATATCTGGCATTTCTTTTTTCATTCTTTTAAGTATAAATTCACAAATTTTATCTATCAATTTGCTCACCTCATTTGTACTAAAATTATAGTAATACTTTTTTTGACATTTTTTTCGTTTTATATACAAAGAGTGGCTAACGTTTTATAAAAAGTTGTTTTTTTAATTTCAAATATTATTTTTATGTTTTTATAAAATTTACATAATTTAAATCAATATAAAAAGAAGCTATTTCTAGCTTCTATAATTTTATATCCTCTATTATCTTCCAACTTCCTATTGGCTCTGGTATTGATTTAAATACCATTTCTTCTTTCGTTATTGGATGTAATATTTTTAAACTATACGCCCATAAAGCTATTTGTTTTCCATGTCCTCTTCCACCGTATTTTTGGTCACCATATATACTATGATTTCTACTAGAAAGCTGTACTCTTATTTGATGATGCCTTCCTGTATGTAGATTTATTTTCAATAAAGATAAATCTATTTCTTCATTATATTTTAAAACTTCATAGTCTAATGAAGCAAATTTAGAATTTTTGGTACCTTCTTTAACAACTTTGCTCATATTGTTTTTTTCATTTTTTAATAGATAATCTTCTAATATTCCGTTTCTTCTTTTCCATTTTGCCATTTACTATAACTAAATATGTTTTTTGAAATATTTTTTCTCTTACTTCTTTACTTAATCTTGCTGCTGCCTTTGAAGTTTTGGCAAAAACCATTACTCCTCCTACTGGTCTATCTAGCCTATGAACTAAACCTAGATACACATTCCCTGGTTTATTATATTTCTCTTTTAAGTATTCCTTTATTATTGTAAGCATATCTATATCTCCAGTTTTGTCGCCTTGTGATGGTATATTTACTGGTTTTTCTACTACTATTATATGATTATCTTCAAATATTACTTTTAATTTTTGCATTTCTACCTCGTTCATATTTTTATAATTTTAATCACTTTCCCATTTTCCATAAATTCCACAAGGAAGTATTAGTTTAGAGTTTGTCATTGGTAGTCCTATTTCTCCATGTGAAAATTTTCCATTTTTCTTTATATCTAATCTTAAAATATTTTCTAATACTGTACTAGATATTCCTGTCGTATATGAATTAATTAAAAAGAATAATGGATTGTCAGATAAAACTTTAGAACATAATTCTACTAAATCTGATATATTATCTTCAAACTTCCATACCTCTCCATTTGTTCCTCTACCATAAGATGGAGGATCCATTATGATTCCGTCATACTTGTTTCCTCTACGTATTTCTCTATTTACAAATTTAACTACGTCATCAACTATAAATCTAACTGGCCTTTCTTTTAAACCTGATGAAGCTAAATTTTCTTTTGCCCATGTAGTCATTCCTTTAGAACTATCTACATGGCAAACAGATGCACCTGCATAACTACAAGCTACAGTTGCACCTCCTGTGTATGCAAATAGATTTAGTATCTTTATATCTCTTTTAGCATTTTGTATTTTTGATATCATCCAGTCCCAATTCACAGCTTGTTCTGGAAATAGTCCCGTATGTTTAAATCCCATTGGCTTTATATTAAATACTAAATCTTTATATTTTATTTGCCAATTTTCTGGTAGTTTGCTATTATATTTCCAAGCACCTCCACCGCTAGAACTCCTATTATATCTAGCATTTGCTTTATTCCATTTTTCTGGAAATGATTTATTTTTCCAAATTATTTGTGGGTCAGGTCTTATTAAAGTAATATTACCCCACCTTTCTAATTTTTCACCATTTGCCATGTCTAATATTTCATAATCTTTCCAATTATTTGCTACATTCATTTCTTACTCCTCATAAATGTGAAACATTTTTTGCTTTTTTCTTTAATTTTGTTTCACATTTTTTGTTTTTTATATTTTCATTAATACATTTACAAAGCTTGATATTAGTAATAAATCAATAATTATAAAGCTTATTGTTGCTGTAATAACAGTAGTAAGCATCTTATGGTTAGCCATTCCTTTTCCAAATTTAATAAATAAATTTTGCTTTTTGTTATTTACAGCTTGTCCATCTTTTACCTCTAAAACAATATCTTTTGCATACTCCATAATATAAATTCCCCCTATCTATACTCATATATTATATAGATATTCGTTAATTTATATATTTATTCATACTTTCGTATACAAAATTATTATCATTTTATTTAATTTTCTATTAATTATTTCTAACTTTGCAAACTTTCCTTTATTTTTCTAGCTAATTCTTCATTTATTCCCTTTACTCTACTTATTTCTTCAATATCTGCTTCTGCAATTTTTTTAGTACTACCAAACTTCTTTAATAGTGCTTTCTTCTTAACTTCTCCTATCCCTGGTATATCATCTAAAGCTGATTTAGTAAGTTCTTTATCACGTAATTTTTTATGATATCCTATTGCCGTATCATGTACTGCATCTTGGAAATTAGTTATTAGGTTGAATAAATTATTTGATATTTTTAGTTCTTCTCTTTCTTTATTCATCAACGCTCTAGTTGAATGTTTGTCATCCTTTACCATACCAAATATTGGTATGTCTAGTATTTCTATATCAAATTCACTATTTTTACTTAGGTATTCTTTCTTTAATCCATCTATTGCTTCTAATGCTGCTCGTATTTGTGTTATTCCACCATCTACTAATATCACGTCTGGAAGTTTTCCAAAACCACCATTTGGATTTTCTATAGAATGAACTAATCTTCTTGTAATTACTTCTTTCATACATTTTGGATCATCTTGTCCAAATACAGTTTTAATTCTAAATCTTCTGGATAAATTCTTCTTTATTATACCATCCTGCATTACACACATTCCTGCTACCATATTTGTTCCAGAAAGGTTTGATATATCATAACATTCTATTTTTCTAGGAAGCTTGTCTAAATTTAGTACATCTTTTAATTCTGTTAGAACTTCTAGTTTATCTTTTTCTTTATTTTCTAATGTTACTTTTGCATTATTTTCTGCCATTTCTACAAGCCTTAGTTTTTCTCCTTTTTGTGGTGTTTTAATTTCAACTTTTCTTCCTGCTTGTTTTGTAAATAGCTCTTCTAATACTTCCTTATCTTCAATTTCTTCTCTTAACATTATTTTATTTGGCATTACCAGTCTATTTATGTAGTATTGCTTTATAAATGTTGATAGAATTTCCTCTGAAGTTTCATCTACTAAATCATTTAAGAAGAAGTGCTCTCTTCCTATCATTTTACTTTTGCGTACAAAAAATATTTCTACACATACTTTTGTTTCATTTCTTGCAAGTCCAATTACGTCAATATCATTTTCTGATATATTTGATACTTTTTGCTTTTCTGATATTCTTTCTATTGCTAAAATTTTATCTCTTAAATATGCTGCCTTTTCATATTGTAACTTTTCTGCCGCTTCTTTTATTTCTAAATCTAATTGTTTTAATAACTCATCTGTTTTTCCTTCTAGTACGTCAATTATTTCTTTAATTTGCTTCATATATTCTTCTCTTGAAATATATCCCATACAAGGCGCCATACATTTTTTTATGTGATAATTCAAACATGGTCTATCTTTATATTTAAAGCTTTTACATTGTCTAATCTTAAATTTAGATTTAATAAATTCAACCATTTCTTTTGCACTTCCACTGTTAGCATAAGGTCCAAAATATCTAGCGCCATCATTTAAGATTCTTCTTGTCATATATACGTCTGGGTATTCTGCTTTTATGTTCACCTTTATATATGGATATGTTTTATCATCTTTTAGAAGCACATTAAATTTAGGCATATTTTTCTTAATCAAATTGCACTCTAGAATAAGAGCTTCTGCTTCATTGTCCGTCACTATATATTCAAAGTGGTCTATTAATGAAACCATATTCTCTATTCTTTTAGTTTTATTTGTTTTTCTAAAATATTGCCTTACTCTATTCTTTAATGAAATTGCCTTACCAACATATATAATTTTATCATCTTTGTCATGCATTATATATACTCCTGGTTTTGCAGGCAATTTTTTTAACTCCTCTTCAATATTAAACATTTTATACTTCCTTATTAGATTATTAGCATAAATATTATACCATATTTCTTATGTTTTAGAAAATACTTTTAGAATAGAAAAAAGAGATTCTTATATCGTATTGAATCCCTTTTGAGTTTGTTTTATATTTATTTTGGCTATTCTTATATTCCATCTTCTTTACTATAGCCTAATATTGGTTGGAAAATAAATGGTAGTATTGCTAACCCAACAATAAACGGTGTAGTTTTTCCAAACATTTGCCCAAGCTTTACATTTGATAATATGTATGCTATTACCCACGCAATTAACATGATAAATGCAATTATTGTTATAAATGAACCACCTGTACCAATATCTCTTACAAAGCTTGGCGCTAGCATTGATGACAATCCAAATGACATTATTAGTAAAGCAAGGAAAGGCATTATTGCCCACTTTCCTGACATTCCTACTGCCTTAAAGTAATTATACATAGATATAATTCCTAACATACTGAAAACAATACTTATCACAATCTCTAAAAAGCCATAAGTAAATCCTTTTATAACCATTAGTATTGGATATATAAATGTGAATATAACTATATAATTTGGCAATCCTAATTTTTTATACAATTTACTTGTCCCTAAACTTATAGCTATTGAGATAGCTACTTTAAGAATATCAAATGCAGTTTCTATAGCTTTTTCTCTTTTATAATCTTCATACGTTGGATAAGTCTTATATTCAAAATATACTTCTGAATAACCCTCTTCTACCTCGTTACTACTTTCGCTTGGTTTAATTACTCCTGATATTTTTAAGAATAATATTATAGCAGCAACTATAATTACTACTAAAATAATTACTATAAATAAATTGATTTTAGCATTTGTATCTTTCATTTTATCCCCCAGCATTTAAATTAAATGTATTATATCATAATAGTAAATAATTTAAATACTCTTTTCTAAAATTTTCTTATCATTTTTTTCTTCAATATCTTTTACTAATTTATTTATATTTTTTCTTCTATTATACCTTCTTATTTCCATTATTTCCAAATACCATAAGTACGCTAAAATTATTACTATTGATATATTATGTATGTATAATATTACTATACTTGATATAGCAGTCAATACTATTAAAACAGTTTTCGAAACAATATATGTAATTTTATATGCTACTTTATTGCCACAAAATAGTCTTATAATTTCATTTAAAACTCTTCCTCCGTCCATTGGATATATTGGAATTAAATTAAACATAGCAATTAAGAAATTAGAATATATTAAAATCTGATATATATATGTATTTTGTAAATTCATATTAATTTTCCCTAAAATTATTACTATAACCGCTATAGCTAAATTAGTTATAGGTCCTGCTAGAGCAATAATTGCCCTTTTTATACAAAGGGAGTTTCCTTTATTTATTTTTATGTTATATTCTTCACTACTTACTTTAAATTTTATTTGAATACCTACAGGTGATAGCTTAATTTCCTCAGTTTTAAATCCTAAAATTAGTCCCATTAACAAATGCCCTAATTCATGAATAATTGCAAATATCATTAAAGTTATATATATTTCTATTTGAGAAGTGATTAAAAACAAAAATAGGAACAAAAAAATTTTTAAATCAATCTTTATACTCATAATCTTTCCTTCTATTCAAATTTTAATATCTTTTCTGGGTTAATTGTTCTGTTTTCTCTTCTTATCTCAAAATGAAGATGCGGTCCTGTTGAATTACCTGTAGATCCTACCTCTGCTATTTTATCTCCTTGCTTGACCTTTTCTCCCTCTTTTACTAGCAACTTGCTACAATGAGCATATCTAGTTAAAACGTCTCCATCCTCTATGTCAATATGTTTTCCATATTCTCCTTCACTTGAGGCAACTGTTACAGTTCCATCCATAGCAGCATATATAGCTGTTCCTGTGTTTGCACCTATATCTATACCTGCATGGTTTGCAGATACTACTTCTGTTTCTTCCCTCGTTCCATATCTTGAAGTAACCGTTCCTTTTACAGGAAGAGTAAAATCATAATTCTCTTTTACATATTCAATATCTAATTCAGATTGAGATTTTTTCTTTTCTTCTTTCTTCGTACTCTCTTCCTCTATAATTTCATTTGTAGCTGCACCGCCTATGCCTCCTACCGTATTTGTTGTATCTACTTTATTTTCCGGTAATTCGTTAACTGTATCTACTTCGTTACTATTAGTTTGGCTATTTTCTTCTTCTCGATTTGTATTTTCACCCCACCATTTTTCTTTATTTGAATCTATAAACAACGAAAATTGACTTTGCAAATTTCCAAAATTTATATCATATGATAAAAATTCTTTTGTTTTATTTATTACTTCTTCAGAAAAAATATAATTTCCATGCTTAATCAAATAGAAAATTATATAAAGCATTGCACAAATAGCAAGTTGAAGTATCATCTTTTTAAAAAGTGATACTTTATTTCTTTCCACTCTGTTTACACTATTTCCCGCTACTCGTACTCCATTTAAACTTTTTCTTCTATTATATATTTCTTCTGCTCTTCTAATTCTCTCTTCACTACTTATTGTTCGTTCCAAAATAAAAAACACCTCTTCCTTTGTTGTTTTTTACATGTATATGTGGTCGAAGTGTTTTTTATTCACGTATATTTTAAATTAAAAAATTATTGTTAAGATAATACCTAGAAGTGTACTAAAAAATAGGAAACAGTTTAATTTTATTGAATTTTTATATTTTCGTTCTAATTTCTTAAGATTTTTTTCCTTTTTAGGCGAATTATTTTCTATTTTATCTATATATGATTTAATTATCATTTCTGCATCTTTTATAATATATCCCGTTTTTTCTTCACTCTCTTCTTCCTTTTCTTCTTTTTTCAAATCTATATTTTGATATTTATGTATTTTATTATTTTCTTTTAATATTACAATTGCTTCTTCTACTAAATTAGATGGTAAATTTTTTAATACTATCATATTTTTCATATCACTCATGTTCATTTTAGGCAATTCCTCCTCTTAAGTAATCTATTACTTAAAGTTTTGCCATATCCTTGTTTTTTATACAATTTTATATACTTTATTTTTTAAAACTTCCTTAATTCCTAAAGATACTATACTTGCTATATCATATACTTCTTTTTCTTCTACATTTCTTAACTGCTGCATATTATTTTCTTTTGAATTTGTATTTAATCCTACCACACATTTTATATTTATATTAGAGTAAAAACATATATTTTTTTCTAATGCTTTTCCTATTTTTATATATCCTTTATTTAGTACAATTTGTCCAATATTATCTTTACTTCCTAAAGCTGCATCTATTGTAATAATATATGGTTTATCAAAATTCTCATATATTTCTGTTAATATTTCTCTTGCATTTCTAAAATTGATTGTATTATTTAAATCTCCATATATCTTTATATATTTATTTTCTAAAAATTTTATATTTTCTCCAATTAGTGGTCCTATAGAATCCCCTACTATTTTACCCGTTCCAATACACAATATTATTACATTAGTATAATCTTCACTTAAATCTACTATATTTTTCTCTAATTGCATAAAGAATTTGTAATATTTATGATACAACTATTATTTCTCCCTTCATTTAATTTACATTATTGCATTTTATTCTTTATCTCTTGCAATTATGATGTTTATATTTCTATCTTTACTATATTTCTTCACAATATCTTCTGAGAATCCAGCAATCTCATTAGTCAAAATAATTGTGTCATATCTTTTATTTATTAGTTCTTTTATTTTGCTATCTGCCTGCTCAGGTTCCACTAATTTAAAAACGTCAAATCCTAACTTTTCTGGAATTTTAAAACTCAAATCATCTTTTTCATACTTTATCCAAGAAATTTTCATTTTCATCACCAGTTTTATTCTTTGACGTTTTTTGCATTTTATTCATAAAATTAAAATAGAGGACCACATTCATTTTATTAAAAAAAACGAATGTGCCCCCTATTTAAATTTTACTCTTCTTCCTTACTTAATTCTTCTTTTAAACTTTCATCTGATATATATTCAATAGCTCTTTTATCATTTGCAACTGCTGCTTCTGCAATCTCTCTATTTGCTCTTAATCTTTTACTTGCATATTTAAGTATAAGCCCTTTATTTTTTACTGCTGCTAATACTACGTCATAATCATCTCGTAATTGTTTTGAAGCATAATATAGCTCTTGTCCATCTATTTTAACTGCATCTAACATTACTTCTTTATCATCTGATAATCTTGAACTTACGTAACAGGCTGTCCATCCAACTTTTTTTATTGATTCTAATACCACTTCTTTGTCATCTTTTAGCTTCTTTCCTGCAAATTCTAAAGCATTTCCGTCCTGCTGTATCGCTGCTAATACTACTTCTTTATCATTTTTTAATTCGTCCGAAGCATAATCCAATAAACTTCCTTGTTTTTTTACCATTTCCAATACATATTCTTTATTATTTGCTTTTTCTTCATCGAATTCCATAATATAACCCTCTTTACTCTTCTAATATTGGTAAATCTGTGCCCTCTAATACTTTAAGTTCTGGTTTATTTATCATTATCCTGCTTTCTCTTAAATTTATTTCTCTTGTTGTTTTTAAATTAACACATTCTATAATATCTGAGCAAACAGCACTTGCAGTTGGAAATTTGCCTGCGCCCTTTCCATAATACATTGTATCTCCTACCATGTCTCCAGTTACAAGTATTGCATTATATACATCATTTACATTTGCAAGTGGACTATCTTTTTTGATAGCACATGGTGATACAAACACTTCTATTTCAGCTTCACTTTTTTTATTTGCATATCCAATTAATTTTACAACATAACCTTTTTCTTCTGCTTTTTTTACTTCTTCTAATGTAAGATTTTCTATTCCTTTTACACTTATACTATCTGGATTTATATATTCGCCATAAGCAATAGAAGCTAATATACATATCTTTCTACATGTATCGTATCCCTTTATATCTGCATCCGGATTAGCCTCCGCATACCCTAGCTCTTTAGCTTGAGATAAAGCTTTATCAAATGACATGTTTTTTTCTATCATTTGAGTTAAGATATAGTTTGTTGTTCCGTTCATTATTCCTACTATTGATTGTATATTATTAGCTTCTAAGCACTGAAGTAATGGATGTATTATTGGAATTCCACCTCCAACAGATGCCTCAAATAAATATTTAACATTATGTTTTTTTGCTATTTCAAGCAATTTCTTTCCATGACTTGCAACTAATTCTTTGTTCGAAGTAACTACATTTTTTCCCGCTTCTAATAACCTTTTTGTATACTCATATGCTACCGTTACTCCGCCTATTACTTCTGCTACTATTTTTATATCTTTATCATTAAGTATGATATCAAAATTCTTTACTAATTTATCTTTGTATTTATCATTTTCAAAATCCTTTATATCTAGTATATACTTTACATTTATTTCTTCTCCAGCATTATTTCTAACAATGTCCTTATTTTTATCTAATAATTCTACAACTCCTGAACCTACTGTTCCATATCCTAACACAGCAATATCTACCATAACTTTCCTCCTTTATTTCTACATAATTTTTTCATTTAATATTTTATTTTTATATTCTCTACAAATTAAATTATATTTTTTTACAAAATCTATTATAACATATTTTGTATATAGTAAGTATTCATGTTTTTATCTTTTCTTATAAAATTATTGTATATTAAATCTTCATATTTACTTTTTTACCAAGTTCTATTATTATATCAATGACTCTCTTTATATTGCAATATCACCTCTTACAAAATTCTGTATTTTTATTTTTTACTCTAAAAACATTTATAAATATATTATTCTCATTGTTTAATTTTATATTTACTAAAAGTAATTTGTTTTCATAGATATTATACTTAATATAAATATTAATATTTGCGTCTTTATATCTTTTGTTTTTAGTATATCACACATAATCCTTTTTGTTAAAAACATTCAACATTTTTTTACTTTTTTATTAAATATTGTTATATCCTCTCCCATGTATTTTTAGTTGATCTTTTATTATATTTCTTATTAAGAGAATACAATATGTTTATTATTTTAATTGATACATTCTTGATTATACGTTAATAATAAATTCATAAATAATATTACATTTGATTCGTTGCATAAAAAAAGATTTTGACACAAATTCTATAATGTATATTATTTAGAGAATGCGTTAAAATCTTTAAATTTCTATTTGACAAATATAAAATAAATGTGTATAATAAAAATAGAAAATGAGAAACCACAAAG
This sequence comes from uncultured Clostridia bacterium, assembly GCA_944392545.1. Taxonomy (GTDB): domain Bacteria; phylum Bacillota; class Clostridia; order TANB77; family CAG-508; genus CALXVA01. The sequence goes on from CALXWW010000005.1 coordinate 21,427, forward strand.
TGGTTGCCAATAGATATGTTTAAATAACCATTCCATCGTCCAAGCAGAATGGTTATTTTTTTATTTGCTCAAAATTACCACTAACGCAATAATCAAGGCAATAGCTATGATAGTAATTCCTACTAATCCAAAGAATAGTAGATATATTATTTGTAATAATATAGTTTCCATAGCACCACCTCGCTTTCTCACAGATGTGACTGTGTAATATGTAAGGTGGCAACGCACTCCGCTTATTACGGCTAGACCCTACTTTCTACTTCTAGTAACAAGCTTTGACTTTCTTCGTAGGCTCTACTCCGCTTATTCTCATTTTCTACAATAATAAGTATAGTATATTTTTACTTATTTGTCTAGTAAAGCAAACAAACTTTTACAATTATGCAAATGATAATTATTGATTATAAATAATGTATAATTCAAATTTTAATAAGTAAAGATAATGATTACAGGAATATATAAATAAGAATGTAAATATTGATTTAGATCTAAGATTATCATATTAATTGATAGAATTCTAATTAATTTTACAGTCAAATATAAGTCTTCTCCTACAGACCTTTATAATCACAATAATTAACAAAATCATCAATCTCAAAATCAATTTTTTCCATACAAAAATTTCCCCTTACATTTATCGACATCATTATATATTTTCTAAAAAAATAAATCAATAGATTTGGTTTATTTTAAATTATTTTATAAACTATACATATTTTACACCAAAATATAGAATACTATTGATTTATAAAATAGTTCAAAAGGTGGTGTAAGTATGGCTTTTAAAATTCCTAGTGGCATAAACAAAGTTCCTTTTTCTATTAGGGTTGATGAAAATGATTTTGAAATTATAGATAAATTAGCAAAGAAAAATAAAAAATCATATAATTATATTGTAAATAGTATGATTAAATTTGCTATTGAAAATATGGACACTTCAGAAATTAAAGAAATAAAGAAAATGAAATAGATTAAAGAGTTATTATTTATTCATATATTCTATAAATTTTGTTTGACATCTGTGAAAAAAGTGGTATAATAAGAATAGGAAATGAAGAAACCACTTCGTGGTTGCCGAGAAGAATAAAATAACCATTCAACCGGTCAAAGCAGAATGGTTATTTTTTATTGCCTATGTAGTAAATACAAGATGATGAATACTAAGGCAAAATTTATGATAGTTACACCTACTAATCCAAAGAAAAGTAGTTTGATGATTACTAATAATGCTGTTTCTACCATAGCACCACCCCCAGTTGTCAGTCTCACGAGCAAAAAGCTGTGGAATAAATATGTATACATCAAAGAGTAAAAGGTGGCAACACACTCCGCTTATTCTCATTTCCTATGCTTTCTAGTATAGTATAATTTTACCTATTTGTCTATATAATATAACAATTTTTATTTTTTTCTTTTGAATTTCCGCTTCTTTCTAATCCTCATTTAACAATGGTAATTACTACATCATCATCTAAGAACAACTTTACTGTAGTTCTATCTCTATTTGTCAACATTTTGTATACATAGCTTAAATTTATAGCAAAATAATTTTTACTTATTTTATCATTAATCACTATAATATTATTGTAATATACAAAGGTCATTTTGTGGATTGTGTTTGTTCCTGAAATAGTTCCTAAATGATGAATATAAATTCCTTTATTTCTATACCTTTTCAAAGTCTTAATCAATTCTTTATTATCTATTATCTTCATATTTTGCTACCTCCTATGCTCTTAATCTCATCATAGGAGAAAATTTTTGATAATTCTTGCGTAAATCTTCGTCTGTTAAATCTAAATAGCATTCTTCTGTTACTTTTACTGATGAATGACCTAGTATTCTTGATAAAGTATAAATATCTCCACCATTCATTAAAAATCTTTTTGCAAAATTATTTCTTAATCCATGTGGAGAAAATTCTGTTATTCCCACTCTCTCGCAATACTTTCTATAATTCTTTTCAAAGTTATTAACTTCTAGTGCTTTATCTCTTACTTGAACTGGAAACAGTAAATTACTTTCTACATATCTATCTTTGTACTTAATCCATCTTTTCAATATTTCAGCTGTTCTATATGAAAAGAATACTGTTCTTGCAATTTTTGCCTTTGTTATTTCAGCTCTTAGATTAATTGCCCTATTTTGAAAATCTATATCTGTAGTTACATCAATTAATAATGTTTCGCCAACTCTCATACCTGTATCAAATATTAATTGTATCACTACACTATCTCTATATTCTGCATATTTGCTGGTATCCATTCCTTTTATAAGTTTTGTAAAATCTTCATCTGATAGAAATGCTTTCTTCTTTCTTGATGCCTTTAAAAATTTTGTTTTATCCATTGGATTTACTCTTATTAAATAACTATCTGTCATAAAATTAAAATAGACTTTTAAATTACGAACATAATTATTAATAGTTACATTTTGGATTGGCTTATCATAATCTGTTCTATTGCTTGGCTTATTATATTTTATTGAATTTTCATTTGATGTAATTGTATATTTTCCCCTTTCTTTTAAATAAACAATATAATTGTTTATCATTTCTCTTGTTACTTCTTTTGAGCTAGTTACATTCTCTACATCTTCCAAATACTTTGCAAATAGTCTTAATGTTTGCTCATAACTCCTTTTTGTTTTTTTAGATAAATCTTTCGAGCTACAGTAAATCATAAAATCATCAATTTCATAATCAAATTTAGTCATAAAAATACCTCCATTTATTAATCCAACAAATAAAGGCTTAGTCGGCTTAAAAGTTCCATTTTTTGCCACGCAAAAACACCTCTATTTATTGTTTTTCTAAGCAATAAATAAAAGGTGTTTGTTGGTTTTGTTAATTCTAGTTTATTAGTCTAAAAAAGCATTTATTGGTGGTAAAAATATAACTAGAAGTTTTTTACAAATCTATGTAATGTTACTTCCAGTTTATTTTTATGGATTTACGCACTCTTTAATTCAAGCCTCAATTTATCAGCAATCATTGCTATAAATTCACTATTAGTTGGCTTTCCTTTGCTTGCTGATACAGTATATCCAAAGATTTGTTCAACTATTTCTTGTTGTCCTCTTCCCCATGCAACCTCTATAGCATGTCGAATAGCACGTTCAACTCTACTTGGTGTTGTTCTATACCTTTCTGCGATTTCTGGATATAGCTGTTTTGTTATTTGATTAATCATATCAATATCGCTTACTACCATTACTATAGCTTCTCTTAAATATTGATACCCCTTAATGTGCGCTGGTACTCCTACCTCATGTATTATATTTGTAACTAATGCTTCCAAATTCTTTTCATTTTTTTGGCTTGCCGGAGATATGTCTATATATTGTGACTTTATTTCTCTACTTATTACATTCACTCTATTGTTTGTTGGTTGATAATATTTTAATTCCTTTATTCTTTTTATTAGTATATTTATATCGAATGGTTTTACTATATAATATTGTGCCCCTAATTCAATAGCTTTTTGTGTTATTTTGTCTTGTCCTACTGCTGACAGTATGATGCACATAGGTTTTTTATTTAATTCTGCCGAATTTAATTTTTCTAATACTCCTAGTCCATCTAAATGTGGCATTATTATGTCTAATAATGCTATATCTGGTTTTTCTTCTAATATTTTGTTATACGCATCTTGTCCATCTCTTGCTATACCTACTACTTCTAGGTCTTCATCTTTTGATAAATAGCTAACTAAAGTTCTTGCAAAATCTTGATTGTCATCTGATACTAAAATTTTGATTTTTTCATTCAATGTTTTATCCCCCTAACAAATTTAAATTGTAAATTTTTTACAGTCAGATTATATATCTTTTTCCAAAATTTTACAATAGTTTTTTTGTAATTTTTTTCATTTTCTTACATTTCTATCCTTTAGTTAGCTATTTTCTAATATATTTTTCTTTTAATACATCATATTTCAGTATATTAACCACCTTGTTTTCATACATGTTCTTTGAAAGTATTATATTCTTTTCGTTTTCTGTCGCTTCTAATTTGCATACTATATTTTCTTTATATTCTACATTAGTTATATGTATATTGTTTTTATTACAATAATATTTTAACTTTTCAAAGTCCTGATACTTTATGGTTACTTGTATTTCATAACCTAATTCCTGATCTACAGTTCCTGCTTGTTCTATCGATTTGTTGGCCGCTTCTGTATACGCTCTAACTAATCCACCTGTTCCTAACAATATTCCTCCAAAATATCTTGTAACTATTATTAAAACATTACATAAATTATTTTTTTCTATTGTATTTAAAATTGGAGAACCTGCTGTTCCACTTGGCTCTCCGTCATCACTAAACCTTTTTAATATTCTATCTTTTTGATTTATTATGTATGCATAACAATTATGTTTTGCATCATAATATTTCTTTTTAATTTTATTTATATTGCTTTCCACTTCCTCTATAGTTTCTACATAAAATATAGATGCTATAAATTTAGAACGTTTTTCTTCTATTTCAGTTACTTCGTTGTTCATTATAGTTGTAAATTTTTTCATTTTCCTATCCTTTCTAACTAGAATATGTTAAATTTACTTTAATCTATCAAAATCTGTTTTCACCGTTTCATTTTCTACACAAATGTGTACTATTTGCTTCAATAAACTTTAGTTCAAACCTGCTGTATATCCTGTAGAATATGCAATTTGCAAATTAAATCCTCCTGTATAAGCATCTACATCTATTATTTCCCCTGCAAAATATAGGTTCTTTACTATTTTTGATTCCATTGTTTTGGGATTTATTTCTTTTATATTTATACCTCCTGAAGTTATTATTGCTTCTTCTATAGGTCTAAATCCGTCTATTTTTATTTTTAACTCTTTTAAGATTTCGGCTAACTTATTTCTCTCCTTTTTAGTTATCTCGTTAACTTTTTTATCTGAATTTATTTTTGACAATTCTATTATTATAGGAATCATTTTTTTTGGTAATAGCTGATCTAAACTGTTTTTAAAAGCTTTGTTTTTTTCTGTACTAAAATCTCTTAAAATTCTTTCATCTAATTTATCCAACGTTAGTGCAGGTTTTAAGTCAATATTTAATTCAACACTTCCTTCTTTCATTAAGTTTTCTATGTTTTTATATCTTAATAAATGTGCTGTAGCACTTAATATAGTAGGCCCTGACACTCCAAAATGTGTGAATAGCATTTCTCCAAAATCTTCATATATTTTTTTATTATTTTTTATATCTTTAAATGTTATAGCAATGTTTTTTAAGCTTAACCCTTGTAGCTGTTTACAGATTTCTAAACTAGTTCCCTGCCTTGCTTTAAGTGGTACTAATGAAGGTTTTATATTTGTTATAGTATGGCCCAATTTCTTTGCTATTTCATATCCTTCTCCTGTTGATCCAGTTCCAGGATAGCTTTTTCCTCCTGTCGCTAAAATTATTTTATCCGCCAATATATCATTATTTTTTTCTTCTATATTTGCTCTAACTCCATATACTATTTTATTTACCTTTTCTTCTTTTTCCCTATTATTTTCTATTTTTTCAGAAGTCACTAATATTTCTTCTACTTTTGCATTTAATATAACTTTTACATTCAATCTTTTCAAAATTCTTATTAATGCTTGCCTAACGTCTTGTGATTTATCTGATACAGGAAATACTCTATTTCCTCTTTCTACTTTTGTCTTTATTCCTTCTTTTTCTAGCATTTGTATAATGTCTTTATTATTAAAATTATTAAAACAACTATACATAAACATACCATTACCTGGTATGTTTTTTATAAATTCATCTATTGGAATACTACTTGTTATATTACATCTACCTTTTCCCGTTATTAATAGTTTTTTACCAAGCATATTCATTTTCTCTAATATTGTTACTTTGTTTCCTTTTTGAGCAGAAGAGATTGCAGCAAGCATTCCTGCTGGTCCTCCTCCAATTATTATTACATTCATCTTTTCTAATTCCTTATATTTTAATTTGACCTTGATTTATAATTTTCTTAATCATTTCATACACAAATTTTTGACAGTTTATTTCTGTAGATTTTTCAAATTCTAAGTTCTTAAGTTCATTGTTTGATATTATTCTTATTCCTATTACAGGTATGTTCATATCATTACAAATTGTATATATTGAAACACTTTCCATGTCCTCACATAATGTATTACAGACTTTTGAAATCCATTTTATTCTATCTTTTTCCTGATTCCAAACATCTCCGCTTCCTAATCTCCCTATTATCTTTGTTCCATACTCATTTTTGATTGTATCTGCAATTTGAACTAAGCTTTCGTCTGCTTTATATACAATTTGTTTATCCTTAGTTCCTGATAAGAAATTTATTATTTCCCATTCTTCAGGTCTCATTCCGTATTCTATTTTCTTCGTTTTATAAGTATTAATATTTATACATTCTTTTCCTATTACAATATCATTTATATTTAAGTAATCCTTATGTGCACCTGCAGTTCCTTGATTTATTACACATTTAACTTTTTTATTATTTAATAAAAGTGTAGTAGCTACTGCTGCATTTATTATTCCTACACATGTGAATAGTATAATAACTGGGTATCCTTCTATTTCACCTTCATATGCAATATATCTTCCATATGACTTTTCTTTTTTACTTTGTAACAATGATATTAAATATTGTAATTCTCCCTCCTGAGCTGCTATTATTGCAATAGGTTCTTTATTCATATTTTTTCCTTTCTAATAATTATTGTATTACTCCATATTTTGTATTGCCTTAAGTACTCCTATTTTTCCATATTCATAAGTAAGTCCTCCTTGCATAAATGCTATGTAAGGTGGTCTTATTGGTCCATCGCATGACAATTCTATTGAAGAGCCTTGTGTAAATGTTCCTGCAGCCATAATAACCTTATCTGTATATCCTGGCATGTCCCATGGTTCAGGAATTGAGTCCGAGTCTATTGGTGACCCCATTTGTATTCCTTGACAATATTTTATAAGTTTGGTTGCATCATTAAAATTTATATTCTGTACTATATCTGCTCTTTCTTCGTCATATTTTGGCTCTACTTGATATCCTAATTTTTCTAGCATTCTGCTTGCAAAAACTGCTGTTTTCAAACTACTAGCTACAACTGATGGTGCCATAAATATTCCTTGTAAAAATGATTTGGTTATTCCAAGCGATGGGCCTACTTCTTTTCCTTCTCCTGGTACAGTTAATCTTTCTGCTGCAAGTTTTACTAAGTTCTTTTTACCTGCAATATATGCACCATTTGGTGCTATTCCACCACCTAAATTTTTTATTAATGAACCTACTATAATGTCTGCCCCTACTTCTAATGGCTCTCTTTCATTTACAAACTCGCAATAACAATTATCTATCATTATTATTACTTCTTTATCATACTCTCTTATACATTTTATTACTTTTTCTAAATCGGATATTTTTATACTTTTTCTTGTACTATATCCTTTTGAACGTTGTATTTCAATAAGTTTTATATTTCCTTTTTTTAACCTTTCTTCTATTTTTTCATAGTCAAAATTATTATTCACTAAATCTATTTTTTCAAAATTAATCCCATATGATTTTAATGAACTAGGATTTTCAGTAATGCCAATTACTTCATCCAATGTATCATAAGGTTTCCCTGTAATGCTAAGCATTGTATCACCCGGACGTAAAAATGCAAAAAGTGCAACGGTTAAAGCATGTGTCCCTGATATAAATTGTCCTCTTACTAAGGCATCTTCCGCTCTAAAGATATCTGCAAATACTCTTTCGCAAGTATCTCTTCCGATATCTCCATATCCATATCCTGTAGTTTGATTAAAATGCATATCTGAAATTCTATTATTTTGAAATGCTTTTAATACTTTTAGAGAATTATATTCACATACTTTTTGTATTTTTTCAAAAACTGGCTCTACTTCTTTTTCTACTTCTTTGGATAAATTAATTATTTTCTCTGATATTCCAAATTGTTCATACATTTTTCTTTAAAACTCCTTTACTTATTATAAATTTCTCTATTCTTCTGTATCTTCTATGTTTTCTGTATTTTCCGCTTTGTCTGTGTAGTAAGCATTTCCATACCATTCTTCTAATTTATAGTATTTTCCTATAAATTTTGGGCTAACATCTTCTAATTCATATATAGGTTCTTGAACTATTTTTCCTTCTGAATTAATCACTCCCCACTTTCCGTCTTCTTTTATTCCTGCAAATCCATACTCATTTAATTCTGTTACCATATCATATTTATTTTCTACTACTGTATTTCCATTTTTATCTGCAAATCCCCACTTGCCATTTTCTTCACTAGCATATATGTTATTATTTTGAAATACTTCTTCTGCACTTAATTCTTTTCCAGAATAATCAAAATATTTATTTTCGTCTTCAGAGTATAATCTAATATAGCCATCATTTATATCTATATTAGCTTCATCCATTGTAACTACTACTTCCATATTTTTATTAATTAAGCTTACTGTACTTGTTTCTGATACATTGGCTTGCAATAGTTCTGTGTTATCTATTTTTACAATGCTATTATATTTTAAATCTACTAAAGATTTTCCGCTCAAATCAATAATTCCATTGTTTCTATTATTAGCAACAATATAATAATTATTTCCTATTTCTTCTATATTTGTATATTGTTTATCTATTACAATGTTTCCATTATCATCTATTATTTTGTATATTCCCTCTGTATCATATACTATATAGTGTGATCCATCTGCTGTTGGTATCCTAGCTATATATCCGTCTGTCACTTCATTACCATTTAAATCTAAAATTTTAGTCTCATTGTTTTCATTTGTTGCGTTAACATATATTCCACCAAAACTCATATTTGTATATTTTGTGTCTATTTTTATATTTCCGTCTCTATCTGCAATTCCTTGCTTTCCATTTCTTTGAACTATAAATACGTCATTATATGAATAATACATAATTTCTTCATACTCATAATTCAATATTACTTTTTTATTTTTTAATAGTCCTGCTTGTCCATCTTTGTATGCAATTATATATATATCATCTTCGTTTTCTATTTCTGTTACTCTTTCTATTTCTGTATATATTGTATCTAGTATCTTTTTACCTCTATAGTCCACATAACCATATCTGTATCCTTCTTCACTAATATTACAAACTATAAATCCTGTCTTTTGATATTTAGTATTTGCATCATAGTAATTATCAACTGTTATACTGTCATATTCTGGTTTTATAACTACTTTACCATTTATATTTATTACACCATACTTCCCATTTTCTTTAATAAGTAACATACCTTCTTTATATGTTACTGCAGATATGTCTTCATAAATTGGTTCTGTAATTTCTTCTCCATCTATACTAATTAATCCAAATTTTCCATCTTTTTTATATTTTAATACTGTATTTTCATATGGAACTCCATCTGCAGTTGTATCCGTTGGTATTGCTTGTATATTATTATATCCAGTGATTACTTGTTCTCTTTTTTCATTTAATACTTTCGTTTCATATTCTTTTGTTTCAGTATTATAGTTAGACATACAAATAAATAATGGTTTTGAAGGATTTGGAATTTGTATAACATTATAGTTTGGATCAACTACTATATTGCCTTTTCCATCTATAACACCATATTTTCCGTCTTTTTCTATAATGTTATATTCTATATTACTAACGTATTCAACATCAAATATATACTTTGCTCTATTTGAAAAATATATTGCTAAACTTACTGCTACTGCTATAATTATTAATATTAATACAATAAATATTATTACTTTCTTTTTATTCATATATATTCTCCTTTGTTTTATTATTTTTATTCCTTATCTTCTTCCTCATCATCTGTATTATTCATATTCCTACAAACTTTAACATATTTTATTCTCTTATCATCAATTTCTTCCACTTTATATGTTAAGTTTTCGTCTTCTATCACTGGGTGTTCATCTTCATCTGGTATTCTTCCTAATTTATCAATTAAATATCCTGATAAAGTTTCGTAATCTCCTTCTGGAAGTTCAATATTAAAAATTTTCTTTAGTTCATAAGAAGTAATTGTTCCACTTAATATATAAGTATTTTCATCTATCTTTTTATAGTCTACTTCCTCTTCATCATACTCATCAAATATATTTCCTACAAGCTCTTCTATTATATCCTCCATAGTAATTAATCCTGCCGTTCCACCATATTCATCAATCGCAATAGCTATTTGAACTTTATTTTGTTGCATTTCTTTAAATAGTTCATCTATATCTTTAGATTCTGGTATAAAATATGGCTCTCTTATTAGTTTTTTTATATCCACTCTTTTATTATCTTTTAATGGCTTTAATATATCTTTAACAAATAAAATTCCTTTTATGTCGTCAATATTATCTTCATATACAGGAATTCTACTATATTTAAATTCATCAATTTCATCCAATGTATCATTTATATCAGAATTTATATCAATAGCATACATTTCTGTTCTAGGAGTCATTACTTCGGATACTATTATGTCATTAAATTCAAACACATTATTTAATAGTTGTTTTTCTCCTCTTTCTATTGTACCTTTTTCTTCTCCCTCGTCTATCATCATTTTTATTTCTTCTTCTGTGACAACCTCTTCTTCAGCCTCTCCAACTCCAAATATTTTTGATATCATGTTGGTTGAAAAAGTAAGTAATTTTACAAAAGGTGCTGTCACTATTGATATTCCTCGTATTACTCCAATTGTAGCATATGATATTTTTTCATAATACTTCATTGCTAATCTTTTTGGTACTAATTCTCCAAATACTAATGTAAAGAAAGAGAGTATAATTGTTATTAATATAATTGATATTCCTCTCCATGCTTCCAAGCTTAATACTGGCAACCATGAGTTTAATATAGGTGCTAATTTATCTGCAAATGCATCTGATGCAAATGCACTTGATAAAAATCCTGCTAATGTTATTCCTATTTGTATTGTAGCCAAAAATTTACTTGGTGATTTTAACATTTTTAGAATATTTTTTGCTTTTTTGTTTCCCTCTTTTGCTTCTTTTTCTATTTTTGCATCATTTAGAGATATAAAAGCTATTTCTGTTGCAGCAAAATATGCATTAAATAAAACTAAAATGACTAAAACTATTATTTGTGTCAACATTAAAAATTTACCTTCCTTATTTTAATTATATTTTGTAATAAAATATAATATACATAGTTTAAAATATATATTTTTTACATATATAATGATAATTTATTTATGGTTATATGTCAAGAAAATCAAAAGAAAAAGACTTATTTCAAAATCCAAAATTTTCCTGATATTTTTAAGTCTTTTTCTTATTTTATTTATTGGTATATTATGTTATATGTTTTTACTTTCATTAAAATCCTGTTCTTGGTAAATATTTTTCTCCTGTTTTCGATATTTCTTTATCATTGTTTTCTACTTCTTTTTCTTTATCTTCTGGTTTTTCATAATTATTTATATTTACTGTGTATTTTTGATTTAATTCAATATTTATTTCTACTAAATCTCCATATACTTCATATCCTTCTGGCGCTTTTATTTCTTGTATGTAGTACCTTCCTGGAACTACTCTATCTATTATAGCTACACCCTCTTTATTTGTTGTAACATCAGAATATATTATATTTTTATTCTCATCTAATATATTAAATTTAGCACCTTGTAATAGTTCTTTTGTCTCAGCATCTCTTTTCACTATTTCTATTTTTGTTTCATTTGCTGTATATTTTATTCTAATTTTTGCATTTTCAAATTCGTAATCTCCTGCTGCTAATGCATAACTTTGTTTACTACTGTCACCAGATTCTCCATACAATATTGGTCTTGTCTTTACATCTGCTACCACTTCTATTTCAATTTCTCCACTTTTATCTAATTCGCTTATTGGTATCAATACTTTAAAATTTTCTCCGTTTTTTAGTTCATTTTTTTCTTCATTATTTCCATCAACAATTTTAATATTACCTATTCCAGAATTATTTACTTTAAGCGAATATTTATCATATTGTAAGTTACATGCAACCTCAAATTCTCTACTAATATATTCGCTATCTATGTTATCTATTTTCCATCCTTCACTAGTTTCGTTAATATCAACTATTGCTATAGGCTTGGTCTCTGATGAGCTTCTGGCTAATTTAGAAATTTTCTCTGCTGCTGTTATTATTCTATTTCCTTGCGCATTCATTCCTTCGAAATCATCCCAATCATAGTTATACATGGCATCATATACGGCCATTTTAGTTGCTGCAAATGCTTCAGCATTACTATTACATCCAAGCTGCGCTGGTGTTTTAAATGGATATCCATTTACTACTGCCCTCCAAATTTTATTGTTATTAACTAATTTATCTACTTGTACTTTATAGCCTTCTTCTGTTGTTACTCCAGGTAAATTCTTATTCAAACAATATGCTGGATATTCTATTCCATCTTTTTCATATACCACAAATTCCACTCCTATTTTTGTTCCTTGATATCTAAAGCATACCAGTTCTTCTTTTGAATATAAATCTGCTTCTTCTATTAAATATGTTGCAGCTTTTACATCTTTACTATATATACTTAAACCCATTATTATTGTTATTAAAATTATTAAAATTGATAAAATCTTTTTTATTTTCATATATTTCCTTCTTTCTTTTTAATTCTATATAATTTCTACTGCTTGAACACATCTTCTGTACTCATACATATTCTCTACACAGGTTATTAGTGTTATTCTATTATCATCTGTCTTTTCTATATAACTCCAATCTGTTTGGTGTATTATTTTATTTAATATAACCTGATATTCTTTTCTACCATTTTCACTATAATATATTATTTTATCTCCACTTTTTAACTTTTTTATATCTTCAAAAAAATTACAATTATAGCCTCTGTTGTGGCCTGCCAGGGCTATATTTCCACTATACCTACTACTTCCTTCAAAATGTCCTACTGCGATTGCAAGTATGTCTTGACTCGTTCCTTCCTTTATAGGCGCAACTAGACTAATCTTTGGTATTTCTATCCTCCATTTGCTTTTTGTTTTTTTAATATTTTCTAATTTATTATCATTTATATTATTTGTATTAGTATCTTCTTTATAAATATCCGCTACTTGCATGATATTTAGCATTATTTCTTCTAATTTTATACTATTAAGATTTTTTCTGTTAATTTTGCTATTATAGTTTTTTTCCAGTTTTACATACTTACTAGCTAATGTGTTTTTAGTATGTAATGTATTATTTTCTTCATTAATAAATAACATATCTAAAATTATAAAAAGAATTACTGTTAGAATTAAACTTATACAAATAACTACAGTATTTATCCTTTTATTTGTATAATTTTGCACATAAAATACACCTACCTTTTCTTATTTGGTATGTTGATTAAAACATTAATTTTTGATTTTGATTTGATTTTAAGTTTGAATTTAATTTAGTTGAAATTAAATTTTAAATTAAAGTAATTAAAAGAATTTAACTATTTTGATAAAAATTGCAATTTTTAAACTGTTTATATATTACTATATTTTCCATGATTTGTAAAGAATTTTTCATGGACAATTTTCGACATTTATCTTAATATAAAAAAAGAATGGAATCATTTAGTTTAAATTAAAACAATTCCATTCTTTTTTATTTTTCAACTTTTCCTTTATCTAACTCAAAGTAAAACTCTACTCCATTTTCTTTATTTATAACACCATAATCATTTTTGTAATTAGTCATTATTGCTTTAACAAGTGCAAGCCCTATTCCTGTACCTCCATCCGTTCTATTTCTAGAACTATCTTCTTTATAGAATCTACCCCAAATTTTGTTCAAATTTTCTTCTGCTATTTTATTTCCTGTATTAAATACAGATATTCTTATTTTATCTTCTTTTTCTTCTATTTTTATTTCTATTTTCTTTTCTTTGTTTACTTCTATCGTATGTTTTATAGCATTCGTAAAATAATTCGTTACTACTCGCTCTACATAAAAGTCATCTGCATTTACTAATATAGGACTGTCAGATTGAAAAACTATATCAATGTTTTTTTCTTCAAGCATCACTTTACATTTTCGTATAACTTCATTTATTAATTCAACAATATCAAAGTTTTCATTATTAAATTCTCTTTTTCCATATTCTAGTTTCATTAATTCTAACAGTTGCTTTACTAAATTATCCATTTTATTTGATTCATCTAAAATAACTTCAGCATAAAACTTTCTAGACTCATCATCTGTATTTACATTTTCGACTAATCCTTCTGCATATCCTTGTATCAGAGCTATTGGTGTTTTTAGTTCATGTGATACATCTGAAATAAATTGTTTTCTCATATCGTCTATTTTAGATTTTTCTTCAATGTCTTTCTCTAATTCCAAATTGTTTTCTCTTAACTGTTTTATAGTTGTCTCTAACTTATCAGACATTGTATTTACATTTTTGCCCAACTCATTTATTTCATCATCTGTATCAGCAATTCTATATTTTTGACTAAAATCTAATCTTGCCATCTTGTTCGTAATATCATTTAATTCTACTATTGGACTAGTAAATTTTTTTGATATATATGAGGCTATGAATGATGAAATAAGTAAAATTATGAGTCCTATTATTATTAATGCTTGATTAGAAATATCTACGCTTTCTTCTATCGGCACTGCTGGTATACTTATATATAACTTATATCCGTTATCTAATCTTCCAGAAAGTAATATATAACTTATATTATTGTATTGATCATTTATTTTTTCGACTTTAATCTCTTCATCTTTATATATTATATTATTTTGCTTTTCTCTTTCATCGCTATAATTTCTAGTATTTGTTATCATTTCCAATATAGAATAGAAATCTTTATTCGTGCTAAAAACAATTACATTCTGCTCTGTTTCTATAAATATATCAAAATTATTGTTAAAAGCTATTCTCTGTAGTTCTTCTTCTATATTGTTATTATTTCCATTTATATTATAGTAATTATTTATTTTCTCATACACGCCTCTCACAGTCTGTGTCTTTGAATATAAATAAAACGATTCTAAAACAATACTATTTATCGCTACTAAACATAGTACAATAACTGCTATTACAAAACATAATGTTAGAAATAGCTTAAATCTTACAGATTTAAAATTACTCCTTGTTTTCATTTTTTTCTTTCCTTTTATTATTTTATTTCAAATTTATATCCAATTCCTCTAATTGTCTGTATGTACTTACCTCTTTTTCCTAATTTATGTCTTATCTTCTTTATATGGCTATCTATAGTTCTAGAATCTCCATAATAATCATAATTCCATACATTATTTAATATTTTATCTCTTGATAAGGCAATTCCCTCATTATCTAACAAATATTTTAACAGTTCATATTCTCTTAAGCTCATTTCAATCTGTTTACTATCCACTGTTACAGTTCTTCCTTCCGGATCTATTACTATGCCACCATAATCCTTTAACTCTTTAAGTTCAGGACTTGTCCTCTTTAGTATTGCTTCTACTCTTGCGACTAATATTTTAGGGCTAAATGGCTTTGATATATATTCGTCAACTCCTAGTTCAAATCCAAAAAGTTCGTCCTGTTCTTCTCCTCTTGCAGTGAGCATTATAATCGGCACCTTTGAATCTTGACGAATTTGCCTTAAAACAGACCACCCATCAAGTTTTGGCATCATTACGTCTAAAAGAATTAATTTTATCTTATTACGATTTTCTTCAAAAACAGTTAAAGCTTCTTCTCCATCTCCTGCTTCTAGTATCCCATAACCCTTT
Source organism: uncultured Clostridia bacterium (assembly GCA_944392545.1). GTDB lineage: Bacteria > Bacillota > Clostridia > TANB77 > CAG-508 > CALXVA01. Next base: position 37,188 of record CALXWW010000005.1, read on the forward strand.
TTTATCAAAAAATCTTTTATAAGTTTTCTCATCCTCACTTCATCATCTACTACGAGAACTGTTATATCGCTCATTATATTCATCCTTTCCAAATAAACTAATGATATTATACTACATATTTGTGTCCATAATATGAATTTTCAACATATTTTAACCGCCACCATGATTAACATAGTAGCGGTTTGGAGAATTGTTCTTATACAAACATATAAGCTGTGTCCACTCATTTTAATTCATCCAAATGTAATTTTTTGATTATATGTTCTTTTTTATTTTAGTCTAGTTCTTTAATGTTTGTAAACGTTATATAATATTCTTTATATATTATTTTTGTATTCGTTTCTTATTTTCTTTATTTATTTTATCTCCTTTTACTTCATCTTTATTATCTTCAACTTGGTGAACATATACATTTTGTCCAGGATATGCCATTTTTACATTTTCTGATTCTAGTACCTTTAAAATTTGCTCATTTACTCCTTGTCTAAACACTAAATAATCCGCATAATTTACAATATTAGTATACATGTATATTATAACGTTCATAGAATCTAAACCTATTGTATCAAAATGTACTTGTATTGTTTCCTTATCAATGTCATCATTATTCTTTAAAACAAATTTTATTTTCTTTGTAATCCTTTCGATTTCATCTACATTCGTTTCTAATGGTAGCTTTATATTTAACAAATATCTTCTTTGTTTCATTCTTGACCAGTTTACTACATTTTCTGTAGTAAATACTGAATTTTGTATAGTTATAATTGTATTATCCGATGTTTGTATTTTAGTACATCTAAACGATATTTCTACTACTGTCCCTTGATTTACTCCAACTTCAATCCAATCTCCTACTAAAAATGGTTTATCTGACATTATTGAGAAACCTGATATTAAGTTCTTAACAAAATCTTGTGCTGCTAATGCAACTACAGCACTTCCTACTCCAAGTCCAGCGATTAAGCTAGATGGATTAATGTCAAATACAGTTAAAATTAATAATCCTGTTCCTATGTAAATTATATATTTTAGTATTTTACTTGTAAAGTTAGCTACAGTTTTATTGCCATCTATTTTATTCTCATCTCTCATCTTTCTGACAATTCCACTTTTAGGATCTACTAATTCAATTAATCCTTTTGCTATTATACAAATAATTATTATTTGAAAACCTCTTTTACAAATTTCAAGCACATTTTGTGGTGGATTTACAACCAATATTCCTATATATATTCCTATACATACTATTAATGCTTTTATTGTAATGTATAAAGGATTCTTTTTAATTTTTGATTTATCTTTTTCTTTAATATTAAACATCTTAATAAATATATATGAAATTATTGGACTGATTATGAGTGAAAATAAAACAATGATTGCCGCAATTCCTATATCTATTAGTTGTTCTTCTGTAATACTTTTAAAAAAGTTAATTACATTATTAATTGCTTCCATGCGTTCCCCCTTTGTTTACTATATACTTGCTATTAATGCTTTTATATGTATTCCTTGTTCTTTGAACATTTTTTCATGCTCTGTTTCTATGTTTTCCCAAAAATCTATCTCGTTTTCTAAATCGTATGTTTTCTTCTCTATTTTAAATCCTGAATCCTCAAAGTATTTAATACTATCATTAAATAATCCATCATCATCAGTCTTAAAAAATACCTGCGCCCCATTGCCTAAAAATTCTTTGTATTTTTCTAACTGTCTTGTATGAGTTAATCTTTTCTTTCTATGTTTACCTCTTGGCCATGGGTTACAAAAATTAATATAAATTCTTTCTATTTTATCTTCTTTCGAAAATATATTATTAATTCTTTCTATATCATATCTTGTAATATATATATTATCTATTTCTCTGTCTGCCAATTTATATTCTTCTTCAATTTTTCTTTTAGCTAACCCTAACATCGCATCAACCAAATCTATCGCTATATAATTTATGTATGGATTATATACAGCTATGTTAGAAATAAATCCACCTTTACCGCACCCTAGTTCTAAATGTATTGGATTAGAATTATTAAATAATTCTATCCATTTGCCTTTATATTCTTCTGGATTATCAATATAGAATTTACTTGCCTCTAGTTCTGGTCTAGCCCATGGTTTAAATCTTATTCTCATTTATTGTCTATCTTCCTCTCTTTTTATACAATAGTATTATATCATTAAAATTGAGCAGTAACAATAGTTTTTTGTGATTTATTGAATATGAACTTTATGAACGTTATTTAAATTTAAAAAAATTTTGAAGTTAATAATTTCTTAAGTTTTTATTCCTTGCTTATTAATATTTTTGTGGTAGTATATATTTGTAAATTTTGAGAAAGGAAGGGATGTATCTAAATATGCAAGATGCAATTTTAAAGTGTGAAAACTTACACAAAAATTTTAGAAAAAAAGAGATTTTAAAAAATGTTTCTCTTGAACTTAGTAGTGGTGATATCCTAGGTTTCATTGGACCTAATGGTGCTGGTAAAACTACTACAATAAAGTTAATATTAGGACTCCAAAAAATTGGTAGTGGAAAGGTTATAATTAATGGACATGACATACAAAAAGATTTTGAAAAAGCAATAGCGAAAGTTGGCGCTATTATCGAAAATCCAGATTTATATATGTATATGTCTGGATATGATAACCTAAAACTTATTTCAAATTTATATCCAAATGTAGATGAAAAAAGAATAAGTGAAGTTATAAAATTAGTAGGATTAGAAAATAGAATTAATGATAAAGTATCAAAATATTCTTTAGGAATGAGACAACGTTTAGGTGTAGCACAAGCTATTCTTCATAAACCGAATTTACTTATTTTAGATGAACCTACAAACGGATTAGACCCAGAAGGTATTAAAGACTTACGTGAACTTTTAGTAAAACTCGCTAAAAAAGAAGGTATGGCCATTTTAATTTCTAGCCATAATTTAGCAGAACTCGAAAGCTTTTGTAATAAAGTAAGTATTATAAAAAATGGAGTTATTGTAGAAACTAGTGATTTGGAAACTGTAAAGAAAGAAGCTTCAGAAGGAAATTATATAATAGAAGTAGATGATTCAAGAAAGGCTAGAATGACTATTGGAGATATGTCGGACGCAATAGATAACAATCACATACAAGTCCATAGTGATAAAGAAAATATACCTTTTATTATAAAGAAACTTGTACTTCAAGACATAAAAATTTATTCTATTAAAGAGGATGTTATAAGCTTAGAAGACGCCTTCTTTAAAAAGACAGGAGGTAATATAATTGATTAATTTAATTGGAAATGAATTAAAAAAAGTATTTAAGAAAAAAACAATATATATTTTGCTAATAATTATTATTGGATATATTATGCTTACAAATATTATTATTAAATTAACAGATGACGGATATAAATATAATTATTACTATGAAGGAGATATAGAATATTATGAGTCATGTCTTTCTGATTTAGACCCTAATAACCCATCTGAATATCCATATTTTGCAGAATATAAACGTCAAGTAGAAGTTTTAAACCTTACAAAAAAATATGGTAATAATAGTTGGCAAGCTTATATAATAAATACCAAACTCCCTGGATATATTGATACAATGATAAATTATGAATATTCAAATGGAGTAACAAAAGAAGAATATGATAAAGCTAAACAATCTTATGATAAAGCTTTAGTGAAATTAGAAGCAGGTGATTGGAAATATTTTGCAAATCAAGAAATAGAATATACTAAAAGCAACATAAAAGAACAACAAGCTTTACTTGAAACAACAGAAGACCAAGCAACTATTGATTCTATAAAACAAACTATTGCTAATTTAGAAATAGATAAACAAACTCAAGAATGGAGATTAGAAAAAGACATTAGCTATGCACCTAGTTTTTTAAATACCGCCATACAGCAATATTACATTAATCAAACTACTTTAAACCAATATTCCAGCAAGAATATAGAAGAATTAGCGGCGGATGAGCTTTCTTACTATCAAGAAGCTTTAAAAAATGCAAGTTTAAATAGATATTATATTGAAAATAACATTTCTTTAGATTCAAATAGTAGAAATCTTTTTATAAACCTATTTGGAAATTATGAATTATTTATACTTATAGTATGTATTGTAATAGCAGGTTCTATAATTAGTGAAGAATTTAATAGAGGCACTATTAAACTTTTACTTGTAAAACCATATAATAGAATTAAAATATTATTTTCAAAGTTTATTGTATGCCTTATAATCTTATCACTTACAATAGCATTCATATATGTATTTCAACTATTAGCTGGTGGAATAATTAATGGATTTGATGGCATGGCAACTGATGCAATAGTATTTAATTTTGATACAAACAAAGTAGAAAATATTAACTTATTTGCATATGTTGGACTAACAGGATTATGCAAATTACCAATGTATATTTTACTTACAGCTTTAGCCTTCACATGTAGTACATTATTCACAAATACCGCACTAGCAGTGTCTGTACCTTTTTTAGGATATATAGCATCAAGTTTAATAAATCAATTTGCATTACTTTATAATATAAAACAAATAATCTATTTTGTAACACCCAACTGGGATTTGAATTGTTATTTATTTGGTGGAACTCCTCTATTTGATGGACTTAGCTTACCTTTTTCAATAATAATTTGCGTAATTTATTTAGTAATAATGCTAGTTTTAGACTGTATTGTCTTTAAAAAGAGAGACATAAAAAATATTTAACTAGAACTTGGAATAAGGGGACATACAATTCGTTTCATTTTTGGAACGAATTGTATGTCCCCTTATTCTTCTTTTCTAATCTCTTACATACTCATTCATTGGTTTTATTAAATATTTTAATTCATCTAATTTATCTGTTGATACATACCCTGGTTTTCCATTTATTACATCTGGTATTCTATTTACTATTGTTGCACAAGTAAGTTCTACTGTCGCTGGTCTTGATACAACTATTGTAGTATCTGGCTCTCCTTCTATTGTCCATTCGTTTTTATCGTAATCCTCTTTTGAATATACTTTTCCTATACATTGTGATTCTATTGTAATTCCTTCTTTCGTTTCTGTTGTAACAACTGCACTCATTCCAGTTGCCATTCCAGCCTTTACTGTCATTCCTAATGTTGATGAATCTATATCTTCTTTATATGTTTGTGGTACACATTTTTGTCTTTGACTTATTGGTGTCAATCCTAATTTTGAACATAACCATCCATTTACATTCCACATATATGATGGAGAATATTCTCCTGAATTTATAATTTTTTGTCTTTCTTCGTCACTTATTCTATCTACTGATGCCATTTTTTCATCAAATTCCTCTAATGTTAATCCTGCGCCATGTGCTTCTGCTAAAGCTATTCCATAATCTTCTACATTATATGAAGAACTACCTTTTATTTTAGTTATTTTTTGAGTTGAACCTGCTATCGCGCTTATTAACTCTCCCCAATAAACATCTTGATATCCACTTCCCGTAATAGTGCAACCATTCTTCTTTGCTAAGTCATCTATTTCATTTGTAATTGTTGGATTTGAATTAAATGGAAAAAAAGCTTCTTCACAAGTAGATATTGCATTTATTCCTAGTTTTGCACATAATAAAAACGCATCTTTTATATCATTTAATAAACTCATAGTTGTTACAATTACTATATCTGGTTTCAATTCTTTAAGTAATGCTTCGGCATTTTTTGCATCTGTAACTGTTACACCTCTTTTTTCTCCTCCAATTATCTCGCCAATGTCTTTTCCTATAACTGATGGATTTACGTCAAGTGCACCTACTATTTCTCCTCCTTTTTCAAACACATATCGCATTGTATAAACTGACATTTTGCCTGTTCCATATTGTACCACTCTTACTTTCCTATCCATATTTTCCTACCTTTCCAGAGCAAAAGCTCTTACAAAATTTTATACATAGATTATATCATTAATTTTTAAAATTTATACAAATTACTAAAAAAATTACTAAATCAGCTCAAATAGCATAATTTGTACTTTTTCAATTCATTCTTATATATTCTTAAAAAAACTATATAACATTTAACTGAATAATCCTGTTATAAATTCCCATATTCCTTTAAATATTCCTACTACAATAGCAATAATTATATCAACAAACGTTTTTATAATTGGATTATTTTCGTAAAAGCTCACTATCCAATCATGTGTTGGTGGAATACACCATAATATTATAAAAACTACAAAAACAACTCCTATAGTAATAAATAAATCTCTTGTATTTTCTTTCGTCCATCTATGTTTTATTCTATAGCCTAAACTTCTTAAATAATTTTCATAAGCATTATTATATTCTCTATTTAAATCTTCTTGCATTTTCATTCGTTGCTTAATTTCTTCTTCTTGAAGTTTTCTTTCATACTTTAATCTTTCTTTTTCATAATCATAATTTACATTATTATTTGTAACATTGTTTTGATAAGTAGTATTTGGATTTTGATATTGCATATTATATGCGTTATTATATCCTTGATTATTTTGGCTTGCACTTTGTTTTTGTAACTCCTCTTGATTTCTCTTTTCCTCAAGCTCTAAATCATACCTACTACGTTTTTCTTCATTGCCCAATACTTCATAAGCTTCATTTATTTTTTTCATCATTGTTTCTGCTTGTTTTTTATTAGCTTCTTCTTGTAAATCTGGATGATATTTCTTTGCTAAAGTCTTATATGCTTTTTCAATTATCTCTGAAGATGCACTTTCACTTACTTCCAATATCTCGTATAACGTTTTTTCTTTCATCTTTTTCCCCTTAATTAAATACTATATTAAAATTATATCATTAATAGATTAAAAATAATAGTATTTTTTATACTTTTATGATATAATTGCATTGTTTATTAGACAATATTAGAGAGGTGATATTTTTTGAAATTGACATCTAATGGAGAAACTTTAGCAGAAAGCAAAGTTCTTATTCTATATATTTTAAACCATATAAAGTCTCCAATAACCAATAATGCTTTATATAAAATTGTACTTTCTGTATTAGATATGAATTATTTTTACTTTCAACAATTTTTATTAGATTTAGTTAAAAGTGAATTTGTACTTTCTTATCCACAAGAAGATCAGCAATTATACTTGATTACAGATAAAGGAATTAGAACATTAGAGCTCACAGAAGATATTATTCCAGGAATATTAAAATTACAAGTAGATACTAACTTAAAGTATACTTTAGATGACGTTAATGAAGAGAACTCAATAGTTGCAGAGTATACTCCTATAAATGAAAATTACTATAATGTAACTTGCAAAATAATGGAAAATAACGAATGTCTCTTCGAAGTTAAAACTTTTGCAGGTTCTCGTGAACAAGCCAAGCAAATAGTAGATAATTGGAAAAGGCACGCTGGTTCTATGTATCCAGAAATGCTAGAAATATTAACACAAGACTTTGGTGACGAACCAATACAGGAAGATTTAGATAAGCATCATTCTGATAAAGATATTGGTTCTCCTAGAAGTGTATATAATTATGACGTAATAAATAGATCTATCGAAGACGCATCTAATTCTTCAAACGATTCAGATGGAGAAAACGATAAATCTAAGGAAACTACTTCTGAACGCAGTAATTCTTATGTTATAGAAGGTAATTTAAGTTTATTTGATATGCTAAAAAATGAACCAAAAGAATAGTAAATAAAAAATAGAATTTTAGAATAGCTTTCTAAAACTCTATTTTTTATTTTGTAATATTATACTAAATTAATACTGTCTCCCCCATACTACCATTGTTTTTGCTGGTTTGCCACAACATACACATTTATCTCCTAAGTTTTCTTGTTCAAATGGAATACATCTTGATTTTGCACCTGTTAAATCATGTATCTTTTCTTCACATTCTGCATCACCACACCACATTGTTTTTACATATCCTTGATTATTTTTTAAGTTTTCTTCAAATTCTTCTAAATTATGTGCTATTGTAGTTTTTTCCTTTACTCTTTTTGCACAAGCTTCATACATGCTCTTTTGGATATTCTCTAAAATTTCTCCTAGTTTTTCATTTAATTCATCTAAACTAATATCTATTTTTTCTGAATTGTCTCTCCTTACTACAACGCATTTATTATTTTCAATATCACGTGGTCCAAGTTCTATTCTAACTGGTACTCCTCTCATTTCCCAGTCATTAAATTTATATCCTGGTGAATATTGTTCTCTTAAATCTATTTCTACTCTATATCTTTCTAATAGCTCTTTATATACCTCTTCTGCCTTTTCCTTTACTCCTTCTTTATGCATAGCTACAGGAACTATAACAGCTTGAATTGGTGCAACTTTTGGTGGTAGTTTTAAGCCTCTGTTGTCTCCATGTGCCATAATAACTGCACCTATTAATCTAGTACTAATTCCCCAGGAAGTTTGGTAAGCATATTCTTCTTTTCCTTCTCTATTTTGAAATTTTATATCAAATGGCTTTGTAAAGTTTTGGCCAAAATAGTGTGAAGTTCCTCCTTGTAATGCTCTTCCATCATGCATTAATGTTTCTACTGTATATGTACTATCAGCACCTGCAAATTGTTCCGTAAATGTCTTCTTTCCTTTAAGTACTGGTATCGCTAGTAAATTTTCAATAATATCGGCATATACTTCAAGCATTTCTAAAGTAAATTTTTTTGCTTCTTCTGCGGTTTCATGTATAGTATGTCCCTCTTGCCATAAAAATTCTCTAGAACGTAAGAAAGGTCTCGTTTCTTTTTCCCATCTCAATACATTACACCATTGATTATATAAAAATGGTAATTCTCTCCATGAACTTAACCATTTTGAATACATTGTAGAAAATATTGTTTCAGAAGTTGGTCTTACACAAAGCCTTTCTTCTAATTCTTCTCCTCCTCCTGTAGTTACCCATGCTACTTCTGGTGCAAATCCCTCTACATGATCTTTTTCTTTTTGTAATAAACTTTCTGGAATAAGAACTGGCATTGATAAGTTCCTTACTCCATGCTCTTTAAATTTCTTATCTGCATATTTTTGGATGTTTTCCCATATTGCATATCCATAAGGTCTAATTGTTATAAATCCTTTAACTGCCGTATAATCAGCAAGTTCAGCTTTTAGAACAATATCTGTATACCACTTAGCAAAATCTTCTTCTATATTAGTTATTTCTTTTACAAATTCTTTCTCTTTCATATTAACCTCCAATTTTAGTCTTGTATATTCTTTTCTGAAACTTCGCCTTCCCTTTCAGGCATTGGATCCTCCATATTATTTTCTTCAATTATTTCGTCTATTACTATCTGTCTGTTTTCATCCAATTTATATCTTGGAAGTTCCGGTAACTCACTTAAGCTTGATATTCCAAACATTTTTAAAAATTCTTTTGAAGTTTTATATGTCATAGGTTTTCCTGGCGCATCAAGTTTTCCTGCTTCTTCTATTAAATTGTAATCCAATAATTTATACATTGTACCATCAGAATTTACCCCTCTAATAGTTTCTATTTCAGCTCTAGTTATTCGTGGGTTGTATGCAATTATTGCTAAAGTTTCTAAAGCTGCATTAGATAAATTAGGTTTGCTTCTTTTATCAAATATAGGATAAATATACTCATAATTCTCTTTTTTAGTACATAACTCATATGCATCTTCTATATTTATTATTTCTAATCCTCTTTTTTCCTCTTTATAATCTTCTTTTAGGCTATTTATAGAAGAAATTATTTCTTCTGAACTTAATTCTAAAGCTGACATTAATTCTCCTATTTTTACTTCTCTTCCTGCCGCAAATAATATTGATTCAATTATTCCTTTTATTTTGTTTTCTTCCATTTTATCTTCTCCTCAACATGTATTCTATTTTATCATTTATTTTGTTTGTTGTAAACAGCTTGACTTTACTAAATTTAACCTTTATAATTTATATAGTTGATTTTGGAGGTGTATTATTATGTATACATATAATAAAAACGATAAATCTTATACTTTTTCTTCTGATGAGTTAGATATAGACAGCATGCTTGCTTCTACTGATAATAACGATACAAATAATTCAGAAAATCAAGAAGAAAACCTAAACGATTCAAATGATTATGAATCAACTGAGCATAAAAAGCCTAAAAAGATTGAAGTTATAAATGGTGGAAATGATTTAGATATTTCTCCAGTATCTAATTACATAGAAGTGGAAAAACCAAAAAATGAGAAAAAGGGAAATATAGTTATTCCTGAAGATAACAAATAGAAAATCTGGACTTTCGTCCAGATTTTTTGGAATTTTTTATGTTTAACTTTCAATTAAAATTTATATAGCTTCTTTATTTTCTTCTTGAGCTTCATTTTCGCCTGATTCTTTGTTAATAACTTCTAATGTTGCTACTGATACTTCATATGCTACTCTATTTTCTACAGTACCATCTTCATGTTTTTTCTCGTATTGTCTTGATTGAACTCTACCAACTATTTTAATTTCTGTTCCTACTGCTACATTTTCACAAAATTTTGCATTCCTTCCCCATGCTATACAAGGAATATAGTCAGATTTGTTATATGATCTATTTACAGCAAGTAATACATCGGCTATTTCTCTACCAAAAGGTGTTTTTCTATAAATAGGTTTTCTACAAATATATCCGTCTAAAACTACTTCGTTTGTTATGTAGTCTTTTCCTACTGGTATATCTTCTTCTTGTTTTTCTAAAAATTCAACTGTTTTTGCAAATACTGTAAGTACTAGTCTATTCTTTTCTCCTTCATAACTATTATATGATCTAAATTGACCTGTTACAGATATTTTGCTTTCTAATGGTAATCCTTGTTCTGTTATTAATCTTTCTGAAATTGTAATTGGTATGTTATCAAAATTTCCACTTAAACGTGGCACACTTAAATCAAATACATAGAACTTCTCTCCATATATTTCATGGCTTAATTTTTTCTCACTTGTTACCTTTCCCACTAGTGTGATATGGTTATTGTCTAAATACAAAGTATTCACTTAAATTTCCTCCCCCATTTGTTTCTTTATTATTTTTCTAGTAATAAATTCAAAATCGTTTTTCCTCATATTCCCTATTATACTACGTTTTTTTGGTTTTGTCTACATAAAATGTTATTTTTTTGTAATTTTTTTACCTTTTAATTATCAATTTATTATCTAATTATAAAATTTTTTTAAAATTTCTGTAAAAATAATCGCATATTTTTCAATATTTTCGACGTATTCTAGCTGATACTCTTCTGGTTCAATTTCTTCTCCATTTGGTTTAAAAATAATTCTTTGTAAACAAATTATTATGCCATTTTCTGTTATACTAGATACCGTAAATGTAGATTTATTATTGAACCCATAAGTTATAATAGTAAGACTTAAATTTTCTATTAATTCTAAATCAAATTCTATATCAGCATTTAATATTAGATGATTTGTACTAGATAATATTTTTCTAAGGTCTTGCTTATTTTTTAATTTGTTATCTATAACTATCGTGTCGAACTTTATATTTTTCATATTAGTAATATTTTTATCATTTATAAAAAGAATATTTTTATTTTCTAATTTCTTTTTTACATATAACTCATTCTTTTGGTTAGTAATTATTCCAATAAAAAACATTTTTTACCTCTATAAATCAATTCTAATACTATTATTATTATATATTAATTATTTATACATAAAATTTATATATTATTAGTTATATTATTAACATTAGTAATGTTTGTAGCTGTTGTCAATGTTTGCTCTGATTGAGTTTGATCATTAAATCCAGCCGCTGCAACAAATAACATTATTACAGTGCAAATGGCTACTACATAAGAAAAGATTTTAGATTTATCAATAACAAAGAACATGTTTACCTCCTATAATATGTTAATATGATTATATGCTATTATTTTTAATATATTCTTATTACTTAAAATTTATTAATCATATATTTCTATTGCTTTTATTACAACTCTTTTTGCAGCACCAAATGTGCAGGTTATTAAAGTTATTTCTTTTTCACCTTTTGTATCCTGTGATAAACACGTTGTATCATATGGCGATACTCTTTCTATTTTATATACTTGATATTTTAAGCTTCTGTCATATGTATCTGTTATATATATATCATCTCCTACATCTAATGAAGATATCCAGCCAAAAGTATCTCCATAATTATGTCCAGCTATACAAAAATTGCCAGTTTTATTAATATTCGGTCCACATACTTTTGTTACTCCTAATTCTAACGATTCTTTTGTAGTCTCTTCTAATATATATTGCTCTATATTTATTTTAGGAATATTTATCTTTCCAATAACTTTAAAATTATCTATTTTTTTTGGCATGTTTTCATATTCTTTTAAATTCAATACTTCCCTTGCTTCTTCTATTTTCTCTTCTCCTAATATATCTATTTCTATATTTTTCGTATTATTAAGTGCCTTGGTATTTACTACACTACTAAAATTAATAATATTTTCTTTCTCTATCTTTCCCAAAATCATCAGTACTATCATTAATATTCCAAATATGCTTATTAAAATAAAAAGATTCTCTTTTCTTACATTATGTTTTATAAATATCACTCACCTTTTTATTTATATAAAAAAATTAGCCAAATTATACTTTGACTAATTCTCTATACTTTATTTGTTAGTTTTGATTTTATAAGATACAAATATTATAAGTGCTATTACTACTGCTATATACATTATATATTCCACCATGCTATTTCCTGTTTGAGGTAATTTTTCTATTTCATTTTCTGGTTCTTTTATTTCATTAACATTAGTTGCATCTTCTAAGACTTCTATATTATATGACTTGCTTATTATCTCTGCTTCTGATGATTGCATATTAACTAGGCTCAATTTAATAGTATAAGTTCCTGCCACTGGAAATGTTGCTTTAATTGGTGTCTCATTCTCAAAAGTTCCTGCTACTGGAAATCCCTCTGGTGGTCCCCAATATTTAATATCCACCAAATCAAATTCTTGATCACTTGTATCAATAGCTATTATTTTAGGAGTTCCAGGACCTTCAACTTCTACCTTTACTCTTACATTAGAATATGTTGTAGCATTAGTTCCTCTTAAAATTACACTTCCTTCTTTTGTTTCATTTATTACTATATCATCATCGTATTTAAGTTCAAACTCTAATTCAGCTGCTGCATTAACTTTTATATTAAATATAGTTAATATGAATAATATAGCTATACATAGGCAAACTAACTTTTTCAATATATAATACCATCCCTTTCTTATATGATATTACATATATATTTCCTAATAACTATTTTTATTCTTTTATATTAATCTATTTTTTGTATATCTATCCTATCTTTTTGCATTAGACTTTTAGCTACATTTATAAAATTACACTCTAAATCAGTCAGAAATATTTCAGTATTACCAGATTTTTCAGTACTATTTTCAAGATTATTTGCATAAATAAATTCCTTTAATTCCTCTGCAACCATTTCTCCCGTATTTATTATATCAACATTACTTTTAAGTTCTCTTTCTATTATTTCCTTAAATAACGGATAGTGTGTACAACCTAGTATAAGTGCCTCTATATCTTTTATATCTTTTATGTATTCATGAACTGCAAGTTTTGCAATTTCATTGTTCGTCCATCCTTCCTCAGCCATCGGTGCTAAAAGTGGACATGCTTTATTTTGCACCTTTGCATCCGGTATACTTTTTCTTATATTTTCTTCCCAACCATTACTTCTTATGGTTCCTGTTGTAGCAATAACTCCTATATTTTTATAATTTTTGCCTTTTAAGTATTTTACAGTTGGTTTTATTATTCCTATAATTGGTATATTAAAAATTTTTCTCATTTCTTCTAGAGCTTGACTAGTTGCTGTTCCACATGCTATTACTATTATTTTTACTTCCATGTCTATTAAGTTTTCTATTCTTTTTTTGCAAAGTTCTATTATTGTTTTTTTAGATTTACTACCATATGGAAAACTAGCAGTGTCTCCTATATATATGTAGTCTTCATTAGGCAAAAGCTTTTGAAGTTCTTTTAAAACTGTAACTCCTCCTACTCCAGAATCAAATATTCCTATTGGCTTATCGTTCACTTTATCTTCCTCCGTCTTCTCTACAATTTATTATATGTTTTACATTTTCACTTATATCTAAAGAATTTTGTTTTTCCAGCTCTTCTATGAACTCTCTAACACTTCTTGCTTTATCTTTTCTTTTACTTGTTTAATCCTTAGATTTATATACTTGTTTCTTCTAATTTTTTCATTAATCTTTTTATTTAATTATTTAACATTGTATATTATACTCCATATTTATCTTTTTTTCTACATAATATTCACATTTTGTTTATATATACATAATATATATTAAGCTAATTGCTTAAGAAAGGATGATTAATTATTATGGAATATGAAAAAAATATATGTCCAGTCTTAAATGTTGATGGTATTTTGGCAACAGGTAAACAATTTGATTTAGATATAACTTTACCAGAAGATAACAGAAGTGTAATCTACGGTATTGTAAAAGATTGTTATCAAGAACCTGTTTGCGAAGCTGTAGTAAAATTAGTAGAAGTTGTTTGTGAATGTGGTAAAGAAGAGAGACGCCCTGTTTCTCATACTTTTACAGATAAAAATGGAGAATTTGTATTTGGTCCACTTTGCTCTAATAGATTTTATGAAGTAGAAATCTGGGTAGATCGTGTAAAACATTGTAAAATATGTACAAAAGTAGAACATGATGGAGATTGTTTAAAAGGTGTAAAAATGGATTGTAAAAAAGAAAATTATATACCTTGCCATAAAGAAGAAAAAGAGTGTTGCGAAAAAAAATGTAAAGAAGAATGTGAAAAAAAAGAGGAAAAATGTGATAAGAAACCTGAAAAACCATGTAGACCTTGTTGCAGACCTTATTAGATAAAGTTTAAAAAATAAAACTAAACAATGTTAAAGGACGCTAATTTTAACGTCCTTTTCTTTTACATTATTCCCATTTTTCTTGCAAATTGTCTACCCATTTTCACCATCTTTTTTCTACTTTGTCCCATAGTCTCAGAGCACATCATTGCAACTCCCGCTGATATAAGTCCACCTATTACCATACCTTTTACAAACTTCATACTCATATATTTCCTCCTTTATATTATTTTTTAATATTATTCCTATTTTTTTCTTTTCTATACTTATAATATAAAGAATAACTTTGACCAATTGCAATTATTATTAAAAATATTCCAAACCAATCTCTTAAAATATTAACCTTGATATTAGATGCAATACTTGCACCAATGAAGGCCCCTACCAATCCCCATATACAAATAGGAATTGCTAATTTAAAATTAATTTTTTTATTTTTTATAAAAATTAATGTAGCTGCAATAGCAGTTGGTATAAAAAATATTACATTGCTACCTTGTGCAATATTTTGTTCTATATTTAAAAATATAGTAAGAAGTAAAATTAAAATAGTTCCTCCTCCCATACCCAAACCACCAATTATTCCTGCTATTATACCTATGATATATTCCATTTTTACCTCATTATGCTATTTATTCCGGCATATAATAAAAATAAAATAAAAAATATTTGAAGATATTTATCCGAAATTTTACTTAATAATTTTCCACCTATTATTCCTCCAAATATTCCTCCTATTGCACATTTAATCCCAAGTGACCAATTTATAAAATTATTGTTATTATATAAAAAAGCGGTAAGAGTTACCATAGGCAGTATGCAAAAAAGAGAAGTAGCTCTAGCTTCTTTTTCGTCTAACTTTAATATATTAGTATATACAAGAACTAATAATACTCCTCCACCTGATGCAAAAAGTCCACTAATAATTCCTACGCTTATTCCAATTAGCATTTTCTTCATTATATACCACACTTTCCATATTAGTATGGATATATAAATAAAATTTATTCTTTTTTTGCATTTTTATATCCCATTCTATAAAATTCTTCAAACCTACTTTCAGCAATTTTAGTTAATATATCATCACATTTTAACATTTGACCAATTATTTTTTTTCTTAAATTATTATCCTCTATATTATCTGCTTTATCAAAAAAGTTTTGCAATTCTTTTAAATATATTTTATTCTTTTCTTTCCAATCTTTGTTATCTATATTTTTATTTATGTTTTTTGTCATAGTATTCCTTTCTTTTTCATTTTTAAAATAGTTTTTATTACTTTTATCGTTATCTTTTAGGCGTATATGTAAGTTTAATATATTGCATTATAAAATACAAGTATACTACAAAATATTACAAATTCAACTTTTCATGTTTACATTTATTAATGGAAGCTTGTGTCATATTGTTAAAATAAAACTATCTGATTTATTAGGCAAGTATAAGAAGTCTCAAGCTTTTTTTGCAGTAGCTACTAAATATGCCACTTACTACAATATCAAAGATGTATTATTAAAATGTAAATGTCTAAGTATTTCACAATAAAACCCAAACTAATGTTGTTTATATTTACTTATTAGTTATGTTTAAGTGTATTATACAATAACTACTAGCGTATACGCTAGTAGTTATTTTCGTGTTAATTCTTTCATATCTTTTTCTACCTTACTTTTTCTCTTGTTTTCTCTATTTTACTATAATTTTTATTTAATTAATGATTCCTTTTAATTTATCAACTAAATAATCAACGTCTTCAATACTATTGTCTTTACCAAACGATACTCTTAACGTTCCTTCTATTAAGGTATTATCCAAACCTATTGCTGTTAATACATGCGATGGTTCTAAATTATCGGTAGAACATGCAGAACCTGAAGAAGCACAAATTCCGTACTTGTCTAATTCAAATAATAACTTTGTTCCCATCACATTTTTAAAACTTATATTTGCATTTCCTGGTAGCCTTCTTACAATATCTCCGTTTACTTTTGAGTCCTTTATTTCATTTTTAACTCTGGTTATATAATAATCTCGAAGTTTTTTTAGCTTTTCATTATATTCATCAAATTCATTATATATTATATCTATTGCTTTGCCAAGTCCTACTATTTCTGCTACATTTTCTGTTCCTGCTCTTTTGTTATATTCTTGCCCTCCTCCGTCTTGTAATTTAGTAAACTTAATACCATCTTTTACATATAACGCACCAACTCCTTTAGGTGAATAAAACTTATGTCCAGATAATGATAGCATATCTATATTTAACTTTTTTACATCTATTCTCACATTACCTATAGCCTGAACAGCATCTGTATGAAACACAATCTTTCTTTCTTTTGTTATCTTCCCTATCTCCTCTATAGGTTCTATTGTTCCAATTTCATTATTTGCAAACATTATCGATACTAATATCGTTTTATCAGTAATCGAATTTATTAATTCTTCTAAATTAATTCTTCCTTGTTCATCCACTCCCAAATATGTCACATTAAAGCCTTGCTTTTCTAAAGTTCTACAGCTATCAATTACGGCATGATGTTCTATCTTAGTAGTAATAATATGATTTCCTTTATCTTTATTTGCATACGCAAATCCTTTTATAGCTAGGTTATCACTTTCACTTCCACATGACGTAAAATAAATTTCATTTATATCAGCATTTAATGCTTTTGCCACTCTTCTTCTCGCATCTTGCATAGCTCTTTTAGCATTTCTCCCTAATGAATACATAACCGATGCATTCCCATATTCTATACCAAAATATGGTAGCATTTCTTTTATTACTTCCTCTCTTACTGGAGTAGTTGCTGCATGATCAAAATACCTAATTTTCATTTAATACTCCTTAAAAACAAAAAAATTACATATATTCTATTATATGTAATTCCTTATTTATTATTACTTATATTTTTCATATTCCATCTTGATAAACGTATATCTTTATATGTGTCTACAACTTGCGAATATTTTCTATACTCATCTTCCCATACCATATCTGGTATCTTATCAAAAGCTTCAAAAACCTTTTCCGCTTCACTTAAAAATATAATTTGTTCTTGTTGACTCATCGCTTGATATCTTTTTGAAAATGCATATAGTTTGTCCAACATTTGGTTTGCCTGAATAAAACTCCAAAAATCTTTTACTTTTATTCCAGCTAACTTTAATTGTAATATTGAAAAAGCAATTAATCCTATAATTATAAATAATAATATATATATTATTATGATAAATTCCATATTTATTTCCTCTCTTGTAAATATATATGTATTATATCATAATTTTAATAAAATAAAATAGTTTGGGCTAATTTTTTTATATTCTAGTGAAAATTAATTATCCTACTACACGTCTGCAAAAAACAAATTAAGCTATGAAGTATTATTTCAGCACTTCATATCTTTAATTCTTGGTGCCAGCAAAGTAGTTATTTACAACTTTTTTTGGCTCTCATAACGACTGATATAAATATTAATTAATTTTCTAAAGCATATCATATTTTTATAAAATACAATAGAAATTTTTAAAATTTTATCGCTAAAATCATAACCTCCGTAAAATGCAATGCCAACAATTTTTTAAAAAAGCAATGTACTTATTTTTTAAAGTTTTCCACCTCAACTATTGACATCGATTCCAAATTAATACTACTAATAAAATTTACTGTTAATCTATGCTTCTTTTGTATAATTTGCGTTTGCTGCAACAAACATTACATTTCCAGCTTTTCCATTTTTATAAATAGGTTTATCTTCTAAATATTTTCCATATTTAACTAAATACATATTTTCTTGAGAATCAAAATATCCTATAAAAGAAACTTCTATTCCTTCAACAGTTGTTAATGACTCTATATATTCTTCTTTAACTTCTGCTATATGAAATTCGTCTCCTTCTCCAAATGATCTAGATATATCATTATACATATACTCATAGTTTTCTTCTGTAAATACAAGTTTATCTTTTAAACTATTTTTATGTGCATTTACACCTATAATACATCCAATAACTAAAAGTATTAATACAATAAAACCTAAAATGCTTTTCTTCTTCATTATATTCACCTGTTTTATTATTGAACTAATTGTTCAATATTAGAATATATTTTATAAATTTTAAAATTTTCATTTTTTGCTTGGCCTGCATAATCTATCTTAGTTCCATTAAACAAATAATAGTTTTTAGTTTCTGCTACTAATTTACAATCAGTATAGAATTTATATTTTGATCTCGGATTATCTACTATTTCTTTTATTAAAGGATTTATTGTTTCTTTTTCTTTTACTTTAGCTGTAGAAATACCCACAAGATACATTCCTAATCCTAACAAAGATACAGTGTTTGGACTAGTATTTATTACTTTACTTAATGAAGCATTTACTATAGAACTCTTATCCATTACTAAACTTCCCATTACTGTTGCTGATGCAGATAATTGGTTTATTTCATTTATCCTGTATAACAACATTATATCTTTTCCTTCTTTTATTATTAAGGAATTTTGAATTTTCAAATTTTTTGTAATTCTAAAAATTCCTAAAATCGCTTGTAAAACAACGATTCCAATAAATATTCGTATAACAGTAACTGTATTATTTTCTACCCATTGAACTATAAAACTATTTTTAAAACTGTCTTCAGTACCTATTAAGTAAACGACTGCAACAAATGCTAACATAATAGCTATAGTAATTAATGGATATATTCCTAATAATGCAAAACCTTTACTTAACTTTTTTACGTATTTATTTTTTTGATTCAATTCGAATACTTGTGTTTTATCCATAATTTTCTCCTATTTCTCAAAAATTTTTTTAATATCTTCATATGCTTTTAAAATTTTAATTTGTTCTATATAACCTTTTGAATTTGTATATTTACAAATATAATATTTTTTAGTTTCTTGTTGTAAATATAATTTTGTTAATTCAACAGCTTTCCCTTTACTAGTTTTTTTAGATTTTTTAGTTTTTTCTAAAATTTCTATATACGCATTATCGTTTGTAGCATTAACATTATTATAAGATGTATCAAATTGTTCAACAAACCATACAGACTTATTATCATCTAAGATAAAAGCTCTTGTGAACCATTTATTATTATTCACAAAATATAATGCATATGCTGTTGGTAAACCAATCATTACCAAAATCACAAGTACCATCGTAAAAATTAAACCTAAAAATGCTGACATTATTATTAATAAGACTATTAACGCTATATACGGCAACAAACAATATAATATAAAATATTTCCTAGGTTCTATTGCCATTTTACTATAAGACTTATTCTTTAGTGCCTCTTTTCTACTATATTTAAAAACTTTCATCTTTTTCTCCTTTCATTTGTAATTATTAATTTTTCTAATATTAAAATCAGTATATCACATCAACTTTTTTTAATGCAACAAACTAGTTTGATAAATTGAAAATTTTTCTTATTTTTTCAATTTTCCAAAGTGATAGATAATTACTCTTTAATATAATTTTATTAAATTGTAAGAGGCATATTTAGATAATGAAACTTTTAGATGCGATTAGAAAAGAAATTAAATTTTATTCAAAACAAAAAAATGGAATATCTTTAAGAAAATTTCAGGATTGGTTAAGACATTATAGTTCTAAAACAACAGAAAGATATACTCATTTAGATTCAAATACAAAAATAAATTCTGCATCAATTATTGAAAAAGCATTAATTTTTAATACTAATATAGATATTAAAACAAATAAAAAGATATATTAGATCTAGACTCTAATACATCTACTAATATAAATATTTCAAATTATTAGAAATTTGTTAGAAAATTCTAGCAATTTTATTATAAAAGCACCAAGCCATATCTTACGAAAAGCTTGGTGCTCTTATGGTGCAGATGGGAGAAATCAAAGCCTCGCAAGTGACTATTTAAAAGCTTTTTTCAAATTAAATCCGAGCATGTTTCGAGCAGAATAAATAAAATGAATAATGTTATATAATGATAAAAAATAACGAAAAATTGCAATGCCTCTCTTATAAATTATCAGAATTTTTAATTGACAATTTTTATATAAAATTACAGGTAGTTTTGAGCTACCTGCATACATTTTTTATTTTTAATTGTCTTACATGTTCTAGTTTTTAAAATAAAATTTTTCTAATACCAATAACTCTTATTTAACATTTTTCAATTTAATTTCTTTAATAATTCTTTTTTCTTTATTTCATAATCATCTTCATTTATCAATCCATCTTCATATAATTTTTTTAACCTAATAAGACTATTTTCTAAATTTTCAGTATTATTAGAATTATTATTTTTTTCTTGATGTGTAATTAAGTATACATCACTTTTTGTTGGTAATTCTTTTTTTATAAATTCATCAAAATTAAAATATTCACCAAAAAATGACTTTTCAACATTAAACATTTTTATTTCGTCATTGCTGTCTTTATAATAAATATATATTTTTCTATCATCTTTTTCTTCCGTATCTGTAGTTATATTATTTCTATCTTTTGTCGCCCCTATTATCATTCCTGCAGGTCCTGCTACTACTCCTCCAACAACAGCACCAGATAGCGATACTTTTTTTCCTGTATTATTAACTTTTGATACATATTGTACAGAACCATTTAATGTATACATTTCAATTCTATCTAAATTAACTTTAAATGATTTATTTCTTCCAACAAAACATAACTGATTTTGACTAATCCAATATAGCGCTGGATTTATCCATTCTCCAGAGCTGACAAATGCAACCTCATTAGTATAAGCATATGTATATCCTGCGTTATTTGGTAATGTAATCTTTATTGATTTTGGCTCTTGGTATTCTATTTTATCTCTCATACATACCGATTTAATATCTGCTAAAAAGCTTTCTTTGGATTTTTCAGCTGCTTTCTCTTGACTCCTATCTATAAGCTTAACTAATCCCATACATACCAAAAAAACAATAATACAGCCAATAAAAAACTCCATACTCAATCCCCTCCTACTATAAAAAATAATTTATTAATAATATGAACTTAGATAGATTTTATCATAACTTATAATCTCAGCACTATGAATTTCAAAGTTGTATATTTTTATTCGTTCTTTATCTTTATTAATTTATATTATTCATTCTATCTTATATCTTTTATTAAATCTACAATATTTCATCTGATTTTCTATTAGATTAATTTTTATTGTTTAATAATATTCTAATTTATCTTTCCAATTTAGCATTAAACCAATTAAAAAATTTTATTGCATCAATTATCTCTATACTACTCCCTACGTAGCTATTAGCTGTTAATTTTCCAATAGCTTTACCTGTTTTATCAACTATAATTGGTGGAGTATTAGTATATTTATTAAAAGGTGACTTACTACTATATGGACTTCCATATGTTCCATATTTATTAAATAAAGATTGTGGAGAATACTCACTACCATATATTCCATATTTATTTGCTAATGACTTTTGATCATATTTATTAAAATTAATCGTTCCTAAAAAAATACTTCCATCATTTGAATATATATTACAATCTAACAACTTTTCATATTTATAATCCAATTCTTCCATATCAGTTTTTACAATATCATTTATAAATATATCTTCATAATTAGAAGGTAATCTAGACATAGCATATCTATTATATGGTGAATAAGGTAAATATGGTAAATATGGTTTAGGAATAGGTGTTGTATCTGGAACGTTTATATTTTTGTTTCTAATTACTCTATCATCACTTGTCAGTGTTCCAAGATATTTTCCAGAATAATTATATAAGTTCACTCCTTTAAAAAAACCTATATAATCATTATTTTTTGAAAAGCAATATTTATCATTGACAATAAAAGCAACATATTTTCCTTTAGTATTAAATATATATCTATACATCTCTTTCCACCTTTCTAAAACTATAATATATGCTTATAATTTGAAAAGTTACTCCTAATATGCAAAGAATCCATCCTTTTATGTCCACTATATTGTTAGTTACAAAATTAATTCCAAAACCAAGTGCTACTGATGAGCAAAGTGCAAACATACCAGATATTTTAGAGAACTCTGTTTTTCTATCTAATTCTTTCTCTATTGTTGATTGTCGTTGTAAATCTTGCTTAAGCATTACATTTTCATTTTGTATCTTTTGATGATTATGTAATAACATTTTTAGTGCTGTTTTATTTTTTAATAATTCTTCCAAAGTTACACCATCTATATTTTCTTCAATTCCTAAATCCGATTTGTTGTTCATTTTTTCCACCTTATAAATTATATTATCAAAAACATTTCTCGTAAACTGATTAAGTTAAATTTACTTATTTATTATATCATGACTTATGATTAATGTAAATACATTATTATTTATATTAGTATGTATTATGTATGTTAGTCAATGATATGTCACACTTTATTAAAAAATATATAGTTTTAAATACCTTAATGCATGACTGCGTTTTTACTTTACATTAAATATTCTGCTAATTTCTCATTTGGGCTTAGCCATCCTAGTGGTCTCATTGGAAAATTATTATACTCTATTCTCCATCTTTTTCCTTTTTCTCTTAAATTTTCTAAGCTCATAAATATATTGTTATGATAAAAGTATTCTTGATCTTTTCTATGACTTCTTTCTACTTTTCCATTCTGTGTTGGTGTATGTGGTCTTATTAAACTATGCTTTTTTTCCTAATTCTTCTAGCTTTTTTTCAAACATTGTCTTTTTATTTTTATCTGTTGGTCTCCATTATAGTCTATTTGTAAATTCACATCCATTATCTGTTTGTATCAATTTTACCTTAAATTCATAATACTTTATCACTTTTTCTATAAACTTTGTTGATTCATATGTTGAATGTTCTTTCGTAAAATATGTATATCTTTTTCTTGTATATTCATCTATTGCTGTATATTGGTAAAATCTTTCTCCTGCTTCTTTTAACTCTTTACTTATACATTCTTTTGGCACATATTTTACATCTATTTGTACTCTTTCTCCCGGATACTTCGCCACTGGTACTTCTGGTGCTTGTGGTTTCTTTGCTTTACTTGGTGCTTTTTCATATATTCCTATTCTTCTCATCACATGGTACAATCCCTGTATTGTCCTTTTATATCCTGCTCTTCTTAATTTTACCCATAATACTACTAATCCTGTTTCTTTATTATTTCTTTTGTGACATATCTATTTTAAACCTATATAAATATCCTATTATCTTTTCAAAAACTTGTTTTTTGATATGTTATTCTTTAAATTAATCATTCTTTCTTGTGTAGTTGTTAAAATCATTTTAAGGTACAAGTATTGCTGTTTACCATATTAAACAAATTATCCATAAAATTTGTACCATTGTATAATGTAATATTTTTTTAAATTTTGTTTTATTTTATCATAAAATCAACTACTTTTATTCCGAGCAAAAATTTTTACATTAAATTTCGAAATGCTTGATACTAAAGATTTTTCTCCCGCAAAAGTTCCGAGCATATTCCAAGCAGAAATAAAAATGAACAGAAAATAACAAAAAATCTTGAAAATATATTGAATAAGGAAATTGCATTTATATTCCCTGTAATATAGTCAAGCAATAATTACAGGTAAAGTTATATAAAAATAAAAAAAGCTGAAATTGGTTAAAATTTCAACTTTTTTCTTACAAAACAATATGTTTTGGTGCAGATGAGCAAATTATTTTTGCCATCTTTCCTTTTAATAGCAAGCATATTCAAATTTCATATCTCTGTCCCGACATTGTCGGGAATATATTTTTCTATCAAATTATTTATTATTATCTTATTCTTTTATCTTACTATTTTCAAGTATTTTTTCATACTTTTCATTCATCTTGTCCATATATTCTGTGTACTTATGCATTTGATTCTTCTGATGATAATCAAATATATCTCCGTAAATATTTATTGTAGTTTGAATATTAGCATGTCCTAAAACTTTTTGCAAAGTTGCCAAATCCATACCAGCCTCAATACATCTAGTTGCAAAAGTATGTCTTAACATATGAACATGCACATCACTTGTCTTTTCATTTACATAGTGAACTCCTTTTGATTTAGAAACTTTCTTGTGTTTAGTCATAATTACTTTTATTCCTGCATTTTTACAAATTCTCTTAAAGGCACTATTTATTTGGCTATCCTCATAAATTTTGCCATCTTTTCTAAGGAATAACAGATTTCTTTTATTTGGTGTCATCTCTTTAATTGCTTTTTCTACAACTTCTTTTGATTTTTTATCTAAATGCAAATTTCTTTTACCATTTTTGGTTTTAGTAACATTTCCAACAACTCTTTTTCCAGTCTTATTTTTAGTGATTGTTTTATTTACTCTGATTGTTCCATAATCTTCATCAAAATTAAAATCTTCAGTGGTTAATGCCAATACTTCTCCAATTCTCATTCCTGTATATAATGCAAGCAGTAGCATATTATTATATTGTGAGTAATGAGATTCAATATATTGAATTAACATATATTCTTCTTTTATTGTAAATGCTACAACATCTTTATCTTCTTTATGGCTTTTAGGCTTTTCTACTGGATCAATATTAAAATCAAGTGCCATCTCTTTATCTATAAGATGTTTTTTATAGGCTAAATTAAACGCATTTTTTATAATGCTATATTCTTTTGATATAGTAGAATTAGATTTATGCTTTTCTGCTTGTAAAAACCTTTCAATTTCATTTCTAGTTACATTCTGTATAGGCTTAAACATAAAGTTATATGCACTACAAGCCTTTATAGTTTGCATATTTCTGTTGTAACCAGAACCATGTGTTTTTCCATTTTTATACTTTGTTTCTTCAATTTCTTTAGCCAGTTCAATAATTGAAACTTCATTTGGTGTATAAACAGTTTCTTTTATTCCTTCTTCTTTATTTTTTATATATTGATTTTTTAATTTTTCCAAAACAATTTCTTTAGTTTTACCAGAAAAAGATTGTCTAATAGCTTTTCCTGTATTTGCATTTATACCAAGTTTTAATAATCTTCCTTCATATTCATTATAAAAATGAAATTTATCGCATAAATCATTATCAGTACAATTCTTGCATTTATTACATCTTTCCATAGTTTCTTTATTTCTACGGTTTAAACACAAATTTTTATGATTACAGTTTTCACAGATAGGACAAATATTTTTCTTTGGATTTTTTATAAATTTCTTTCGTTTTCTTATAGTAATTACATAGTCGATACCTTCGATAAATTCTTTCTTCTTGCTCATTTTTGCTCCCTTCCAAAAATTTCAAAGGGAATGTCTTGCAAGTAAATACATACTTGTGCTATAATAAGTTTGTAAGTAAACATAGGAAGACATTCCCGTGTACTTTGTAGAGGTTTAGAAGTGCCATTTCTAAATCTCTTCTGTTTTTTACGAGATAATATGTCTAGAACTTAAATAATTAGTTAAAGCTGTTGCTTCAATTCCAAAGCCTCTACCATATTTCTGTGCTGGAAAATCAGCTCTGTGGAATAGTTCTAAACATTTTACTCTACCAATATGAAACATTTTGCAAATATCTTTTGTAGTATAAATAACTGGCATTGGCTTTTCTTTAATTGTTGCTTCTTTCATTGGCATTCCTCCTTTCGGTTAATTTTATTTTGCAAAGTTACCATCTATTGACATTATTTATCAAAAATTATATAATATAGATATAGTTCGAATGAACGAAATGTATTTTAATGAAATAGTTTGGCAACTTACCAATTGCAATATTATAATATATTATTGTAAAAGTCAATAAGTTTTATTAAATTTTATAAATTTTTTTGAGGTGTGAAAATGATAAAAGAAGAAAAAATTGAATTTACTGCTAAATGGTGCAAATACAGTAAATATAATATAGAAAAAAAAGAGGATAAATTTTACATAGTTGCAGATAAAAATGCAATACCTAGTACATACGATCCATTTGAAATAAGAAATCAGATTCTAAAAGATTTATTAGTAATAGGAAAAGAATCAGTTGGAAATAATATATTCAAATTAGGTGATAAGAAAATAACTATAGAAGCACAAAGCAAGATGGAAGAATTTCAAAAATTAGTATTAGAATTTGTTAGCAATTATGGGTTACTTGGTAATTTTAGATATTTACCAGAAAATTATGATTTTATGGATAATGGAGATATTCCTGTAAAATTAGGATATAATACTTCTATTAGTGCATTGGAATTTGAAAAAAAATATTTTTGGAAAGACTCAAAAATTGATTGGTCAAAAACAATGAAATCAAATGATTATCATCGAAATACAGGACTTGATGATTATTTTAAACAAACTGAAGGAGATAGACTAGATGATATAATATTTTCAAAAAATTATACAGAAACAATTTCAGAAATAATTGATTTTGCAACTACGATTTATAATATTAAACTTCTAATTTGTGCATATTTGTATGATGATGTCTCAGATGATATAAAAGAAGTATATAAAAATAGTATTACTTCTCATAGCTTGAAAAAATGCAATATTTCCTATGGTATAGAAAATAAGCAAATAAAATTTAAGTGGAATTTTATGTCTTTAAGTGAAATCATTGAAACTATTTTATTATTAAACGAAACATCTGGAAGAACAGAAGTTAAACTATGTAAGCATTGTGGCAAACCATTTATTGCAAAAAACATCAAATCTGAATATGATACTATTCAATGCCGAAATAGAGAAAATATAAATAAAAGCAGACAGAAGAAAAATAATTTTATTGAATAAGGTTTATATTAAAATATATTAATTGGAGGTACAATATGATTGAGGTAAAAAACTTTGACAACTGGGTTGAAGATTCTGAAGCTGGAAAGTTTGGTAGTGGTGCAAGTGAAAAAATATGGCTTGTAAATCCTGAAAATAATGAAAAAGGGATTTTTAAATATCCTAAAGTAAAACATGATGGAACAATAACAGGAGAATATTTGGCTGAAAAACTTGCTACAGAAATAGGAAAACTAATAGGTGTAGAATGTGCTAAAGTTGATATTGGTACATATAAACGGAAGAATTGGCTCAATGAGTTATAGTTTTTTAAATAATACCACTTCTCTAGTGGAAGGAGTAGAATTCATTTTAGGAAAATATCCTTATTATGATAAAGATACATTGGTAGACAGATATTCTGGTATGCCATACTCTTTTCAAATGATTGTAGAAAGTATGAAACCAATATTAGGAATAAGTACCATTGCCAAAATATTATTGTTTGACGCACTTATAGGCAATAGTGATAGACACCATAGTAATTGGGGAATTATTGAAACAAAGGCATCTCTATATGTAGAAAAAGGTCTATTTCCAGTTAATGTAATAACATTAAGCCCATTATATGACAATGGTTCATCACTATGTTCATATATAAATGGAAACGATATTGAAAAAATTTTAAAAGATAAAATGAGATATGAATCTATTATAAATACAAAATCAAAATCAGCTATAGGTTGGAATAATATACGACCTATTAGGCATTTCGAATTGATTAAAAATTTAAGGGATGAGTATTTTGAGGAAACGGTTAAACTTGTAAAAAATATCAAGAAAAACATAACTGAACAATCAGTTGATACTATTCTAAGTAATTTTGATGATAATATTATAAGTAGTCAAATGAAGGAATTATTAAAGAAATTTATAATTGATAGAAGAAATAGAATTATTGAGATATATAATTTAGATAGTGAGGTGTAAAAAATGGAAAAAGATTTAGTATATTTAGTCTGGACAGATACTAAGACAGGTAATAAATATAAAGTTGCAGAATTATATAAACAAGGAAATACATTTTATTTTAAATATATTTTAGAAAATGTTAAAGAAGCTCAAAAAGCAGGTTTTAAACTACTTGTAGCATTTCCACAAATTAATGCACTATATGATAATCCAAAGTTATTTGCTAATTTTGCAGCAAGATTACCCGAGCCAACAAGACCAGAAATTAAAGAGATTTTAGCAACATATGGAATGACAGAATATGATGATTTTGAACTACTAAAAAGAAGTGGTGCAAAACTTCCTACTGATGATTATGAATTTGTAAAATAGAGGTGTAATATGTCTTGTACGTACTATTTAAGAGATAGGAAGTTATTAAGAAATTAAATATATAATTTTTTAGAATAGTTATCGACCATTTTCAATATTCAAATACCAGAAATGGTCGATGACTTAGTTTTCTTTTAAATTACCACTTTTTGATTATATTAACCTATATAATAAGTGATATAGTAAAAAGTAATTTCATAATTTATTTTCATAGAATAATTGCAAATTCTGTAAAAATCTTATGTTTTAAGTCAGATAATTATAGACTTTTTAATACATTTATGATATAATTTTTATGTTAATCTTTTGCAATCTCCTTTGGGAGTTCACATATAAACCATGGGCAACACAATAATTATTGAAGGAGGATACAGATGAAAGAAACCAAATTAAAAAATGCAATGAGATTTTATCTCTTAGCTACTAAGCTGAAATATAAAATCAGAAGTGGCTGGGATGAAAACCATTAGGATGTAAGCAAAGAACGGTTAGAAAGCGTTGCTGAACATGTATATGGTACATGTATTTTGGCGATAAGCCTAGATTCAGAATTCGAATGTCACATTGACTTGAATAAAGTCATAAAAATGTTGGTAATACATGAGTTGGGCGAAGTTGTTATCGGCGACATTACACCATTTGACAATGTTTCTAAAGAAGAAAAGTTGAGACTTGAGCACGAAGCAATCATCAAGGTTATTGGTAATCTGGTAAAGAAAGATGAACTTATTTCTTTATTATTTGAGTTTGACGAAAGGAAAACCAGAGAAGCCATATTTGCATATCATTGTGATAAATTGGAGGCTGACCTTCAGTCTAAAGTTTATCAAGATATGGGATGCCATCATTCTTTAGATGAGCAGACAAACAATGTGGTGTTTAAAAATGCTAAGGCTCAGCAAATGGTGGCTGATGGTGCAAAAACTGCTTTCGATATTTGGTATGAATGGGATAAAAGCATTTATACTGATGATGAAGTATTTGCTCAAATGCTGAATTACGCAAACGAACACAACACTCATGAAAGCGTCATTTTTTAAGGAGGAATTTCTAATGAAAGTATTTCACACAGAAAACGGCAAAGAGATAGTATATGTTCAGATGCAAGACATTATGTACTTGTCAAACGAAACAGATATACCTATCCCTGCGACTATCTTTACAAAGGTTTTTACAGGAGTAACTATCGTTGACGATTCGAATCGGTTTGAGTTTGTAAGATTTGATGAGGAACACGAGGTAAAGTTCTTCAAATGTCTGAAATTTATTATCGATTTTGATCAGTATAAAGAGTACTCAGATGAACAGCTTGAGGAAGAGGTGAAAAGACTCGCTACCCAGGCAAATGAAGTGGCTGAAAAATGGAATGGCATGACAGCGGAAGAAAGAAAGCAAAATGCTTGTCTCTATGATGACCATCGGAATCTTGGTTATATGATTAACTTCTTGTCTGAGATTTACGCGGTTAAACATGGAAAAAGAACGATGCCTTTTCCCGATTTCGTAAAGTTGCCTGAAAAGCCAAAGAAGTGGCAATTCTTCAGAAAAAAGAAGATGTGAAATAACAAGGCCAAAGCTCTGCATATATGCGGAGCTTTGGTCGTTATAATGAGTTATACATATTTTATCTATAATCTCTATCTGTATACTTTAATTTTACTTTTTCTTCTTGTCTCATGTCTTTAATATTTTTCTTTATCATTGAAGTCCTATTTTCGATAAAATCACATAGTTTAATATTTTTATTTAACTCAATTATTTTTGTGGCTAATTTTTGAATTTCAGAGCAAATAAACTGTCCTTCTTCATCTGTTTTAATTTGTTTATGTCTTTTCCATAAATTTTCTCTTTTACTCTTTAATTCATTTATTTCTGTTGTAGCATTAGTTTTATATTTTCTTACTTCAGTTAGTGTAGTAATTTTATATTTACTTAAAAACCTTGCAGAATTTGAAAACTCATCCATTTTTTTTATTTCTTCTTTCATAGCTTTTGAATATTTAGGTGGATATTTTTGTTTTGGAATCACCTTTAATAAATAACAATAGTATAAATATAATGCTCGTAATCCTTTAACCTTTTGTGTATGCCTTATAGCAGTTTTATTTTTTCTCTTATATCTTCCTATTAGAGTGTGTGCTTCTGGAAAAGGTACTTTAAAAGATACAGAGTGTTTTATTCTAAATAAAATACTTTCTTTTGAATATTCCTCTCCAAAAGTTCTTTCTACTCTGACATATCTCTTATAAGGAAATTTTCTAATACTCATTTTATTACTCGAATGTTCTAATTCATAGCCCATTTTAGTTAATATTTTTGTAAATTCGTTATAGTTATTTGCTTGTGATATTGCATAATCTATATCTGTACGAACTGAATCAAGATATTTACTACTTCTGGCATATTTGTTAGAAATATTTTTATAATAACTTTTTTCTTCTAAAGTTTGTAATTCATATTCTTTACAAATGTTATCTGATACTTTTCTCATAATAGCATAATTTGTTTTATTATCATAATACTTTTTTCCATCTACAAATGAAACAGAATTTATAACAAAATGATTATGCACATTTTTAGTATTAGTGTGAGTTGTAACAACAACTTGAAATTTATTACCCCATAATTCTTCTGCGAGTCTTATTCCAATTTCATGTGCTTCATCAGCAGTTACTTCACAACCCTTAAAAGATTGATAAGCATGAAAACCTAAAATTCCACCTGTTTTATTAAATTGCTGTTTGCTAATACTCATTTCCTTAAAAGCTATATCTGCCATACAATTTATACCTGTAACATAATTTTTATTATCTGTTTTATCTTTGTTAGTAATATAATCAATAACATTGTCAAATCTACTTTTAATTTTCCATATTTTTGTTGTTGCCATATTATTCCTTTCTAGCAGGCATTAAATACATTTCTTGTATATCAATTATAAAATCAGCTATTTTTTGAAAATCTGTATTGTATTTTTGTACATCAATATATCCATATCTGTTTGCATTTCTTGCTAATTGATTTATATTAATTCCGATTTTTCTTAAATCTTGCAACACATAATAAAAATTCTCATCTGGTTTTTCTTTTAGTTTATAACCTTTTATAAAACATCTTATGAATTCTGCTTCAGATAAGCCTGCTTTTTTAGATTTTTCTTTTAATAATTTATCTTCAGATTCATTTAACCAAAATTGCTTTTTTATTGTTCGATTTCTCATTAAAAATCATCTCCATTTCTTTTTAATAGGGTTTGGGACTAAAGTCCCATTCAGAATTGTGGCGGGAGTAACAATTCAGTGCTTGCTAATACATAGAAAGCTTAAGTTACTCCTGCAATATAATTATATTTCTATTTTAAAATTCCAATTTTTTTGAAAAAAAGATAAGCTTCTCTACTACCAGAAAAGAAAATTTCTTTTTCTTCTATTGATTGTATATCATAATAAATTTTTACCAATTCTGAGAGCTCGAGACACTCTTCGTTTGATAAAGTTCTATCTTTAATTTCACCTTCTAAAATCCAAGTAAGATTTTCATTCTTATCTAAAATTTCATGGACTTTATTTTGTAGTTCAATATATTCTTTATTTGTATTTCTTAAAGATCTTTTTATATCTTCGATATATTCTTCAAACATATCTTCATATTCTGTATAAAAATTTTCCATAACCTTTTAACCTCCATTAAGTATAAATTATCTCATTACATACAATTTCTTCAGCACGATTTTTAATATTATTCATTTTTTGAACCCACTCTAATTGATTCTCAGCTTTTAATTTTTCATCAACATTTTCTTCTTTAGCGAATTCATTAATTAAAGCATTAACTTTTGTTTGTGCCTCACCATTTGTCTTTACTAAATGCTCGTGTAATTTATTATTTAGTAATAATTCTTGATACAAAACTTGCTTATGTTCTTTTAAAAAGTTTAATCTTAATCTTCCATATTTGCCTATATCTTTTCCTTTTGTTTCTTTACTTTCTTCTGAAATTACTATATTAGGTAAATAATAATCTCCATATTTTGTATATTCTAATTTCATTAAAATCACTCCATCTCTTTTAATTTTCAAAATTATAATTTGCATATAAAAAATCTAAATCATCATAATCCCTTTGCTCATAATTTTGATAGCCGTTTTTCTTTCCTTTATTGTTATAATTATTATTGTTATAGTTTGGTCGTAGATTTTCCGTGTCGTGAGTCGTAGATTTTACGATTCTGGACTCGTAATTTTTACGAATCACTTGCATTAGATTTTTATCATGATCTATTTTGCCAACATAAATTAAATTAGGTTTGTTAGCACCTTGTTTTTTCTCGTGGATTAATTTACATTCGTTTAACTGTTTAAATGCTTTTGTAACAGTTTTATCAGATAAGCCTAGTAATTCTTGTACTTCTTTTCTAGTAAAGATTAGAAAAATATTTCCATCTTTATCAATCCAATTGTTTTTAGCAGATAATGTTAGTCTATTTAGTAGAAATCCATAAAGAATTTTGCTATCTGAATTTAGTTTATCTTTATAATTTTTATTGAAAAATAATTCCATTGGTATTTGATAATATAAATGCTCAAAACATTCATGAGCTTTGTATGGTATAAAATCCATTTTTACATCCTTTCTGATAATCAGAATAGGAATAATAATAAATAAAGGGAGTATTTGATAGAATTATCAAAGATTAAAAATTTTCCCGACATGCAATCCCGACATCTTATATACATTTAAGGATGTTTTTGAGAACTTTTAAAAACTCTTTTTTAATCCTTATAAAATAGGGGATTTTCTTGAAATTATGCAAAAAAATACAGGTTAGAAATTTGATTTCTAACCTGATATTATGGTGCAGATGGCCGGAATCGAACCGGCACGGTGTTTAACCACCGCAGGATTTTAAGAATTTTACGCCATCTGCTTTTTACCATTAGATAACCTATTTTAGTTGTAGTTATTAACCTCTCTAGTCTGCTTGTTTGTAAGAAAATTATAACACAAGCATTGATAAATATGCAAGAAAAACAAAAATCTTCTTTTCTAAAATTTTGAATTAAGTGTTAGAACTGTGTTAGAACTTTTGATAGAATAATAGTCTAACTTATTATTGATATTTAAAAATCAAATTTTGCGATTTTAGTAAATTATATTATAGATATAGAATTATACTCTCCTCAATTTTAAATGGCTATAAATCAATTTTGAGGGCAAATTAAATAAGAATATTAGCGACAAAGTCCGTTTGTAGAATAAAAATCTACAAACGGGCTTTTTTGTCGTGCAAAAGAGAAATGCAACACCTCTTAAAAAGTGTTTGGTGTGATGAGCCGATGCTATAAAGTTCATTCGTATTTGTATAAGCAGTCTAATTATACAAAGTGCGTGAGTGAGATTTTAGAACACAGACTCACAATAATAAAAGAGTATTCGGTGGCAAAACTTGAAATGGATTTGTAATTGTAAAAAGTTTGGGCAAGTATGAACAAAGATACATGAGCTGTATCAGCAATTATAGTAGCAAATGTTACTTACTAGACTACCTATGAAACGAGGCGAAGGACCGACGGTTTCAGCTTATATAGGTGTAATAATTCTATTTTTCACAAATGGGATTATTACACCTTTTCACTTTGGCTCACTCCCTCTGGTTTCTACTTTGAATTGCTAAAGTGAATACAAAAAAGCATAAGTGCTTTTTTGTTGTGAGTAAAAAATTTATTTTTTTGCTCACATTCATAAAAATTGCGATAAGCAAATTTTTATGAAAAAACCTAAAAATGCGTTTAGCAATCTTTTAGGTTTTTGGGGTGTGGGGTTCGTAACCCTGCCACACAGATAAACTTTGTTTGTCTAGTGTGTTAGACATTGAAACAATATCTTGAGCAAAGAAGGAGGTGCAAGGAGATATGAGTTACGCTATTGTAAGAAATGAAAAATTAACAAGAGCAGAAATAAATGGAAAAGGTACTCACAATGATAGAAGAGCAAAAAATCACACTAATAAAGATATTGATCCTACAAGAACACATTTGAATTATTATATTAAGAAAAACGAACTAACATATACAAAAGAATTTGATAAATATTTGAAAAATAATAATGTGCAAGGTCATCTTCGCAGTAATAGTATAATAATGTGTCAAATGGTATTCACATCAGACCAAACTTTTTTTGATAAAATTGGAGAAAAAGAAACAAAAAGATATTTTGATGAATGTTATAAATTTATATGTGATTACAAAAATCTTGGAGAAAAGAATATAATATCAGCAGTAGTACATTTGGATGAAGGAGCACCACATTTACATTTAATGTTCGTTCCTGTTGTTCATATAAAAGATAAAGACGGAAATAATATTGATAAAATCTGTAGCAAAGATTTTTGGAAAGGTCGAGATAGTTATAGAAAATTGCAAGATGCCTACTTTAAGCATGTACAGTCAAAAGGATTTGATTTAGAAAGAGGTATGTTTGTAGAAGATACTAATAGAAAACATTATACTGTTGAAGAATATAAAAAAATTACCAATTATGAAAATACCAAGAAAATTTTAAATGAAATAAAATTAGAATTGCCAGATACTCCAGATATTACAGATATTAAAATAAATAGGTTGTCAAAGAAAAGAGATGAGAAAATATTAGAAGAAATTATAAGACCTAAAGATTATTTAATTAAGGAATTATACAAAGATAATTTATCACTGCATAAAGAACTATCAAAACAATCAAAGGTTATTGATGAAGCTGAAAAATATCAAAAAGAACGAGATAAAATTCTTGCTGATAATGAAGAATTACACAATACTGTAAAACATTTAGAACACGAATATAAACTAAAAAACAATAATCTTGATTTTGATTTTAGAAATAGAAAAAGAGAGTTAGAGGAAGAATTTGAAGAAAGAACTTTTAATTTAGAATATGAATATAAAGGAAAATATCATAAATTAGAAAAAGAAAATAATCATCTTCATAAAATTATAGATAAATTTTATTTTGCTATTGATAAATTTATAGAATGGATTTGTCAAAAATTTAGTTTAGGCGATTCAAAAGAACTTGTTAATAATTTTGAGAAAGACACTAATATTTCTCTTGATCCAGAACTACAAATAAAAAAAGAAGAAATAGAAAAAGAATGGGATTTAGAGTTATAATCATATAAAAATCTCTACTATTCTTTGTAGAGATTTTTTCATTTTAATATAACTATTACATATAAGTAAATTACAATTTCATTAATCTTTTTAGAATTTTATCTTTTGGAGTAAAAACCATATATTTTATAAAATATTTTTGTATTGGATTAAAAAAAACATCTAATAATAAAATATCTTTTATTTTAAATTTAATACCTTTATTTTCTAGATAATCACAAGTAAATAATTTACATGGGAGACATTTAGCATCACAAGTATAGCTTTCTTTATTTAAATATTCACATAAAACTAATTTTGAAAATGGGCCCAATGCTTTATGTTTAAAATGATGACAACATCCTGTAGTAGATGATGTGTTTCTTTTTTCTCCACATTTATTATTTTTGAAATCACATAGATTCTTCCCATAAAAATAACCATCCAGATAATTACATACTGTATCATATATATAATTATATCTTTCATATCTTGTTTTATAAAATATAGCATTAATTCCAGAAATAAAGTCTTTATGTTTTAGATTACTTTCATTAAAATTGGTTGCATATGCAATTATTTTTTTTTCTTTTTCTGTTATTCCAAATTCTTTGTTTATGATCTTTGCCACGTTTTTTACTCGTAATAAATTTTTTAGTATTCTTTTATAATCCCTTATATTAAATTTATCAAAATCTATTCTTAATACTATATTTTTGCTTTTTAACACTTTTATTAAACTTAGATGACATATATCTACAGTATTAACAGGTATTTCATTATTTCTATTAAGTATTTCTATATAATAGCTATTATCTAATTCTATAATGTTGTTCATAATTTTATTCCTCTCTTTTTTTTAGAAAGAGGTCTGGAAACTTTCCAGACCTCCCTTGGATTGTGTTCCCTAATAGGAAACTGGGCACTGCTTAGTCTTTGTTGTGATAGAGCTGACCATCGTTGGAGCTATCGTTATTGATACGATAATCGCCATCGCCAGTAACATAGCCTACACGATTGTCATTTCCGTCATAGACGTCTCCGTTTTTAGAATATCCACCAGGATAATCATTGCGGAAGTCTTGGCTGTCTTTCCATGACATAATAGTGTCCTCCTTTCATGTATTTATAGTGCTTTTGCACTACATAAGTATATTATAGTACGATTTTATGTAAACGTCAAGAATTTCGGTAAAATTTCTCAATATTTCAAAATTTTTACAATTATTTTTTTTCATCTTTATTTTTATTTCTACTTTTATATACATTTGCTTGATTTCTACATTGACTAGTATCATATTCAGCTTTTGGATTTTTAGCATAAAATACTTTACCACAATGTTTACAAATCTTTATTGGATTTTGTTCACTGCAAAGCATAAAACCAAAAGCCATATCTAATGCTTGTTTCAATGAATTTGGTTGCCAAGCAATTTCAGGAGTGTTCCCATATGTATTAATTCTAAATGGTATTCCAGAGAAATAATAGTTATGTATAGTTTCCTTTGCTACATATTCATCAAAATCATATATATTCTCATTTTTTAAATCCATTGCTTTTTTAAATATGTTATACATCTTTTTTGCATAGTCTACAATCCAGTCAATTTTTTCACAATAAAAACTAGAGTAAATTAACTGATTTTCAATTGATGAACGACTTAACATTTTTTGCAGGTCTGAATTTGTTTCTATTTTTACCTTACCGTTTGTTACTGTATAACTCATTTCATCGTTAGTCGCAAATGGAAAGAATAATTCAAAATAATCTTTAGCCTTAATAGTACGATTTTTACTAATAAAATTATCTTCTTTTAAGGTTATTTCATCATTTAATAAAAAGTCTTTACTAGTTGGTGCTTCAACCATAAAACCTAATAATCCATATCTTTCTGCAAATGTAGTAGCAAATGTAAATTTAGTTGGCTCATTATCAAGATCTGAACAAACCTTTCCCATATTTAATAAATCAACAAGCGCGCTATCTATTTTACTAAACATATCATATACATCTCTAATATTCATTGATGCTTCAGGATTTGGCACAAGATAATATTCTGTTCCCTTAAATTTCCCTTGATAGCCACCATATCTCATATATGAATATGGACTACTACTTTTAAAATTAAATTCCATAATTTACATCTCCTCAAATTTTTTTTAAAATTTTTTAAGTAATATATTGACATATTACAATTATTACTTTATAATAATATCAAATATTAATAATTGAAATATAATAATATATTACAATAATTAATATAAAATGTCAATAGCTACAACTTTATAAAAAATATGTAGACAAAAATTTTACCGAATTAATTGAAAGGTTGTGATTAGCATAGATAACAAGAATTATATATTAGATAGATATTATAATGAACATACAAAACCTACTATTATTGCAAAAGAATTAAATGTTAATCCATCTTATATTACTAAAGTTGTTAAGTCTGATTCGAGATATTTTCAAGAAAAAGAATATAGAACTAATATTGGTAAAGAAAATC
The DNA here is from genome assembly GCA_944392545.1 of uncultured Clostridia bacterium. Taxonomy (GTDB): domain Bacteria; phylum Bacillota; class Clostridia; order TANB77; family CAG-508; genus CALXVA01. The sequence goes on from CALXWW010000005.1 coordinate 75,779, forward strand.
GTAAAATTGCTAAACGAGAATGGATTAGAAAAAAAAGACAAAATGAAGCTGATAAAGAGTTGTATGAATTTGTTAAGCAACAACATATTGAAGCAAGTAAAGAACTATCTTATACTACAGAAATAAGCGATTTAGCATATAGAAAATGGAATCCTAGTGCATATCACAGAAATAGTAAGGGTAATTTAGTTATAGATAGAAAACTAAAAGTTGGCTCAGATGTTCCTAAATCAATAAATATGAATATAAAAATACCAACACAGAAATACAAGAAAAAGTATTGTTATAGTATTTAATTAGTCCTATTGCAGAATAGGTCTTTTTTATTTTGAATTTTAGCAAAGGAGGTATAAAAATATGGCTGACATGAAAGAAACCTATACTTTAATGTTTACAGACTACCCAGACATTGTTAATCTTGTGCAAATGAGAAAAATGTTAGGTGGTATTAGTAATACTCTTGCATATCGTATGTTAAGAGAAAAGAAAATTAAAAGTAAAAAAGTTGGCAGAGAATATAAAATTCCTAAAGTTAATGTTATCAAATATATGATGGCAGAACAGTAGGAATTTTTTTCTTATCATGGTATAATACACAAAATATCAATGATAAGTTAAATATAAACTGTTACAACGGAAAGGAGTAAAATGATAACAGGTAGCTTACAGAAAAAGAAAGGTCTTTATTATGCTGTTTTAAATTTATATGATGACTATGGAAAAAGAAAACCGAAATGGATTCCAACAGGTTATACTATAAAGGGCAATAAGAAAAAGGCTGAAGAAAAATTAGAACAATTTAAAATTGAATATGAACAAAAGTCAAAAATAAAATTAAGAGATCCAAATATTTATGATAAATACCAAAACATTCTCTTTTGTGATTATATGCTGGAATGGCTAGAAAAACAAAAAGGAAAAGTTGAACAAACAACTTATATTGGCTATGAACAAGTTATTAAAGGGAGATTATACAAATACTTTAAAGCAAAGAAAATAAAATTAGTTGATTTAAAACCTAAACATATTCAAGATTTCTTTGATTTGCTTTTTAGCGAAGGACTATCTAGCAATACTATAAAACATTATAGGGCTAATATTAGTAAAGCATTAAAAGGAGCAGTTATCAATGAAATAATTGATAGTAATCCTGCTACTAAATTAGAGTCAATCAAAACAAAGGAATACACAGCTGATTATTATACACAAGATGAATTATTAAATCTAATGGAAATTATAAAAACTACACCTATTGAACTACCAGTAATTATTGCAGGTGTATATGGATTAAGGCGTGAAGAAGTTATAGGTATTAAATGGAATGCTATTGATTTCAAAGCTAAAACATTAACAATTAGACATACAGTAGGACGTGGAAAAATTGATGGTGTTACACAATTCATTTTCAAAGATAGAGCAAAAAGTGATTCTGGTTATAGAACTTTACCTTTATTTGATTTTATTGCTGATTTATTAAACACTTATAAAGATAAGTATGAAGAATATAAAAAGTTTTATGGTAATACTTATTGCAATGATTATAAAGAATATATTTGTTTAATGGAAAATGGAGAATTAATGAAACCTGGATATGTAACTCAAACTTTTAGTAAAATACTAGAACAAAATAATCTAAGGCATATAAGGTTACACGACTTAAGACATAGTTGTGGTACTTTGTTAATTCAAAATGGAGTACCAGTTAAAGATATACAAATATGGTTGGGTCATTCTAATTTTCAGACTACATTAAGATATGCACATGCTGATATAGAAAATAAAAGAATTTCTGCAAGTGTTATTAGTGATAAACTTGCATTAGATACAAAAGATACAAAAAAAGAACAAATTACCGAACTTGCACTTTAGGTAATCTGTTTTACAAAATACATCTCTAACTATTTATAAAAATTCTAATTTTGGAAAAGTGTTAGAACTTTTGTTAGAACTTTGCACTATTTTTATAATTAAAACCTCAAGCTTAATCTTACGAAACACTTGAGGTTCTAATGGTGCAGATGGCCGGAATCGAACCGGCACGGTTTATTCAACCGCAGGATTTTAAGTCCTGTGCGTCTGCCAGTTCCGCCACATCTGCATTTATTGAACTGACAATAAGTATTGTACTACTTTTTTTAGTAGTTTGTCAATACTTATATATAAATTTTTTATTCTTTTTATATAAATTTTTTATTCTTTTTTAGTTTAAAATATATAGAGAAAACAAAAAGAATTATTACTAATCACTTTTTGCTCTCTTTATCATTATCATCTATTATAGTTAATAATTCGTCAAATGAACAATTCAATGTTTTTGCAAATCCGTTCCAAATATTTATAACTAATAGATTTCTTTCCACTTCTTATAGCTTTATTTAGATTATATAAGGAAATATCCATTTGATCACAAAGCCAAGATTTGCTTTTTCCTTTTTTCTTTAAAATTTCCCCTACATTTATTTGTATCACGTAAGTATTCTCCTATCTATATTTTTTTTATTTTATACTAACGTCTAATTTAAAAATAGCGCTTGCAAGTGTCACTGTGCTATGCTATAATCTAGAAAAATAAAAATGAAAGGGGAAATATTTTATGGAAAATAGTACTACACAAACTAAAAAGCCTTTTTACAAAAGTGCATGGTTTATTATTCTATCCATATTAGTAGCTGTTATTCTTATCGCTATTATTATCTTTAGTGCTGTAACTGTTGGTGGAGGTAATAAAATTAATTGGTCTGAACTTGAACTTGGTGACAAACTTCCTGTACCAAAAAAGTTGAATGGTGAAGTATTATTAGATAATAGCGAGTCATTATCTCTTACTATGTATAAGGTAAGTGAAAAAGATTTTAAAGATTATGTTAAAGAATGTAAAAATGCTGGATATACAGTAGATATAGCTTACGAAAGCTTAAGCAGTATGTATGAAGCATTTAATGATGAAGGATATAATCTATATCTTTCATACTATTCATCAGAAGAAAGCATGAGAATTGACCTAACTGAACCTGCAACAGCAAAAATGAAAGAATTTGAATGGCCTGATAATGATTTATGCTCACTTTTACCTACTCCAAAATCAAACTTTGGATATTTCAATTCTAATAGTAGTAATTATCTTTCTGTTTCTATAGGAAATACTACAGTTGAAGATTATGAAGATTATGTAAAAGCTTGCCAAGATAAAGGTTTTAATGTTGATTATTATAGTAGTGATAATAGCTTTTCTGCAAAAAATTCTAATGGTTATAGCTTATACGTAAAATATGCTGGCGTTAATGTAATGGATATTACATTAAATAAACCATATGAAGATACTGACTCTAATAATGATGATAATAATACTAGTAAACCTTCTACAGTAGAGGAAAAAACAGAAGAAACACAAACACCAGAATCTGATAATAATAGTTCTTCAAATGACAACAAATTAAGTAAAGATTTTAAAGAAGCAATGGATAGTTATGAAGATTTCATGGACGATTATATTGATTTCATGGAAAAATATCAAGATTCTGATGGAACAGACTTAAGCTTACTTACAGAATATACAGAATATATGAATAAATATAATCAAGTTTGTGAAGATTTTAAAGCTTGGGATAGTAGTGATATGAATTCAGCCGAAGCTGCTTATTATCTTGAAGTTCAAACTAGAGTTAATCAAAAACTCTTAAATTCATTAGAATAATTAAATATAGTATACATACTTTTTAAAAGGCGAAAGAAAGATATCTTTCGCCTTTTTCTTTTTTCCTTTATTCCTCTACTTTTACAAAAGTACTTTTTGGAACACCACATAAAGGACATACCCAATCTTCTGGTAAATCTTCAAATTTTACAGATTCAACTGCATCATCATAAATATAACCACATGCTAAACATTTATATTTGTTCATACTTTTACCTCCTATTTTTTTATTATTATATCATATATTTTTATTTTATAAACTATTAAAATATTTATTATTTTTATTTTTTGTATTTATTATTATACACCTTAATATATATAACATATAAAATAAAAAGATATAGGAAAACACACTCCTATATCCCCTATGAATTCATATTTTTATATAAATTACAAATTATTTTTTATTTACTAATTCTTTTAATGCTTTTCCTGCTTTGAATACAGGTGCTTTAGAAGCTGGTATTTTTATTTCTTCTTTAGTTTGTGGGTTTCTACCTTTTCTAGCAGCTCTTTTTCTTACTTCGAAAGATCCAAATCCAACTAATTGAACTTTATCTCCTTTTACTAATGCATCTGTTACAACATCTATAAAAGCATTTAATGTTGCTTCTGCATCTTTTTTTGTTTCTCCTGTTTTAGCTGCGATAGCTGCGATTAATTCTGATTTGTTCATTTTCATTACCTCCTATAAGATTTTCATATGTAGACTGTAAACGCTATCTACTACTATCAATATTCTCCAAACTTTAATAAAATCCTTCTTTTTTTTATTAAAATTTGCATATTACTACATTTTTTTATTCTTCGAAAAGCATTCAATTAGTAATTAATATATTTTAAGCCTTTTTAAAATTTTGTAAATGCTTATTCCAAACGGTATTTTTTTAATATCTTCTTCTGAAAATATTTTTAAAATTATAACCAATATCAAATATACAATAATTGATACCAATAGTGTTAATATTATACACAATTTAGCCGAAAATATTCCTGTTAACTCTTTATATGTAAATATCATACATACCGACATCATCGTTGTAGCTAAAAATGGTTTAAAAAAATCCTTAATTCCAAACTGTAAATTTATATATTTCTTTAATATAAATAAAGATACAATACAAGTAAATGCATGACTTATAACAGTAGAAGCAGCTGCACCTATAGTTCCTCCTAATATAAATTCATTTGGATTTATCTGTACTAATATTGTATTAAGAATCAATTTAATAATGGCACCCAAAAGTAATATTATAGATGGAACTATTGTCTTTCCTAATCCATGTAATACTGAATTAATATTTTGGTTAAGCATTATAAATGTAATAGAAATAGCGCTTATTTGTAACAAAAATTCTCCTGCCGGCTGATTAGGAAATAAAAATTCTAATATTGGCTTTGCAAGTACTACCATTCCTACTGTACTTGGAATCCCTATTAATATTGATATTAACATTGAAAATCTAATCTTTTTATTTGCTTTATCTAAATTACCACTAGCTTTTGCAGCTGACACAACCGGTATAAGTGTGCTTGTAAATGCTAAATTAAATGATAGTGGGAATGATACTAATGTATCTATCTTTCCACTCAATATACCATATTCTAGTTTTGCTTCTGTTTCTGTCATGAATTTCTTTAATCCTCTTATAATTGTCATAGAATCAATATTCTTGTTTATTCCCCCAATTATTGGACCTATTGACATTGGTATTGATACTGATAATATTTCTTTTATTGTTCTTCTTATTCCCTTGTATTTATAATTCACACTTCTTCTTATTTCACTTGCTATTTCTCCTTTTACACTCCTATAATATCGATATAAATATATAAAGCATATAATTTCAGATAAAGTAGTTGCAATTGCTGCACTCGCAGCCATGATTCTTGTATCAAATCCTGTTGTCTGAGCAACAAATTCTATTAAGCTTATTGTAATTATAGTCCTAAATATTTGTTCTATAGTTTGTGAATTTGCACCAATATTTAAATTTTCTCTTCCATTAAAATATCCCTTTATTACAGAAGTTATAGAAACAAAAAATATTGCTGGCGATAGTGCCAATAAACTTAATCTTGCTTCTGGTATTTGTATCCATTCTTCTGCTATTTTCTTCGAATATATACATAAGAATATAGATAAAATGAATCCTAAAGTTCCAAAAGTTATTCCTGCAATTTTAAAAGTTTTATGTGCGCCTTTGCTATCTCCCATAGCAAGTCTTTTTGATACTATTTTAGATACAGCATTTGGTATTCCTATTGATGATATTGTAAGAAATAATGCATAGATTTGAAATGCACTAGAATATATAGCATTTCCTTCGTCTCCAAATCCTTCTTTATTAGTCAAATATATTTTATTTACTACTCCAATTATTTTTATAAAAATATGTGCTATAACTAAAATTGCAACATTTTTTAAGAAGCTAGTTCTCTTTAGTTTTCTTTTTTTTCCAATTAATTTTCTCATATTTAATAGTATTCTATAGATTTTTATTTATTCAATTTTTATATTCTTCTTATACTTTTAAATTTTCAATGTAAACATTCATTTCTTAACACAGAAAATATTATAAGAAAATTGCATTATTTTGTTATTTTTAGCCACTTTTTTTAAAAAAGTATTGTATTTTTTCTAATTTTATAAGATAATATATATGTATGATTTTAAAGTTTGAAAGTGGTGAAATTATTGAAGTACATAGATAATTTTCTAAAGTTTTTAAAAACAGATAGAAATACTTTTGTAACATATATTTTAACATTAATTTCTGCATATATTTTAGTTGATAGATTAGTTGAATTAATGTTTATGATTTTTACAGGGGTAGGCTATTCTTACTGGAACCCAATACAATATACTTTAGCTTTTGCAGCTGTAATATTTGCTTTCTATTTTTCATTTAGTTCCAAGTTTGCAAAAGCTGATATTGATAAATTAAGATTCTTTAATACCTATGTAATTACCTTATATATGCTGACTGTATCATTTGTGGTACAAGGACTAAACTCAATGGCTTGGACATTAATACTTTCAGTTCCTAATTATGTAGATATAGTTGCAGAATACTCAAACCTATTTAGACCTGCATTTACAGCTATCTCGCTCTACATTCCACTGGTTAGCTTTTATAAAGTATTTAAATGGCTTACATTTACAATTAATGATACTAAAGATCTTAAAGATTCAATCTTTGATTACGGTGGTATTAGCTTATCTGGTAAACCTAAAGACACAGGCAAATATTCATGTGAGATTATGCTTTGTGTAGATACAGAATCAGGTGAAGACGTTGTTATTCCAGAAACAAAGAGATTAGAATCTTTCCTAGTAGTTGGTGTGTCTGGTTCTGGAAAAACAACAATGATTTATGAACCTATGATAGCACGAGATTTAGATAGGAAATATTTCTTTAGAGAAATATCTAAAGAAATGGGATTTACAGCATTAAAAACAGGTATAGCAACATTAAGTCTTCCTTATGATAATACTTATTTAAGTGAAAACTTCACATTAGATATGTTAACACCAAATCCAGACAAAGAAGATTTATATAAAGCATATATGAAGAAAATGATTTTAGGAAAAGCAAATGGTAAATATATATATAAAAACTTTGGATTAACATATTTATCAGCTGATTATGACTCAGTAGAAAGAGTTCTAAATGTAGCTAAAAACTATAAAATACATGTTAATATAATTGATCCAAATAGTTCCGAATCACCAGGTATAAATCCATTTGTTTACGATGACCCAATAAAAACAGGTATGGCAATTTCTTCTGTTTTAAAAGGACTATATGCAACAAGCAGACCAGACTTGCAATTAGCTTTTAGAGAAAATACAGCAATACAGATTATAGAAAATCTTTCAATATTATTAAAAGAAATGTATCCTAGATTAAATAATGGTGATTTACCAAATCTTGAAGATATGCTTAATATGATGAATGACTTTTCACTAGTAGAAGATATGTGTAATCAAATGAAAGGAATTCCAGAACTTGCAGATAAATACAAAATACTTATAAAATATTTTGAAAATAACTTCTATGCTGATAGTAGAGATTTGGCTAATACAAAACAGTCTGTATACACAGCTTCTGCCGAATTAGATAACTTATTAAGATATCCTGGAGTAAAGAATATTTTATGTAATAGAACAAATAACCTTGTATATGATAAAGTATTAGCTAATGGTGATGTAACATTTGTATGTACTAGAAGAGGAGATTTAGGTGCAAATGCTCACAAGGCTTTTGGTATATTCTTCTTATTATTAATGCAACAATCAGTTTTAGCTAGACCAGGAAATGATAATACAAGAATACCACACTTCTTATACATTGACGATTTTCCAGAGTTTTTGTGTAAAGCAATAGAACCAATATTTACTGTATATAGAAAATATAAAGTTGGTAATATCTTGTCTGCTCAAACTTTATCTCAATTAAATGGTGATGAAAGAGATAATTTTAGAGATGAAATACTTGCCAACTGTGTAAACAAAGCAATATTTGGTAATGCTTTACCAGAAGACGTTGAATGGTGGCAAACTGAATTACAAGATAAAAGAGAATGGTCGTGGAATAGTACATATAATACTGATGCAAGTAAAGATAATTATGGTTATGACCCTAAATATGGAAATATCGAATTTAAGTGGAAACCTAATTACACTAAAGGAAAAATAATGTCTTTAAAAGGTAAACAGATCATATTTAAAGTAAAAGATAGTAAAGGTAAAAGTTATGTTGCGAAAGGAAAACTAGACTTTTTAGAAGCCAAATATAAAGAGCCTAAAAAACTTAAAGAATATAACTTTGAAAAATTTACAAACGGAATTTCTGATGGTATAAAAAGAAAACCTATTACAACTAAATTCAGAGGAAATTTTGCAGCGGCAACAGCAGATAACAATCCAGAAGATTTTAGTAAAGAAGTTGATCCTATCCAAACGGATTCTACAGATTCAAAATACTTTCTAGAAAATGACGATGCAATTATCTTTGATTTAAATAGAAAAAAAGAAGATAATAATTAATAAATTATGAGGATAGCTAATATATGTTATCCTCTTTTTAATATCATTTTTCGTTTTTTCCTGTGCTGAATCTTAAGCAAAATTAATTTGTTTATATTCTCAATATCCTGTTAATTCTCCCCTTAAGCTGTAGATAGATTTATATATGAAAATGAAAACTATACTCGTACCAATTATCAATTAAATTCTTTCATTTTATATTTAAAAGATTCCCCTAATACTAAATTAGTATTAAGGGAATCTTTTGAAAAATTACTATTTTACTTTTTTAGAATAAGACTGTTAAAATCTAAACTCCTAATAATTTTACTTCTACATTTTCCATTCTATATTTACCATCTTCCAATTTAAATTCTACCAATGTTTTATCTAAAGTTTCTTCATTTTGTCTTAAATCAGTTGAAAAATATAGTTTTATCCTTTCTATCTCTACTTTATTTACTACTATTGTTTTAAAGGTCTCTACCATGTTTCTTTCATCTTCACATATTAATATAAGTTGTGGCATTGAACTAAATCCAGAATCTCCTGGTAAGTAATTGGTATAAAAATCATTATATAATCTCATTTTATCTACTAATTTTTTCTCCCAATCATCTTCTCTTCTAATTACTTCAAACAAAAATTCTATTGATTTATTGTTTTTGGTTAGTTTTACGCTACCACCAGTAGCCTTAAACGTTTTTCCTGTCTGTTTAGCAGTAATTGCAGGTTTTACAGTATATGAGTCAAAAGCTTTAACTTTCCTTAAATATGCTATAATTGTTTGGTTTCCTGCTAATCTTTTCTTTATCATTGCAACTGGTTTTGTATTATCAGTTGGTTGCCATTTGCACTCTATTCCTCTTGAATTTAGTAAGTATTTTCCCATCTTTTCTAGACAATATATTCTATATATACCTTTTCCGTCTTCACCCTTAAAATAATATCTAGTAAGTATTTTAGATTTTATTAATTGTTCCAATTTGTTGTTTAATTTGTCTTGAGAAGCTATTTCGATATTCTTCCATTGTAACATTTGAAATAATTGTCTTGAAGTTATAAATTCAAATTCGTTAACAAGTTCTAATATTTTAAAATGTAAATCATTAATATGACCTATGTTAATTTTATGAATTATTTGATTCATAGATACATATCCATCTTTACCATCAAATGTTTTTAATTCTCCTTCTCTTACTGCAAAAGGTGATACTACCGCCTTTATTTCGTTATCCTCTACCATAATCAATCTCTCCTTTTTGGTACTAGACAAAAAAGTATTACTTCTTTGTCCTTAATCATTTTATCATATTTTTACATTTTATACAAATTATTTTTTTAATAAATAGGCTATCTCTTTGTTAGTTAAATATCTCCACTCTCCAATTTTCAAATTCTTTACATCAATATCTTCTATTTTACTTCTATGCAATGCTAATACTTTTCTTCCTATGCTATTGCACATTTTCCTAACTTCTCTATTCTTACCTTCATGTATAGTAATTTCAATTCTTGATATATCTTTTTCTTTATCAGTTTTTAGTATTCTTACTTTTGCCTTTCCTGAAATATAGCTATCTATTTCTACTCCATTTTCTAATTTTTTTATTTCTTCTTTTGTAATAATACCTTTTATCGTAACATTATATGTTTTTTCAATTTCATACTTAGGGTGAGTTACTTTGTATATAAATTCTCCGTCATTTGTCAAAATTAAAGCACCTGAAGTATACATATCAAGTCTACCAACAGGTAAAATTTTTTCTTTTACTCCGTACTAAATCAAGTACTGTATCCCTACCAAACTGATCTTTAGTAGTTGTAACATATCCTATTGGTTTATTAAGTAGAATATATACTTTGTTTTCTACCTTTCCCACCTTATTTTCTTTAAAGGTCACTTCATCTCTTTCAGGATTTATTTTTATTCCTAATTCTGTAACAACATTTCCATTAACTCGTACATATCCTTGTAATATATATTCTTCTGCCTTTCTCCTTGAACATATTCCTTGGTTTGCTAAAAATTTTTGTAATCTTATATCTTCTTCCATTTATCTCCTTTATTCTTTTAACCTATCTTAATATTATAGTTCTAATTTCTACCATCTAATTCTTTTAGTACATTTTTAAAATACTGTGGCAGATCCGCTTCTAAATGCATTTCTTGACCTGTTATTGGATGTTTAAATTCTAAACTTTGTGCGTGTAACATTTGTCCTTCTACTCCAAATTCATTCTTTCCTTTTGAATACACCATATCCCCTACCACTGGATACCCTATTTCTGCTAAGTGAACTCTTATTTGATGAGTTCTTCCAGTATCTATTCTTACTTTGAGTAATGTATAATCTCCATATCTTTTTAATACTTTAAAATGTGTTATTGCTTCTTTTCCATCTTTTCTTACAGCCATTTTCTTTCTATCTTTTGTACTTCTTCCTATTGGCATATTAATAGTTGCTTCATTTTCATTTATATTTCCCTTTACCAAAGCTATATATATCTTTTTTACTTCTCTATCCTTTATTTGTTTACTCATATTAATATGTGCTAAATCATTTTTAGCAACTATTAATAATCCAGAGGTATCTTTATCAAGTCTATGTACTATCCCTGGTCTTATTTCTCCGCCTATACCGGATAAACTATCTTTACATATATTCATTATTGCATTTACCAATGTTCCGTCTGGATTTCCATTAGCTGGATGTACCACCATTCCTTTTGGCTTATTTACAACAATTATATCTTTGTCTTCATATACTATTTCTAATGGTATATTTTCTGCTCTTATATTAGTTTCTTTTGCTTCAGGAATATTTATTTCAATATTATCACCCATTTGCACTTTATATGATATTTTCTTTTTTTGTCCATTAACTAATACATTTCCTTCTTCTATTAATCTTTGTATATTAGTCCTTGACATATTTTCTTCTTTACTAGATATATATGCATCTAAACGCATATTCTCTAAATCTGCTATAATGTTTTCCACAATTTATACTCCTTTATGTATTAGTTGTAATTTTATTTTTTACTTTAATCTACTACCCTTACATAAAATACAAAATTATCATCTGAATATAACTTTTTGTAATGTTCTCTATCTCTTGATAAGAACATATTCAATTTTGAGTTCTTTCTTATTAACACATGAGTAATATCATATTTATTAAATGTGTTTTCATAATATGTAGAAATATTAGTTGTATTTATATAATCTGAAAATATGTCATTTCCTTCATATTCTCCATCTTCGTTTTTAATTCCATTAAATTCTGGTGTGTATAAATCTGCTCTTGAGTCTATAAATACTGGTATTCCTCTGTATAGTAGATAACTTCCATAGTTATATTCATTAAATATTCTCATATTTTCTATATCTACATTTTCTAGTATATAGTCACATGCTGCTACTGGGTATGAACTTGTACTTACTATTGGGCTATTTATTTTTCCTTTATATATACTAAAACATACTAATAAACTTAATAAAATAGTTATAACTTTACCCCATATTGACGTTATAGCATTTACCGCTTGCTCTGTACCTCCTTTATCATATTTGTCTATTAATGCAACTAGTAGCTTTGCAAATACAAAGCTTCCTACTAAAACAAATAATGATACTTGTCTTCTTGACATAAATGCCATAAGCATAAGTCCTGCTATCATAAATAAATCTCTTAATTTTATTTTAGTATCTGTAAACATTAGAATTAATAGGAACAATACAATTACAGTCATTGTTTTTAAATCATTTATCAATGTTAGAGGTAAATGCTCACTAATATTGCTCATCGTGTTGCCTTCCATTGTTTTTATCAAATATGTATATGGAGTATCACCAAGTGGTGTAAGTAATCCTGTAAAAATACATATAACCATTACTATAATTAAATATTTAATATTACTATTTCTTTTAAATATTACTTTATATGGGTGATCTTGCCTGTCTTTTCTCTTTGTTTCTGATTTTTCACTTACCCTTTGTAAAGTTTCTATTTTTTCTGTCAGTTTAGATATTTTTTCTTTATTTATTTCGCTATTTTTTAAACTTAATCTTTGTAGTTTCTTTTTGTTTCTTTTTATAGATACTTTATAATATATGCTTGACTCTGAAACTAACGTTAATATATATTCTACAATGTATGGTAAATATATAACAAAGTAGAATGGCCAAACTGCTAAGTGAACATTAGCAATTATTATAGGTATAATTATTAAATATATAACGTATCTTTTCTTTTTAGTCTCTATAAATCTCTCTATAAATAAAATTGTTAATACAAACAATATATATGTAACAAGTTGCGCTCTTGCTGCTATAAAATCTTTCAGTAAATACATTACTCCTAATGTTACAAAAAATGCTACTAATTGATTTTTGCATACTTTATTTAATGCATAATATAAAATAACTCCTAAAATAATAGATAGTATTGCCGTAGCTATATATATTGCCGTAAATCCACCTATTCCTATTGTATTCCCTGCTTGAAATACTAAATAGGTTCCAACATCATATAACCAATGTGGATATGTATATTCTAAATCTTCATGCCAAGAAAATGGATCTTCCATATCTATACCATTTTCTAAAATATGTTCTCCTATTGCTATAGTATAATATGTATCATTTTGCAATGTTCTTGGTGTTAAAACAAAGCAAAAAAGAATTATAACAAATATAGCAAGTACATTAAATTTTATTTTTGTCTTTTTATCCATTTTAATTTTCCTACACCTTTCTTTTAAATGTTAAATTCAGCATATATAATGCTATGGTCAGATTTCTTTTCAACATCTATAGTTTCATACTTTAATAGTTCTATATTATTAGAATAGAATATTGTATCTATACAGCCTTGTCCTAATTTTGAAAACCATGTATCTTCGTTATTTGGTAATTGCTTCAATTTTTTCTTTAATATGTTATATTCCTCGTAATCATCCTTTTTTTCAAATGTGTATTTACCTTTTCCTAGTCTAGTTACACCTACGTTAAAGTCTCCTCCTACAATAATTATTTCATTTTTATCTATTTTGCTTATAATTCTATTTAGCTCTTTGCAAGCTAAAATTCTTTCATCTTCATATGTAGATAAATGAACTGAAAATAAGTTGATTTTAGCTGTTCCGTAAGGAAATTCTATTACATAAAATTCCTCTTTGTTCATGATTTAGATCTGTTAAAGGCATTAAATAATTTACAGAAAAAGAAATAGGGAATCTACTAATTATACCATCTCCATAATATCCATCTTCTAGAGTTATATTACTCTCCATTGAGCAATATGGCAGATAAACTCTTTTGCTAAATTCTCGTATTTGGTTTCTTTCACCTGCTCTTTTAGTATACATATCTATTTCTTGTAAAAACACAATATCTGGTTTATACATATTTACGAGTTCTGCTTGTCTCTCAATATCTATTATTCCATCTAAACCTTTACCATGAGCTATATTAAATGTAACAATCTTAATTAACATTGCAGATCAACTCCTATATATTTTATTTCTATATTCTTTGGATATTATATCAAAAAAGGACTTTTAAATAAAGTCCTTTTTTAAATTATTGCGTGAATTTATTGCAATTATCCTTTTATTTGCTTTGCAACTTCTTCTGCAAAATTCTCTTCTCTTTTTTCTAGTCCTTCACCTTTTTCGAATCTTGCAAATCTTACTATTTTTGCACCTTTTGATTCCACTAATTTTCCTATTTTTACATCTGGATCTTTAACGAATTCTTGCTCTACTAAACATACTTCACCATAGAATTTATTTATTCTACCTTGTACTATTTTTTCAGCTATATCTGCTGGTTTTCCTTCATTCATAGCTTGAGCTTTTAATATTTCCATTTCTTTTGCAAGTCTATCTGCTGGAACTGCTGCTCTATCTAAGAATTCTGGTCTTGCTGCTGCTATTTGCATACAAATATCTTTTGCAAGTTCTGATGTTCCATTTTCCATCTCAACTAATACAGCTATTTTTCCATCTCCATGTATATAGCTTTCTAGTAAGCCCTCTGTTTCAAATCTAACAAATCTTCTTATTGACATATTTTCACCTATTGTAGCTATTTTATTTGTTAATACTTCACTTACTGTTTTATCACTTTCTTTTATTGATTTTTGATTTAATAAAGTTTCTACGTCTGCTGGATTTTCCTTAGCAATTTGTTCTGCTACGTCTTTAACAAAGCTTCTAAATTCCTCATTTTTAGCAACGAAGTCTGTTTCAGCATTAACTTCAACAACAACTCCGATTTTTCCATCTTCTGAAATATATGTTTCAACTAATCCTTCAGCTGCTATTCTGTCTGATTTTTTAGCTGCTTTTGCAATTCCTCTTTCACGTAAAAGTTCAATTGCTTTTTCTTCATCTCCATTTGTTTCTGTCAAAACTTTTTTGCAGTCCATCATACCTGCACCTGTTTTTTCTCTTAATTCTTTAACTTGGCTTGCTGTAATCATTTAAAAATCCTCCTTTATATTAAAATAAGGAGATAGAGCAGATTAAAGCTCTCCTCCTTTTTTATTTAAATTATTTTTATATTCTTATTTTTCTTCTTCAGAAGCAACAACTTCTTCTATGCTTTCTGGTTCTTCACTATTAACTTCTTCAGTCATTTCAGCCTCTACAGTTTCCATAGATTCACCTTGTTTTCCTTCTATAACTGCATTTGCCATACAGTCAGCAATTAAAGCTACAGCTCTTATCGCATCATCATTTCCTGGTATAGCATAATCTACATCTTCTGGATTACAGTTTGTATCTACTAAACCTATAACTGGAATACCTAATTTTCTAGCTTCTAATATTCCTATTCTCTCTTTTTTAGGATCAACTATAAACATTACTCCTGGGATTTCTTTCATTTCCTTAATTCCACCAAGATTTTTTTCTAGTTTTTCCATTTCTTTCTTTAAAAGAATAACTTCTTTTTTAGGTAGAACATCAAATGTTCCATCTTCTTGCATTCTTTCAAGTTCTGTTAATCTTTGAATTCTTCTTCTAATTGTAGCAAAGTTTGTTAATGTACCACCTAACCATCTTTGGTTTACATAGTACATGCCGCATTTTTCTGCAGCTTCTTTAACACAATCTTGTGCTTGTTTCTTTGTTCCTACAAATAGAACTGTTTTTCCTTCCTCTGCTTGCTCTTTTAAGAAAGCATAAGCTTCATCTAATTTTTTAGATGTTTTTTGTAAATCGATAATATGGATACCATTTCTAGCTTGGAATATGTATTCAGCCATTTTTGGTTCCCATCTTCTTGTTTGATGTCCAAAATGAACACCTGCTTCTAGTAATTGTTTCATTGCAACTACTGCCATTTCAAATTCCTCCTTTTTGTTTTACCTCCACGAAGCTTTAAGCATTTAAAAAGACTTGCTTTAAATAAAACAAGCACTCCTCTTTAAACTAGCTTGTGTGTGTATTTTTAACGTATATTATTTTATCATATATTTTAGCTAATTTCAAGGGTTTTGATAACATTAATACAATATTTTTTTAAAATTATTGATATGATTTTTTCCTTTTTTGTTTCTTTTTGTAAAAATATGTGATAAAATATTTTTGTAATTTTTAATAAAGTAAAATAGCTAATGTTATAGGAGTGATATATATGCAATTTAATAAATGTAGTAGATGTGGTTGTTTTTTCGTAAATAGTGGAGATGTTTGTCCTAATTGTCAGCCAAAGGATAATTTTGAGATGAGTAAATTGAAAAACTTTTTAGAAGATTCTGATATAAATTGTTCTATGGAAAGTATTTCTTATGATACAGGAATTAGCATGAAGAATTTAAACAGATATTTTTCAAATGATAATTTTGTAGATTATAAACCAGATACACAGTTATAGTTTTTATTATATAAAACCTATTCAAAGATTCTATCATTAAAGACATTAGCCCCTTGTCTAATGTCTTTATCTTTTAATCTTTATTTAGCACATATATATTTTTTAATCTTCTTACCGCTTCTTTTGCTTTTTCTTCATCATTTGCATGTATATACGCAACAATATCTTCTTTTTCTACTTTTTCTCCAATCTTTTTATTCAACGTTATTCCTACAGCTTTATCTATTTTATCTTCTTTTTTTATGCGACCTCCGCCTAAAAATACGGATAGTTTTCCTATCTCTTCTGCTTTAATTTCTTTTACTCTTCCTTCTTTCTCTAATGTTACTGGTAAAATATATTTTGTTTTTTCAAATCTATTTGTATCTTCTATATATGATATATCTCCACCTTGATTTTTTACTAATTCCTTAAATTTTTCTAATGCTTTTCCATTTTGTATATTTTCTAGTATTTTTCTTTTATTCTCTTCTAAATCATTTCCTTTACCTGCAAGTTTTAGCATATTGCTTCCTAATTCTAAAACTACTTCTTTTACGTCATCTTGCATATTTCCTTTTAAAGCTTCTACCGCTTCTATTACTTCTAAAGTATTCCCTATATTTTTTCCTAATGGTTCTTCCATTGGAGTTAACATTGCAACAGTTTCTCTTCCTGCTAGTCTTCCTATTTCTGTCATTTCATCCGCAAGTTCTTTAGCCTTTTCTTTTGTTTTCATAAAAGCACCGCTTCCATAAGTTACGTCTAATACAATTTTATTTGCACCTGCTGCTATTTTTTTACTCATTATGCTAGAAGCTATAAGCGGAATACTTTCTGTTGTGCTTGTTGCATCCCTTAATGCATATATTTTCTTATCTGCTGGTGCTAAATTCATAGTTTGTCCTATTAAGCTAATTCCTATTTTCTTTACATTTTGCATAAATTCTTTTTCTGAAATATTTATCTTGTATCCTGGTATGCTTTCTAATTTATCTATAGTTCCACCGGTATATCCTAAACCTCTTCCTGACATTTTAGCTACGGGTACTCCAAGTGAAGCTATAATTGGCATCAAGATCAATGTTATCTTGTCTCCCACTCCTCCTGTACTGTGCTTGTCTACAACTATCCCTAAACTAGTTAAATCTAATATATCTCCAGAGTTTGCCATAGCAAGTGTTAAATCTAAAGTTTCTTCTTTATTCATTCCATTTAAATATATTGCCATAATTAATGCAGCAGCTTGGTAGTCAGTAATGTTATTATTTGTATATTCATTTATAAAGAAGTTTATTTCTTCTGTATTTAATACGTGTTTATCTCTTTTTTTAGCAATTATCTCCTTTATATTCAAGTATAATTCCCTCCTTTTTTTAATACTTCTTCTATTTTAATTAAACCTTTTAAATACTTTTTCCAGTTATCATCCTTAGTAATTAAATTATTTACTTCTTCTATTCTATTTAAGTTTGTTCCTAATCTTTCTAGTTCTTTTTTAGGAGAATATCCTACAAGTACATCTCCTATATCAAATACTATATTTCTTATCATAAATTCCTCTTAAACCAATATATTTATACTATATTTTTTACAAAACTACGTCTATGTAATGGGCATAATCCATGTTCTTTAATAGCTGTGATGTGTGCTGCTGTTCCATATCCTTTATGTTTTTCAAATCCATACATTGGATATACCTCATCCCACTGTCTCATTATTCTATCTCTTGTTACTTTAGCAATGATTGAAGCTGCTGCAATAGAGTAGCTTTTGCTATCCCCTTTAATAATTGATCTATATGGTATATGGTCAGTATCTATTTTTGTCAGGGCATCTACTAATATTATTTCTGGTTTTTGGAAATCTCTATTTTTTTCTTGCAAGTCTGTTTCTAAGTTTTTTATTGCTAAAGTTAGTCCTTCTTTTGTTGCATTTAATATATTTATTCTATCTATTTCTTCTTGTGATATTATACCTACACCATACCCCAAAGCTTCTCTTGTTATTTCTTCATATAGCTTTTCTCTCTTTTTTTCAGATACTTTTTTAGAATCGTTTACACCTTCTATCATAGAATCTCTTGGCATTACTACACATGCAACTACTACTGGTCCTGCTAGCGGTCCACGTCCTGCTTCATCTATTCCTGCTATACTTGTCGTTCCATTTTCGTATAGCTCTTCTTCTATTTTCTTTATTTGGTTTAATCTTTCTAATTCTTTTTCTTTCATTTCTACCTCTTATTTTTCTTCTTTTTTATCTTTGTCTGCTTCTTCGTTTTTTTGGCTATTTTCGTTATCTTGTTTTTCTTCATTACTATCTTTTTCCATGTCTGATAATTTATATACTACATTTCCATTTTTGTCTTCTATGCCGTTTACATATATTATATCGTTTTTCTTATAGTCAACTATGTAGTAGCTATTTCTTGTTATATTTTCTAGCCCAAGTTCTTTTAAATCTTCATTATCTAAATAATAATAATTGCTTTTTTTAGACTCTAAATCTATTATTTCTTTATCTATTAAGTTTTGTAAGCTAGCATCTATTTCTTTATCTTGTAATTTCGTACCAATGTATTTAGCACCTTTTTCTTTTATTTCAACCTTCTGCGCTATTACTTCTGTTTTTCCCTGTATTAACAACATATCTGTTTTTATTGTTTTAAATTTCTCATTGCTATACTCTTTAGTAAATAACTGTATACCTACAAATATACCAACTATTATTATAGCTATTACAATTAATATTTTAATGTATGTTACAGCTAAACTTTTTCGCTTTTTCATAACTATTTCTCTCCCATTCTTTTTTAGTTATTAGATATTTTATATATTATAATTTCACATATATTTTATATTATATATTGATACACTATATTTTTCAACTATTTAAATAAATTAATTTATACTTAAAACATAACATTTTTTTCACATTTTGTTCACAAATCTCTTGTATTATATATCTATATTAAGTTATTATATATTATATAGATATTTCTAGGAGGTAAAAAGTGGAAGAAAATAATAATTTAAATGAAACAAATAAAGAAACTAATGATAAATATATTAAAGAATCTTTAGAATTTAAACCAATTGTTCAGGAAAGCATAAATAATAATGATTTTAAATCTACTGCATCAAGTACAAATTCTAGTTCGACTAATAGCAAAAACAAGAATCAAAATAAAAACCAAAGTTGGGGATTTGTAAAGACAATCCTTTTACCATTTACTTGTGGAATTGTAGGTGCAGGTATTGTAGTGGGTACATGTTTTGGAGTTCCTAATGTACGAAATAAGCTACTTTCTAGCTCTACTTCTACAGACGAAATCAAAGTTATAAATCCAAATACAGAACAAATTTCTTTATTGGATTATTCTGAAACTGCAATTGGAGTTGCAAATAAAGTTCTACCATCGATTGTTGGAATTAATGTAACATATTCAATAAATTCTATTTTCTATGGTGGTCAAGGAACTGCTGAAGCACAGGGTTCTGGAGTTATAATTAGTGAAAATGGATATATTTTAACAAATAATCATGTTGTTAATTCTTCTTCTGCTTCTTCATATTATGAATTAGGTAAAGCAAGTAAAATTACAGTTACATTATACAACGATGACACAGAGTATGAAGCTGAAATAGTAGGTACAGATGAACAAACTGATTTAGCAGTTATAAAAATTAATAAGGACGGTCTAACTGCTGCTGAACTTGGAGATTCTGATTCAGTACAAGTTGGAGAATTTTGTATGGCCATAGGTAATAATCTTGGTCTAGGCACAACTGTTACCGATGGCATTGTAAGTGCTGTAAATCGAACTGTTACCGATGAGGATGGTAATAGCTATGTAGCAATTCAAACAAACGCTGCTATTAACTCTGGTAATAGTGGTGGTGCTTTGGTAAACAGTCAAGGTCAGGTAATAGGTATTAATACATTAAAAATATCTGGTGAAGGTGTCGAAGGTGTAGGATTTGCTATTCCAATAAATTCTACTAAAGATATATATGAACAATTAATTGAGTATAGCAAAGTTAAAAGACCATATCTAGGAATTGGTGGAATCGATATAAATGAAAGTATGGCTAAAGAATACAGTCTAACTGTTGGCGTATATGTAAAATCATTAGAAAACTTTGGTGCTGCTGAAAGAGCAGGAATAAAAGTCGGAGACGTTATTACAAAAGTAGATGGTAAAGATATTGAGAACATGAATGAATTAAATGAAATTAAAAACCAAAAAGAAATTGGTGACAAAATAACACTAACTATCTGGAGAAATGGAGAAACTTTAGATATTGACGTAACATTACAAGAACAACCATAAGCAATGAGTGGACAAAAAAGATAATATTTCTTTTCTGTCCACTCTTCGTTATTTATTATAACTATTTTGTTAAAATATAATATTCTCTATATTCGTTGCATTTATAGCCTCTACATATTGTTTTATTAATGATATAATTATAATTAATAATAAACAATTGAAGCTAGTTGTAACACTTGTATTACCTCCACAAAAATAATATCATTACTTTTATGTTATTACAAGTATTTTATTTTCAATATAATCACCTTTTGTTCACACAATGTTCAAAATTCCTATGTATAATATGTTCATAGTTGATAATAATGTTACTCCATTATCAACTATATATAAGTAAAACATCCCCTTTTATTTTCAATGAGCAACTGTATAATCAGTTGCTTTTTTTTGAATTTTAGAAAAGTTATTTAAAGTTGATTTTTTACTATATATAATAGTCTCAGATCTCATTTTATACTTAGATAATTATTGTCATAACTGAAAAAACGCAAAAACTTAAGAGAAAATAAATAGACAGACTTAAATTACTTTTTACAAAGTAATAATGTCTGTCCATTTATTCAAAAGTTTTATTTTAATTAAGCAAGTTCTACAACTGCCCCAACTTCTGTAAATTTAGCTTTTAATTCTTCAGCTTCTTCTTTCTTTACATTTTCTTTAACTGTTTTTGGTGCACCATCAACTAAATCTTTAGCTTCTTTTAATCCTAATCCTGTTGCATCTCTAACTACTTTAATTACTTGGATTTTATTTGCACCAGCTTCTTTTAATACTACATTAAATTCTGTTTTTTCTTCAGCTGCACCTGCTGCTGCCCCACCAGCTACTGGTGCTGCAACTGCTGCTGCAGATACTCCGTATTTTTCTTCTATTCCTTTTACTAATTCTGATAACTCTACAACTGTTAAGCTATCAATTGTTTCTAATAATTCATCTATTTTTGCCATTTTAAAATTCCTCCTTTAATCTTTCTTATTTACTTGCAAACTTGGCATGTTTGCTATTAATTTGTTTTATTCTTTATATTTCTTATTTGCAATATACATTAAACTCATTATGCTAAACGAAGTTTATATCTAGTTTTTAAGTTAAGCATTTTCTTTTTGCGCTTTTACTTGATCAAGTGCAACAGCAAGTTTTGTAATATTTCCAAGTAAAGCCCCAGCAAGTTTTGCAAGAAGTTCTTGTCTTGATGGTAATTTAGCGATAGTTATTATTTCCTCAGCTGTCATAACTTTTCCTTCAATGATTCCTCCTTTTATTTTGTAGAAATCATTATTTTTAGAGAAGTTATATATAGCTTTTGCAGGTGCTAAATAATCTTCTTTACTTGTTATTAATGCTGTTGGTCCTTCTAATAGGTTATCTAAACCATTTTCTCCATTTGCATTTAAAGCTCTCTTTATTATGTTATTCTTTATAACTTTGTATTCTGCGTTTGCTTCTCTTACGTCTTTTCTTAATTTTGTAACATCTTCAACAGTAATTCCTCTATAATCTACTAAAAGAATTATAGAAGCATCTTTTAATTCTGCTGCTAAAGTGTTAACTGCTTCTTCTTTTTGTTTTAAAACTTTTTCACTAGCCAATTCTTTTCACCTCTTTTTCTATAAATGATATACATAAATTTAAAATCTGTATACATAGCCATGAGGCATATATATACAGATTATTTCCGTACTATAATATGCCTAGGTAAGACTTATCTTTTTGCTTACTGTCTTTGGCTATCTATTTTTTATCTTATTTTTGATCAATATACATACTTGGTCCCATTGTTGTAGATATAGCTACACTCTTGATATATTGTCCTTTAGCTGCTACTGGCTTTGCTTTTATAATAGCATTCATAACTGTTTCATAGTTTTCTAATAATTTAGCTGTACCAAATGAAACTTTTCCAAATCCTAAATGGATAATATTTGTTTTGTCTAGTCTATATTCAACTTTACCAGATTTAATATCATTTATTGCTTTTGTAACGTCCATTGTTACTGTTCCTGATTTTGGGTTAGGCATTAATCCTTTTGGTCCTAATATTTTACCTAATCTACCTACAACACCCATCATATCTGGAGTTGCAACGATAACATCATAATCAAACCAGTTTTCTTTCTCGATTTTTGGTATTAATTCTTCTGCACCAACAAAATCTGCACCTGCTTTTTTAGCTTCTTCAGCTTTTGGTCCTTTTGCGAAAACTAATACTCTTTGAGTTTTACCTGTACCATTTGGAAGTACTGTTGTACCTCTAACTTGTTGATCAGCTTGTTTTGAATCAACACCTAATTTTACGTGTAATTCAACTGTTTCATCAAATTTTGGTTTTGGCATTTTTTGAATTAAATCTAATGCTTCTTGTGCACTATATACTTTTGCTTTATCAACTAGCTTTTCAGCTTCTTGATATCTCTTTCCTCTCTTCATCTTTACCTCCTTTGGTTCAAACGAGCTTTTACTCTCCCATATTTTAATAATTTTTGTTTAACATTGATATATTTATTAAAAACTCTGTTAAACTATTCTTCTACTACAACACCCATTGATCTTGCAGTACCTGCTACCATACTCATAGCTGCTTCTAATGATGCTGCATTTAAGTCTGGCATTTTTTGTTTAGCAATTTCTTCAACTTGTGCTTTAGTTAATTTTGCTACTTTATCTTTGTTAGGCTTTCCTGAAGCTTTTTCGATTTTAGCAGCTTTTTTAATTAATACAGCCATTGGTGGTTCTTTTGTAATAAATTCAAAAGATTTATCTTTATATACAGTAATTACAACTGGTACTATCATACCGTTTAAATTAGCTGTTCTATCATTGAATTCTTTTACAAATTGCATAATGTTTACACCACTAGCACCTAAAGCTGGTCCAACTGGTGGGGCTGGTGACGCCTTTCCTGCTGGTATTTGTAATTTAATTACATTGCCTATTTCTTTCTCTGCCATTTTATATAGCACCTCCTTTAAAATGTAATATGTATATTAATCTAAAAATAGATTATTAACTAATTTTTTGTACTTGTGAAAAGTCTAACTCTACTGGAGTTTCCCTTCCAAACATTGATACTAATACTTTTACTTTGTGTTTTTCTTTATTGATTTCTGTCACAACACCTATAAAGTCTGTTAATGGTCCATCTAATACTTTAACAGAATCATTAACTTCATAATCCACATTAACTTCTGTTATTTCAAATCCCATTGCTCTTATTTCGTCCTCTGTAAGAGGAATAGGATCTGTTCCAGAACCAACAAAGCCTGTAACACCTCTTGTATTTCTAACTATATACCATGTTTTTTCAGTTACAATCATTTTTATTAAAACATATCCCGGAAAAACTTTTTTCAAATTAGCTTTTCTTTTTCCATCTTTAATTTCTATTTGTTCTTCCATTGGAACAATTATATTAAAGAAATAATCTTCTAATTCTCTGTTTTTTATTGTTTTTTCAAGGTCTGTTTTTACTTTATTTTCATAACCTGAATAAGTGTGTATAACATACCATCTTGGTATTAAATCATTTTCTTCTTGAGACATATTTTAGCCTCCTTCATTTTATTCTTCTACACTATTTACATCTTCTGATGCTGTATTTTTTTCTGCATTGTCTGTACTATTTGTATCTGTTGATTCTCCTTCATTGCTTTGATTTAATACTATTGAATTATTGTCTTCAACCATTTCTTTTAACTTTTCTATTCCATATGTATTCATACTTTCAAAAGCAAAGTCTAACACAAATACAATAGCAGTTGTTATCAGTACAACTGTTATTACAGCAACTGTATTATTGAATAATTGTTTTGGTGTTGGCCAAATTACTCTTTTAAGTTCTGCCTTAAAATCTTTTCCGAAACTTTTTTTGTTTCTTATTATCTTGCTTTTTATTTGCTTCTTTAGGCATTATTTTCTCCCCCTTAAAGGTTCTCTCTTTCTTTATTTTGTTTCTTTATGTGTAGTACGTTTTTTACAATACTTGCAATATTTAACAACTTCTAATCTTTCTGTATTGTTCTTTTTATTCTTTTCTGTCATATAATTTCTTCTTTTACATTCTGTACACTCTAAAGTTATTGGTTCTCTTGCACCTTTTGCAGCCATTTTATACACCTCCAGATTTTAAGCTTAATATTTTTTGCTATTTTTATAAGCGTATGTATCTACATACGCTTGAATATTTTATCATATTTTTTATATATTGTCAACTATTTACACAACTTCTTTTTGCTTATTTTTAGTCAAAACGAGTATTTTTTATATTTTCATTATCTTCCATCATGCTCATCATAATCATTTACTTCGCCATGTCCTCTTTTGCTATCTACTTGTCCACTTTTAATATCATGTTGATCTATTATTTCTCTTCTTTTGTCATCCCTTTGATATTGTCTTACTGTTTCTATAACTGCTGTTAATTCTGTCGCATCATACTCTAATACATAATTTTCATCTATTCTATATGTATATCCAGAAGAGGTTTGATATTCTGTTTTCGGTAAATCTCTGTTATTAGCTTTTTTCCTTCTACAAATTTGCCCTATATATGAATTAGCATTTGCTCTTTGAATATTTTTATCACTAAATAGTTCTTTTAATACAGCGTTTCTATATCCAGGGTCTTCCATGTTTTGAATAATAACGTTTGTGCAAACTATATCATTTGTAAAATTTCCATTAGGACGTTCTTTTTGAAGTAGATACATAGATAAATCAGCTATCATACCACCCCATTCTTCATATTCAATAGTGCCTACATCCGTGAGTATAACTTGTCTACCCTCTTCATCAATATATATGTTTTTTGTTCCATTTTTTCTTAATACTGATCTAATCTTCTTTAGACTCTTATCTCCATTGTATGATGAAATTAATTCCGGATTATATAAATCCCTCATATCATATTTTCTTTTAGGTATATTAATTACATCTTCTAAAAACTCTTCTTCAAGTTCTCTTTTTTTAAGTTTACCACTCTGTATCTTTTTTACTACTTGCTCGTTTCCTATATAATCAAAAAATGAATCTACTATGCTTCTTAAATAATTATATTTTTCTTTTTCTCCCTCATTTTGTTTTTCTTCTTTGTTTAACATTTCTTTTACTTTTTCTCTATAACTTTCCATCTTTCTTGGGTTTGCATCATTTAATCTAGAAAAGCAAGTTGTTATCAGAAACCCTATTAAACCTTTAACTCTACTTTCTGTACTTCTTGCGTCTTCTGTTTTTTCTACACTATCCATTAGTTTCTCCTTACTTTATTATAATATTTCATAATTTTAATAATTAAATTGTATCATATTTTACAATAAATGTCTATTTCTATAAATTATTTTTATATAATATATAGTAACATAAACAAATTAAATATTCAATTAATAAAAATATTTTTTAGGTTCTAAATAAAAAATTCTAATTATATATTAAAAAACTTAATACATAATTAGAATCTTCTATGATATTAATTATTAATTTTTAAGCATAAAAAAAACTGGCGACAACCTATTTTATCAGTAGGGTAACCCACAAATATCGTCGGCACAATAGAGCTTGACTTCTGTGTTCGGAATGGGAACAGGTATTTCCTCTATG